>CAYLPH010000034.1:0-84051 GCA_964385495.1 uncultured Candidatus Solibacter sp.
CCAAGCAAGCTCTCCAATCAATTATTACAAGCTAAATGATAGACACTACACTAGGTCTGCACGCGTTGTTGAGTCTGCCGCCGATAGTGCGGTTGTATGCGGCACCGCATGCCTGGACACTGCCACCAGTGCCGGCGCAGCAGAGCGAGTTGCGGGAACTAGCGAAGTTCGTAGAGAGCAACACGGACCGGCAGGCGCGGATTCTTGACATGGCGGGGGCTCCGGCAGCGATCACGGACCGGGAGTTGATCGGGGCGTGGCAAACCGCGGCGGGGGACCGCTTGGTGCAGGGTCTGCGCTTCGCCGCGAGTGATGATACGGCGCTATGGCGTACGTGTGTCGCGCGGGCCGAGGCTCCGGCGCGTAGTCTGCGGGTCGAGCTATCCGGCGTGGTGCCGCGGTCGATCGCAATTCACGAAGTACAGTTGCGGGATGGCAAGGGCGAGCGGGTGAAGCCAACCGGGCTGTGGGCTCTGACAGCCGAGCCGAATCCCTGGGAGGCGGCGCTGGCCATGGATGGCAACGCCGTATCGGCATGGCGGACGTGGGAGCCGGTACGCAGCGGCATGTTCTGGGAGGCCGACTTTGCGGTGGCGCAACCCTTGGCGTCGGTCTGCGTTTGGCTGTCGGAGAACTACAGCGTGCGGATAAAGGGGTTTCCGTTGGCGCCGCCGGAACGGCAGGCGGCGTTGAACTACCGCCGCGCAGCCAGCAGGTACTTGAAGCGCGAACGAATCACGCATGTGTTGGTCGCGGAAACGGCGGACGCCTTCGGTGAGATTGCCCTCGACATCGCAAAGCGCCCGGAGGACTGGGGGCTAGCGCGGACAGGGGCAGTTGGGAACGCCACTCTCTATCAGGTACCCTAGAAGCGTAACCATATGATTTCCGTGGTGATCCCCATTCATAACGAGGAGCCGGCGATTCTGCCGCTCTACGACCGTCTGACCGCGGTGATGGAAGGAATGAGGAAGCCTTACGAGATCATCTTTGTGGATGACGCCAGTGTGGACCGCAGCTTTGAGCTGCTAGCCAACCTGGTGGAGACCGACAACCGCCTGAAGGTGATCCGTCTGCGGCGCAACTTCGGGCAGACACCGGCGCTGGCCGCGGGCTTCGACGAGGCGCAGGGGGAAGTGATCGTTTCCCTAGATGGCGACCTGCAACATGCGCCGGAGGATATCCCCGGCCTGCTGGCGAAGATCGATGAAGGCTATGACATTGCGTCGGGCTGGCGCAAGAATCGCATCGACAACGCAGTGACGCGGAAGATCCCATCGCGGATCGCGAACTGGCTCATGGCGAAGGCGAGCGGCGTGAAGCTGCACGATTTCGGCACCACGTTCAAGGCGTACAAGGCAGAGGTTCTGAAGGACGTGAACCTCTACGGCGAGTTGCATCGCTTCATCCCGGCGCTGGCCAGCCTTTACGGCGCCCGCATCGCGGAGGTGCCGATCCGCAACACGCCACGGGTGAGCGGGGCGTCGCATTATGGACTGGGCCGTACGTTCCGCGTGCTGTTCGACATCATCACCATCAAGTTCATGTTGAACTACATGACGCGGCCCATGCACTTTTTTGGGAAGTTGGGGCTGGTGGGCACGTTCCTGGGCGGGCTGATCATGCTGTACCTGTTCCTGTACAAGATCACGGGACATGAGATTGCCATCCAGCATGGGCCGCTGATGATTGCGGGGGCGCTGCTGCTTTTGGCCGGGTTGATGATGTTCAGCACGGGGCTGCTGGGCGAGCTGCTGATCCGCACCTACTTCGAAAGCCAGGGGCGGCGTATCTACGCGGTACGGGAAGTACGGACACGGCGGGATTCGCCGCAGGTGAGCGAAGGACCGCGCTAGCCTACACTGGAAGACATGTCCACTCGCCGGCGCGCCCTGCAGACCGCGGCCGGTGCTGCCGCAGCCCTTCCGATTCTTGGCCAGCAGCACCAGCATTCCTCTCCTACCGCCACATCCCTCGCCTACAAGCCCAAATGGGCTACGGCCGGGGAGATGAAGCTATTGGCGGAGATCGCGGACATCATCATTCCCCGCACGGATACTCCCGGCGCCTCGGATGCCAAGGTGCAGGAGTACATCGACTTTCAACTGGCGAACGATAAGGCGCGGCAGAAGGTGCTGCGCGATGGGTTGCGGTGGATGGCCGCGCAGACAGATAAGACCAAGGCGCTGGAGGAGGCAAGCCGCAAGCCGGACTCGGCGGAGGGGCGCTTCTTCCGGTTGATGAAGGATCTGACCATCGACGGCTATTACCAGTCGAAGGAAGGGCTTGTGACGGAGTTGGGCTGGCACGGGAACACGTACTTACCGAAGTGGGATGGCTGCACGCATCCGGAGCACAAGGGTTAAGGCGATGCAGATTGTCAAAGGCAGTCCGGTCCATGATGTGGTGATTATTGGCAGCGGCGCGTCGGGCGGGATGACGGCGTGGAACCTGACCCGGCAGGGGATGAACGTGCTGATGCTGGATGCCGGCACGCGCTTTCCGCGATCCACGTTCTGGAGCCATGTGAAGCCGTGGGAGTGGTGGCGCAAGTTGGACAAGGGTGAGAATCCGCCGCCGTTCTACCTGGATAAGCGGGAGCAGCCGTACCAGACGCTGGAAGGGCACTCGTTCGACCTGATGCGGGTGTGGGGGCGCGGCGGGAAGACGAATGTTTGGGGCCGCGTGTCGCTGCGCTATGGTGACGTGGATTTCGAAGGGCCGGCGAAGGATGGATGGGAGATTCCGTGGCCAATCCGCTATCGGGATATCGCGCCTTACTACGACAAGGTGGATCAACTGATTGGCGTCTGCGGTGGGGACGATGATCAGGATATTCTGCCGGGGAGCCGGTATCATCTGCCGGCGGCGGCGCCACGCTGTGGCGAGCAGTTGTTGAAGAAGGCGGCTGCCTCCATCGGCACGAAAATCGTTGCGGGCCGCCGGGCCGTACTGACCAAGCCGCATAACGGGCGGGCACAGTGCCATTTCTGCGGGGTATGCGGGCGGGGCTGCGATATCGGAGCGTTCTTCAACTCCAGTGACTACCTGCTGGAGCCGGCGTTCCAGACGGGCAAGTTGCAGATTGTGGACAACGCCGTGGTGGCGCGGGTGCTGACGGATGAGCACGGGTTGGCGAGCGGAGTGCAGTACTTCGACCGGGTTTCGGGGAAGGAGCAGCAGGTGCGGGCGCGTGTGGTGATTGTGGCGGCGTCGTGCATCGATTCGACGCGGATTCTGTTGAACTCGAGATCGGCACGGTATCCGAACGGGATTGGCAATTCGAACGATGTGATCGGGCGGTATCTGGTGGACCAGGTGCGATTCCACATGTACGGCTTTCTGCCCGAGTTATTGGGAACCAAGGCACAGAACGACGACGGGATCGGCGGCGAGCATGTCTACCTGCCGCGGTATACCCACAGCGATGGGAAGAAGCGCGATTACCTGCGGGGGTTCGGGATGCAGTTCTGGGGCACCGGCGCGCAGATGAACGCTGCGTTTGCCAAGAGCATGCCGGGCTTTGGGGCGGACTTCAAGGCGGGGATCAAGCGGCGGTATCCGGCGCTGGTGGCGCTGCATCCCTACGGCGAAGTGTTGCCGCGGCGGGAGAACCGGGTGACGGTGGAAGGGACTCCGAAGGACCGCTATGGCGTGCCGGTGGTGCGGCTGGAGTACAAGATCGGCGATAACGAGCGGAAGATGGTGGCCGAGATGTACGATGCCGCGGAGAGCATCCTGCGCGCCGCGAAGGCGGAGATTATGCCGTTCCAGCGTGGGGCGGTGGATGTGCTGGGAAGCGCGATCCATGAGCACGGCACGGTGCGGATGGGCGAGGATCCGAAGCGGTCGGCGTTGAATGGATTCTGCCAGTCGCATGAGGTGCGGAATCTGTTCTGCGTGGATGGGGCGGCTTTTCCGACGGCTACGGAGAAGAATCCGACGCTGACGATCCTGGCGCTGGCCTGGAGGTCGAGCGATTTCCTGGCACGGGAGATGAAAGCAGGCCGTTTGTAGCTTGCCCGGCGAGTTCAGCGGCGATGCGAAACGGCGTGTTCCACGTATTCGCGCAGCATCTTCATGAACTCGCGCATATAGAGGTGGTTGTCGTGCCAGGTGCGCCCGCTGACCATGTTGCCGTCGCGCACGCAGCCTTCGTTGACGAACGTGGCGCCGCAGATTTCCACATCGAACTGGCATTTGGGGACGGTGGCGATGCGGCGGCCTTGGATAACGTTGGCCGTGGCGACGATCTCGGCGCCATGACAAACCACGGCGACGGGCTTGTCGTGTTCGAAGAAGTGGCGGGTGATACGCAGCAGGTCGCGGTCGTAGCGCAGATACTCGGGGGCGCGCCCGCCGGTGAGGAAGAGGCCGGCATACTCGTCGGGATTGACGTCGCGGAAAGCGATGTGGCTCTTCAGGTGATAGCTGGGGCCTTCGCGGGTGACATCCCAGCCCGGCGGGATCTCATGCATCACCAGATGATAGGTACGCACTTCGGGCGCGGCGATAACGGCTTCGTGGCCATCTTCCTGAACGCGGAACAACGGGTACATGGTGTCCAGGGCTTCCGCGGCGTCCCCGATCACAATCAGCACTTTGCTCATGGGTAGAACCAGATTATCTTACGCGGGTGGGCTGTAGCGATGGTGGCTTGTAGCCGCCGAACTCCTCTTCGAGATGCGCGGCGATGGCCAGAGCGATGTCTTCCCGCCAATGCGGCGCGGTGATCTGGACGCCGATGGGCAGGCCCTCCGGGGTTTCGCCGCAGCGCACAACGACGGCAGGACAGCCACTCAGGTTATGAGCCGAAGCATAGCTGAAGGCGGACATGCGCGCGGTGGAGTATCCGTGGGGCAGGGCAGGGAAGGCGCACGCCGGCGAGAGGACGGCATCGTAGGTCTGGAAGAAGCCGGCCATCTGACAACGGAACAGGTCGCGTTTGGCCAACAGATCGAGGACGCCGCCGGCCGTGGTCTTTCCGGGGCGCAGGGTATCGAGAAAGCCGTGGAAGAGGTAGTGGTTCTCTTCCGTGCCTTCCAGGCGGGAGAGCGTCTCGATCCCATAGCCGCCGTCGGCGCCCAGCAGGTTCCACTGCAGTTCGAAGGCCTGTTCGAGGCCGGGCGGTGTGGCCTCTTCGATGTTGGGTAAGGAACGGGCGACGCGGGCCAGCAGCATGGCGGTCTCACGGGTTGGGGACAGAGTACCGTTATTGAGGTGAAAGGCGATGCGGCCCGAGCCGAGGCGATAGCCGCCCGGATGACGGAGGCGCGCCGGGACGGCATAGGCATCATGGCCGTCGGGTCCCGCGAGCAGATGCAGGGTGGCGGTGAGGTCTTCGACAAAGCGGGCCATGGGACCGGCGGTGGCGAACAGCATCGCCACGCCATAAGGGCCAGGGACGTAGCCGGTAAGAGGAACACGGCCGTGTGTGGGCTTCAACCCGGCGATGCCACAGAAGTGGGCCGGAATGCGAATGCTGCCCGCCATGTCGCCACCCACTTCGAAGGGCGAGAAGCCGGCGGCGATGGCCGCGGCGCCGCCACCCCCGCTACCGCCGGGGGTGCGGGTTAGGTCGTACGGATTGTTCGTGCGGCCGAACAGCAGGTTATCGGTCTCCAGAGCAAGCGAGAGCTCGGGGACGTTGGTGATGGCGAAGGGGATGGCTCCGGCGGCACGCATGCGGGCGATGACCGTGGCGTCTTCGGTTGCGATGGTGTCTTTGCGGCCGAGAGTGCCGGCAGTGTTGCGATGGCCGCTCCAGTTCCACGCGCCTTTGACGGTCATGGGAACGCCGAAGAAGGGCTCGCCGTCAGTGGGCCGGCGGCGGTCCGCTTCTCGGGCGGCGTCGAGCGCGCCTTGCGCGTCGACTTCGGTTACGGCGTGCAAACGCGGATTGTGGCGTTCCAGCAACGTGAGATGCGCCCACATCAGCTCTTCGGCCGACACCTCGCGGGCGGCGATCATCTGCGCCATGCGCGTCATGGAAAGGGCGGTGAGGTTCATGGAAGGCGGGATTATCCTTTTGCGGCGGCGCGGCGTCCGAACTGCCAGGAGGCGATAGCGACAACGATACCGGCGGCGGCATCGGCGGCGTAATGGTAGCGGCCGTAGACGGTGGCGATGGCGATGCTGATGGCCAGACCCAGCAGCGTGCGCCAGATCCAGGGTTGGTGCGGCATGACTTCTTTCATGGCCAGGGCAGCGGCCAGCGAGCCGGAGCAGTGGGCGCTGGGGAACACGCTCAGATGGATACCGTAGCCGCCCAGCAGGCTTAGATTGAAGCGGCGGAACGGCGTAAGGATGGTGGGTAGGTCCTGGTTGGGGAAGACAGTGCGCGGCGGTTCCGATGGGAAGAAGGGGAACAGCGCGTAGGAGAGGTATATGCCGGTGAGAAAGATGACCAGGAAGGGTTCCATGCGGTCGGGGCGGCGGTTGGCGTAAATCCAGACCATGCAAAAAGGCGAGATGGTGTAGACCAGCGAGTAGCTGATTTCGAGCAGGCTGGGCAGCAGTGGGCCGAGAGATTCGATGAGGCGCTGCAGGCCGAGGTCGAACAGCAGGAAGCGATCCCATTGGATCCAGGTGAGCTCATAGCCGGGGCGGGGCAGGGTGCCAAGCCAGCCCATCTCGCGGTAGGCGAGCAGCATCATCGGCACCGGGTACCAATCACGCAGGGCTTGCAGGTAGGGGCGCCCGCGGAGCTGCGCGGCGATCGCCAGGAAGGTCATGGTGGCAATGACGGTGATGTTGACGGTGAAGATGGTCAGGCGGACATCGGGGCGAATGGGAAAGGCAAGGCTGGCCAGAGCCGTATAGGTGAAGTAAGCAGCAATGATCCACTCCGAAGCACGCAGCATCGCGTTGTGTTCATTGTCTCTGAATTAGCGGGGCCTGGGTAAACTGGGAGAAGCATGAGTAGTAAACCGGTCAAGCCGGAGATTATGAGTCCGGCCGGATACTGGCCGCAGTTACGGGCCGCGATAGAAGCAGGCGCGAATGCCGTGTACTTCGGGTTGAAGCACTTTACGGCGCGGGCAAAGACTGGGTTTTCCCTGGAAGAGTTGCCGGAGGCGATGCGGACGCTGCACCGGCGCGGCGTACGTGGCTATGTGACGTTCAACACTCTGGTGTTCGATCACGAGATCGATGCGGCGGTGAAGTCGCTGGAGGCGATTGCGGCGGCGGGCGCCGATGCGATCATTGTGCAGGATTTGGGGATCGCCTCGCTGGCGCGGCAGATATTGCCGGATCTGGAGTTGCACGGCAGCACGCAGATGTCGATCACGAGTGCGGAAGGTGTGAAGCTGGCGCAACGTTTTGGGGTGACGCGCGTGGTGCTGGCTCGTGAGTTGTCGTTGAAGGAAATTGCGGACATCCGGCGTGAGACCGATTGTGAGTTGGAGATGTTCGTTCACGGCGCGCTGTGCGTGAGCTATTCGGGGCAGTGCTTTTCGTCGGAGGCGTGGGGCGGGCGGAGTGCGAATCGGGGGCAATGCGCGCAGGCTTGCCGGCTGCCGTATGAGTTGCTGGTGGATGGCAGGCGGGAGCCCTTGGGGGATGCGCGGTATCTGCTGTCGCCGGGGGATCTATACACGCTGCGGCAAGTGCCGGAGATTGTGAAGTTGGGCATTTCATCGTTGAAGATTGAGGGCCGTTATAAGGACGCGGACTATGTGGCGTTGACGACGGCGTCCTACCGGAAGGCGGTGGATGAGGCTTGGGAAGGGCTGCCGTTGACGGTGTCGCGCGAGGAGGAGTTGCGTCTGGAGCAGGTGTATTCGCGCGGGTTTGGGCCTTATTTCGTGCAGGGGACGAATCATCAGGAGGTGGTGAAGGGACGGTCGCCACGGCATCGCGGTGTGTATGTGGGGCGCGTGGTTAGGGTGGGTGCGGATCATGTGCTGGTGGAGGGATCGGATGCGGTGAAGGCGTCGCCACTGAAGCCTGGGGATGGCCTGGTGTTCGATGCGGCGGATTGGCGGAGCCCGCAGGAGAATGAAGAAGGTGGGCGGGTGTTTGAGGTGGGTGTGCGGCAGGGTTTGTGGGAGCTGCGGTTTGGAAACCGGGCGGTGGACTTTGGGCGGGTACGGGTGGGGGACTGGGTTTGGCGGAGTCATGATCCGGAGGTGGATAAGTACGCCAAGCGGTTTTTGGAGCCGGCGGCGCCGGTGACAAAGCAGGGTGTTTCTGTTTCGGTGACGGCGCGTGTGGGGGAGCCTTTACGGATGGTTTGGCGGGTGGGTGGGATTGAAGTCAGCGTGGGGGCTGAGGAAGCTTTGGTTCGGGCGCAGGGGCGGGCTTTGACGTTGGAGGGGTTGCGGGAACAGTTGGGGCGGTTGGGGAATACCGGGTATGCGCTACGGGATTTGGAGGCGGTAATCGCGGGGGAGCCGTTCGTGGCGGCTTCGGTGTTGAATGGGTTGCGGCGGGAGGCAGTGGAGCGGTTGGAGTCGGCGCAGGAGAGGGGGCCGGTCTGGAGACCGGCCGCAGACCTGGAGGTCTGCCCTACTGGCGGAAATCCGAGTAACGGGGTGTGGCTGCATTTGCTGGTGCGGACGCCGGAGCAGTTGGATGGCGCAATCGCCGCCCGGCCGGCGAGCATTACGTTGGACTATCTCGAGTTGTACGGGCTGCGGCCTTCGGTGGAGAAGGTGCGGGCGGCGGGCATCGAGGCTCGTGTGGCGAGTCCGCGGGTGTTGAAGCCTGCCGAGCAGCGGATCGTGCACTTTCTGTTAAAGCTGGGATGCCCGATTCTGGTGCGGTCCGCTGGGCTACTGCAGGCCCTGCGCGAGGGCGAGCATCCGGAGTTGATCGGGGACTTCAGCTTGAACGCGGCGAACGGGGTGACGGCGGCGGCGTTGCTGGATTTGGGATTGACCCGCATCACGCCCACGCATGATCTGAATGCCGAGCAGATCGCGGATCTGGCACGGCATACCGGAGGCGCGGTGATGGAGGTGGTGGCGTATCATCATCTGCCGGTGTTCCATACGGAGCATTGTGTGTTCTGCCGATTTCTGTCGAAGGGGACCAGCTTCGAAGACTGCGGCCATCCATGCGAGAAGCATCGCGTGGCACTGAAGGACGACGCGGGCCGACAGCATCCGGTGATGGCCGATGTCGGATGCCGCAACACGGTGTTCAACGCGGAGGCGCAGCAGGCCGCCCAGCACCTGGCCATCTGGCGCGACGCGGGGATTGGGCATTTCCGGCTGGAGTTTGTGCATCAGAGCGCGGCGCAGGTGGAGGCGATTGCCGGGGCCTTCCGGCGCGCCTTAAGCGGCGAGATCAACGGAGCGCAGTTGGAGCGATTGCTGGCAAGGCACACGCCGCAGGGGCTGACACAAGGCAGCCTGTATGTTCCGGCGAACTACAAGGAGTTGCCGGTTCTGCAGTAGGACGTCAGATGCGCAGGAACCAGCCCTTGCGATAGAGCACGTACGCGAACAGGTACAACACAAGTACGTGCGTCATGGCAAATAGTAGGGACGCGTTGGCTGGATTCGCGAACGACGAGAAGAAGTCGAACAGCGGTTTGCGCACCCCGGCCATTCCCGTCAGGCGCGAGCCGATACCCGCCATCACGTATACCGCGATGGCGTTCGACCCATAGATAGCGAGCGGCTTCGACCAGTTCTTCCAGCCTTTGATATCAATGAGCCAGTAGCAGCAGGCGAAGGTAGAGAGGGCAAGACCGGCCATCAACGTGGCGTAGGAACTGGTCCAGATGTTCTTGTTGATGGGGAAGCTTTCGCCCCAGAACAGGCCGGCGAAGGTGAGCACGTTGCCGGCGAAGAACATCCAGGCGGCTTTCTCCATGGCGGTAAGTCCGGTGCGCAGCAGATGTCCGGTGAGGATGCCGAACAGCGTGGTTGCGACGGCGGGGATGGTGCTGAGAATGCCTTCCGGATCGTAGATTTTCGAGCCGGAGTACATGTGGCCAGTGAGGAAAAGCTGGTCGATGTACTGCTGGAGATTGCCTTCCTTTTCGAGGTGGCCGGGGCCGAAGCCAGGCACGGGGATAAGCATCATGGCGGCCCAGTAGCCGAACAGGCACGCGGCCGTTATCCACGCCTGCGTACGTTTTGAGGTGTAAAGGAAGATGATGCCGGCGATCAGGTAGCAGACCGCGATGCGCTGCAGGACTCCGGGGATGCGCAGGGTTTCCAGGTCATAGCGGGGGAAGCCGTTGAGAAACAGGCCGAGCAGGAAGATCAGGCCTGCGCGGCGCATGGTGTGCAGAACGAGTTTGCCGCGGTCCGCCCCGGACTCGACGCGCTTGGCGAACGAGAAGGTCATGGCGACGCCGCAGATCCAGAGGAAAAAGGGGAAGACGGTGTCGGTGAACGTCCAGCCATGCCAGGAGGCATGTAGCAGCGGCGGGTAGGTGCCCGGACCGTAGCCATTGTTGACCAGCATCATGGATGCGATGGTCAATCCGCGAAAGACGTCAAGAGAGATGAGACGCTGCGACGCGCCGGTTACCGCGGCTTGCGGGCGATCAGCAACAGCGATTGTCCCAGTGGGAAATTCAGGCCGGCTCCCAACCATTGTTCCTCCAGTGCCAGAGGCATGTATAGCAGATTATCCAACCATTGCGGTACGGGCTGCACGCCGCTTTCGGGCTCGCCGGGCAGCAATGGTTCTATAATGCGGAATTTTGTGAACGCGACGGGGAACAGCAGGGTGTTCAGGTAAGTACAGCGGAGCACATGTAGATGATGGGTGCGGGCGAGAGCGAGCAGCCGGGGGCGAGTGAAGCGCTGGCGTTCGTGGGCAAAGGCGGAGTGGCGGCTGCGCAGGATATCCATCGCGGAGACACGGATGACCAGGAGGCCGCCGGGCTTGAGCACGCGTACGAACTCGGAGAAGGGTTCGGCCTCGGCGCCGCGGGGGAAATGCACCAGCACATCCATGGAAAGCAGCGCATCGAAGGCGGCGGTCTTGAAGGGCACGCGGGTGATGTCGTTCTGGACCATGCGGCGCACGCCGAGGCCGCGGCCGTAGCTCAGTCCTTCATGGGCTAAGTCCGTGGGCACCATGCGCCAGCGGTAGCGCTTTTCCAGTTCGCGGGAAAGATGGCCGGTGCCGCAGCCGGCTTCGAGCACGAGTTGACCCGGTTGGGCGAGCGGGTCGAGAAGGCGGAAGAGGATTCGCCGCATGCCTCGAAACCACCAGAAGGATTCTTCGATGGCGGCAATGTTGGCGAATTCCGCCGGATTCATCATACGGCGGTGTAGGTGAGCCTGTGTTCGATGCCCAGGTGTTCGGGCAGTCCGCAGTGGGGCTGCGGGTTGTTCGGATCGAGGTAATGATGCAAGTTAGAGCGGTAGAACGCCAGCGTGGTGGCCAGGCCGTCCTCGAAGCAATGGCGCGGGCGCCACCCGAAGCCGTCGCGGAAGGCGGAGGAATCGGTGGAGTAGCTGCCAATGTCGATGGAGGCACGGTCGGCGGGGAACTCGCGTAACGTGACGGGGAGGGTGCCGGCCGTGGCCGCCATGGTTTGGGCGATCTCCAGCAGGCTCATCGGTTGGGGTCCGCCGATGTTGTAGGTGCGGTCTTCGCGGAAGCCGCTTCTAGCCTTGGCGGCAAGGAGGAAGGCTTCGACGGCGTCGTCGACAAAGAGGGGGTCGCGAAGTTGTTTGCCGTCGCCAAAGACCTGGAGTCCCTTGCCGGTGATGGTGAGGCGAAGGAAGGTGCTGAGGAAGCCCTGGCAGGGAATCTGGAGGGCCATGCGCGGCCCGTACACGTTGGTCAGGCGCAGCACGACCGCGTCCAGGTGGCCGCTGCGGCTGAGCATGGTGTGGTACATGTTGGCGGCATATTTGTGCACGCCATTGAAGTCCACCGGACGGATAGGGTGGGCTTCGTCCATGGGCAGGTAGTCGGGCCGTCCGTAGACCTGGCGGGTACCGGCGTAAACGATACGAACGCCGGGATTCTCCTTCGCGCAGACCTGCAGGAAGCGGAGCTGGCTGACGGTGTTGATAAGCAGGTCGCGCTCCGGAAACTCCATCGAGTGGATATGGCTGATCTCGCCGGCGAGGTTGAAGATGACTTTGGCTTCGCGGATGGCGGAGGCAAAGCGGGCGGCATCGGAGATGTCGCGGTCGATCCAGGCGATATCGTTGCGCACGGGTGCAAGATTGGCAGGGTTGCCGCCGCAGCCGGGCACAACCGGATCGACAATAGTGACACGCGCCCCCAGTTCTACCAGGCGGATAGCGAGGTTACTACCAATAAAACCCGCACCGCCGGTAATCAGAACGGGGAGGTTCTGATAATTGATCATCTAAACTTTCACCCAATGCTCTCTAGCATACAGCAAAGAAGGAGCGAATTCGGCTGACGGCCTCATCGACCGCATTGGCGGGCAGGCCGACCCACAGGGGCAGCGAGAGAACTTCGCGGGCGGCGCGTTCGGCATGCGGCAGGTCGCCGCGCTTGAGGCCGCAATCGTGAAAGGTGGGATGGAGGTGAAGCGGCACGGGGTAATGGACGCCGGTGCCGATGCCGTGTTCGGCCAGGTGGCGGCGGAGGGCATCGCGTCTCCTCGTACGGATGACGTAAAGGTGGCAGACGGATTCCGGGGAGCGCTCGATTAGTTGCAAGCCGGGTATGTCTTTGAGGCCCGCATCGTAGAGAGCGGCGATGCGGTTGCGTTCGGCGTTCCAGGAGGCAAGTTGCGGCAGGAAGGCACGGAGGTAGCAGGCATGCATCTCGTCGAGGCGGGAGTTGATACCGGCGACGTAAGTCACCTGGCCGCCGCGGCGTCCTCCATCACGGCGGTCGCGAAGACGCGCGGCAATGGTCGAGGATTTGGTGCAGATGGCGCCGCCATCGCCGAGACAGCCGAGGTTCTTGGTGGGATAGAAGCTGTAAGAGACGTAGTTGGAGTAGTCCGTGAGGGGTTTGCCGCCGGGCCTGAGGCCGTGTGCCTGGGCGGCGTCCTGGATGAGGGTAAGCTTTTGCGAACGGGCGATGCGCGCGAGTTTGGCGATATCGCAAGCCTGGCCGTAAAGATGCACCGGCATGAGCGCGGCCGTCCGTTTGGTGACACGATTGGCGGCGTCATCGGCGTCAATTTGCAACGTGCGCGGATGGATATCGGCGAAACGCGGGACGGCGCCGGAGCCGAGGATGCCGATTCCGCTGAAGGGCGCGGTGAGCGCGGTAGTGATGACTTCCTGCTTGGACGACGTGATGTTGGCGGCGCGTAGGCAAAGGGAGATCGCGTCGGTGCCGTTGCCGCAGCCGACGGCATGGTTGGAGCCGAACGCCGCGGCCAGTTCCTGCTCGAACAGGCGCACCTGATCGCCGAGGATGAAGTGCTGGCGGCCGAACATCTCTTCCAGGTGCTGCTGCCAGGCGGCACGGGTGGATTCGATCTGGTGGCGGAGGCTGACGACGGGGATCTGCATGGGCGGCCCTTTAACGAAACAACAGCATGAGGCGGAGGCGGATGAGCTGGTAGAAGGTAGTGAGCAGGCTTTTGATGCGAAAGAACTGTGACCGGCCATGAACGCGCGGGTAGTGATGGACACCTACCTCGGCGAAGGGCCTGCCGCTGCGCTCCAGTTTGCAGACGAGTTCGACGCAGATGGTGCCGCTGGTGGAGGTCAGGTGAAGGCTTTGCAACAGGTCGCGGCGCATGAGGCGGAAGTCGCAATCGATGTCGCGGATGCGGACCCCAAACAGAGTCCGGGCGAAACGATTGTAGAGATTGCCGATAAGGATGCGATGCCGCGGGTCGCTGCGTTCCAGCTTGTAGCCGTTGACGAAGCCTGTCCCAGGCGTGAGCTTTTCGAACAGCGCCATCATCTCGCGCGGATCATACTGGCCATCGCCATCGGTATAGAAGACCAGGTCTTTGGTGGCCGTGGCAAAGCCGCTGCGCAACGCTCCGCCGTAGCCCCGGTTATGTTCATGGGTGATCACGCGTAGTTGCGGGTGGTACCGCGGGCGCAACTGCTCCAGCACTTCCCCGGTATTGTCCTGGCTGCCATCGTTGATCACGATGACTTCAAAGTCGGTGAAGTTGGCGCGCAGCGTAGCAAACGTCTTTTCCAAAAGTCCGGGAAGAGACGGTGCGTCGTTATAGGCCGGAAAGAACACACTGACCCCCGGCCGGTCGGTCCCGTTACGATCCATCTAAGCGTTTGCTTCAGCTTACCACCGCCAAGGAAAACGTCAATCCTCGCGGGCGGCGGTCAGCAGAGCCTGGCAGTGGCTGGCGGCGGCCAGCAGTAGCGCGTCGTTGCCTTTCGCCGCGCTCATCTGAAGGCCCATGGGAAGCTCTTCGCCCGTAGGCATGGGGATAGAGATGGCGGGGGTGCCCAGGCCGGTCCATGGCGCGTTGCAGCGCGGATGGCCGGTGGAGCCGAGGCCGGCGGGAGGCGGGCCGACGGCCGCGGTGGTCAGGATAACAGGGTACTCGGCGAGGATCGCGGCCATGGCGGTTCGGGCCTGTTCCAGTTGGCCGAGCAGTTCCTGGTACCGCAATTCGGAGATGGCGAGGCCTTCGCGAATCAGTTGCGCGAGTTTAACGCCGATCGCCGGGCCGTGCTGTTCGAGTTCGTGGGCGTGAGTGCGGGCGCCTTCGTAGGTTTGGAGCAGGCGGACGATTTCGGGCAGATCTTCAAAGCCGGGAGGCGCATGGACGCGGCGGATCTGACAGCCGTATTGGCCGAGGATCTGGATGGCTCGGCGGAACGTTTCCTGCATCTCCGGATCGACGGGGACTTCGATCATGCCGTAGACGGCGGGGAGTTCGGCATCGGCGGGGTAATCCAGGCAGCGCCAGAGCAGGCGCATATCGAGGGCGGTTTGGGTGAAGAAGCCGGGGGTGTCGAGCGTGGGGGCGAAGGGCATGATGCCTTCGATGGGCAGCAGCCCGAAGGTAGGTTTGAAGCCTACCACGCCGCAATAACTGGCGGGGCGGAGGATGGAGCCTTGGGTTTGGGTACCGATGGCAAATGGAACCATGCCGGCGGCCACGGCAGCGGCGGATCCGCTGGAACTACCACCGGGGGTATGGGCATGGTTGCGGGGATTGCGTGTGGGCGATGGATCGAAGTAAGCGAAGGAGGTGGTCTGGGTTTTGCCCATCAGGCAGCCGCCGGCGGCACGGAGTTTTTCGATGAGGGCGGCGTCCTTATGGCCCATACGATCGGCGTAGACCGGGGTGCCCCACGTATTGCGATAGCCTGCGCATTCGACGATGTCCTTGGCGGCGTAGGGAGCGCCGCGCAGGGGGCCTTCTCCGGTGGAATCTTCCAGGCGCATCTCGACCCACGCGTGGAGGCGCGGCTCCTGCTCGTGATAGGCGTTTAGGAAATGCTCAAGCGTGGCGGCTCCGCCCAGGTATCGAGCCAGCAATCCGGTGTTACCCATGTTTCTCCATTGTGCCTGATGACTATTGGAACAGAGTGATGCCGGCGACCCCGGCGGCTCCGGCGCCAAGGCAGGCAGCGGCGTTGTCCCAGGTGATGCCGCCGAGCGCGATCACGGGGAGCGGCGTATCGCCGCAGGCTTTACGGAGGCCGTCGATACCGACGGGTACTGTGGTTTGCGGTTTGGAACGTGGGGCGAAGATGGGGGCGTAGAGGATGTAATCGGCGCCGGGGATGCGGAGGTCGTCGCCATGGTGGCAGGAGACGCCTATGACGAAACCCTGGGGGACGATGCGCCGCCAGTGCGCGGGGGCGATGGCGTTAGAAGGCAGATGAACGCCGTGGGCGCGGGTAGCGATGGCGATGTCAACGCGGTTGCTGACCAGGATGCGAGTGGGTGTCGCGCGCGCCAGTTCGACGATGCGTTCGGTGAGCGCGACCAACTCGCCGTCCGCCAAGTCCTTCTCGCGGATCTGGATGTAGTCGACCGCTTCGGTGAGGTTGCGTCGCACCTGCTGGAGCAGGGCGTCAATACCTCCGGCGGTTTTGCGATCGGTGATGACGTAGCGGATCACGCGTCGATCGGCTCGTAGTAGCGGTCGCCGGCGCAGGCGCGGCAGAGCGTGTGGCCATCGTCGCCGCGTACTTCTTTCTGGAAGTTGATACCTTCGCCACAGGTGGCGCAGGTGATGCGCGGGCCTTTGAAACCGGGCATATCGTGCGGCTCGACTTTGACCCGGACCCACTGATGATCGAACAGAAGGGTGGGATCCATGTCGCGGTACGCACGCATCTGCTGCTGGTTCTTGTCGGCGATCTCGGGAAACATCTCTTTCGCGTTTTGTTTGGAGCTTTCGCGCGCCACCACGCGGACCGCGCGGCCGGTGGCCAGATCGCAGAACGTGGCGGCCATCTTGCCGAAGTCGCGGAACTTCAGCGCGCGTTTGCCCATGCGGCATCCGGTGACCACGGTGATGGCGTCGGTGGCGCACCGGTCGATTTCGACATAGGTGACCAGGCGTTTGCGGTCGGCGCCGGTGGGGTCGGCAATGCCCAGAAGTTCACAGCCATGGATTGCCAGGCGGAGGCCGAGGATCTGCCCGGCGCACATATGGCCGTGCGCGGCGGCGGCCAGTTGTTCGTACTCTTCGAAAGTCTTCATTTACAGCACGCGGAGGGTGGCGGAAGGGAACTCAACGGTCCAGTCTTTATTATGGCGGTAGCGCTCGTAATCGGCGCGGCTGATGTCGGCGCGCAGGTCGTTCTGGAACTCCAGGCGGATGGCGCCGGGGCGCTGGGTGGCGCGCTCGAGTTGCACGGGGAACTGGTTGGGCAAGGGACGGCCGTCGCGCGGGAAGGCCCGCAACTCTTCGGGCCGCACGCAGATCCATACGCGATCACCCTTAAACTTGCCGGGCAGATAGGGGCCGGTGATCTCACTGTCGCCGATGCGAAGCTGACTGGTGTTGCGGCCAGGGTCGAGCAGCAGGACATCGGCGGCGACGAGGCTGTAGAGGCCCATGAGGCGGGCGACGGTGGCGTTGGCGGGACGTTCAAAGACTTCGGCGGGCGTGCCCTGCTGGACGACTTTGCCTTCGTTGTAGACAAAGACGCGGTCAGCGAGCGCGTAGGCTTCTTCCAGACTATGGGTAACCATCAGGATGGGCGTCTGGAAAGCGGCGCGCACTTCGCGCAGAACGTCGTGGAGTTCATCGCGAAGGGTGGGGTCCAGGCCTTGGGCGGGCTCGTCGAGTAGCAGAAGGCGCGGATCGGCGAGTAAAGCGCGGGCGATCGAGCAGCGCTGTTTCTGGCCGCCGGAAAGTTCGCGCGGCTTGCGTCCGGCCAGATCGGTGAGGCGGAAGCGCTCCAGCATCTCGTTCACCTTGCGATGGCGTTCGAGTTTGGGGCGGAACTCGGTGGCGAACAGGAGATTTTCACGCAGGGTCATGTGCGGGAACAGCGCATAGTTCTGGAACACATAGCCGCAGCGGCGGGCCTGTGGTGGCAGGAAGACGCCAGTGGGGGCATCGAACAGGATGTCGTCGCCCAGCATGACCCGTCCCTCTTCTGGCCGCACGAAACCGGCGATGCATTCCAGCGTAAGAGTTTTGCCGGAGCCACTGGGACCAAATAGCACGGACACGGCGTCGGCGCTGCGGAGATCGGCGTCGAGCAGGAACTCGGCCGAATCCGGACCAGCGGCGAAGCGCTTCTTGAGGCGTGCCAGAATCATGTGACGTGGCGCGGCGAGAGGCGATTGGCTAGCCAGAGGATGGCAAGTGCGAGTGCCGAGAGGACCACGACCATGGTGCGGGCGGCGGCGCCGTTTCCCGATTCGACGGCGTTATAGATGGCGACGGCGATTGTCTGGGTGCGGCCGGGGATCGCGCCGGCGATCATGATGGTGACACCGAAATCACCAAGGGCGCGGGCAAAGGCGATGGCGCAGGCGGCCAGTACGGGGCGTAAGGCGAGCGGCAGCGTGATGCGATGAAAGATGCGGAATTCCGAGGCGCCGAGGCTGGCGGCGGCGCGGGCGTAACGCGGATCCACCCCTTCGAGCGCGGCTCGGGTGGACTTAATCAGCAGGGGGAGCGAGTGCAGCAGCGCGGCGAGGACGGCGGCCTTGGCGGTAAAGACAAGCGGCCCGCCCGTGAGCCATTCGTACAGAGAACCGATGGGGCTGCGGCGGCCAAGCACCACTAGCAGATAATACCCAAGCACGGTAGGCGGCAGAACCAGCGGTAGAGTGACGGCGGCGTCGAGGATTTCCTTACCGCGGAAGTTGCGGAACGCGAGCAGGTAGGCGATCCAAAGCCCGGCGACGGCGCCCAGCAGCGTGGAGAGGGCCGCCACGCGGAGACTGAGCCAGAGCGGGAACCAGTCGATGGCCATGGAACCGACGATTTTAGCAGGCGGGCGGCGGGGTTCACAGATGGCAAACTACAATGAGTGGTGTTTGCATGACGTCTGAGATTTCGCACTTGGAAGTACACCGGCCCGCGTTGGTCGGCCATTGTTACCGGATGCTGGGGTCGGCGGTGGATGCCGATGATGCGGCGCAGGAGACGATTATCCGGGCATGGCGGAATTGGGAGCGCTTCGAGGAGCGGTCCCAGGTGCGGACGTGGCTGTACCGCATCGCAACGAACGTCTGTTTGGATGAACTGCAGCATCGCAAGCGGCGGGCGCGTCCGGTGGAAGAAGGGCCGTCGGGGACGGTGGACAGCGACTTGCGGACCCTGCCTCGGGAGCATTGGCTGGAGCCGGTCGCCGATGCGCGGGCGGTGCCCTCCGATGCCGATCCGGCGGAGCGGGCGATTCTGCGGCAAAGTATACGGCTGGCATTCGTGGCGGCGTTGCAGCACTTACCGGCGCGGCAGCGGGCGGTGCTGTTGCTGATGGAGGTGCTGGGCTGGCAGGCGGCGGAGGTGGCAGCCTGTTTGGATATGACGGTGGCGGCGGTGAACAGCGCCTTGCAGCGGGCGCGAGTGACGATGTCGACGCGGCGCGGAGGGTTGTTGCAGCCGGCCTCGGAGGAACAGGCGCGGCTGGTGGAACGCTTCGCCGCTGCTTTTGAGCGCTATGACGTGGACGCCCTGGTGACGATGTTGCATGAGGACGCAACGCTGTCGATGCCGCCATTCGAGCTGTGGTTGCAGGGGGCGGACACAATCGCGCAATGGCTGTTGGGGCGTGGGGCGAAGTGCCGCGGGTCGAAACTGGTTCGGGTGGAAGCCTCTGGCGGGCACGCGTATGCGCAGTATCGTCATCTGGGTGACGGCCGCTATGAGGCGTGGGCGCTGATGATCGCCGAGGTGGATGGCGACCGGGTGGCGGCCATGAACTCCTTCCTGGACGTGCAGACGCTGTTTCCGCAGTACGGTCTGGCGCTGGTTTTGGATCCGGCCTGATTTTTCGGCCGGGACCGATGAGTTGGGGTGATGGCGGGAGTCTATGCTTCCAGAGACTGGCGAGCGGGCCAGCGAGAGGAAGCAAATCGAAATGACTGTTGCAAATCGGAATGTGGAATTAGTTCTGGAGCGGGAGATCGCCGCACCGCGTGAGAAGCTATACCGTTGCTGGACGGAGCCGGAGTTGTTAAAGAAGTGGTTCGCGCCGCTGCCCTATACGACCCCGCATGCGGAACTGGACGTGCGTGCCGGAGGATCCAGCTACGTCGTGATGCGTGATCCCGAAGGCAACGATACGCCCATGCACGGCGTTTACCTGGAAGTGATCCCCAACGAGAAGTTGGTGTTCACCGATGCTTATTCGAAGGCCTGGGAGCCATCGGAGAAGGCGTTTATGACGGTGGTGATGACGTTCGAGGATCTGGGCGGCGGCAAGACGCTCTATACGGCTCGTGCGCGGCATTGGAGCGAAGCCGACCGCGAGGCGCACGAGCAGATGGGCTTTCACGAAGGCTGGGGCGTTTGTGCCGACCAATTGGCCGCGCTGGCCGCGAGTCTGTGAGCCAAGTGGAGTCGGGGCTGCTGCAAGGACGGGTGCCGTTCCTCCGCGGCGGCTCCGGCGCGCGCGAGGCGTTGGTGCTGTATGGCATCAACTAACGCCCTTGTTCCCTGCGGCGGAACTCGCGCGGCGTCATGCCGGTCATGCGTCTAAAGTCTTTGCTGAAAAAGAAACGGTCGCGGTAGCCGACCTGGCCGGCGATCCATTCGATAGGGTCGGCCGTTTCGCCAAGGCGCCGTTTGGCCTGGTTGATCCGCTCGCGGCGCAGCCAGTCGATGGGGCTGGTGCCGAAGGCGCGGCGGAACAGACGGGTGAAGTGGGGCGCGCTCATGCCGGCCAGGCGCGCGAGGTCCTCCACGCGATGCGGTTCGAAGTAGGTTTGGCGCATCTGCTCCATGGCGGGGCGAAGGGGCTCGGGTCCGCGGTCTTCGTTGGCGGGAAACTGCCGGGCGCAGCAGGTGAGGGCCAGAAGGCGGGCCACCTCGGCGTGGAGCAGCGGAGCAGCCTCGGCGGCGCCGTTGCCAATGAGGCGGAAGATGGCTTCGTAGCAGGATGCGGCGGCGGCGCGGTCGATGCCGCCGATAACAGGCGCGCGCTCCACCGACAGAATAGAACACATTCGCTCCAGCCGGGGGCCTTCGATTCGCACCCAGTACGCCTCCCAGGGATCCAGCCGGCCGGTGGCGTGTTCATGAGGGTGATGGCAGTTGAACATCACCATGTCGCCGGGGTTGACCTCATGGCGAGTACCCGCGACGCGCACCTGAGCCTGCCCGCTCAGGCAGTAGATCAGTTCATACCCGGGGAAGTGGTCGCGTTTGACGCCGTAGCCGGCACCCGCGCGCAGATGGCCGGCGCGTAGAACGGTATAGAAGATCTCCTGGTGGACGCGGCTGGGAGTGGCGTACAGGGAAATCGGGAACTCCGTCTCGCGGCGCGGGGCCTTCATGATCGGATCGTACAACTTTTTGCGCTTTTCCGGGCTTTTTCCCAAGCGGGATAGCGATAGAGTCATAAATAGGATGCTGCGACCGATCTTGCTGGGACTCTGCTGCGCCGTGGGCGCCCTCGCCGAGCCGGTTTCTTTCAGCCGCGAGATACTGCCTGTGCTTTCCGAGAAGTGTTTCGGATGCCATGGGCAGGATGCGGGTGGGCGGAAGGCGAATCTGCGTCTGGATACGCGGGAGGGCGCAACGGCCGTGCATGGCGGCAAGGCGGCGGTGGTGCCGGGCGATCCGGCGGCCAGCCGGCTGATGATTCGCATTGCGCCGGAGAAGCCTGCCATGCTCATGCCGCCCCCCTATTCGCACAAGGCCCCATTGACGGCGGCGGAGGTGAAGCGCTTCGAGCAGTGGATCAAGGAAGGAGCGGTGTGGGGTAAGCATTGGTCGTTTGAGCAGCCGGTGCGGGCGGCGGTGGTGGATCCGGCCCGGGCGATCGACGAGTTGGTCTCGAAGCGGCTGCGGCGCGATGGGTTGGCCTTGTCGCCGCGGGCTCCGCGGGAGACGCTGGCCCGGCGGCTGGCCTTCGATTTGACCGGACTGCCTCCGGATCCGAAAGCGGCCGAGGCATTTCTGAAGGGCGGGCCGCTGGAGGCTTACGTCGACACGCTGCTGGCCAGCCCCCACTATGGCGAGCGGATGGCGATGTGGTGGCTGGATGCGGCTCGCTATTCCGATACCGATGGATTCCAGGCCGACGATACGCGTACGAACTGGCCGTGGCGCGATTGGGTGGTGGCGGCTTTCAACCGGAACATGCCGTATGACCAGTTCACGATCGAACAGTTCGCCGGGGATTTGTTGCCGGGGGCGACGGCGGAACAGAAGCTGGCAACGGCATTTCATCGCAATCACATGACGAATGGCGAAGGCGGGCGGGATCCCGAGGAGTCGCGGATTGATTATGTGATGGACCGCGTGAACACGACCGGCACCGTGTGGTTGGGGTTGACGCTGCAATGCACGCAGTGCCATACGCATAAGTTCGATCCGATCTCGCATCACGATTACTACTCGCTGAACGCGTTCTTCAATTCGATTGATGAGACGGGAAGGGCGGGCAAGAAGGCCGAACCCTACATGGAGTACGCGTCGCCGCGGGTGGAGCAGGCGATCGCGGAGGCGAAGGCCTTGGTGGATGTGAGGAAGCCGGTGGAGGCGGAACAGCGGCGGCAGGCGCAGCCGGCGTTCGCCAAGTGGATCGAGGGGAAACGGGCGTCGCTGGATACGTCCTTTGATGAATGGCGCCTGGTGCGGGCGTCTTCGTTGCAAACAGCCGAGGGGACGGAGTTGAAGCAGGGCGCCGATGGAGTGATTGTGACGTCCGGGCCGGATCCGCGGCAGGATGATTACCGCATTGCGACGAAGCCGGAGTTGGCGCGGATCACGGGGTTGCGGCTGGAAGTATTCCCCGATGCGTCCTTTGCGCAGGGCAAGTATACGCGTGGGGGCAATGGCGACTTCCTGCTGACCGACGTGAAGCTGCAGGTGCGGCAGGACGGCAACAACCAGCTTCGGGACATCGCGATTGCCAACGCGGTGGCGGATTACTCGGCGGATAAAGCGAAGAACAACAATTACGGGCTGATCAAGGACACGCTGGATGACGATCCGCGCAATGGGTGGACCACGATTGGGGCGGCCGTGGAGCGGCACGTGGCGGTGTTCGCCCTGGCGGAGCCATTGGTGCTGGCGGCGAACGAAGAGCTGGTGTTCGAGATGCGGCACCGGTCGACGGGCGGGAATGCGAATCTGGCGCGGTTCCGGGTGTCGGTGACGGATGCGCGCGGGCCGGTCTTGGGGATGGTCGGTGCGTCGCCGCTGATGCGATTGGCGCGCTTAGGCGCAGGTGTGGCGATTCCGTCGGAGCTGCGGGGGGAGTTGGAAGCGCAGTTTCTGGCGGACTATGCGCCGTACCAGGAAGCGAAACAGTCGCTCGACCGGGCGTTGGCGCAGTTAAAGGAGATTGAAAGCGCGAAGTCAGTGAAGGTGATGGTGCTGGCCGATAAGGCCGAATCGCGCGAGACGCACGTGCTGCTGCGCGGCATCTGGGATAAGAAGGGCGATACCGTCAAGCCGGCGGTGCTGCCGTTTCTGGGCGAGTGGCCGGCGTCCGAGCCGCGCAACCGGCTGGGGTTGGCGCGGTGGCTGGTGTCGGCTTCCAATCCGTTGACGGCGCGCGTGACGGCGAATCATATCTGGCAGCTTTTGTTTGGAACGGGATTGGTGCGAACGACGGAGGATTTCGGGCTGCAGGGGGAGCGGCCGGAGCATCCCGAACTGCTGGATCACCTGGCGCTGGAACTGCGGGAGAACGGGTGGGACGTCAAGCGACTCGTGCGGAAGATCGTATTGAGCGATGTGTACCAGCAGTCGTCGGTAGCGGCGCCGGCGCTGCTGGCGAAGGATCCGGAGAACCGGCTGTTGGCGCGCGGTCCGCGATTCCGGTTGCCGAGTTGGATGCTGCGCGACGCGGCTCTGCATTACGCCGGGCTCCTGAATCCGGCGTTGGGTGGGCCGCCGGTGCGCCCGTATCAGCCGGAGGGTGTTTGGGAAGAGCTGTTCATGGGGCGATTCCAGTATGAGCCCAGCGAGGGCGCGGCGCAGTACCGGCGCACGTTGTACGCCTTCTGGCGGCGAAGTATCGCCCCGACGTTCCTGTTCGATTCGGCGCAGCGGCGGATGTGCGAAGTGCGCCAGTCCCGGACGAACACGCCGATGCATGCGCTGACTCTGTTGAACGATCAGACGTACCTGGAGGCGTCGCGGGTATTGGCGGAACAGGCATTGTCGCGGCCATCGGGCGAGCGCATCGCTCATCTCTTTGAACGGGTGCTGACGCGCAAGCCGGCCGCGAAGGAACTGGCCGTGCTGCGGCGGGAGTTCGAACGAGCGACGGCGCTCTATGCGAGGCAGCCTCGGGAGGCCGCGAAGCTGGTGCGCGTTGGGCAGGGCACCGTGGACAAGCCATCGGCGGAATTGTCCGGACTCATGGTGGTGGCCAGCATGATTCTGAACCTGGACGAGGCGATGACCCATGAATAGGATTAACCGGCGAACGATTCTGAAGGCTGCCCCGTTCGTGGCGACGATCGGCAAGGCGGCGCCCGATGGCCATGGGACGGTAATCGGCCACGGACCGCTGCGCTACCGCGTGGATAAGCTGTGGGCGCAGGCGGATCCGGCGAAGCATCCGGTGAACGACTGCCACGAGATGGTGCAGGCGGCCGATGGGCGGCTGTTTCTGTTCACGAATCACAAACAGAATAACGTTCTGGTGTTCGATACGAAAGGCAAGCTGCTGGCTTCGTGGACGCTGGGGTTTGGTGGGGCGCATGGGCTGAGCCTGTATCAGGAAGCCGATGGGAAGGAATACCTGTACGGTACCGACACCGGCACGGGACGCGTCGTGAAGACCACGCTGGACGGGCGGATCGTGATGGAGTTGCCGCATCCGCGCGCGATTGGCGTATACACAGAGCAGGATGTTTATAGCCCCACCGAAACCGCCGTTGGGCCGAACGGCGATATCTATGTGGCCGATGGGTATGGGTCGCAATGGCTGCTGCAGTTCGATAACACCGGCAAGTTTATTCGCAAGTTCGGCGGCAAGAGTTCGCAGCCGATCAACAAGGGGAAGTTTCTGCAGGCGCACGGCATCGCCATTGACCGCCGCGGTCCGGAGCCGCTGGTCATCGCCACCGCGCGCATCCGCAACGAGTTTCACTGGTTCAGTCTGAACGGAGAGTATCGCAGTACGGTATATCTGCCGGGCGCGTATCTGAGCCGTCCGGTGCTGGCCGGCGATTACCTGTACTCCGGGATCTGCTTCGGCATGTTTCCGAATGATTTCCGCATGTGGCAGGGGCGCGGCTTCGTGACGATTCTGGACAAGAACAACCGGGTAGTGTCGAATCCCGGCGGGCAGGCGCCGGCGTATCAGGGCGACAAGCTGCAACTGATGTTGCAGGATCAACCGGTGTTTCATAACTGCCATGACGTGTGCGTGGATAAGGCCGGCGACCTATATGTATGCCAGTGGGCGAGCGGGAAGGTGTATCCCTACAAGCTGCACCGGGAAGGATAACGGATGACACTGTCTCGGCGAGCGTTTCTGAGTAATGCCAGCGGTTTTTCGCTGGGTGCGATTGCGCTGCAAAGCTTGTTGCAGCGGGCGCAGGCGGATGAGGGCAGGATCGGCCGCGGGGACGTGCCGCATTTTGCCCCGAAGGCGAAGCGGATCATCTTTCTGACGCAATCGGGCGGGCCGTCGCAGATTGAGTTGTTCGATTACAAGCCGGGGTTACAGGCGCTGGCGGGCCAGGAACTGCCGGAGTCGGTACGCCAGGGGCAGCGGCTGACCACGATGACCGCGAACCAGAAGCAATTGATCATGCCGGCGGTGACGAAGTTCGCACGGCATGGCAAGAGCGGCACGTACCTTGGCGAGTGGCTGCCGCATCTGGCGAAGATCGTGGATGAGGTGTGCCTGGTGAAGTCGATGTACACCGATCAGATCAATCATGCGCCCGCGATGACGCAGTTTCTGACCGGGAATCAACTGCCGGGGCGGCCAAGCATGGGTGCGTGGTTCAGCTATGGGCTGGGCAGCGAGAATCGCAATCTGCCGGACTACCTGGTGATGTTGTCGAAGATGCAGCGGCCGTCGGACCAGCCGTTGTACGACCATTACTGGGGCTCGGGGTTTTTGCCGTCGCGCTATCAGGGAGTGAAGCTGCGCAATGCCAAGGACCCGGTGCTGTATCTGCGGGATCCCGAAGGCATGCCGAAGCAGGTGCGTCGTGGCATGTTGGATGGATTGGCGGAGTTGAACCAGATGAGGCTGGAAGCGACGGGCGATCCGGAGATTGCCACGCGGGTGCGGCAGTATGAGATGGCCTACCGCATGCAATCGAGCGTGCCGGAGTTGACCGATTTGCGCGATGAGCCGGCCGAGGTGTTCGATCTGTATGGGCCGGATTCGCGGCGGCCGGGCAGCTACGCGGCCAACTGCATCCTGGCGCGGCGATTGGCGGAGCGCGGCGTGCGGTTCATCCAGTTGTTCCATCCCGATTGGGATCATCACAGCCGGCTGCCGTCCTGGTGTACGGCGCGCTGCCGCGATACCGATCAGCCAAGCGCGGCGCTGATCACGGACCTGAAGCGGCGCGGCATGTTGGACGAGACGCTGGTGATTTGGGGCGGCGAGTTCGGGCGCGGCGTGGCGGGCCAGGGCCAGTGGGACAGCATTGAGGCGGGTCGCGATCATCATCCGCGCTGCTATACGATCTGGATGGCGGGCGGTGGAGTGAAGCCTGGCATCAGCTACGGCGCCACTGACGATTTCAGTTATAACGTGGCGGAGAACGGCGTCCACGTGCGCGATCTGCACGCCACCGTGATGCACCTCATGGGGATCGACCACGCGCGGTTCACCTTCCGCTACCAGGGACTGGACTTCCGCCTGAGCGGCGTCGAGCCGGCGCGCGTGGTGCGGGATATTCTGGTGTGATGCTTTTGTTGCTTGCGTTGCTGCCGTTGCTGGCTGCGCAGACCAAGGCGCCGCGGCTGACGGCGAACATTCCTTATGCCGAGCCGCGGAATGAGCGGCAGTTGCTGGATGTGTACGCGGCTCCCAATGCGAGTAAGGCTCCGGTGGTGGTGTGGGTGCATGGCGGCGGCTGGATGGTGGGAAGCAAAGAAGCCGTGGATCACAAGCCTGCGGCGTTCGTGGCGAAGGGCTTTGTGTTCGTGCCGGTGAACTATCGCTTCGTGCCGAACGCCACGATGTATGAGATTGTGCGCGATGTGGCGCGAGCCACCGGCTGGGTGTACGCCAATGTGGAGCGCTATGGGGGCGACCCGCGGCGGATCTTTCTGATGGGCCACTCCGCGGGCGCGCAGTTGGCGGCGTTGCTGTGCACGGACAGCCGCTATATCGAGGCCGAACGCGTGCCGCGAAATGCGATCAAAGACTGTGTTCCGGTGGATGGCGATACGTACGATGTGCCGCTCCAGGTGGCGACTGCAACGGCGCGGCGCATCGGTTTGAAGCAGCCCCGGCCGAAGATGGGGCATCCCGAGAAGTTCGGGAATCTGGCCGGGCAGCGGGAGTTGTCAGCCGTGAACCATGTGGCGCCGAACCGGGGAATCGCGCCGTTTTTGATTCTGCATGTCGCGGATCACACCGATACCAGCGCGCAGGCTTATCGGCTATGGCAGGCGCTGGATATGGCCGGTGTGCCGGCGGCGATCTTTGGGGCGGAGCGCACCGATCACGTGAAGTTGGATAGGGATCTGGGATTGCCGGATGATCCGGCGACGCGCCAGCTCTTCGCGTTTGTGGATGAGGTGTTGCGGAAGAAGTGATGCAGGATGTGTTGCGGCGGTTAGGGATGGCGGAATCGCCGGCGCCGGATGGGGACGGCCTGCGGCGGGTATTTGCGGCCTGGTGTGCGCAGGTGCCGTTCGACAATGTGCGGAAGATGATCTGGCTGCGGAGCAAGCCAGGCGAGGCGTTGCCGGGGAGCGATGCGGAGCATTTCTTTCAAGGGTTCTTGGAGGATGGGGCCGGCGGCACGTGTTGGTCCACCGCGAATGCACTTTATGAACTGCTGGCGTCGATGGGATTCCAGGTGGATCGCATCACCGGCTCGATGCGGGATATGGGTTTTGTGAATCACGGGAGCGTGCGGGCACACGTGGACGGAGCGCAGTGGCTGGTGGATCCTTCCATTCTGAACGGCGTCCCGGTGGAGTTTGCCAGTCGGCCGGTGCGGCAGGAGCATCCGGTATTTGGCATCGAAATGGAGCCGGACAACGGTACGCACGTGGCCCGGATGCAATCGCCACCGTGGGACGAGCCGCTGGTCTGCCGGTTTGGGCCGGAAGCGGTGACCCGCGATTACTTCCTGGCGAAGTATGAGGCTTCGCGCGAGATGAGCCCGTTCAATCAGCGTTTGTACGCGCGGCGCAATCGCGGCGATGCGATGGTGGTGCTGTTCGGGAACATGCGGTACCTGAAGACCGCGGAGGGTGTGGCACGGCAGAGTCTGACAGCGGATGGGGTTTGCCAGGCGCTACGGCAGGATATGGGGATATCGGAGCGGCTGGTGCGGGAGTGGGTGGATTCGGGGAGTTTGGCGGATTCCATGGTGGGTGATGCCGAAGTCTGAGTTCGGCTCGCGAGCTTTTTGATGAGGAAGACCGGCTCCGATCGGCTTGCTCCTACCAGATTGCCGTCATTGGCGAGGCTGCAAAGCGAATCTCGCCTGACTTGCGTACACGATACACCAGTGTGCCGTGGAAGCAGATTGCTGGTATGCGGGACCGCTTGATTCACGGCTACGATTCGGTCGATCTTGACCAACTGTGGAAGACGGCGACCGAGGATATCCCGATCTTGCTGGATCAACTGCGGTGGATTTTACGGGCCGAGTTCAGGAATGAGTAACCTCAAGAATTCGCGCGCCTCCAGCCGTTCCCGCGTGATCTGAGGAGCGGGGTTAAGGGAGTTCCGACAGGTCGGCGAGATCCTTAGCCCTAGCGGAGGCGAGTTTGTTGGCTTTCAGGTCGGACAGCGAGATCATGGGCACGGCGAGATCATCGATTTGGAGCGTCGTGCGGCGTTCCCAGCAAGATTCAAAGTCAACACCGGAGATCTTCTTCATCAATTCGATCCGAAGCGGTGGGACGCCCATTCGCAACATGGCGTCGGGTGCCATCAATAGATCCGTTGTCGCTGCTGGGAAAGCAAATTCGCGCAGAGCCGCCACCACCCGCTCCTGATTCTCGCGGTCGGCTGCGATCCAGATGTCCAGGTCGACGGTGTTTCGGACATACCCGAAAGCATTTACGGCGTAGCCACCGATCAGCAGGTACCGCACTCTATGGGTGTCGAGTAACCTCAAGAACTCGCTGAAATCGGGTGGTAGCCGGATCGTAGCCATTGAGGATTTGCCTTGTCAGTTCTAACGCCTCCAGGCGTTCCTGCATAGTCTTCGTCTGCCAGTAGGCTTTCGAATCGGACGGCGTACCGGTGGTGACAACCTCCAGCCGCGAGCGGTCCATGCGCACTTCATCGATCAACGCCATACGTACATGGTAGCGGCCGCCCGGCCGGTGTGCCCGGGCGGCCCGCTCAGCCTACCTACCGCTGGATACGAGCGTTCCCAAAAGCCTTCACCTGGTCCAGCGATGCCATCGTCGTGTCGCCGGGGAAGGTGGTCAGCAGCGCCCCGTGGGCCCAACCCAGCCGCAGAGCCTCTTCCGGCGTCGCCCCCGTCAGCATGCCGTAAATCAGCCCGGAGGCAAAGCCATCGCCGCCGCCGACGCGGTCGAGCACATCCAGTTCGCACTGCGGCGCCTGGTAGGTCTTGCCGTCCACCCAGGCCACCGCGCTCCAGCTATGCCGATTCGTGGTGTGTACTTCGCGCAAGGTCGTGGCCAGCACCTTCAGATTCGGGAACTTGCTGGTAACGCCTTCGATCATGCCGAAGAACAGGCTGGGGTCCAGCTTGCCGTGCTTTTCGACTTCGGGTCCGGGGATGCCGAGGCCGAGTTGCAGATCCTCTTCGTTGCCCACCAGCACGTCGACGTTATCGACAATCTGGCGCATAATTTCGACGGCCTTATCGGCCCCGCCGAACACCTTCCACAACTTGGCGCGGAAATTAAGGTCGAACGAGACGATGGCGCCCTGGGCCTTCGCGGCCTTCATGCCCTCTACAATCACTTGCGACGTAGTCGGCGAAAGCGCCGCGAAGATCCCGCCGGAGTGGAACCAGCGGCAGCCACCGGCAAAGATCTCACTCCAGTTGAAATCGCCGGGCTTCAGTTGCGCGGCGGCTTCGTTGCAGCGGTTGTAGAAGACTACGGGGCCGCGGACGCCCTGGCCGCGGTCGCTGTAGACGGTGGCCATGTTGGGGCCAGTAACGCCGTCGTGTTCGAACCTCTTATAGAAAGGCTTCACGCCCATGGCGCGGACGCGCTCATGGATCAGGTCGCCGATAGGGTAATTCACCATGGCGCTGGCGATGCCGGTCTTCAGACCGAAGCAATCGGCGAGGTTGGCGGCGCAGTTGAACTCGCCGCCGCTCACGTGGATGGCGCATTCGGTAGCTTTCCGGAACGGGATGACGCCGGGGTCAAGCCGGTGAATCAGGGCGCCCAGGCTGACGAAGTCGAGGGCGCCGTCTTGGCGGATAGTGAGGCCGTAGCTCATAGAAACCTGTATTGTCCGTAGTGCGCGGTGTTGGCGTCAACCGGGGCAGGGGGGCGGCTATGATGGGGAGTACCCCTAACCTGTGGACGCCATCCTGGAAAAGATCGCCCGGTATTGCCAGCGGCAGCAGTTGCTGCGGGAGGGAATGCGGCTCGGTGTGGCGGTAAGCGGGGGCGCCGATTCGGTGTTCCTGCTGCGGGCGCTGTGGGAACTGCGGGAGTTGTGGAACGGGCCGCTGCACGTCCTGCACGTCGACCACCGGCTTCGCGAAAGTTCGGGGGCCGATGCGGTGTTCGTGCGCGAACTGGCGGCGGGTCTCGGGTTGCCCTTTCATCTGGAAGTGGTGGACGTCGCGGCACGGGGCGGCAATCTGGAGCAGGAAGGCCGGCTGGCGCGGTTGCGCTTCTTTGAACGGCTGATCCGCGAGGGAGTGGCCGATGCGGTGGCGACTGGCCATACCCAGTCGGACCAGGCGGAGACCGTGCTGTTCCGCGTGCTGCGCGGGACCGGTCCGCAGGGGCTCGCCGGGATCCTGCCGAAGACGGCGGAAGGTCTGATCCGGCCGCTGCTGGAGGTGACCCGTGCGGAGGTCGAGGGTTGGCTGCAAAGCCGGGGCTACGGCTGGGTGGAGGATGCGACCAACGCCGATCCGGCATTCACGCGGAACCGGATCCGCCATGAGTTGCTTCCCCAACTGGTCGAGGTCTACAACCCAGCGTTAGTGGCGCAACTGGGTCGAACGGCGGAGCTTGCCAAGGATGAAGAAGTCTTTTGGGCCGCTTACGTGGGGGAGTGGATAGGCCGGAATTGCCGGGAAGGACGGTTCGGGTCGTCTGAGATACCGTGCGAAGCCATTCGACAGCAGCCGGTGGCTGCGGCCCGGCGATGCCTGCGTGGCGTGTTCGAACGCGTGAAGGGCGACTTGGCGGGGATGGAGTTCGGGCACACGGAGGCGGTCATAGGATTAGTGGCGCAGCGGGAAGGGTCGGGAAGATTACAACTTCCAGGTTTGGATGTCTTTCGATCCTTTGATTGGCTGCGGGTGATGCGGTTGGGAGCCGAACCGGCGATGAACCGGCTGGTGGAGGCGGATCTGGCGGTGCCGGGGCATACATCTTTACCGGACGGCACGGAAGTGGAAACCTGTTTGAAAGAAAGTGGTTATACTGGAGACAAAGAGGCTGGGTGGGAGTGGATGTACCTAGAAACCACCGGCAGACCGCTCCGGTTACGCTACTGGCTGCCGGGAGACCGCTATCAGCCCGCAGGGGCGCCGGGAGTAAAAAACATCAAAGAGATGTTCCAGTTGGCGCGAATCCCCTTATGGGAACGGCGATTCTGGCCGATCATAGAGGCGGGGGACGCAGACATTGTGTGGTCCCGCCGGTTTGGTGTTGCCGGGCGATTCCAGGGAAAGCCGGGCGCTCCGTTCGCGGTCGGCATTCGCGAGCCACAAGAAAAAGTGATAGCTTAGGAATCAAATTGATAAGGTTTTACGTCAGTACAGCTAGGGCATCCGTGGCACTGGTTGTCGTGTGGTGTGGCGCCTCACCGTTCCGCGCGTCCGCCGCGGCTCTGGAGAGGTATTCTTAAGGAAGGGTCATGACCTCGAACTTAAAGACCGCAATTTTTTGGGTCGTCTTGATTTGCGTCGCCGTTCTGCTGTGGACAGTCGTCCGCGCCGGCAAGACGCGCCCTGAGCAGCAGCTCACATTTTCGCATTTTCTGTCGCAAGTGGAGTCCGGTCGCGTTAAAGCCGTGAGCATCACCGGCAACGAAGTGCATGGCTCCTTTAACGATGATGCGGCCTTCCGCACGACCATCCCGCTGAACTACCCCGACCTGTATCGCATGCTTACGGAAAAGCGCGTGAACATGGACATCAAGGAAGTGGGCACCAGCAACTGGGTGTCTATCCTGATCAACGCGGTACCGTTCGTGTTGTTGCTGGCGTTTTGGGTGTTCATGATGCGCCAGATGCAATCCGGTGGAAACAAGGCGCTTAGCTTCGGCAAGAGCCGCGCCCGGCTGCATTCGTCGCAACAGAAAAAGGTGACGTTCAAGGACGTCGCCGGCGTGGAAGAAGCCAAGGAAGAGCTGCAGGAGATTATCGAGTTTCTGCGGGAACCGCAAAAGTTCCAGAAGCTCGGCGGCCGCATTCCTAAGGGTGTGCTGCTGATCGGCTCGCCAGGGACTGGCAAGACGCTGCTCGCCCGCGCCATCGCTGGTGAGGCGAACGTGCCATTCTTCTCGATCTCCGGCTCGGACTTCGTGGAGATGTTTGTCGGTGTGGGTGCCAGCCGTGTGCGCGACCTGTTCGAGCAGGGCAAGAAGAATGCGCCGTGCATCATCTTTATCGACGAAATCGACGCGGTCGGACGTCACCGCGGTGCCGGTCTGGGCGGCGGTCACGACGAACGCGAGCAGACGCTGAACCAGCTTCTGGTGGAAATGGACGGCTTCGAATCGAACGAAGGAGTCATCCTGGTGGCGGCAACCAACCGCCCGGATGTGCTGGATCCGGCACTGCTGCGGCCTGGCCGCTTTGACCGCCGCGTGGTGGTAGATTTACCGGACGTTCGCGGCCGTGAGGCGATCCTCAAGGTTCACACCAAGAAGATCCCGTTGGGCGACGATGTGGAACTCGCGCTCATAGCCCGTGGTACGCCGCGATTCGCCGGTGCCGATCTGGCAAACTTGGTGAACGAGGCGGCGCTGATTGCCGCGCGCCAGAACCGTAAAGTCGTGACGATGCACGACTTCGAGATGGCGAAGGACAAAGTGTTGATGGGCGTGGAGCGCAAGAGCCGTGTCATCAGCGACGCGGAGAAGAAGCACACCGCCTACCACGAAGCCGGTCACGCCGTGGTTGCGGCCAAGATCGCCGAAGCGATGCCGCTGCACAAGGTTACGATCATCCCTCGCGGCATGGCGCTGGGTGTGACGATGTTCCTGCCCGAAGGTGACCAGGTGGATTACACCAAGGAACAGGCGGAAGCCCAGATTGCCGTATCGATGGCGGGACGCATCGCCGACGAGATCTTCTGCAATATGAAGAGCGCCGGCGCCAGCAACGACATCGAAAAGGCCACCGAACTGGCGCGCAAGATGGTGTGCGAGTGGGGCATGAGCGAAATGGGTCCGCTCAGCTTCGGCAAGAAGGACGAGCAAATCTTCCTCGGCCGCGAGATCAACACCCACCGCGACTACAGTGAAGAGACGGCGCAACGTATCGACGAGGCCGTCCGCCGCTTCATCGCGACGGGCTACGACCGCGCCAAGTCCATCATCGAAGACAACCGCGATGCCATGGTTCGCGTAGCGGAAGCGCTCCTGGAGCGCGAGGTGCTGGATAGCCACGAGGTACGGCAGTTGATGGAGGGCACCAGCCCGCTCCCGGCCTTCAAGCCGGGTGGGGATAAGGCTGCCACTGTCAGCCGTCCGGCCACCGACATCCGCGTACCCGGACTGATGGAGGGCCCCGGCCCTCAGCCGGCGTGATTCCGGCCTTTCCCGTTTACCTGTTCGACGTCGACGGCACCCTTGTAGATTCCGCTCCGGATATCTGCGGTGCCGTCAGCGCCGTTTTGGAGACCACCGCCGCCGGGAAATGCGACATGGACTTCCTGCGCGGGTATATCGGCCGGCATCTGTACGACTTGTTTGACGATGTGCTGCCTGGTTGCGATGAGGCCACGAAGGCCGATCTGCTGGCTCGCTATCGCACCATCTACCTGGCCCGGGAGCATGCCGCAACGCGGGTTTACCCAGGCGTCCCCGAGACCTTGTCGCGCCTGAATGGCCGCAAATCGACCGCCACCACCAAGAGCAGCCAGACCGTCCGCAGTGTGTTGGAACAGTTCGGCTTAGTGGACTATTTCGACCACGTCCAGGGCACCGACGGCTTTCCGGCCAAGCCGGCGCCCGACGTGATCTTCCGTTCGCTTCAGGCGCTAGGTGCCGATGCGCGGGATGTCCTGATGGTTGGCGACTCTCCAGCCGACATGGCGGCAGGCAAGGCGGCGGGTGTGCGCACCTGCGCCGTCACTTGGGGCTACGGCAAACGCGAGGAAATGGCCCGCTTTGCCCCAGACTTCTGGATCGACGATCTCAGCCAACTCCTCCCAGCGCGTTAGCATCTAACGCATGCACCGCACCCTGCGCGCAATCCGCTACGAAACCGCAGGTTTTTAACAACCCCGCCAGCAAGCTGGTTCCACGTTCTTCAACAGGACAAAAAACATCACGTTGACGAGATCAGGTTAAACAAGTATTCTAAATGCATCTTTAATTCCGGCCGGCCAAGGCCCGCCTTCCCTGTTGAAAGGAATATCTCAGATGCCTTCTTTATACGAAAGACTCGGCGGCGCGCCCGCCGTCGAAGCCGCGGTCGACATCTTCTACCGCAAAGTATTGCAGGACGAACGGATCAACCGCTTCTTCGACGATGTCGATATGGAACGCCAGGCTGGCAAGCAGAAGGCGTTTCTGACGATGGTATTCGGCGGTCCGAACAACTACACGGGTCAGGATATGCGGCGGGGGCACGCGCATCTGCTGGAGCGCGGACTGAACGATTCGCATGTGGATGCGGTGATCGAACTGATTGGGCAGACGCTGCAGGAACTGGGCGTACCGCAGGCGGACATCGCGGAAGTGGCCGCGCTGGCCAATAGCGTTCGCGATGACGTTTTATCGCGAGGCGCGGCGGCCCATGCCTGAAGTTCGCTATAACGGCCGATCCTTCGGCATGGATGCGGGAGAGACCGTGCTGGAGGCATTGGAGCGGCAGGGGCAGGCGGTGGCCCACTCCTGCCGGGCCGGATTATGCCAAAGCTGCCTGCTGCGCTGCGTGGACGGTACACCGCCGCCGGACGCGCAGAAAGGCCTGAAGGACAACCAGAAGGCGCAGAACTGCTTTCTAAGCTGCGTGGCGCGGCCGGAGCAGGATATCGAGGTCGCGTTGCCGGGGGACGCCCGGCGGGTAGAGGCAGAGGTCGAGGAACTGGCGCGGCTCAGCGAAACGGTGCTGCGGGTGCGCCTCGCGGCAGCCGCCGCATTGCCCTACCGGGCCGGGCAATATGTGACGTTCCTGCGGCCGGGCCTGTCGCGCAGCTACTCCATCGCCAGTCTTCCGGAAGAGCGGACCCTGGAGTTCCACGTGCGCCGTATCGAAGGCGGGCAGATGAGCGGCTGGCTGCATGAGCAGGCCAAAGTGGGGGACACGCTGACCATCCAGGGGCCGCTCGGCGATTGCTTCTATACGCAACGCGACGCCGCGCAGCCGCTGCTGCTGGCCGGCGCGGGGACTGGCTTGGCACCGCTCTACGGCATCGTGCGGGACGCATTGCGGCACGGCCACACGGGTCCCATCCTGCTCTATCATGGAGCGCGCAACGAACAGGGCCTCTACCTGGTGGAGGAACTGCGCGAACTGGCGACGCGGCATCCACATTTGGAGTATCACCCCACGCTGACGTCCCTGGACGATGCGATCCTGGGAGGCAAGCGCGATTGGAAGACCTGGCGCGGCTACTTCTGCGGCGACCCGGCGCTGGTGAACATTCTGAAGAAGAACCTCTTCCTGGCCGGGATGCCGATGCGAGAGATCTTCGCCGATGCCTTCCTCCCGGCGGCGAAGCCAGGCAAGCTACCGTAGGACAAGATGCATCTGACGCTTCATGCCGACTATTCGTTGCGCATGCTTCTCTATCTCGCCAATGCGCCGGGCCGGATCGTAACCACGGCGGAGATCAGCAAGGCGTTTGGCATCTCGAAGCATCACCTGGTAAGGGTGGCACAGAGCCTGGGCGATTGCGGGTTTATTCAGATCCTGCCGGGCCGCTCGGGCGGCCTGCAGTTGGCCAAGCCCCCCGACGGCATTCGCATCGGTGATGTTGTGCGGCACACGGAGCCCGGTTTTCGCATTGTCGAATGCTTCGACGAAGAGGCCAACACCTGCCCGATTGTGCCGGTATGCAAATTGAAGGGGATCCTCGCGGGGGCGCTGCAGGCCTTCCTGCAGACGCTGGACGGTTACACGCTGGCAGATCTGGCGCAGCCGGGAGGCGAGGAGAAGTTTACGGCGCGGCTGCACTCCATTCAGGCAGCCAGCGGCTGACATCGTTACAATAGCGGCTGATGCTGGGTGCTGTTCTCACCGCGCTGTTATGGTTTGCCCAGGCCGGCCGTCCGCCCGCATCCACCGTTGAACTCGAAGGGCGCGCCGTACACTTCAAGACCCGCGAGGCACTGCGCAAGACGCAGGTCACCCTTGCCGCCGCCGATTCGAAAGGCAAGGTCCAGACGCGGGTCATCATCACGGATTCGGAAGGCCGCTTCCTGTTTCGCGATGTTGTCCCCGGCCGCTACCTGTTGACGGGCGTGCGCGCCGGTTTCATCCTCGCCCGCCAGGGCACCCCTTCGAATCCGCTCGAAGTCAGGGAGGGGAAGTCTGTCCGCGACATCGAACTGGCGCTTACGCCGCAGAGCGTCATCGCCGGCCGGGTCATCGATCACGACGGAGATCCGGTTCCGAACGCCCAGATCGTCGCTCTTCAAATGAGCACGCGCACCGGCTATCGCGAAGTGCTCAACGCCGCCAACACCATCACCAACGACATCGGCGAATTCCGCATTCCCGGCCTGCATGCGGGCCGCTACCTGCTGATTGCCAACTATCGCCGGGAGCCCACCGCACCCGAGGACCAATTCCTGATGGTGAGCGGCGAAGACTACGCGCCTACGTACTATCCGAATGCCAGCACCAGCGGGTCGGCAACGCCCATTGATGTGGTCACCGGCGAGGACTCGCTGAACCATGTCATCAAGATGCGCCGGCTGCCGGTATTTCGCATCAGCGGGCGTATCAACGGATCGCGCGAGCGCCAGGGTCTGCGGCTGTATCTGGTGGCCGACGATGTCGACGCGATGCGCGCCGGCTTTGCGTTTCAGCAGATGGCCGCGCTGCAGGCGCCGGACCGGTTCACCTTTCCCGGCGTTGTACCGGGACCGTACCAGGTGATTGCGATTCGTGGCGGGAAGCAGACGGTAACGGTGGCGCGCATGCCAGTAACCGTTGGGTATCACGGGATTGACGACCTCGGTGTCACCCTGCTGGAACCCGTGGAGATCGCCGGGCGATTGCGGGTGGAAGGCAATGCGCCGGTGAACCTTTCAAAGGTAAGCCTGCGGCTGCAGCCCACCGAGGCGCTGCTGCCGAATGCGATCGAGATGCAGGTGAATAAGGAGGACCGCTTTGAGGTGGAAGCCGCCTCGCGCGAACGCTTCCTGCTGCTGCCGCGCAACCTGCCGGAGAACGTTTATATTCACTCCATAAGGGTTGCCAACCAGGAAGCGATCACCTCCGGGGTGGATCTCACTTACGCGCCGCCCTTAACGCAGATCGATGTCGTGTTGCGCGCGAATCCAGGCACCGTGGAAGGCGTGGTTCACGAGGGGGGCAATGCCGCCGCGAATCGTCTGGTGACCATTGTGCCGGATCCCGCCGAGCCGAATCAGCCGTGGCGGACGCAGCAGGCCACCAGCGACGAATTCGGCCGGTTCCGTTTCGCGGGCCTGGCTCCGGGAAGTTACCGGGTCAGCGCGGGTGCGGAGCTGCGATCGCCCGAGTCGGTGGCGGTGTCGGTCTCCGAAGGCACCACGGAACACGTTGCGATCCGTGCCGTGGAAGAGCCATAGTGGGTCGATGAGAATCGCCGCCACTCTGCTCCTTCTTCCTTTCCTGCTCACCGCCGCCGACCCCAATTACCCCGTGCCCCGCTTCACCGATCCCGATCGCGTGGCCAAGCTGCAATCGGTGTTCCCTAAGATGGACGGCACCTTTCGCAAGTTGGCCAAGGACCGCGGGATGCCGGGCCTGGTGTGGGGTGTCGTCATCGACGGCAAGCTGGTGCATACAGGCGCAACCGGCGTGCAGGATGTTGAAAGCAAGACAGCCGTAACAAAAGCGACGGCTTTCCGCATCGCTTCGATGACGAAGAGTTTCACGGTGGTGGCGATTCTGAAACTGCGCGATGAGGGCAAACTCTCGTTGGAGGATCCGGTGTCGAAGTGGATTCCGGAGTTCGCCAACATGGCGATGCCAACGCGCGACACCGCGCCTATTCGCATCCGCCAGTTGCTGACGCATGGCGCGGGTTTCCCGGAAGATAATCCATGGGGCGACCAGCAACTCGGCATCCCCGAACGCGAACTGACCCAATGGCTGAAGCTGGGGCTGCCGTTCTCCACCGCGCCGGATACGGCGTATGAATACTCGAACTATGGATTCGGGCTGCTGGGCCGGATCGTGACGCAGGCGTCCGGGATGCCGTATCAGCGGTACCTGACCGAACGGATTTTGAAGCCGCTGGGGATGAATTCGTCGACATTGGAGCCTTCGGAAGCCGCGGCGGCTGTGCGCGCCATGGGGTATCGGCGTAAGCCGGACGGCACGTATCAGGAAGAGCCGTCCCTGCCGCATGGGGCCTTCGGTGCGATGGGCGGCCTGGTAACGACGGCGGAAGATATGGGCCGCTACGTCGCGTTTCAATTATCGGCCTGGCCGCCGCGCGACGATGCCGAATCCGGCCCGGTGCGGCGCAGTTCGATCCGGGAAATGAATCATCTATGGCGTCCGGCGAATCTTACGGTTTCGAAAGACGGCGGCAAAGTGCGGGGTTCGGTGGATGGCTATGGCTATGGGCTGCGCGTCACCGCGTCGTGCGACGTGCAGCACCTGGTGGGACACGGAGGCGGCCTGCCCGGTTTCGGCTCGTACATGATGTGGCTGCCGGAGTACGGGGTCGGCATGTTCGGGATGTCGAATCTGACTTACTCGGGGCCGACGGCGGCTCTCATGGAAACGGTCGGCTACATGAGAGAAACCGGAGCGCTGCAGCCGCGCGAGTTGCCGCCCGCGCCGCGGCTGATCGCGATGCGCGACAGCATCGTGCGCCTGTGGAGTAACTGGTCCGACGAAGCATTGCAGCGGATGGCCGCCATGAACCTGCTGCTCGATAGCCCGGCTAAAGAACGGCGCGCCCGCGTCGACAAGTTGCGGGAGCAGATGGGCAAATGCTCCGCGCCCGGCCCGCTGCGCGCCGAGAACTGGCTGCGCGGCCGCTTCGCCATGCCCTGTGAGAAAGGGACGGTCGGCGTTACCTTCACTTTGGCGCCCACGCAACCGCCATTGGTTCAGGCGCTGATCTTTGAAGACGTGACGGATTACAAGCCCGGGCGGCGGGAACAGCGCACTTCTCTTGCCAACACACGCTGCGTCGAATAGGGCGTGCTACGCTCTTGTTTTCATCCATGCACGCCAAGCCTCTTCTGCTGACCATAGCCGCCGCTACTCTGGCTGCCCCCGTTGTCATCGCCGAGGAGCGTGTGGACCTAATTGCTATCCACCGGATTCGCCAGGAAGCTTTCGAGAACTCGAAGGTGATGGAGCATCTGTTCTATCTCACCGATGTTCACGGGCCGCGGGTAACGAACTCGCCGGGCTTCCGCGACGCCGCCAGTTGGGCCGCCAAGCGCATGGAGGAGTACGGCCTACCGTCGAAGTTGGAGAAGTGGGGGCCATTCGGGCGCGGGTGGTCTTACTCCCACTATGAAGGCCATCTGCTGGAGCCGCGGTATGCTCCGATCATCGGCTTCCCGTTGGCCTGGACTCCCGGCACGGATGGGCCGGTTACCGCCGAGCCTGTCCATGCGGTGATTGCCGCGGAAGCCGACTTCGAGAAGTGGAAAGGCAAGTTGAAGGGGAGGATTCTGTTGATTTCCCCGGTGCGGGAGTTGGGGTTATCGGCCAATCCATTGGCACGGCGCCTGGACGACAAGGAACTGGCCGAACGGACGCAAGCCGATTTCGGTCCTGGACGCCCACGCGCGCCGCGCAACGAAGCTTTTCGCCATAAACTGGCGGCGTTCCTGAAGGAGCAGGGTGTGTTGCTGGTTGTGCAGAGCAGCACGATTGCAGATGGCGGTACGGTATTCGGCTCCTCGGCCGGTTCGCGCGATGCGAAGGACCCGGTGCCGCCCCCAACCGTTGTCGTGACCCCGGAGCATTACAACCGCGTCGTGCGCCTGCTGGAGAAGAAGATAACCGTCAAGCTCAGCTTTGACATCAAGGCATCCTTTCATGACGACTCCACCGACAGCGTGAACGTCATCGCCGAGATTCCCGGCACAGGTCCAAAGAAGGACGAGGTGGTGATGATCGGCGCCCACCTGGATTCCTGGCAAGGCGGTACGGGAGCCACCGATAATGCCGCTGGCAGCGCCATCATGATGGAGGCGATGCGCATTCTGAAGTCCATGAATAAGGGCCTGAACCGGACTGTGCGGATGGCGCTGTGGAGCGGGGAAGAGCAGGGGCTGCTGGGATCGCGAGCTTATGTGAAGGAGCACTTCGCCGATCCGGCCGACATGAAGACTACCGATCAACATGCGAAGCTTGCGGCTTACTTCAACGTCGATAACGGCACCGGCAAACTCCGCGGCGTGTACCTGCAGCAGAACGACATGGTGCGGCCGGTATTCAAAGCCTGGCTGGAGCCGTTTCATGACTTGGGCGCGGCCACGCTGACCATCCGCAACACTTCGGGCACGGATCATCTTGCGTATAACGAGGTGGGTTTGCCTGGATTTCAGTTCATCCAGGATCCAGTAGAGTACCAGACTCGTACGCACCACTCCAACATGGACGTCTACGACCGCGTGCAGAAAGACGATCTGATGCAGGCGGCGGCGATTATCGCGGCGTTCGCGTATCACGCCGCCGAACGCGACCAGATGCTGCCGCGCAAACCGCTGCCGAAGGCGAAGCCACGGGAAGGGCGCGGCGCGGGTGCGGCGTCTACCGGCGGCCAGTAATGGAAAGAATTAGGGTGAAATCTGCACCGGTGTAAGAGAATTGCTCGGAAGTGAACTCTGCCTTTCAGTGCTACGTTTGGGGCAGAGTATCGCATGACTTATTTTCTTCGTTCGTTACTGACTTTTCTACTACTGTATGGACTGGTAGCGGGAGTCGCTGTCGCCGCCTTCTCCGGTGCCGCGTTTTCTCTCACATGGGTAACGGGTTTGGCGATCGCGCTGATCGCGGCGCAGTATCTGGTGGGTCCGTGGATTATCCGCATTCTTCTCGACATTGATTGGGATACAAAGCTTCCGGACGTGAACCAGCAGTTCCTGACCAACCTGTGCCGGACTCACAACTTACCCGTGCCGCCGGTGGGTGTCATTCGCGCCGCCATGCCGAACGCCTTTACGTTCGGCAGAGTACAGTCCGATGCGCGGGTCGTTGTTACGCAGGGCCTTTTGGATGCGCTGACTCCGGAAGAGGTGAACGTCGTCATCGCGCATGAGGTGGGGCACATTAAACATTGGGATTTCCTCACGATGACCGTGGCTGCCATCGCTCCTCTGCTCCTGTATCAGATCTACGGACTGATCCGCCGCTTCCGCGACGACTACGTGTTCGCGTGGCTGGCGTATGCAGCGTATTGGGTTAGCGAGTTGATGGTGTTGGCGCTGAGCAGGACAAGGGAGTATTGGGCTGACCGTTTTGCCGCCGAAGCGACCCGGAGCGCACCGGCCATGACCTCGGCGTTGGTGAAGATCTGCTACGGCATGGCCAAGGTGCAAACCGAAGATGCCTGGGCACGCCAGCACGGTAGCAATGAAGAGAAAGCCGGGGCGCGGCAGTCCGCGCTACTGGCCGGCAAGATCGGAGTCATGGGCATCTCGACGGGGCAGGCGGCGTTTGCTCTGACCGGCCCGTCGCCCGCCTCCGCCGCGGCGATGATGCGGTGGGACCTGGAGAATCCTTGGGCGCGGATTTTGCAGTTGCTGTCGACACATCCATTAACGGCGATGCGCATTCACGCCTTGAATCAAGTGGCCGCGCGGCACGGACAAGCCGTTGCTTATCCTCTGCCGGAACCCGTTAGTATCCGTTGGACGGGGTTTCCACTGGAACTGTTCCTGTGGGCCGGTCCCTGGGTTCTGGGAATCTCGATGGTAGTCAGCCGGCCGCTACTGGGCGCCTGGAGCGGCATCACAGCCGGTCTGGCGTTCGCCATGATGCTGACCTGGCTGGTGCGGATTGCTTTCCGCTACCAGGGTGCCTTTCGCCCATCGGCGATTCAGGCCCTGATCGAAAACCCGCGGGTGTCGGAGATGCGGCCGGTACCCGTACGCATCGAAGGCGAGATTGCCGGCAAAGGCGAACCCGGCTTCTTCTGGAGTCCTGACCTACTGATCAAGGATCACAGCGGGCTGCTATTCGTGCTCAACCGCCAATCCATCCCGCTGGCCCGGCTCCTGCTTGGCTTCTCGATGGACAAGTGGTTTGGCCATCGGGTGGTGTTGGAAGGCTGGTATCGCCGCGGCGTGTCGCCTTACATTGAACTCTCTCGCCTGACCAGCCGGGACGATAGCGGACAGTCTCTTTCCAGCTATTCCTGCTGGATCCAAGCCGGTATCGCCGTGCTCGCTTCGAACGCGATCTTCTTCCTGATCACGCGCTAACGCCGCAGAAACTCGTCAATTCGCGCGCGGATCTGGTCGCGGATACGCCGGAACGCCGCTTCGCGCTGCTCCTGGCTGCCTTGTTCGGCGGCCGGATCCTCAAACGGCCAGTGCAGCCGTTGCGTCTTGCCGGGGAACACGGGGCAATTCTCAGCGGCGTTATCGCACACCGTGATCACGTAAGTGAACTCCTGCCCGGCGAACTCATCGACGGACTTGGAACGATGCGACGTCAGGTCGATACCTAACTCGGCCATCACGGCAATTGCCTCGGGTCGCACCAGGCTGGCGCGCGTACCCGCGGAGAAGATCTCCCAATCCGGCGCGGCATGGCGGAAGAGACCTTCCGCCATCTGACTCCGCGCTGAATTGGCGGTGCAGAGAATGAGCACCCGGTTCGGCATCAGCAACATCCCGGTCCGCAGTCGCACTTGCCGGCGGGCTTCTCCGCGCGCAGAAACGCGGCCATGAACTTCTCGTCCACCAGCGGCGCGATGGCATCGACGTCCACGCCTTTGCCGGCAAGGAACTCGCGCGCATCTTCGATGCGATAGATGCGGGTGGGCTCCACGCTGACGTTCTGAAAGCCGGCGCTTTGCAGTTTGCCGCGATACTCGTTCTCTTCGAGCGCCCCCGCCAGGCAACCCACCCACAGCAGCACGTTTTGGCGGACATCTTCCGGGATGTCGCCGCGCGTCACCACATCGGAGACCGCAAAGCGGCCACCCGGCTTCAAAACGCGAAACGCCTCGGCCAGTACGCGGTCCTTATTCGCCGACAGATTGATCACGCAGTTGGAAATGATGACGTCGACGCTGTTGTCCGGCAGCGGGATGTTCTCGATCTCGCCGCGCAGAAACTCGACGTTCGTCAGCCCCGACTTCTTCTTGTTCTCTTCGGCCAACGCCAGCATCTCGTCGGTCATATCCAGGCCATAGGCTTTGCCCGTTGGCCCGACACGGCGCGCCGAGAGGAGCACGTCGATGCCGCCGCCGGATCCCAGATCCAACACGGTTTCGCCGGGAGCCAGCGTTGCCAGCGCGGTCGGGTTGCCGCAGCCGAGGGAAGCAAGCACGGCCGTGTCGGGCAGTTCGCCGGTCTGCGCGGCGTCATAGAGCTTGCTGGTAATGGGGTCGTCGCATCCGCTGGACGGCGATGCGCCGCAGCAGGAACTGCCGCCCGTGTGAACGCGCAGAGCCGCCTGGCCGTACTTTTCCCGTACGACTTCTTTGATCGCAGTAGACATGTGGTTATTCCTTATTTCCTGATGGGGACGATGATGCTTTCCGGTCGGATTGCCTTGGACCGGCTGCAGCATTCCGAGTAGAGGAATGCAAGCAGGCCCTGGAGTGCCTCGGTATTGGCCCGATACCAGAGGTAAGTACCTTCCCGCTTCACGGTGACGAGCTCCTCATTCTTGAGCTTGTCCAGGTGATGGGAGAGGGTGGAGTTTGGGATACCCAGTTCCGATTGCAGGTCACTCACCACCATGCCGTCAGGATGCGCGGATAAAAGCAAACGCACGATGCGCAGACGCGGTTCGGTGCCTAAGGCAGCGAACATGTCGGCGAACCGTGCGATGTCCTGGTCGTTGGGAAGGGGAATGTCGCCCGCCATATTTCGACAATACTGGAAATATGGAAGGGCGTCAAGCCCCTTCTTTCTTTTAGTAGCCCTTCCCCTTGTCCACCACGTTCAGCAGCGGCTTGCCTTCCACGAACCGCTTGATGTTCGCTTTGATGGTTCCGGTCATGCGCTCGGCGTCCTTATCGCTGCGGCCGGCGATGTGCGGCGTGACGATAGCGTTCTCGAACTTCCATAGCGAGTGGCCGTCGGGCAGCGGTTCCGGATCCGTGACGTCGACGCCGGCGCCGGCCAGTTTGCGCGAATCGAGCGACCGCACCAGGCTGGGCAAATCATAAAGGCCGCCACGGCTGACGGCAATGAAGTACGAGTCCTTCTTCATCAGGTCAAACTGGCGCGAGCCCATCATCTTATGGCTCTTCTCGGTATGCGGCGCGGAGATGAAGACGACGTCGGCTTCCGGCAGCACTTCATCTAATTGATCGGGCTTAACGTACTTGGAGACGAAGGGATTCATCGGCATGTCTTCCGGATCGACGCCGATGACGTTCATGCCGAAGGCCCAGGCGCGAACGGCGATCTGCGTCCCGATGCCGCCGACGCCGATGACGATCGCCGTCTTGCCCTTCAATTCGATGAGCCCGTCGCGGTTATTCACCCAGTGGCCGCCTTCGCGCATCTTGATGTACTTGGGAATGGTGCGGGTGAGCGAGAGCAGCATGGCAAGGGCATGGTCGGCGATCTCCGGCCCCTGAACGATCTGGTTGTTGGTGAGGATGATGTTGGAATCGCGAAGCGCGGCGGAGTTAGTGAGGTGCAGGACGCGCTCCACGCCGGCGCTACGTACGGTGACCCAACGCAGCTTGGGAGCCGCTTTCACCATCTCCGGCGTGATTTCACCGATGAAGGCGTCGGCGTCGGCGAGCTCCTTCATGACAGATTCCTTGTTGGCGGGCACGATCTTGGCCAGATTCGTCACCGACTGGTATTCCTTCACGTCTTCGGGCGAAACGCCAAGGGCAACGATCTTCTTGACCTGAGCGTTGAGGGCCAGGCTACTGAGGGCGCAAACAAGCAGGAGGCGATGCATGGTTGGTGTCCTTTTATTGGAAAGAGTTTGCATTGTATCATCGTCGAGGCTGGGATCCGGGTGGGCGCTAGGGCTTCGAGGGCGGCTGATGGTTGGGTTAGCTGTCTATCCCAGCAAGTTCGTGTATGACAACCTCTCGCAGGGGAGGTAAGGCCAACCGCACGGTGTCCCAAACCAGCTTCGCCGCTACATCCTCATAATCGTGCCGGTAGACGTTCCCCGATCCGGCTACGTTCTTCCAGGGAATGGACGGATGCCGCGCCTTCAGCTCTTCGGGCAACCGGCGCGAAGCCTCGGAGATGATCTCAAGGCAGCGGGTCACAGCGTAGACCGTGCGAGTGTCCCCGGAGAACACCTCGTAGTCAAAGCCGGAGACAAACCCTAACGCCAGTTCGATATGTTGTGCGATGTCACGCAAGGCGGCGATTGCCGTATCAGAAAGCATAGACGGCGCCGGAGGTTGCTGCCGGCTTGACATAAGGCTTCAGGCCGTCGCGGTTGACCACGTCAACAGGGCCGTCGAACAACCCGGCGATATACTCCTTCAGTCCCGCGTAGTCGAAGATGGTGATAGCGGCATTTGGGTCGAGTTCGATCATGATGTCCGTATCACTGTGTGGAGCCTGATCGCCTCTGGCCCGGGACCCAAACAAAGCCGCATGAACGACTCCCCGCTGACGCAGCGTGGTTTCATGCTCCCGCAGCCGGGCTATGATTTCATCTCGATTCATACGTCTGCTTTCAGCTTACTGCGCTGAACCTACATGCGCCATGGAGCGCTGTCACGGCGCCCGGTCCGCCCCCTAAATCGCCGTTTGTTCGATAGCATAGTGCTGGATCTGCACCATGCTCCGCCTAGCCCTCCTGCTTGTCTTTGTCCTATCCCTGGAGGCTGCCGACGACCGTGCCGCCGCCGAATGGGAGATTCGCCACAACGGCCGTGTGCGCTTGGCCGGATCGCCTGCCATCCTCGATTCGCTCGATCAACTGCCCGTTGCTCCGTTCCGGCTGGAGGCGGCAACGATCTACTTGAGCTGAGCGTTGAGGGCCAGACTACTGAGGGCGCAAACAAGCGGGCGGCGATGCATGGTTGGTGTCCTTTTATTGGAAAGAGTTTGCATTGTATCATCGTCGAGGCTGGGATCCGGGTGGCCGCTATAATCGAAGATTATGAAGGTGTACGCCGAACTGACGATTCGCGGCAGCAAGCAGGCGCTGGATCGGTTTCTCGTAACGTTGGAATCGGACCTTAGTCATGGGTGGAGCCGTAACCACGCTCTCGAGGCTGAGTTCCAGGATCACATGACCGGCACGACTTACTGCTTCGCTTGCACCGAGGAGGATTCCCGTCCAGCCAGCGAACTATACTTGGCGTCCCGATCCGATGGCTCTCTTTATGTCAGTAATGTCATCGCACCGGCTTACCGGTCGCTCACAGCCGGCCAGTACAACGCGATATTAGGCGAGTTCTGCGACAGGTTTGTGCGTCCCGCGGCATCAGAAGTGGGGGTCGCCGTGGAAGCGAGCAACACCGACCCGCGGTTGGAGGACTTCGTTACGCCGGAGACAGCCAAACTGCTGATCAGGTTTTCCAGGCTTGCCAACCGGTCGTTCCTGCATCACAACGACCGCCAGCGCTGGTATGAGTTTCTGAGTGCCGCCTATCGCGAGAAAGCTACGCTAACGCCAGACATGTTGGAGCGTTGGTTGATGGAGGAGGAGGGCTGGTCCAAGGAACGGGCTTACGAGTTGGCACAGGAATATCAGCGGGCGCTTGGATTGCTCAATGTGTTCGAGTCCCAACCAGCGTAATGGCTCCCGGCGTTTGCTCGACGGAGCAACTTGTCGCGCGGATCATCGCCCAGCCCGGTCCGGTAGTGTTCTTGGACTCTTGCGCCGTGCTCGACGTGCTGCGTGCCATCCACCGGACCGACACTGAACCGGCCGTCGTACACGCCGTAGTAAAGCTGCTTCAGCCTACCACCCAAGCCGATCGGATTTGGCTTACCACGACCGAGCTTGTGTTGGAGGAGATTGGGGTAAATCGTGAGGCTGTGGTCCACGAGCTTGGTGCAAAGCTGGTCGCTATCGAGAATCAGATTGCGCGCCTCACGACGGTAGCCGGGTGCCTTGTCTCGGGCCACCCCGATCCCGCAGCTCTTCCCGATGACTTGAGGGATCGCATCGTTTCTCTCACGGACCGCCTCATCCTAGCGTGCTCGATCTTTTCCGGTTCGGAGATTTGCCGCCTGAAGGCCATGAACCGCGTCATACATCGTAGTCACCCGTCGCCCAAGCCGGGGAAGCCGCAGCCGAAGGACTGCATCATCTTCGAGGAGTTCCTGGAACTAGCCAGGCAACTCCGCGGCGGCGGACGTTTCGAGGCGATGTGCTTTGTCACAAGCAACAAGGGAGACTACGGAGATCCAGAGGAGGGCCCGATTGCGACTGAACTGGCGCCGCTAGGAGCCAGGTACGTCTCGAACATCGCATGGGCATATAGTCTGCTCAACCCCAGAGCCCAATCCGCCCCCTGAACCGCCGTTTGTTCGATAGCATAGTGGTGGACCCGCATCATGCTCCGCCTTGCCCTCCTGCTTGTCTTCGTTCTATCCCTGGAGGCCGCCGACGACCGTGCCGCCGCCGAATGGGTCATTCGCCACAATGGCCGTGTGCGCCTGGCCGGATCGCCCGCCATCCTCGATTCGCTCGATCAACTGCCCATTGCTCCGTTCCGGCTGGAGGCGGTGGACCTCATCGGCACCACGATCGAACCATCGGAGTTCCCCAAACTCGCGGGTTGCACGGAACTGAAAGAATTGTTGCTGCCTGGACCCAGTTTCAACCCCGGAGCAGGCAGCCGCTTGGATGCCAATGACGAATTCAAGCATCTGGCAGCCTTGACCAATCTCGAGAAACTGCATTTCTCGCTGCATTTCCTCACCAACATCAACGTGCAGGACAAGGGCCTTGCCTATCTCAAGGGCTTGGTACACATCAGGGAATTGCGCCTGTCGCAAAGCCGCATCAAAGGGGAGAGCCTGGCGCCGTTCGTGAATCTCGAGAAGCTGGACGTGAGCTATTCCACGTTCGCCGACGACGGCATGAAGCAGATTGAAGGACTAAAGAAGCTGCGCATTCTCGACGCCAAGGACACCCTAATTACCGATCGTGGCGCGGCGTCGCTGGCGCTGCTGCCGGAACTGGAGGAGGTGGATCTCTACGGTGCGAAGCTCACCGACTCCGGGGTGCGGTCGCTGGCCAATGCACGGAAGCTGCGGCGTCTCAATCTGCTGGGGTCTGCCATCACCGACGAAGGCGCGGAGGTGCTGGCCGCGCTGCCGCTGTTGGAAGAACTCGTCCTGTACCGGTCGCAGATCAGCAATACCGGGCTCGCGAAGTTTGTGGCTCTGAAGAAGCTGGCCTACCTGGACCTTCGCTACACGCGCGTTTCCCGCGGCGGCGTGGAGGCCATTCGTAAGGCGCTGCCCAATGCGCGGATCGACTTTCAGGAATCGACGCCGCAGATCGCATCGGCGGAGATCCGCAATAGCAAGCCCGCGGGTACCAGCCAGCAGGCGATCGCCGATTGGGTGAAGAAGATCGGAGGCCGGGCAGTGTTTGCCGAAGGCGCGCTGCGGGAGTTGGACCTGTCCCGCACTCCGGTCACCGATGCGCAGTTGGCTTACCTGGGCGCTCTTCCGGCGCTGAAGAACTTGAGCCTGGAATCGACCGAAGCGGGCGACCTGGGCATGGCTACGCTTGCCAAGCTGAAGACGCTAGAGCAACTCAATCTGAACCACACGCTGGTCAGCGATAAGGGATTCGCCGCATTGGCGGCGCTCACGCAGCTTCGCCGGTTGACGCTCAACAACACGCAGATTTCGGGCGAAGGCCTGCCGGTGTGGCCCCAACTGGAACAGTTGGAGGTGGCCGGCACGCAACTCAGCGATAAGGGACTGATCAAGATCGCGCAGCAACCGGCACTACGCAGTCTGCGCGCCGGTTACACCAACCTTTCAGACGATGGCCTGCGGGAACTCAAGCCCATGCAGCAGCTTCGTTCACTGGACCTGACCGCGGTGGATCTTTCCGACTCCGGGATGGAGCATCTGGCCGCCTTAACGCAGTTGGAAGAACTGAACATCAGTTACGGCCGGTTCACCGAGAAAGGCTTCGCGCAGTTGGCGGCGCTGACGTCCTTGAAGCGGTTGGAATCGGCGCGAACGCGGCTGGCCGACGGCGCGGCCGGCACGCTGGCAAAGCTGACCTCATTGCGGCGCTTGAATCTGGACTACACCAATCTTTCCGACAAAGGCATTGCCGAGATACAGCCCGCCCTGAAGCAGCTTGAAGAACTGCGGCTGGATACGGCGAACATCAGCGACCAGAGCCTGGATGTGCTGAGCGGCATGGCCAGCCTGAAGTATCTAAACCTGTACCACACCACCGTCACCGAAAAAGGCTACCTCCAACTGAAGAAGGCTCTTCCGAATGCGCAAATCATTTTCGACCGTGAATCTTCGCTTCCCACTCGCCGCAAGAGCTAGCCTGGGCCTGTGTGTGGCGGCGTTTGCCTTCGGTGCCGTGGCCATCGAGCAGTGGGCGACGGCTGTTGGCGGCACCGTCACGCGCAATCGCCAGGGGCAGGTGACGGGCCTGAGTTTCCGCAGCACGTGGATCGGCGACGACGGCCTTACGCCGGTGGGCGCGGTCACCACACTGAAGACGCTCGATCTATCGCACACGCGCATTACCGATCTCGGCTTTCAGAAGCTGAAGAGCCTGCCCGCGGTGGAGGAGGTGAACCTCTACTACGCCGAACAGATCGGCGACGGCGCCCTGGTGGTGATGAAGAACTGGAAGAATCTGAAGCGCGTCAATTTGCGTGGGACGAAGGTCACGGACCTCGGCGTGGCGCAGTTGGCGGGGCATCCTTCGCTGGAGTTCATTGATGCCGGTTATTCGCTGTTCACCGATAACGGCTTCGAGTCGCTCAGTTCTATTCCGCGGTTGAAGGGTATCGCCGTCGGGGGTAACAAGCTGACGGATGTGGGATTGAACGTAATGCGCCTGGTGCCGGCTTTAGAGATGCTGGACCTCGCGGGCGCGCAGCGAACCGACTCCGGTCTATGGGCTGCCGTGATCACTGATAGAGGTTTGCAGACCATCGGTCAATTGAAGAATCTGAAGGAACTGAATTTGAAGGCTGCGAAGATCACCGATGCGGGTATGCCGAATCTTTCGGGACTGAGCGAACTGCGTGTGCTCAATATCGCCCAGACGAATGTCACTCCCGCCGGGTTGAAGGCGCTGGCAGCTCTGCCAAAGCTGGAGAAGCTCACGCTGTACAAGTGCGCCCGCATCGACGATGAGGCTGTAGCAGTGCTGAGCGGCATGAGCAGCCTGAAGTGGTTGGACATCCAGGAAACCAAGATCACGCCCGAAGGCGCGGCGAAGGTTGCATCCAGTTTGACCACTGCCCGCCTGCAGAAGTAGCGAACAACGGCGACATTTCCGGAAGCGTTGAAGAGGGTACGCTATACTGTCGGTCGCATTTTTCTTGAATTGAGGCAGCGATGACAGGAGAGCGAATCTCTCACTACGAGATCCAGGACAAACTGGGCTCCGGTGGGATGGGCGATGTCTGGAAGGCACACGATACCGTCCTCAAACGGGCGGTAGCGTTGAAGGTAATGAATGCCGAGTCTGGCTCGGACCCGAAGCGCCGGGCGCGGATGATTGAAGAGGCGCGCGCGGCGGCATCTCTGAACCACACAAACATCGCTTCTCTCTACGACGTAATCCAAGAGGAGAACCGGGACATCCTGGTGATGGAGTATGTCCCCGGTCTTCCGTTGGATGAATACACCGGTGGCAAGCCGCTGAAGACCCGTACCGCCATTGACTTAGCCGGCCAGATCGCCGATGGGCTCGCGGCGGCGCATCGCATCGGGTTGGCGCACCGCGATCTCAAGCCTTCCAATCTCATCGTGACCAAGCAGAACACGGTGAAGATCCTCGATTTTGGGATTGCGAAACGTGTGGATCCCCCGGGCGCCGCGGCCACTGACCCGAACCTGACACGCACCGCCGTGGCGCTCACCGAGCGGGGACAAGTGATCGGTACGCCGGCCTATATGTCGCCGGAACAGGCCGAGGCGGTACCGCTGGATACCCGCACCGATATCTTCAGCTTCGGCATCGTGCTGTATGAGATGTTGGCGGGCAAGTCACCCTTTGTGCGCGAGACGCGGACGGCAACGCTGAATGCGGTGGTGCACGAAGACGCGCCGCCGATCGAAGGGCTATCGCGCCCGCTACAGCGACTGCTCTCCGCGTGCCTGCAGAAAGATCCGGCCCGCCGGCTGCAGAGCCTGGCCGACGTGCGGCTATTCCTGGAGGCCGCAAGCGAGTCCGGCACCAGCATTACGAGCGGAGAGATGTCGCGGGTGGTGCCGCGGCGGCGGTTGCCCATCGGCCTAATCGCGGGGCTGGCCATTGGGGCGGCGATCGCCTGGTTGGTTCCCAGATCACCCGCGAGCAAGACGTTCACCCCGGTCCGCGTGACCGTGGATGGGCAGAGCTTCGACCCGGCGATTTCGCCCGATGGAAAGCTGGTGACCTATTCCAGTGATCGTGCGGAACCGGGGAATCGCGACATCTTCGCGCACGACGTGGAAACGGGCTCCGCCATCCGGCTGACGAGCGAACCGACCGCCGAGCACCGTCCGGTGTTTTCGGCCGACGGCTCGCAAATCTACTTCTTCTCGAATCGCAAGCCACCCGGGGTTTACGCGATGTCCCGGCTGGGCGGGGAAGCCCGGCTCATCGTAGCCGGGGTCGGCGGAGTGGAGCCTTCGCCGGATGGAAAGTGGTTGGCTTTTGTGAGGCAGGACAAGCTGCTGGTACGGTCCGTGGGTGGCGGCGAGCCGAAGGCGCTGTTTCAGGATGATAATCTGCCGGCAAGCTTCCGCTGGTATACCGATTCCAGGCGGTTGGTGTTGAATGCGAGTGGAGCCGGCGGGAGTAGCAGCTATACGGTGATCGACACGCAAACAGGCACTGTGACCAAAGCGGCGTTGCGGGAGAAACTGGTGCAGCAGGAGTTCGAAGGGAACGCCACGCCCATTGGCTTTCTCGACGACAACACCTTTCTCACTTCCATCCTGCATCGTGGCGTGCGGCGGGCGATTGCGGTCGAATGGTCGCCGCGTAACCCAGCCAGCGTGGGAGCCATCCGCATGCTCACCGCGAGTAATGAACATGATTTCGGAGGCCGTGCAGTGGCCGGGAGGATCGTTCTGAATAGTGGTTCGGAACGAACGCCGGTGTGGGCCTTGCCTGGTGACGTCAACAATGCCCGGCCAACCGGCAACCCGTCTCGCTTCGTGACCTCATCCGAGTACTCCGGCTATACCAGCATCAACCGCGATCAGACGACTCTGGCCTATACGACCGACACGGCCCGTTTTGATCAAGCCTGGGTGGAGGATCTGGCCACGCGCAAGCGGCGGCAGGTGGCGACTACGCCGTTTCACCAGTACGCCCCTACGCTGAATGCCGCCGGAACGCGAGTGCTGTTTGGACGCTCGGCGCCAGGCGGCTACCCCCTTCATGCCGCGTCCCTCTCCGGCGGCGAAGCCGCGCTGGTTTGCGAGGACTGTGGGATCCTTCGCGGTTGGTCCGCGGACGAGCGGTATGTGCTCTACTCCGGCGGCAAGGCCGGACGGCGCGTCGTCTCCGTCCTGGACATGCAAAGCAAGACGAAGAGCATCATCCTTGAGCATCCAGGAGGCGGGGTTGCCAACGTGCGCCTCTCACCCAATGAAAGGCATCTGGCGTTCGTCGTTTTTGTTGACGGCCATCCGTCCCTCTACGTTGCGCCCTTCCGGGCAAACCAGCCGCTCCCTGTTACGGAATGGATCCAGGTCCCCGTCCCACATACCACGATTAGCTCGCCATTCTGGTCCTCGAACGGACAGTGGGTGTACTACTTCGCCGGTGAGATCGATCAACCCAATTCGCAGGTTTTGGCCGCCCGGCGTTGGGATGCGGAGGCGAAGCGGGTAACCGGCGAAGAGGTTATCTTCGCCCGTTTTGGCCGCTCGTCCGGCCTGCCGCCTCCGGTGGCTAATGCCAACACACCCGCCGCCGCCTCTGACCGCATCTTCGTTTCTCTTGACGAAAGCCGGCGCGACGTGTGGATTCTCGATTCCACCAAACGCTGAATCCCACAGCCCAGTATCCCATCCCGGCTTGATACACTCATACCTTCGTAGCCATGAGTGACCTCACCGCCATCTATCCACCGCCGCCCGAGTTTGCGGCCAATGCCAATGTATCCGGAATCGCCGCCTACCAGGCCTTGTACGACAAGGCCAAGGAACATCCGGAGGAGTTCTGGGGCGAACTCGCTGAAAAGGAATTGCACTGGTTCGAGAAGTGGAATCACGTCTTCGAATGGAATCCGCCCTTCGTCAAGTGGTTCGCCGGCGGCAAGACCAACCTCAGCTACAACTGCATTGACCGGCATCTGAACGGGCCTCGCAAGAACAAGGTAGCCATCCTGTGGGAGGGCGAGCCGGGCGACCAGCGCGCCATCACCTACCAGGAGCTGCACCGGCTGGTCAGCCGCTTCGCCAGTTCCTTGAAGGCGCGCGGCCACAAGGCGGGAGACCGCGCCATCATCTACATGCCGATGGTGCCGGAAGCGGCCGTGGCCATGCTGGCCTGCGCGCGGCTGGGCATCATTCACAGCGTAGTGTTCGGCGGCTTCTCCTCGGAGGCGCTGAAGGCGCGCATCCAGGATCTGGAAGCGCAGCTCGTCATCACCGCCGATGGCGGGTGGCGTCGCGGCAAGGAGATCCGTCTCAAAGACGCCGCCGATGAAGCGATGACGGGTTGCCTCAGCGTGAAGGATTGCATCGTCCTGCGCCGTACCGGGTCCAGCGTACCCATGCAGGACGGCCGCGACCATTGGTGGCACGATCTGGATGCCACCGCCAGCGAAGATTGCCCGGCTGAGCCGCTCGATTCCGAACATCCGCTCTACGTGCTCTACACCTCCGGCACTACGGGCAAGCCGAAGGGCATTCTGCACACCACCGCGGGCTATGCGCTGCAGGCCACGATGACTATGAAATGGGTCTTCGACTTGAAGGAAGAGGACACCTACTGGTGTACAGCCGACATCGGCTGGGTTACCGGCCACAGCTACATCGTGTACGGCCCGCTCTCGGCCGGCGCCACGACGCTGATGTACGAAGGCGCGCCGGACTTCCCGGACTTCGGCCGTTTCTGGCGCATCATCGAGAAGTATCGCGTCAATATCTTCTACACGTCCCCCACGGCCATCCGCGCGCTGCTGCGCCAGGGTGATCAGTGGCCGAACGCGCATGACCTGTCCAGCCTGCGGCTGCTTGGCAGCGTCGGCGAGCCCATTAACCCCGCCGCGTGGGAATGGTATCACCGTGTGATCGGCAAGGGCCGCTGCCCGATCGTCGACACGTGGTGGCAGACCGAGACCGGCGCTATCCTAATCGCGCCCATGCCCGGCGCGGTGGGCGCCAAGCCTGGCTCCGGGACACTGCCCATGCCCGGCATCCTGCCTGAGGTGGTGGACTTCAACGGCAATCCGATGGAAGACGAGCGCGAAGGCTTCCTCATCATCCGCCGCCCGTGGCCCAGCATGCTGCGTACGCTCTGGGGCGATCCGGAACGTTACAAGGAAGCCTACTGGAGCCGCATTCCCGGCATCTACTTCACCGGCGACGCCGCGCGGCGCGACAAGGACGGCTACTTCTGGATCCTCGGCCGCGTCGACGATGTCATGAACGTCAGCGGTCATCGCCTGAGCACCATGGAAGTGGAGTCCGCGCTGGTGCGCCATCCCGCCGTTGCCGAAGCTGCCGTTGTTGGCAAGCCGCATGAGGTGACGGGACAGGCGGTCTGCGCCTTCGTCAGCCTCAAGAAGGGCGAACACGACACCGCGGCGTTAGGCAAGGAACTGCGCCAGTGGGTGGCCCACGAGATCGGCGCCTTCGCGCGGCCGGAAGAGATTCGTTTCTCAGAGGCGCTTCCCAAGACTCGTAGCGGCAAGATCATGCGCCGGCTGCTGCGCGACATCGTGAACAACAACACCGTCAGCGGCGATGTCACCACGCTGGAGGATATGAACGTCCTCACCCGCCTGGCGGCACAGCACGACGAAGGCTAATCCCGAATCCTCCAGGCCGGTTGGCGCATCCACATAACGATGCCTACCAACCGGCTTGCCGCCGAGAAAAGCCCTTACCTGTTACAGCACGCACACAACCCCGTGGATTGGTATCCGTGGGGCGACGAGGCGTTCTCAAAGGCGCGCGCGGAGAACAAGCCGATCTTCCTGTCCATCGGTTACAGCACCTGTCATTGGTGCCACGTGATGGAGCGCGAGAGCTTCGAATCGGACTCAATTGCCGAAGTTCTAAACGCGAACTTCATCCCGGTGAAACTGGATCGCGAAGAACGTCCCGATATCGACCGCATCTATATGACGTTTGTGCAGGCCACCACGGGCGGCGGTGGATGGCCGATGTCGGTGTGGCTCACGCCGGAGTTAAAGCCATTTTACGGTGGGACCTACTTCCCGCCGGAGAATCGCTGGGGACGCCCGGGGTTCCGCACCATTCTGGAGCATCTGGCCAACGCCTGGAGCAACGAGCGCGAGAAGATCCTCGAAAGCGGCGAAGACGTCATCAAGCAACTGGCGCAGATCACGGCGGCGAAAACGCCTGGCGCGCAGTTGGAGCCGCGCATCGCCGATACCTGCTACAACACCTTCCGGCGCACGTTCGACTCCCGTTATGGCGGCTTTGGGCAGGCGCCGAAGTTTCCCCGGCCCGTGCAGTTCGACTTCCTATTCCGCTATGCGCTGCATGCCCGCAATCAGGAGGGCATCGAGATGGCGCTGGCCACGCTGGCCGAGATGTACCGCGGCGGCATGTACGATCAGCTCGGCGGAGGCTTTCATCGCTACTCGGTGGACGCGCAGTGGTTCGTACCGCACTTTGAAAAGATGCTCTACGACCAGGGCCAGTTGGGCGTTTCGTTCGTGGAAGCCTTTCAGATTACCCAGGAACCTTTCTTCGCGCAGGTGGCTCGCGAGACCCTCGACTATGTGCTGCGCGATATGCGCGACGCCGCCGGGGGCTTCTACTCGGCCGAAGACGCCGACAGCATCGATCCGCTGAACCCGAAACATAAAGGCGAGGGCGCGTTCTATATCTGGCCGGCCGCGGAGATCGAAGAGCTGCTGGGCAAGCCCGTCGCCGAATGGTTCGCCTACCGCTTTGGCGTGGAGCCGGCCGGCAACGTGGATGAGGATCCGCATAACGAGTTCAGCGGCCGCAATATCCTCTACCAGGCGCACTCGGAAGAAGAGACGGCCAAGGAGTTCGGCGTCACCGTGAACGAGATCCGGTTGGCGATGGCCATGGCTTCGGCGAAGTTACTGGAGCGGCGTTCGGCCACGCGCGTTCGGCCGCACCTGGACGACAAAGTGCTCACCGCCTGGAATGGGCTGATGATTTCCGCCTTCGCCAAGGCTGGCCAGGCGCTGCGGGATGCGAAGTACCGCGATGCCGCCGTGCGTGCGGCAACCTTCCTGCTGGAAACCATGGACGACCGGCAGCGCGGCATTCTGCTGCGGCGCTACCGGCAGGGCGACGCCGCCATCGACGGCTTTCTGGACGACTATGCCTTCTTCATCCAGGCGATGCTGGATGTTTATGAAGCCACGTTCGATCCTGCGTGGATCAGCCATGCCGTCCGACTGACGCGCCGCATGATGGAGCTGTTCGAAGACAAGGAGAACGGCGGCTTCTACAGCACCGCTGGAAACGACGAGTCGGTACTGTTGCGCCTGAAGGACGACTACGATGGAGCCGAGCCCAGCGGTAACTCCGTCGCGGTAATGAGCCTGCTGCGGCTGGCCGCGCTCACCGGCGACGATACGTTCCGTGCCACCGCGCAACGGACGCTGGAAGCCTTCGCCGGCAAGCTCTCGAGCCAGGCGATCGCGACGCCGCTGCTCGCGGCCGCCTACCTGCGTAGCCTCGCCAAGCCGATGCAGATTGTCCTTGCGGGTGAACTCCACGACCCCGGCTTGCAGCGACTGCTAGCCGAGCGGTACAAGCGGTTCCTGCCGAACGCCATCACCATCGTTGTCGCCGACGCCAATCGGGAGGCGCTGGCTACGTGGAATCCCGCCCTGGACACGATGAAGCCGTTGGCCGGCCAAGCCACCGCCTATGTTTGCGAAAACTTTGCCTGCCAGCTTCCGGTGACTACGGTGGAGGCTTTCGCTAAGCTGCTAGAATAGCCATTTTGAAGCGGTACCCCGCCCTTTTACCTGGTTCAAATAGACAAGACACAAGGAGACTGAAAACATGGAAAGACCCGGTGCGACTACACTCAAAGGCAAGCCCTTCACGCTGGTTGGGCCTGAACTGAAGGCCGGCGACAAGGCCCCCGAGTTTGAGACCGTCGATAACGGCCTGCAGCCGGTGACGTTGTCCAGCACGGCCGGCAGCATCCGCATCTTCAGCGTGGTGCCCTCCCTCGATACGCCCGTGTGCGATGCCCAGACCAAGCGTTTCAACGAAGAGGCCGCCGCCCTGCCCGGCGTGGATATCTACACGGTCAGCATGGATCTGCCCTTCGCCCAGAAGCGCTGGTGCGGCGCGTTCGGCGTGGACAAGGTGAAGATGCTGTCCGACCACAGAGAAGGCTCGTTCGGCGCCAGCTACGGCACGCTGATCAAGGAACTGCGCATCGAAAGCCGGGCCATCTTCGTGGTCGACAAGGACAACGTGGTGCGCCATGCCGAGTATGTGTCCGAAGTGGCGGAACATCCCAACTATGAGACCGCGCTCTCGGTAGCGAAGTCCCTGGCCAGCTAGTCCTGCCCTGCCTCCGCGGACGGCGGTTCCGATACCGGGGCCGCCTTCCCTCCTATTCGTGCCGTTGTGCTACAAACGCAGATTGGCACTCCTTCTCTTCCTGCTTAGCGTGACTCTGTTGGCGCCGGCCCAAGTTTGCCGCGTGACGCCTTTGTCTCCCGCCCAACCTCCGCTGAAGGTGCTGGAAGGCGAGCGAGCCACGGAAAGCGAGACATTCCAGACAGGCGTCACCGCCGTGTCTCCCGAGCGGCTCATTTTCTTCTTCGACACTGCCAGCCGCATCCGCCGCATTACTCCAGACAACCGCATGGAAACCGTTGCCGGGAATGGAACGCGCACGGAGCGCGTCACCACTGGCGAAGCGCGCACCAACGGCTTACCCTCTGTGGGCCAACTGCTGTTTTCCCGGGATGGGGTGCTGCACTTCACCGCCACTGGCCAAGTCTTCCGGCTGCGCGACGGGCGGATCGAGCACGTAGCCGGTTCCGGGCGGCCAGGTTTCAATGTCGAGGAGGGTGCGCCGGAGGACGTGAATCTCGGCGGCATCGTCAACATCGCGTTCAGCTTTAACAATGAGTTGCTGATCGTCGACGGCTACAACCGCGTCCGGCGTCTGGATGCCGATGGCGTACTGCGGACGATTGCCGGTTCGACTCTGATCGCCGCCGCAACTGGCCTTACCGGCGACGGCCGGCCGGCCACGCAAGCCGCGCTTTCCAATCCCCGCCAAGTGGTTCCGTTCCCCGATGGCAGTTATTGGATCCGTGATCTGGGCGGCCGACATCTGCGCTTGGTGGGCGCCGACGGCATCATTCGCACGGTCAATCAAAGTTTCGATACCGCCGTCTCCATTCTGCAGTTTCCGAATGGCGCGCCAGGGGCTTCCAGTGCCAACCGCGTTTACCCCATCCGCACCAATGGCATCGTCGAGACGGGCAGCAATCCCTTCCCGCCGTTCACTGGAACTCCGCGGGCGATTGATAACGAAGGGGCGCTCTATTTCGAAGGCTCCACACGGCCCGACCAGCGCTTCCCACTGGTGCGGCTGGCGAACGCGCGCCAGCAGGTGTTGGCCGGTGCGCCGGTACCTCCGCTGGTGGAAGGGCAGGCGCCTCCGTATGGCGTTTGGAATCCGCGTACCAATAGTCTTGTCTATTCCACGAACCTGGGTACCCATTCCGCGATCGTGGAAGCCGGAGCGCGGCCGCGCGTGCTGGTGGGGGGCGGCGGCGAGATTGGCGATGCCGGCGGCAAGCGCGCCACCGAACTGACCATCTACGGCATTGTCGCTTTCACAATCGACTCGGAGGGCCGGATCATCGTCGGGGATACCTATCGCTCGCGGATTCTTGTAGTGGAAACCAGCGGCCAGGTATCCGTGCTGAAGGATGCGGCCGGGCAGGACATCGTCTACAACACCATGGGCTCGCTCTCCTCTCACCAGAGGCTGGCAGCCGATGCGGTGGGCAATCTTTATTGGTTTCAGGCCGGCGCCACGCCCACCGGCGGCGTATTTGAAAGCACGATCGCCGTCTGGTCAAAGGCTACACGCAACGTCACTACCTTCTCCTTGCGCGGGCTGTATCATTTGCTCACGCTTCCCGATGGGACGGTAGCGGCAATCGCCGGGAACGGCTCCAACTTCCGCCGCATTCTGCGGCTCAGCCCCAATGGGGTGGGAGAAGCGGAACCCGGCACGGCCATGCTGCCTTACGTCTCGTTCACCCGCTGGCAGAGCCGCCCGTACTTCACTGCGGTGAACCGCTTATTTCGCGGGGAGTTCGGACGCATGGAGTACCTGGACTTGCCAGTGCTGGAAACGGGTGCCACATTTGCTCCCGATTATGTTCTGGCGGGGGACACTCTCATTGTGCATTCCAACGATGGCGGCTTCTACCGGCTGGACGAGCCCGCATCCTGCAACTGGATCCAGCAGCCTGTCATCGAGACGCGAAACATCGTTAACGCCGCCAACGGGCAGAACCCCGGAGTCGTTGCGCCGCGGCAGTTGATTAAGGTGATCGGGACGGGCCTGGGTCCGGCCGGCGGGCAGGGTTTCGTGCTCGATGGCTCCTTGCGCGCCACGGGACAAGCCGCGCCGTACCCCGCTCTCACGCTCGGCAACTGGTCCGGAGCCATCGAGTTTGCCACCGTCACCGGCACCGTTCTGCCAGTGCTCTATTCCGACGATACGCAGGCGGTCTACCAGGTGCAGACGGGTGTCCCGGCGGCAGGCTATCTGCTCTACTACTCCTGGCAGGGACTGCAGATCATTCACCCCGATCGCATTGCGGCGCGTGCCGCCAACCCCGCTCTCTTCGCCGCGGCAAAGCTGGCCGACGGGTTCCTGCCTCTGGCGGAAGACGCCACCGGCGCGAGACTCATGGAGGATCAGGCCGTTGCGCCCGGCTCCGTGGTTGTATTCGTCGCATCCGGACTCGGTAACCTGGCGGACAACCTCGCCAACGGCCAGTTCTGCGCCGCTACTGGCAATGCTGTCACCGAGACGCCAGTCCTGACCATCGGCGGTCTGGAGGCGGAGGTCATCTTCGCCGGTTGCTATCCGGGCGCTATCGCCGGAACCTATCAGATCCAGGTGCGCGTGCCGGACGAACTGCAACCGGGACTCCACCCCATCACGTTGGAAGCGCGCGGGCAGCGCATGGCCGAGGAACCGCGGCTGCTGCTGCGGATCGGCACCGCGAATTAGAACTCCAGCCGCAGCGTAATCTGCAATTGGCGGGGACGGAAGCCCACCGCGTCATAGGAGTTCGCCAGACTCACGATGCCCTCCGCATTCGGTACCCGCAGGCCCTGGTTATTGAGGACGTTGAACACATCGACATTGGCGCGCAGCCTGGCAGTTTCCGAGAAGTGGAAGAACTTCATCAGCGATGCGTCCATTACCCAGTTGAAGGGGCCGAGCCGGTGTTGATTGCGCCAGGGGTGTAGCCCCGTGTCCTTGTTGACGCGCACCACGCCCCCGGTAATCAACGGAAGATAGACCACGTTGGTATCGTAGTCGGCGTTCAGCAGGTCGGTGGGTTTGCCATTGACGGGCCATGGATTCACTGGCTTCTGCGCGGGCTTGTAGTTCTCCGGCAGCCCGAAGACCCCCACCCGCACGCCACTCTCATTGATAGCGTTGATGTGACGGTTTGAGATATAGCCGTTGTGCCACAGATAGCCGGACACGCAGCGCTCATCGCTTTGGCGACGCGCCGTGATGGGTGTCTGGCGGCAATCCAGGATCGGATGCTGCTTCCCATATACTTCGAAATCGCCCATCTCACCCCACTGTCCAGTGGGCAGGGAATACCAGGTGCTCATCCACGTTCCCATGCCCGACATGCGCCAGCCGCCCACAATCTTGTCCAGCCAGCTTGGGATGCTATTGACGTAGGCTTTCTTGCGGCCTACCGGCATGTCCCAGATCCAGTTCCAGCGGATGCGGTGCTTGGGGATTCCGGTGTCGCGGTCATAGAACAGAAAGCGGTTCAATTCCTTGAAACTGGTGGGTACCGCGCCCGGCAAATAGGCGTTGGTCGCCGACGCCACATCGTCGCGGAACGAGTTGCCGGCCAGCCGCAGCGCGTTGGTCAGCGTATAGAAGCCCTGGAAGCTCAGGCCGTTTCGAAAGCGGCGTTCGGTTTCCAGAGCCCATGTCGAGCTGTTCAGATAGCCGGTGCGCTGGAGGATTCGCACATCGGTGTAGGCGTTGCGGTCGTAAGGCCGCCGTAGGACGCCGGAGAACTCGCCGGTGGGCAGAGCGCGCCCGGTCGTCAGGTACCAGATGTAATCCGTCGGCTGCGGGTTGATATTGAACAATTGGTCGGCGTTCACGCCCAGCTTGGCTTTGTAGGTGACGCGCACCACCGTGCTGGCGGCCACCTGCTTTTCGAGCGCCAGATTCATCTCGTGAATCTTCAGGCTCGGTTGTCTGCCGTCGAGGCCCACCACGCTTCGTCCGCGCGAGACGGTGGAGGGGTCGTCCAAGTCGATCACATCGCGGCTATTCACGCCCGCGTACACCTGCGGCGTTGTGCGCAGCAGGTAGTTGGCGATGCCATCCGGGCTCTGGTTGGCTGCCGTGACGTTGTAGGTGTAGTCGAGCCGGAAGGGTGGCAGACCGGAGAACTGCGCCAGCAGCGTGCGCATGGGCACCGCCGAGATGTACAGGCCGTAGCCGCCGCGGATCACAAACGGGCGCTTGTCCCCCGAGAAGTTGTAGGCAAAACCCATACGCGGCGCCATGTCGAAGTAGTTCGATGGGAACAATTGCCTGGGCCGGCCCAACTCCTCCGCGCTCTTAAACGTGACCCCTACACGCTCGAAAGTCTCAACCACGTTTGGATTCGTCACCCCAAGCTTGTAGTAATAGTCCAGCGATTCGGGAAACACCAGCGAATGGCTGTCGACATCAAACGCCGACAGAAGGTTGCTCTTCTCGGTGAAGGCCGGGTTGATATCCCAGCGAAAGCCCGGCATCAGGGTCAGACGCCGGGAAACGCGCCAGTTGTCCTGGAAGTAGATTCCCCAGTTTTGTTCGTTGACGCGCATGATGCCGCGCTTCAACCCCACCGTGTATTGGCTGGCGACACCTAAATAGAAGTTGGCCGCATTGTGCCCGGTCTGCGGAACGATTCCCGGATTCAACTGCGAGCCCAGCGTGGAGGATTCCAATGCCGTTGCGTTACTGGCGAACTGCACCGATCCCGAGATCGCGCCCTGGTCCGGTAGCAGGTGCTGCTTCTCGTCATGCCAGCGCACCCCGAACTGCAGGTTATGCGTCCTGCGGATGTACGTGTAGTTCTGCTCCACGTTGGTGACCATGCTGTACAACTGCCGCCGGTTGTCGCCCTCGATGTAATCCATGAAGCCGCTGTTGGTGATGTTGGGCCAGCCGATCTCCTGGAGCGGATTTGGCAGTCCCAGTTCCTTCGACCAGTCGCGTTGGTCCTGCTGTAGGCCCGTGACGGTCCGGGTGAAGGTCCAGGTGCGGTTGGCCAGCGTCTCCACGAACAGGCTTGGCGTGAACGTGTGGATCCAACTCATCGCCGTGGCGCGGCCTTTCACCGGAAGATAGGTCGTGTTGGCTTCCCAATTCGACGTCGGGGCTCCGGTGTTACCCGCCGTGGCCATGAACAGCGCCGTGCGTAGCCCGCCGTTGTACTTCACGAAGACGTTGTCCTTAGTGCTGAATCTGTGGTCAACGCGAATTGTCAGCGGATTGTCGCTGAGGTTCGGATAATTGGTGGTCGGCACCACCATCTTCAGATTCGCCGCCGCCACCGGGTTGGTGATATCGGTGGGCAGCGGCGTCATCTCGTAGATGCGTTTCGCCAATGGATTCAGCCGGTCCACCGGAATCTGGTTGTTGAGAAAAGGATCGCGCACGGCCACCACGCGGCCGTTCGGCAGTTCTTCCGTGCGTGTGGTGGCCGGATCGTAGAGTTGCAGCCGTCGCCCCTGGGCGTCGATGAGTTCACTGAAATCGCCGCCTCGCATGGCTGCGGTCGGCACGCGGAACTCACGCGTCAACCCCTGCCGCAGTTCCAGGTTCTCCTGCGAGACGAAGAAGAACGACCGGTTGCGTCCGTTGTAGAGCGTCTTGCGGCCGTTCAGGCCGAAACTGGGAATCACGATGGGTCCACCCACCGATCCGCCGAACTCGTTGCGAATCAGCTTTGGTGTTCGGTAAGGGCTGCCGTCCAGGTTTACGTCCTGTCTGGCGCGCGCCACGCCGAAGGCGTTGTTGCGATGGGTCTCAAACAAGGAAAAGCGCAGGTTGTTTGTGCCGCTCTTTGTAGAGACAATCACCGACGTCGGCCGGGTATACCGTGCCGACGACGTGCTGGTCTCTACTTTCACTTCCCCAATCGACTCCAAACCCTGCAGATTCGCCGACCCGCCGAACTCCCGGTTGTTCGACGATGCGCCATCCTGCACGTAGTCCGTCGAATAGGCCATCAAGCCGCTGATGCGCACGCCGCCATTCACGTCGCCCGTCATCTCTACCCCGGGCGTGGCCAACTCCACCAGCGTGTTCAGATTGCGGCCATTGATCGGGATTTCCTTGATGCGTTGGGCATCCAGCGTCGAGCCGTCCGTCGGTTCCGTCTGCGTCACCAGCGGCGCCGTGTCCACTACTTCGATGCGCTCTGAGACGCTGCCCGGTTGCAGCGCGGGGGAAAGATCGCTGGTGCGGCCCGTTTCCACCTGCACCTCACTCTCCCACTGCTTCATCCCTTCACTGCTGATGCGGACCCGATACTTGCCGATGGAAAGCGGCGGGGAGACGAAAAAACCGCTTTCGTTGGATTTTGTTTCGGTCGCACGGCCGGTCGCGAGATGCAGGATCTCCACCTTCGCGCCGGGTATTGGAAACTGCGACGCATCGTTGACCGTACCCTGGATCGTGCCGCCACCGGACTGGGCCAGCAGTAGCGTGGCACTGGCCATCGCCATCAGGGCGCACGCAGCCCACGGGCATTTCCGACGAACTTTATTCCCCATTACGCTTTCAGGGGATTTTAGCACCGGAACGCGTGCGTCGTTATGCTTGCTGTGGCCAGTGCTGGCGTACGATCTCCGGCCGGACCACCTGCTTCCACCGTTCGTTGAATCGCGTTGCGATCGCCGGCTGCGCTGCCAGCACGTCTCGCAAACCCAACTGCGCGTGCGGTTCCGATACACCCTCTTCGTACGCCAGCCGGCTTTCGATCTCACTCCAACTCTGCGTCAGCCCGCCGGCGTCCAGCAACACGATGCGCTCGCCAACCACGCCGAAGTTCTTCAAGTGCGCATCCACGGAGAACAGGCCGCGGCGCCAGCCGGCCTGCCGCACCTCCAGCAGCCGGTTCAGCCAGTGCTCCAGCTCGCCATAGCGATCCGCCTGGGCCAACTCCCGCAGCCGGTCCAGCAGCGTCGCCTCCACGCGTTCCGTCGCTTCACTCACCGTCAGCCAGCCCGGCCATCCCTGCACCTTCACCGATACCGGCGCGAACTGGATCGTGCGCGGCATCAACTCGCCATCGGCCAGGTAGCGCTCCGCCAACCGCTCGCCGCGCCGGTCGCGCTTGCGATACGTGCGCCACGTCATTCCGATGCGGGTGGAGAGCCAGACGCCCAGAGGAATCAGACGGACCACCGGCTGTAGCATGCGGCGCAGCAACCGGATCTGCGGCGAAGGCCGTTCCAGGAGGCCCTTGCCCAGCCCCCACGGCAGCAACCGCTCCATGCGCCGCAGCAGCCGCCAGATCACGATCAGCGCCAGCATCTCCGACGGCGAGCGCTGCCGCTTCACCACCCAATGCGTGGAGGCATACACCACCTTACCGATGCCTTCCCCCAATCGCCGCAGTCGTGTCTCCAGCAGCTCGGCCGGTACTTCGGCCAATTCGTCCGGCATACGTCTCCAGACCTCGCCCTCATCATACGCTTGATTGAGGGCCTAATCCAGCGGGAATCGCAGGGTAAACCGCGGGAGCCCGCCTACTGGCTTACCACCGGCTTACCGTTCTCATCCAGGTGCGGATAGGGTCCGCCCTTGCGGAAGCGGTCCAGGATGTAGTCGTCGTATTGAGGCGTCGGCTCGAAGTAACCGCCCTTGCGGATATGCTCCTTGACGGCTGCTTCGTTCAACTCCACGCCCAGCCCCGGCGTATCCGGCACGGTGATGTATCCGCGGTCCACGATGGGTTTTGCGGGCTGGTTCACCAGGCTGCCCCACCAGGGAATATCCACCGCGTGATTCTCCATGGCCAGCATGTCCTTCAACGTGGCCGCCATATGAACGCTGGCGATACAGCCCACCGGCCAACCGGCGAAGTGGATCGCGGTCTGGATGCCGTGCAGGCTGGCATAATCCCCAATGCGCTTGGTCTCGCGTATCGCGCCCGACGTCAGCGGATCGGGATGAACAATGTCTACTGCCCGATGGTCAATCAGGTCCTTGAATCCCTCCTCCAGCCCGAACAGGCTTTCGCCGGTGGCGATGGGCGTGGTGGTCGAATCGGTCAGTTCCCTGTAGGCGCGCCAGTTCTTGGGAGCATCACCGCCAGGGCCGAGGTGCCCCACCTGGATCATGTCTTCCGCCCAGGCCAGGTTGTACTTCTCGAACGCGCGCGCATAGCGGATAGAATCATTGGTAGTCAGCGGGCCGAAGTGGTCCGCGCCCAGCGGCGCCTCCCATCCGATGGCGTCGCGCACGGCCTGGATGAACTCGCACATGTAGTCCAGACCTTTCGGCGTCGCCACATTGCGATCGTTCAACGCGCCGGGGATATGCTTCAGCATGCCCGGCACGATATCCATCTTGAAGAACGTGAAGCCCTGGTCCTTACGCCGCTTCATGCGCTCGCCGTAGATCTTCGGATCGCTGGATTCGTCGGTGTCGCAATAGACGCGGATCTTGTCGCGGTACTTCGACCCTACCAGCCGCCATGCCGGCACACCGTACACCTTGCCCGCAATATCGTGCAACGCCATGTCTATCGCGCTATAGCCGCCGCCCATGCGCTGGTGATTGCTGAAGTTGCGAATGCTATCCAGAATCGGCTCGATCGCGAGAGGGTTCTTCCCTATCAGGTGCGGCTTCAACACCAGGGCCGTTCCTTCGCGCCCCGCATCGCGCACTTCGCCTAAACCATACACGCCCTGGTTTGTATCGATGCGGATGATGGGGTAATCGTAGTTCGAAGCGATCAGCACCGAGCGCATGTCCGTAATCCGCAACTGGCTGGGCGCCGAGCCACGGTTAAACGCGCCGTTCCCGCTTTGCGCCTGCCCCTTATCCTCGGTCAGTTGCAGGATTCCGCCGATCGCGGCGAATTGCCCCAACATCCGGCGGCGGCTCAGGCGCCGCGAATTCGAGAACGGCATAACACCTCCTTGGTGATTCAGCGTTTCGTTTTCGGGAACGGGAAGCGCGAACGCACCGCCAGCACAAGGTCGTGCGGCTCGCCTTCCTTTGACCCGCTGTAGAACCCCACCGTCGTATTCAGACGAATAAAATAAGCGTCGCCCTCTTGCGCCGGGTAGCGGCCCTCGTTGCCATCGGCGCCGCCGCCCGCCACCATCTCGCCGCGCCCGCGGAGGATGTAGTAAATCTCTTCTTCCATCTCATGGTGATGGGGAATGTTGGTGCCGCCGGGCGCGAAGTCCATGATGAAGAGGCTCACCATCTGGTTGGCCGCGGCCAGTTTGTCGCGCGTGCTATCGGTGGTGCCCATCAGGAGTTTGAACAGGCTGGTGGGCCCGTGCCCCTGCACCGGCACCAGCTTTACATCCTCCGCATTGGCCAGCAGCAGCTTCGGCGTTGGCTCCAGCGTTGTTCCGGGCGGGATCCTGAAGCCCATTACCAGCACCTTCACGGGTTCACTGCCGCGATTCACGATGCCGTGCTTCACCCCTATGGGCAGATACATAAAGTCGTGCGCGCGAATCGGCGCCTCTTGTTCGCCATACCGCAAGGCCGCCCTGCCGGAGGTGACGTAGTAAAGCTGCTCCTCGGCTGGATAGCTGACCAGCGCCGACGCGCCACCACCGGCCACGGTCAGTTCGCCGTAGCGTGCCACGCCCTTTACGATCCGCGTCTGCGCGTCGCCGATACCGAAGATCGGCTTGTAGGAGGCGCCGGTTGCCCCCATCGTCAGGTCGTCGGGTTGCGGCGCGATTTCCCTCACCGATCGGCGCAGGAATGTGGGATCCGCCCCAGGCAGCGCGGCCACACTCAGTAGCGCCAGCGCAATTCCACGCAAATGGGCCATTCCGCCTCCTGATTTCCTTTCGGATCGCTTCTCTTCTGGCAAGTGACGGGCCATCGTGTCCTCCTTACGGCTTTGCTTCCAGGTCATACCGCAACGCGCCTCCCTTCAACCGCATAATGCGCCTCGCGCCGGGCTGCGGCGGAGACGCCCGCGGCACCTCGGCATCCAACTTCTCGAACAGCGCCTTCAACCGCTTCACCACGTCGGGATGCGAATCGGCTACGTCCCGCTGCTCGCCCGGGTCCGCCTCCAGATCGAACAGCAGGAATGCCTTGCCCGAGGCGCCGCCGCGCACGCCCGGATGCTCCGACGCCGGCCGCGCCTGCTCGGTCTGCGCGACCAGCGTTACACCGTCCGGCCCACGGGGGTCCACCCAGTCTTTTGTCACCTGCGAGTCATCCAACATCCCGTCGCGCCCTGGGTCGCGATAATGCAGCTTCCACTTGCCGGACCGCACGATCGCCAGTTGCGTCCCCGACATCGCAAACAGGGCCTCATGCGGGCTCTTGCCATCAGCCTTGGAGAGCAGTGGCAGCAGGTTCCGCCCATCAATGACGCGGTCTTGCGGCACCGGCGCTCCGGCTGCCGCCAGTGCCGTCGGGAGGATGTCGATGGTGCCCGCCAGTTCCTTCGTAACCACCCCTGGCGCCACGCGTCCCGGCCAGCGGGCAATCATCGGCACGCGGATGCCCCCATCCCACGAGCGCCCTTTCATCCCGCGCAACCCGCCCGTCGATCCGCCGTACCAGGGCCCGTTGTCCGACGTGAACAGGATCAGCGTGTCGTTATCCAGCCCCAGCGCCTTCACCTTATCCAGCACCTGCCCGACGGACCAATCCAACTCCCGGATCACATCGCTGTAGAGGTCGCCAGGGGTGTCCGGCGTGTAGAAGTCTTCCGAAGCGGCCAGCGGTTTGTGCGGCATCGCGTGCGGCAAATAGAGGAAGAAGGGCCTCTCGCGATTGGCTTCGATGAACTGCAGCGCCTTCGCCGTGTACTTGCGCGTCAATTCCGATTGCGCCACCGGGTACTCGACCACCCGCTCGTTATGCACCAGTTGCACCGGCCGCATGTCGTTCGAATAGAGAATGCCCAGGTATTCCTCGAAGCCGCGCCGCGTGGGCAGGAACTCCGCCGTATGCCCCAGGTGCCACTTGCCGATACATAGCGTCCGGTAGCCCCGCTGCTGCAAGGCCTGCGCCAGCGTGATCTCAGAGGTGGGCATGCCAAAGTTGAGACCGGCGTCCGGAGCGGGATTGCCCGTCATCCCGGTGCGGAACGGATAGCGTCCCGTCAGCAGACTGCTGCGAGTGGGCGCGCAGAACGGCATCGGCGTGTAGAAATGCGTGAAGCGCATGCCTTCCTTGGCCATGCGGTCCAGGTGCGGGGTGCGGTGGCGGGTGTTGCCGTAGCAACTGAGATCGCCATAACCCAGATCATCGGCCAGAATCACAATGACGTTCGGCTTGCGAGGCTGCTGTGCCCCCGCGGCCGCCGCTGCCAGCCCCGCTCCAAGAAACGCTCTTCTATGCAACATGCGTTCGATTCTTTCACACCGGGATGATCGAAAGCCGCCGCCAGTCGCGCCCAATACAGCGAAGAAGGGAACGGAAATGATCTATCTTGAACAGGGAATGGCGCTCCCGGTGGTCGCCACCGCGCAATTGCTGCTACGCCAGTCGAAGCCCTATGCTTCCATCGACTGCACGGGCCGCTTCGATGCCTTTACGCGCGTCGCCGTCGTCAACTTCCAGAAGCACCACAAAGTGATCACCGACGGCTGCATCGGCAAGGACAATTGGGAACGGCTGTTGGCGCCGAAGAAACTGCGGACCATCGACGTGGTCGACGGCACGGACCAGAATCTCATCGATTTCGAAGTGAAAGATATCCGTAAGCAGGGCGGCGATCCCATCGTGCTGTTCGGCTGCAGCAACGGCGTGCAGGAACTGGTCCGCGCGGTGAAAGCCAAGGCACGCGGGGAAGGTTCCATTGCCCTTCTGCGCATTCACGGTCATGGCGGCGAGGGAAATCAGGGTGTCAGTTCCGGCGCCGCCAACGGCCAGCGGCACCTGGCGGGCATCTCCGACGAAAACTTCGGAACCACCGGAGCCCAACTCGCCATGTTGCAGAGCCTGCTGTGTCCCTATGGCAGCGTGCAACTGCTCGGCTGCAGCGTCGGAGGTGGGGCGAAGGGGAAAAGCCTGGTCAACAAGCTGACGCAGAGCTTTGGTGTTCCGGTTACGGCCGCCGTGCAGATTCAGTTCGGCGGAGGACGGAAAACGTTCACCTTCGAAGGACCCACTGTTACGGCTTGTCCTGGCGGCGTGGATCTGAAGACTTGGGCCGCGGGCATCCAGGCCCGCCACGACAACTTCGCCATGGCCGTTTAGGCCGTGGGCTTTGCACTCGATACTTGCCGCGCCGGATCGGACGCTTAGCGCCATACCAACGCAGTTGTCGAAGTCAGCGGCTACTTTGGGAGGTGAGTCCGTAATACCCTGTAAGGGACATGCGCGCCGGACGCTTCGCCTTCCCTTGGATCCTTACTTCCGCGGCTTGGGTCTGTCTGCTTGGCTGCCATGCCGCGCCTCCCGCGGCGTCTGCCGTATGGTGGTCGCCCAGTGTCGGACTCGAAAGTGCCGCCGCCATCGGCGCCGCCATGCAGCGGTCCTGGCCCGCGCCAGTGGCTGTGACTAAGGACGGCTCGACGGCGAGCATCACCAACTGCGCCTCCAGCCTGGATCTTCAGGCGAAGGGCTACACCGCCGTCGCCGAACGGGACGGCCAGGCGCTGGAATCGCAAACCATCCGCTGCCTTGCCTTGCGGGCGATCCAGCAGGCAAAACCGGCACGCCAGTCCGGCTTCGCTTCTTTCGAACTGAATCCCGCTGCTGTAAGTCTGTTGCCGCCCGGCCTTTCGCTGATCGTGTCTAATGACGATCAGCGCCGCGTTCGCGCCGCCGCCGAAAAGGGGCAGACCTGGAAGGACCTCGAACCTGCGCTGCGTGCGTCTCCCATGGCGTCCGGCACGGTCGAGGTAACCACCGCCTCCACCGATTCCGTCCTGCGATCGCTTGCCGGCGGTGCGGACTTCGACGGTGACGGCTGGGAAGACCTGCTCATCGAGGTCAGCCATTCCCTACGCGGGGGCACCTACCGAACCGTGCGCCTTGCCCTGGTTACCCGCAAATCCGCGCAGGGGCCGCTAGTGTTTGTGAAGGATCTGGCGCCATAGAGGCGCCCTACATCGGCCAAGTCCAGCCGCTCGGCTTACCGAACGGCCACAGGTTCCAGATCGAGTTCGGCAGCCATGGCTCCGCGGTATGCGTCTCACTGCCTGCCTTGGTGAACAGCGCCTTGGTCGCATCGTTGCGCGCCTTCGACGGTCCGATCCGGTTGCATTCGCTGGACGCCGTTGTCCAGTCCTTCGCCTTCACCGCCTTGATGAACGAAGGAAACTTGTCGAAGAGCCCCGATTCGCCCAGGTTGTAGATCATTTCCAACAACCCGAGTTGGGCAGGATCCGGATAGCTGGCGAAGTCCGGTAGCCGCGCCTTTAGCCGTGCGTCAAACCCGCGGATCTTGGTCAATAACAGTTCATCGCGTTTTGCCTGCGGCAGATCGCACTTCGTGTATTGCTTGTAGGTTGCCGCCAACTGCCCCTTGGTCTGCTTTTTCACCTCGTCGTAGTCGGTTGTGATCTGCGCCGTTGTCGCCGCCGCGCCACCCGCCCGCACGACGAAAGCGAGCGCGGTCGCATCGGCTACCGCCAGCAGCGCGGCGCCTACCCCCACCGTCACGACTCCGACGGTGTCCAGGTACATGTGCTCGATGTCCCCTTCCCACTTCTTGAACCAGTCCTGCGCGTCCGTTTCGCTGTACATGGGTTGAGTATACGGGAGTACCCGGCATCGCTGCCGCTGCCGCTATCCCTGGCTCAAACACTCCGCGATCTCTTTCTCCGGGATCGCGCCCTCTCTGATGACTCGCCAGTAAGGCTCGGTGACATCGACGGTAGTATTGCCCGGACCGCTGCAAAGACCGCCATCCAGCACCAGATCGATTCGCCCATCCATCACCGCAAATGCCTCGATGCCGCTGCGGCAGGTGGGCTGGCCGGAGATGTTCGCACTGGTGGCGATAAGCGGCTGGTCCATCCGCTCCAACAATTTCCGCAGCACCGGCGCTTTGCTCTGCCGCATCGCCAGACGGCCGGTGTTACCCGTAACCTTGAGCGGCACTTTGGCCGACGCCGGCACGATGATCGTGAGCGGTCCGGGCCAGAAGTGCCGCGCCAGCAGCGTGAACCGCATGGTGGTCTCCTTGGCCAGATCCTCCGCCATCAGAAGGTCGCTCACGATCAGCGGAAGCGAGCGCGACGCCTCCCGCCCTTTGGCATCGAACACCCGCCCAACCGCATGCAAATTAAACGGATCGGCCAGGATGGCATAGAGGCCGTCGGTGGGCACTGCCACCAGGTCTCCCTTTGCCAGCAGTTTCGCCGCCTTCTCCAGCGCTCCGATTGACGGATTCTCCGCGTCGATTTCGATCAGGTCTGTCGCCAAGGTAGTTCCGTTCTCTCCGATTTCCGGGTTTAGCGTTCGCCAATAGCCTCAGCGGCCTGAATGGCCATGTCATACCGGCCGAAGGGTGCGCTCAGTTGCACGCCCTGCACCAGCTTGCGTACCCGCTCCACCATGTCGCGGGCGATGGCAATTCCTTCCGCGCGCGCCTTCTCCGCATTATCGGCCCGGCGCATCCGTTCCATGTATTCTTCCGGTACCGGAACTCGCAATTCATTCACCATGAACTCGGCGTTGCGGTAGCTGGTAAGCGGCCAGATGCCGGCTAGCAGCGGGATCCTGTAATGCTCAGTGGCTTTCAGCCAGGCTTCCAGCAGCTTGAGATCGAATACCGGTTGCGTCACCACGTACTCGGCCCCCGCCTGCACCTTCCAGTCGAAACGCCGCAGTTCCTCGTCCATATTGAGCGCACCGGGGTTTGCCCCCACACCGAGCAGCAACGCGGTTTGCGAACCCATTGGATTGCCGCCGATATCCAGCCCATGATTCAGGTTATTGACGATGTTCGTCAGGCCGATGGCATCCACATCGAAGACCGCCGTGGCGTTCGGGTAGGAGCCCATGCGCGGCGGATCGCCCGTAATGCAGATCAGGTTTCGTACACCCGCCGAATGGGCGCCGATCAACTCGCTTTGGATGCCTAGGATATTGCGGTCGCGGCAGCAGAAGTGCAGCACCGTCTCGATTCCGGCGTCGCGCTGCATCAATTGACAGCATACCTGCGCGCTCATACGGGCGCTGGCCCGCGGCCCGTCCGGCACGTTGATGCAATCAATGCCGTGATCCTTGCACAGCTTCGCCCCGGCGATCTCCTTGGAGGCGTCCACGCCGCGTGGCGGCAGAATCTCCACAAACGCCACGAACTTTCCAGCCGCCAACTTGGCGCCCAACTCCGACTTGGCGGCCACGCCTACCTTCGGCAGTGCCTTCGCTTTGCTCTCCGGCGTTTCCACCGTAATGGCTAGCTTGCGTTGCGCCGGCTGCAGGGAGCGTGCCTCGCTCACGAGTTCCTTAATGTGATCCGGCGTGGTGCCGCAGCAACCCCCGATGATCTTAACGCCCGCCCAGAGGAAGCGGCGCGCATACTGGGCCATGTACTCCGGCGAGCAGAGGTAGATCTGGCGGCCCTCCACCTGCGCCGGATGTCCGGCATTTGGCATGGCGCTGGTAGGCTTGGCCGTATAGCGCATGATCTTCTCGATGGTTTCGAGAGTCGCTTTCGGTCCAACCGAGCAGTTGATGCCCACCACATCGGCCGGCCATTCGTTCAACGCTGGACCATAATGGCTGACATCGCCGCCGTCCAGCATGTTGCCGTAATCGTCGATGGTGATTTGCGCGACGATGACCATGTCCGGTCCCGCCACTTCGCGAGCGGCGAACACCGCCTCTCGCAACTCGTTCAAGTAACCGAAGGTCTCCAGCACCAGCAGATCGACGCCGGAGGAGATCAGGAACTCCGCCTGTTCCTTGAACGCGGCACGCGCTTCGGCGAACGAGGTCGGGCCCAGCGGTTCCAACTGCACGTTCAGCGGGCCCATCGCCCCTGCTACGTAAGCGCGGTCGCCGGCAGCCTCGCGCGCCAGGCGCACCCCCGCTTCGTTGATCGCCCGGCATTTTTCGGCGATACCGAACGCGCCCAGCCGGATCCGCGTGGCGCCGAAGGTGTTGGTCTCCAGGATCTCCGCGCCGGCCTTCACGTAGTCCTGATGAATTTCCTTCACCATACCCGGCTGCGATACGTTCAGCTCATCGAAGCAGCGGTTGATGAAGACACCCTTGGCGTACAACATGGTCCCCATGGCGCCGTCGGCAACAAAAACGTGGTTCGTGAAGAGCTCCCGAAATTCGGCGGCCCGGGACAGCGGGGAAGTTGTGGTCATGCTTTACCGCGGAAACAGTCGCGGAATCCTACAGTTTAGCGCAGCGGGGCGGCTGCGGACGCGCATCGCCTGCCGTCAGGCGGAAGCCCGGCGGAAGCTCTCCACGTGATAGTCGAACCAGATCGGCGCGTAGCGCGCGATCATTTCCGTGCGCTTATGTTCCAGGCCCTCGATCTCCATATAAGTGTGGTCCACGCCATGGCGCAGCAACGCCTGGTGATACTCCCGCACGGTGCCCAGGTGTCCGGTGTCGCGCGTCCCGCACCACACCTGGATGCGCATGCGGCCTTTGATCTTATCCAGATTCTTCTCTAACAGCTTATAGCTGTCGTTATCGGCGAAGCGGGCGCGGTCGAGTCCAAGATAGGACATCGGATACACCCGCGGCTTGCCTGCGTCATACGCTTCATACGTATGCATGACGTTGCCCGCCTGATTGAACAGCGAACAGAATAGATCCGGATACTTCATCGCCAGGCGCGTCGCACCGCGGCCACCCATCGAGAAACCCTCAATCGCGCGGCCCGAACGAGTGGGTATCGTGCGGAGTTGCACGTCCACCAAAGGGAGCAGTTCCCTTATCAGCATGGTTTCCGCCGGCCACTTTCCGTCGTGCGAGTCTTTATAGAACGTAGCTTTGCCGCCGTTCGGCATCACGAGAATCATCTCCGGCCAGCGTCCCTCGCGGATCCCTTTATCCAGTAGCCGGGCTTCTTCCAGACCATGCAGTTCATTGCCGCCGGCGCCGTGTAGATTGTAGATCACGGGATATCGTTTGCCCCCGGCGTTGTAGGACGGCGGCAGATAGAGGCAGTATCCTACCTCTTTTCCCAGCGCTTTCGACGCATAGGTCCGGTGGACCATGCCTGTGGGCAGCGGGGCGGTAGGCGGATTAACCCATTTGGTCTGCGACAGGAGGTCGCGAGCGGCTGGTGTGGCATTCCTTACCGGCGGTTCCTGGGCGAAAGCAAAGGCTGGTAAGGAAAGAGACGGGAGCAGTCGGCGGCGGGAGAGCATTGGCGCTCATTTTACCGATTCCGGCCCCTGCACGTTAGCCGGGAACGATATAAACTCTAGATAGCCCGTACCGTATCCGTATGAGTTTCCGCGCTCCCCGTCTGCTTGTGCCAGGCCTGAGTGTCTTCTGTCTGCTCGCGTTGGTTGCGCGCGCGGAGGAGTACTCCTTCGCACATTCGCAGGTGTTCCTAAAGAAGTATTGTGAGAGTTGCCACAACGATAAGGCCGGCGTGGGTGGTTTCCGCCTGTCGCGCGTTGGCACGGAACCCAGCCTGAAAGCCGAAGCGGCGAAGTGGACCTCGGCGGTACATCGTGTGCAGAACCGTGAGATGCCTCCCAAAGGCTCGCCCGCGCCGACGGTAGAGGAGATCGAAGCATTTAGCGCTTACGCGGAGCAGGCGGTTCATAACGCCGTATGCGCGGCTGGCCCTCAACCGGGACCAGCCGTTACCCGCCGTCTCAACCGCGACGAGTATGCCGCCACCCTGCGCGACCTTCTCGATATCCATCTGGACATCGCCAAGGGCCTGCCAGCCGACGGCGCCGGTGGCGAAGGATTCGACAACGCGGCCGAGACGCTGTTCCTCTCCCCGCTGCATTCGGAAAAGTACATGGACATGGCGAAGTTCGCCATGGATTTCGCGGCCAAGGAATATAAGCCCCGGCAGAAGATCCTGATCGCCAAACCGGGTGAGGGCACTTCGCCGGAAGATGCCGCCCGCTCGATTCTGCGCGAGTTCCTGCCCAAGGCCTTCCGGCGGCCCGTTACCGATTCGGATATCGCCTCCTACGTGGCGCTATTCCAATTGGCACGGAAACAGGGCGAAACCTTCGACGGCGCGGTGTTCTTCGCATTGCGCGCGGCGCTGGTATCGCCGAAGTTTCTGTTCCGCGCGGAGCCTCCGAACCCAGGGCCCGGGCCCAGACCGCTCGATCAATTCGCCCTCGCATCGCGGATTTCCTACTTCCTGTGGGGCAGCATGCCCGACGAACTGCTCTTTGACGTGGCCGCCGCGGGCAAACTGCATGATCCGGCCGTCATCCGCGAACTGGTGCCCCGCATGTTGCGCAACGACCGTTCCCTCGGCTTTGCGCAGCGGTTCGTCGAGCAGTGGCTGCGAACCCGCGAACTGGCCGGTGACAAGGCTCCCGATGCCAAGCTCTATCCTTTATATGCTGAGGACGAAGAACTGCGCGGCGATATTCGCTTCCAGCCCATCCTCTTCTTCCGCGAACTGCTGGTACAGAACCTCTCGCTGCTGAACATCATCGATTCGAAATACACTATCGGCACCAGCAATTTCAGCAAGGTCTTCCAGGACCGCCTGCCGGTGCGCGGGAATCAGTCCAAGCAACCGCAATGGGTGATGCTGCCCGATGGAATCCATCGCGGCGGATTGCTGGGGATGCCCGCCGTGCTGGCGGTGTCGTCCTACCCCTACCGCACCAGTCCGGTGTTGCGCGGCGCCTGGATACTCGACTCCATCCTGGGTACGCCACCGCCCAATCCCCCGGCCAATATACCGCCGCTCGAAGAGCATAAGGAGGGCGCCGCGCCGAAGTCCATGAAGGAACGGCTGAGCCAGCATCGCGGCAACCCCGTATGCGCTAGTTGCCATAGCCGCATCGACCCGCTGGGCTTCGCGCTGGAGAATTTCGATGTCCTTGGCCGCTGGCGCGATGAGGACAACGGCGTGCCCATCGACGCGTCTTCCGAACTGGCCGACGGCACCAAGTTCAATGGCCCTGAGGAACTGCGCAAGTACCTGCTGGATCGCAAAGACCTGGTCATTCGCAACCTCACCCGCAAACTGCTCGGATTCGCCCTCGGCCGCGGGTTGACGTTGACCGATTCCTGCGCGGTCGACCAAATTGTCGCCAAGCTGAAGCAGAATGATTACAAAGCTCAGGTTCTGATCGAAGAGATCTTGTTGAGTGAGCCGTTCCGCATGCAGGCGGTTTCCGCCGCGCAGACTACGCAGGTGAAACCGGTAGTGTCGAAATCGGAGAAGGAGAAGAGCAAACCATGACCCGCCGCTTGTCCCGCCGTAGCGTCCTTCGAGGCGCTGGCGTTGCCCTTGGGTTGCCTTGGCTGGAGATGATGACTCCGGCTAAGGCGAGCGCGAACACTGCCGCACCGCAGGCCCATCCGATCCGCTTGGCGGCGCTCTATATGCCAAACGGCGTTAACGTCGCGAACTGGTTTCCCGAAGGCAAGGGCCACGATTTCCAGTTGCCCCCGACGCTGGCTCCGCTGGCGGAGGTGAAGGACCAACTGCTGGTCTTCAGCAATCTCTGGAACGCGAACTCCAAAGGCGGCGACGGGCATTACGTCAAGGAAGCGGCTATCCTGACATGCCAGACCATCAAGAAGACGCCCGGCGCGGATCTCGCCAACGGCGTTTCGTTGGACCAGTACGCGGCGCAGAAGATTGCCGGGCAGACTCCGCTGCCGTCGTTGGAACTCGGCGTTACCCCGGTGGCGATCGGAGTCGACGCCGTGGTGGGTTACACGCGCGTCTACGGGTCGCACATTGCGTGGAGTTCCCCAACCACCCCGCTGGCTCGCGAGATCAATCCGCGCGCGGTTTTCGAACGGCTGTTCCGCGCTTCTACGGGGCAGGGCGCCGACGCCGCCAAGATGGACAGCCTGCTGCTCGATCGCGTGCTCGGCGACGCGCGCCGGCTACGCGATGACCTAGGTGCCAGTGACCGCATCCGGCTGGACGAGTATCTCTCGGTGATGCGATCGATGGAAGAGCGGGTCCAACGGGCACAGAACGGCACGCAGAAACCATGGAAGGCCCGCGTGGCGATGGACCAGAAGCAGACGCCCCCGGAGAACCCCAAGGATCATGCCGAGCATGTGCGGCTGATGATGGACATGATGGCGACGGCCTTCCAGACCGACACCACGCGCGTTTGTACGTTCATGTTCGGCAATGCCGTCAGCAACGTGAGCTTCCGCTTCCTGGAAGGCGTCAGCGCCGGGCATCACGACGTCTCGCATCACCAGCAGGACGCCGATAAGCTGCGCCAGTACCAGATCATCAACCAGTGGCATGTGAACGAGTATGCCTATCTGCTGAAGCGGCTGAAGAGCATGCAGGAAGGCGAATCGACCGTTCTCGACAACTCGATGGTGCTGTTCGCCTCGGCGCTCTGCGACGGCAACAAGCACGATCCGCACAAACTGCCGCTGCTGTTGGGTGGCCGCGGCGGCGGCCGTATCGACTCCGGCCAGCACCTTGTCTATGGCGAAGACTCGCCGCTGGCGAACCTCTACGTGTCCATGCTGGATGCCTTCGGCGCGCCGGTGGAGCGATTCGCCGATAGCACCGGCCCGTTACAGGGCGTGTTAAAGTCATGAAACGGCTGTTGTTAAGTATGCTGCTGGCGGCGGTGTCGCTGCCGGCCGCGGATTTGTCCGGCATCTGGTTGGCAGCGTATCCCTCCCGCCTGTTGGGCGAGGTGGTGGATGTTGCTTTTAAGTTCACCCAGAACGGCTCCGTGATCGGCGGAAAGATGTATGGCGATTACATCAGCACGGCGATCATTGAAGGCAAGGTCAATGGGGATGACGTGGAATTCGTCATTATCCAGCAGCAACAGGCCGGCAATGAGATCAACAACACGCGCCTGAAGTTCACAGGCAAGCTGAAGAATGGTCAGATCGAGATGACGCAGGAGCGGGAATCGGCGCAACGCGCGGGTAGCGGCGCCGATGTGCAGTTTCGCGGCAGCGCCACACTCCACTTTACGTTGCGGCGCTTACTATAAAGGTTACCGATGTCCGTCTTCTCGAAGTGATGGCTTCCTGTTGTTAGAGCAGAATAGCAACCAGAAACGAGTTAAGCGGTTCTCGATGAGATCGCCGGATCCACCCGCTACTGGCGAACGCCTCATTGCGCCCCACTGCAATCGTCTCATCGGCGCATGCTCCTGGAGGCCACCGCAGTTTGGCTCAGTCGCTATTCGCCTTGCTCCATTTGCCGCCAATAACGCGATCATGGATGTCCCCAAGCTTCTCCTGGAGTGCCTCGGACACGGACACATTAGGAATCGGCGGTCTGGGCGGCAGGAAAGCCGGCGGCAGAGCGATTTCTCCATTCGCGTCTTCGTGAACGGCGATGTTGATTAACAGGAAGTAGGCCATCAGCTTAGCTTGCGACCACGGCACGGTAATCGCGCTGCTCCAGTCCATAGATTGATCTTGAGCATGGCCTGGAACCCGCGGCGAATTCTTGCCGAAGATCAGGGTTACATCCCAAACGGATGGGTCGATATAGACTCCATTAGCGTACTCCGCGAGCAAGTCGTCGTCGCCGCCTTGTCCAGTCATGCTCTGGGTTTCGTCAGTCATGCTGCATCCCTCCAACTGTTTAGCGGATTCTCGAGGCCACCCAATCGGCCGTTCAGCGGACTAAGCCGGTTGTCGGTGAGGCGATGCGCACGCGTTACAACCATAGAGGGTGCCATCGCATTCTGTAACAACTGCCGATACGTAGCGACTCGGTCTGTTAGCAAGGGGCTAGGTTGTAGCATGGGAGCTTGCGCTTCCGGAGCTACGATGGTACATCGCGCGAGGGAGGCGGTCATGTTGTTGAAGATTTTTGACGTTGCTACCTCCGCGGCCGCCAGTCGCATTGCTGTCTCAGCCCAGGGGCCACCTGCCGCACTCTCAAGTATCTTCAATGTCTCCAGCTTTGAGGTCTCTAACTGCATAGCCATCTCAGCCCAGCGGGCACTGAGCGAGGCCTGCCAGTCAGCCGCCGAACTCTCCAAGAAGGCGGACCAATAATCAGCCCACAACTGCCCACTGCCAGTTGCTCTTGAAGCGCTTGAATGCACCTCACGAGCAATCTGGCTAGTCCACCAGCAATTCTGGGCGAGACTGGCCACCTCCGCCGCCTCCTTCGTTACGTTTGGGGAGGCCGTTTCGCTGAGTGCAATCAGATACGCGCTGAGAGCAACATCTGCTTCGTTTTCGTACCGCTCATCAATCTGCAAAGAGGAGAGCAACTTAACGCGATCCAATAGGACGTTCTGCTCATTGGTACTTCGGATTTCTTTAACAAGCTCCAGCAATTCAGGATGTTGGCGTAACTCTCGTGAGAATGCTGCTCGCCCCGCCACGAGGTTAAGCTCCACGGCAAACGCAGGGCTTTCGATGGTCCGTAGGATGTAATCCAAACCCATATCAATCAGGCCTTTCTTTCACTATAGAACTTGATGGGCTCCCCTAGCAGGTCGGCTACGTCGTCATGCCAATGACTATACTCGCCGTCAGCTCCCCATTGGCTAAGCACTCGAATCCGCCATTGGCCATTGGCAAGATCAGGCTGCTTGCTGAGCACCATCGCCACGTGGGAGATTGAGTTATCTTTCTCGTACACGACCACATCGCCTGGCATAACCTCAGCATCGGAAACCTGACGATACCCATCATCGTCGAGTATGGTCTGGACTTGATCTGGCTCGATGCACGTCCGGCGATTCGCGAATACCATCCCAACGCAGTTGTAAGTCGATGACAGCGAACGAAGTTCCCGTTCTGGGTGGCCATCCAGGAAGATCCGCTTTGCCGCCAACATCCTGGAAGGCGCTTTGGGCGGGCGCTGCTCGTTTTTAATGTGTCGGCGTTTTGATGTAACAAGTGGAATGCTCTGCTTGTCGTCGGGGCTACCAGGATTGATAATCAGGTCCATTGCAGTTTTGGAGGATTAAGTTCGAGGCAAAAGTCCTATCACGGCGAATCGTTGCGTCTCTCCTTGACTTCATCGCTGCACTTCTAAAGACGACTTCATCGCGTTGTGAATCAATTCCAACGACCACTCGGTTTTGGCCAGCGGACGTATTCTGCGCCAGAACCTGATCTGGCACTTGCTTCGGGCAACACCCAGTATATGGCAATACCGTCGGGAGACAGCGTGAAACCCGGCAAATCGGTCGTCTCCCGCGCCTGTGCACCAAAGCGCCGCGCTGAAAATTTCCGCTCGACATTGAACATCCCACGGGCCCAACCCTCCGGAAGACAAAGCCCGACCGTTCCCAGAAAGCAATAAACCTCGGACTCACAGCCAAGGAGTTCCTGTGATCCCCGCGACCAAGCTAAAGTATGAACTCCACCTCGACGCCCCCATTTCACACTGGGCCGGAAAAACTGACTAGACTCTATGTCGTCACCAAGATCCCCCGCGCCGATTGCGCAATTGAGTTACCAGTCCAAGAAAGGTGCAATAAATCCACCTGAAGTGTGCCCACTACAGCCTGAACGCCACTCGGCGTTACGATCGCGCGGCGTACTTGTTAAACTCCGCGAACTTCCCATCCGCGGTGAACGACACCACCGAATAAGCCTGGCGCTCCGTCCCGGCTTCCATTCCCGGCGATCCAACCGGCATCCCCGGCACCGAGATGCCCTTCACCTTCGGCTTCTCCTTCAACAGCCGCTGGACATTCTCAGCCGGCACATGCCCTTCCACGGCATAGCCGCCGACATAAGCCGTGTGGCACGACGCCAACTGCTCTGGAACACCGTACTTCTGGCGGTATGTGCGTGTCTCGGGCACGTTCGTGACTTTCACGTCAAAGCCCGCGGCTTTCATATGTTCCACCCACTTGCCGCAACACCCACAAGTGCTGGTTTTGAAAACAAGCATCTCGGGTCCGGCGGCGGCGGGCAGGGCGGGAGTCAAGAGCAGGCTGGCGCACAGGGCGCGGCGTGTGAGGCGCATTCCTTGATTATGACGCGCTCTCAGCGTGCTGCGTTGCGGGGCTCCCGGCCCAGCGTCACGATGAAGTAGCGGGCGCGCGTGGTGCCCACGTTCTTCCAGCCATGGTGCTCGCCCGGCGCGACATAGGCCACCGACCCCGGCCCTGCCTTATCCATTTTGCCCTCGATGGTGATCTCCAGAGTGCCCTCCAGAATCATCACCATCTCCGCATGCGCGTGCGAATGGGGCGCATGGGGCATCATGCCGGGCGCCAGTTCGGTCATGTGCGTCTCCAGCCCGTATCCCTGCGCCGTCCAACCTTCCAGGATCGCCCGCGATTTGTTCTGGCCGTTGTCGCGGACGGTCATCTCCTCGAACTTGTACACCTTCGACGGCATGGCCGGCTTCTGGGCGAATGCGCTCATGGCAAGTAATCCTAACGTCAGAATCATAGTCCGCCTCTCAGGTACGCGATGATGTCGGCGATGTCCTGCTTCGACAGGTCCTTCTCCAGACCATCCGGCATCAGGGACACCGACGAGGCCCGCACTTCGGCGACATTCTTCCGCAGCACCGTCTCATCGCCTTCCTCCGACCCGCCGCGCAAGGTGATCGCATTCGGCGTCTCATTGGCGATGACGCCATCATACATGCGCCCATCCTTCGTGGTAAGGACATAGTTCACGAAGCGCGGCTCAATCGCATAGCTGGGATTCAGAATCGACGTCAGCAACTCTTCCTTGGTCTTATTGTTGATGCCGGAAAGATCCGGGCCGACGCGACCGCCGGAACGCCGCGGCATATGGCACTTGGCGCAATGATCGTCGAACATCTTCTTGCCGTGGTTGATGTCGGTCTTGCCATTGAGGGCATCTTTGTAGCCGGCTATGATCTTGTCCCGGTCGCTGTTGGAGCTCTCCAGCAGCGCCTTCGCCTTCTTCGCGATGTTCGCGTCGGGGTTCTCATAGAGACGCCCGCGCGCCGCGGGATCCAGCGCGGAGGTCTCCACCAGCCCGTCTTCAATCGCCTTCAGCAGCATCGGAATGCGGTTAGTCTGCGACAGCATCGCCGTCACCGCGCGCGTGCGTCCCTCGGGACTGAAGCTCTTCCAATTCTGCAGAATCATTTCGCCGGCCGCAGGTTCGGTAAACGCCGCCAGGGAGTCCACCGCGGCCCCTTCCACCGGCGCCGGCGCATGCGATTGGATCACCTTCTGCAAGACCGGGCTGACTCCGGCGAACGTGCCGCCACGCAGGGCACGCACGGCCAGCACTCGCTTGGGAACCGCCAGCGAATCGGCAACCGCTTCCTCCGCGGCCCTCTTGATCAGCGAAGCGAGTTCGAAGTAGCGCGATACCTCCCACGCGGCCTGCTGCACCGGTTCACTGCCGTTCGCCAGCATACGCGCCAGCACCGGCTCCACGGCCGCCACCTGCAGGCGCTTGGCGGCCACCATCTTTAGCCCGCGATTCAGGCCCGTCATCAACTGCTCGGGCTGCTTCCGCTTTTCGATGGCCGCGAACCAGCGTGTAATCTCCGCCTTATCCTGCTTGGCGCCAATCACGGCCGACAACTCCACCAGCATGTCCTGCGTTACCCAGCCATCGCCCTTCGCGATCACCGCATGGAAGAACGGCGAGGCGTTGTTGGCCACCGAAGTGAGCAGGCCCAGGCGGAACCAGGGATCGGCCGAGCGGTTATGCGAAAGCTCCAGGAGCGTGTCGAAGGAGCGCTTATCGCGGAGGTTGCCCAGCGTCAGCGCGGCCTGGAACTGCACCTGCGAATCGCTATCCGCGGCGGCCTTCACCACCAGATCCGCCAGTTCCTTGCTG
>CAYLPH010000035.1:0-82750 GCA_964385495.1 uncultured Candidatus Solibacter sp.
CCCGAGCCCAACTGCTCACCAACCTCAAGCTGTTGCTCGAAAACCGCAGCCTCCACATCCCGGACGACGACCTCCTCCTCACCGAGCTACGAGGCCTCCAGTCCAGCTTCCAATCCGAAGCCGACCACGACGACTTAGTCATGGCCCTGGCACTCGCCGCCTGGGAAGCCGCCAAAAACTGGCAGGCCGTCCTAACCCCAAAGGCAGCCTGATCCCTCTGGGCTCTGCGCGAGATTCCTGTCATGCATCGGAGTACGATAAATCCCATGACCCGCAGATCCCTCCTCACCACCGCGACCGCCATCACCGCTCTGCGGGCCGCCCCCGCCCCCTCCATCGTGTTCGTCTGCGGCGACCACGAATACGGCGGCGAATTCACCCTCCCGCTCCTCGCCGAACAACTCGAATCCCGCTACGCCTTCCGCACTCGGGTCCTCAAATCCCTCCCCGACCAGAACGGCGAAACCGACATCCCCGGTCTCGACGCCCTCGCCTCCGCGGACCTCGCCGTCTTCTACCTCCGCTGGCGCCGCCTTCCCGACAATCAACTCGCCCACATCGACCGCTACGTCACCGCCGGCAAGCCCGTCATCGGCTTCCGCACCACCTCCCACTCCTTCCGTTACCCCGGCGGCGATCCACGCAAAGCCAAGTGGGATGCCTGGGGTTCGGAAGCCTTTGGCACGCCGCCCGGTTGGGGTGGCGACGGCCATACCCACTTCGGCCACGAATCCAGCACCGATGTCGCCGTCATCCCCAGCGCCGCCAAGCACCCCATCCTCACCGGCGTTCCCGCCCAGTTCCACGTCCGCTCCTGGCTCTACCGCGTGCTCCCCAAGTGGCCGCCCGCGGACGCCCAGCGCCTCCTCACCGGCAAGGCCGTCAACCCCAACAAGCCCGCCGAGGAGAACCCCGTCGCCTGGACCTGGAAGAACCGCCACGGCGGCCGCGCCTTCTACACCAGTCTCGGCCACCCCGAAGACTTCGCTCTCGATGCCATGCAGCGCCTCACCGTCAACGCCATCCACTGGGCTCTCGGCCGCAAAGTCCCCGCCAAGTGGGCCGGACGCATGCCCATTGATGTACCCTATCGGGGAATGGTCTCCACCGCCGGAGGAAACAAATGAGGCGCCTTCTGTTCTGCCTCCTGCTCACCATCCAACTGCAGGCCGCCTGGAAGGCCGGAGCCGCCAAGGTCTCCATCACGCCCGGCGAGTCCATCTGGATGGCCGGCTTCGCCTCGCGCACCAAGCCCAGCGAAGGCGTGCGTCAGGAGATCTGGTCGAAAGCCCTCGCGCTCGAAGATGCGGCCGGCGCCCGCAGCCTGCTGGTCACTCTCGACCTCGTCAGCATCCGCCCGCACATTGCCGATGCCATCGCCGCCCACGTCAAGGAGAAGCACGGCATCCCGCGCGAACGGCTGCTGCTCAACGTCTCCCACACCCACAGCGCCCCCATCGTTGGCGACTTCACCAGCTACGAATCGCGCATGGGCGAGTACCTCGGCAACCAACGCACCGTCATCGCCCGCTACACGGCCGCGCTTCCCGCCAGGATCAATGAGTCCATCGACAAGGCCATCGCCGTCCTCAGCCCCGCCACGCTCCACTACGACCAGGGATTCGCCGGCTTTGCCGTCAATCGCCGCCGCGTCACCAACCGCGCCTGGCCCGGTCCTGTGGATCATGACGTGCCGGTCCTAGCCGTCCGCTCCGGCGGCGATCTGAAAGCCATCGTCTTCGGATACGCGTGCCACAACACCGTGCTCAGCGATAACCGCATCAACGGCGATTATGCCGGCTACGCCCAGGAGGCCCTCGAACGCCAACACCCGGGATCCGTCGCCCTCTTCGTCCAGGGCGCCGGGGCCGATGCCAACGCCCTCCCGCGCAACACCGTCGAAGCCGCCGAGCGCTACGGCGCCACCCTCGCCGATGCCGTTGGCCTTGTTCTCAAAGGCAAGATGCGGCCCGTCAGCGATGGCCTCACCGCCATCCTGGAGAAGCCCGAGATCCGCTTCCTTCCTCTCGCCTCCCGCGAAGAGTTGCAGAAGCGTCTCGCCGCCACCACCGGCTACGAACGGGAACACGCCCAGCGCATGCTCGGCAAGCTCGATCGCGGCGAGAAGGTCGTCGACCGCTATGCCTATCCCGTCCAGGCCTGGCGCTTCGGCCGCGAGTTCACCCTCCTTGCCCTAGGTGGCGAACTCGTCGTCGATTACGCCCTGCGCTTCAAGCAGAAGTACGGCTGGCAAACCACCTGGGTCGCCGGCTACTCCAACGATGTGTTCGGCTACATCCCCTCCAAACGCGTCTGGCGCGAAGGCGGCTACGAAGGTGGCGGCGCCTTCCTCTTTAGCAGCTTTCCCGGCCCTCTCGATGAGGAGACCGAAGAGGTCATCGCCGCCTCGGTCGATGGCGTCATGACGAAGGTGCAGCGATAGGGCTGTGCGGAAACCACGATTCCTCTCCGCGGCCGAGGCGGTACGCCTGGTCCCCGGCGGCGCCTGTCTCGCCACTTCCGGCTTCGTCGGTGGCGGCCATGCCGAAGCCCTCACCCGTGCTCTGGAGGAGCGCTTCCTATCGGAAGGACACCCCCGCGACCTCACCGTCATCTACGCCGCCGGACAGGGCGATGGCCGCACCCGCGGCCTCAATCACCTCGGCCATCGCGGTATGGTCGCCCGCGTCATCGGCGGCCACTGGAACCTCGTTCCCCGCTTGGGCGCCCTCGCCGCCGCTAATGAGATCGAGGCCTACAACCTGCCTCAGGGCGTCATCTCCCGCATGTTCCGCGAAGTCGCCGCCGGCAACGCCGGTGTCGTCTCCCGCATCGGCCTCGGCACCTTCGTCGATCCGCGTCTGGAAGGCGGCCGCATCAACGCCCGCACCACCCGCGACATCGTCTCCGTCATCGAACTCGGCGGCCAGGAGACCCTCTTCTTTGAAGCCCCGCGCATGCAGGCCGGCCTCATCCGCGCCACCGCATCGGACTCCTTCGGCAACCTCTCGCTCGAACACGAAGTGCTCACCGGCGAAGTGCTGGCCATCGCCCAGGCCGTCCGCAACTCCGGCGGCGTTGTTCTCGCGCAAGTTGAGGAGATCGTCCCCGACTATAGCCGCGACCCCAAGTCCATCCGCGTACCAGGCATCTTCGTCGATGCGGTCGTCGTCGCCGAACCTGAAGAGCACTGGCAGACCTACTCCACCCTGTTTGACCCAGCATTGATCTCCCAGGGTCCGCTCGATGCCCTCACGCTGCCGTGCCTGGAAGCCGGCCCACGCCGCTGGATCGCCGCCCGCTGCCTCGAGGAGATCCGCGCCGGCGATGTCGTCAACCTCGGCATCGGCATGGCCGAAGGCATCGCCCAGGTCGCCTTCGAACGCGGCGTCCTCGATCAGTTCGTCCTTACCGTTGAAGCCGGCGTCATCGGCGGCGTGCCCGCCGGCGGCTTGAGCTTCGGTGCCGCCTCCCTGCCGCAGGCCATCATCGACCAACCCAACATGTTCGACTTCTACGACGGCGGCGGCCTCGACATCGCCTTCCTCAGCATGGCCGAGTGCGATCGCTTCGGCAACGTGAACGTCAGCCGCTACGGCGGGCGCATCCCCGGTTCCGGTGGCTTCATCAACATCGCCCAGTCGGCCAAGCGCCTCGTCTTCGTCGGCACCTTCACCGCCGGCGGCCTCGAAGTCTCCTGCGCCGGCGGCCGGATCTGCATCGACCGCGAAGGCAAGTCGCGCAAGTTCGTCCGCGACGTCGAACAGGTCACCTTCAGCGCCGCGCTTGCCTTAAAACATAACCGGCCGGTGTTGTACGTCACCGAACGCGCCGTCTTTCAGTTGACGCCGGCAGGCCTGGAACTGATCGAACTCGCCCCCGGCGTCGACCTCCAGCGCGACGTGATCAGCCAGATGGACTTTCCTCCTCTCATCCGCGCTACGCCCCGCCTCATGGGTGCTAAGGTATTGGAGTGAAGCGGGAGATGCAATCGTGAACGAATTCGAATATCGCGCTCCGAAGACGCTGGCCGAAGCGTTGGCGGACTACAGCGCACACCCTACGGCCAAGCTGCTGGCAGGCGGTACGGACCTCATCGTACAGATGCGCGCCGGCCGCAAAACGCCGGACCTCGTGCTGGATATCAAGCGCATCGCCGAACTCAATGAGCTCGGCTATGATGCCGCTAAGGGTCTGACCTTGGGCGCTGCCGTGCCCTGCCACGTCATCCATAACAGCGTTGTCGTGAAGCGCGAATACCCGGCTCTGTCCGAACTCGCCGGCATCATCGGCGGGACGGCCATCCAGGGGCGCGCCTCCATCGGCGGGAACCTCTGTAACTCGTCGCCCAGTGCGGACTCCACTCCGTTGCTCATTGCCATGGGAGCCGTCTGCCGCATCGCTGGCGCGAAGGGCGAACGTATGGTGCCGGTGGAGAGCTTCTGTACCGCGCCCGGCCGCAATGTCCTCGAACCTGGCGAACTGCTGGTTTCGCTGCTGATTCCCGTGAAGGCCAAGGGCACTGGCTCTCACTACCTGCGCTTCATTCCGCGCAACGAGATGGATATCGCCGTAGTTGGCGCGGGCGTCGAAGTCACCCTCAGCGATGGCAAGATTGCCGCGGCCCGTGTGGCCCTCGCCGCCGTCGCCCCGACACCGCTCTTCGTCACCGAAGCCGGCGCCGCGCTGGTCGGCAAGGAACCGGGCGCCGAAGCCTTCGAAGCCGCCGCCCAAGCCGCCCGCAACGCCGCGTCCCCCATCTCGGACATGCGAGGCACCGTCGAGTATCGCAAGCATCTGTGTGCCGTATTGACGCGGCGGGCTCTCGAAGCCGCCGTCGCCCAGGCAAAGGAGAGACAGTAAGTGGCTAGCAAAGTCAGAGTCGAAACAACCGTCAACGGAGAGCCCGCCGAGTTCCTCTGTGAACCGCGCCAGAGCCTGCTCGAATGCCTTCGCGATGTTCTTCATCTCACCGGCACCAAGGAAGGCTGTAACGACGGCAACTGCGGCGCCTGCACCGTCGTCATGGACGGCGCGCTGGTGACCTCGTGCCTCGTGTTCGGCCCCGAATGCCAGGGCGCCCGCATCGAGACCGTGGAAGGCATCGCCAAGGGCAACCAACTGCACCCGCTCCAGCAGGCGTTTTTAGAAGAAGCGGCTTTACAATGTGGCATTTGCACGCCCGGTTTCCTGGTGGCGTCAAAGATGTTGTTAGAGAAAAACCCACAGCCGGTCGAACACGAAATCCGGCTTTGGCTCGCTAACAATCTTTGCCGCTGTACGGGCTATGACAAGATCATTCGCGCCGTGCAAAAGGCAGCCACTCAGATGGCGGAGGTAAAAGCATGAGCACCTATTCCGTAATCGGGACGCGTCCGATTCGTCACGATGGAGCTGACAAAGTAACGGGCCGCGCGCTCTATGGCGCGGACCTGCAACTGGCCGGTTTGCTGCACGGGGCGATCCTGCGAAGCCCGCACGCCCATGCACGCATTAAGAAGATCGACACGTCCAAGGCGGAAACCCTGCCCGGCGTGCGCGCCGTAATCACTGCCGAAGACCTGCCCGATTCGGGCGACCGTCTGGTCGACCTGGGAGAAGGCGAAACTCCGCTCAGCTACATCCGCGGCAACATCCTCGCCAAAGGCAAGGTGTTGTATCGCGGTCATGCGGTGGCCGCCGTGGCTGCCGTCAACACCCATGTCGCCGAACAGGCCGTCAACCTCATCCAAGTCGAGTATGAGGTGCTGCCCTGCGTGCTCACCGCCCCCGCCGCCATGGCCGAAGGCGCGCCGCTGCTGCATGAAGACCTCACGACCCAGGAACTCGGGCAGAAGACGAGCAAGCCGAGCAACGTAGCCGAACACTTCCGCCATCTGATGGGCGACCCTGCAGCGGGCTTCGCGCAGGCCGCCGTCATCGTGGAACGCGTCTTCGATACGGCGACCGTACACCAGGGCTACATCGAGCCCCACAACGCCACCGCGCTCTGGAACAACGATGGCCGCGTGCAGATCTGGTGCAGCACCCAGGGCTCCTTCGTGGTCCGCGACGCCACCGCCTGCGTGCTCGACGTGCCGGTATCGCAAGTCAAGGTCACACCGATGGAGATCGGCGGCGGCTTCGGCGGCAAGATCCCGGTCTACCTCGAGCCAGTGGCCGCGCTGTTGTCGAAGAAGACCGGTCGTCCGGTGAAGCTGCTGATGTCGCGCCGCGATGTCTTCGAAGCCACCGGGCCCACGCCGGGCAGCCACATCCGCGTGAAGCTCGGCGCTACCAAGGACGGCAAGCTGGTGGCTGGCGAGGCCTACCTGGCCTATGAAGCCGGCGCCTATCCGGGCGCCATGGTCGGCCCCGGCGGCATGTGCGTCTTCGCCGCCTACGATATCGCAAACATCGTCATTGATGGCTACGATGTCGTGGTCAATAAGCCCAGCACCGCCGCGTACCGCGCCCCCGGCGCTACCAACGCCGCCTTCGCCACCGAGAGTGTCGTCGACGAGATCGCCGAAAAGCTGGGCATCGATCCGCTCGAACTGCGTCTGCGCAACGCCGCCAAGGAAGGCACGCGCCGCGCCGATGGGCCCAAGTATCCGCGCATCGGCTGTGTCGAAGTGCTCGAGGCCATGAAGAACTCCGATCACTACAAGTCGCCGCTTACCGGCCCCAACCAGGGCCGCGGCGTGTCCATCGGCTTCTGGTTCAATGTCGGCCTGCCATCGGCCTGCACCATCGCCGTCAATGCCGACGGCACGGTGACGCTGGTCGAAGGCTCGACGGACATCGGCGGCACCCGTACCTCCATCGCCATGCAGGCGGCTGAGGTGCTGGGCCTGCCGGCTGAGAAGGTGCAGCCCACTGTCGTGGATACCGATTCGGTCGGCTTCACGGCGGTCACCGGCGGCAGCCGTACGACCTTCGCCACCGGCATGGCCGCCCACGACGCCGCGCAGGATGTCATCCGCCAGATGAAAGAGCGCGCGCTCAAGTTCTGGAAGATGGATTCCGCCACGCCGGTCGAGTTCTCCAAAGGGGTCTTCACGGCGGGCGACAAGTCCATCACCTGGAACGAACTGTGCACCAAGCAGGCGCGCACCGGCGGTCCGGTCGTTGGCCGCGCTTCGGTCAATCCCCGGGGTGTGGGCGGCTCGTTCGCCGGCGCCATCGCCGATGTCGAAGTCGATCCGGAAACGGGCAAAGTGACGGTGCTGCGTTTCACGTCGGTGCAGGACGCGGGCAAGGCCATTCATCCCAGCTACGTGGAGGGCCAGATGCAGGGCGGCAGCGTGCAGGGGATCGGTTGGGGCCTCAATGAGGAGTACTACATGAGCCCCGACGGCACCATGATGAACAGCAGCCTGCTTGACTATCGCATGCCGACTGCCTTGGACCTGCCGATGATCGAAACCATCATCGTCGAGGTGCCGAATCCCGGCCATCCGTTCGGTGTCCGCGGCGTTGGCGAGGCCAACATCGTGCCGCCGCCGGGTGCGCTGGCCAACGCCATCTACCACGCCATCGGCGTGCGCATGAACTCGCTGCCCATGAAGCCTTCGGCTATCATGGAAGCGCTGTGGAGTAAGTAAGTGGCGACTGTCTTCCTGCCGGCGATGTTACGCGAGCTTGCGGGTGGCACTACCCAGGTCGCGGCCAATGGGGCAACGGTGGGCGAGGTCATTGCCGATCTCGACCGCCAGTTTCCCGGCATCCAGGACCGGCTTATGGAAGGCGGAGAACTGCGGAGTAACCTCGCCGTCGCCATCGATGGCGAGGTCTCTCCGGACGGTGTCCTCGAACAGGTTGGCGAACAAAGCGAGGTGCACTTTGTGCTCGCGCTTTCCGGCGGCTAAACGCGGACTTACTTGAGTAACTCGATGGTCAGGGTGCGGTAGGGCTTCGTTCCCAGGTTTGTGAGTACCGGAGCATCCTCGCCCTTGTCGTGCCAGATCACGTCGCCCGGCTTGCGTTCGCGCACGGTCTTCTCCTTGGTGGTGGAGTCCAGCCGCGAATACTTCGAATCGTCCAGGAATACGATGACCTGGTCGGTGGGACGGGTATAGCGTTCGCGCGCCACCCCCGGCTGGTAGACGGTCTCGGTCACCCGCACTTTGGCGTTCTCCAGCTTGATCTTCTTCGGTAGCTCGGCGCCGGCCACGCCGAACACCAGTAACAGCGTGGCGAGCGACGATAAGACGGCAACAGTAATCAGTTTTTCCATGGCCTGTTCCTTATTCTAGAAAGCGATGACGGCACGGCCGGCGATGCGGCCCTGCTTGAGTTGCGAGATCAATTCAGGCGCCTGGTCCAGCGGATGGGCGCTGACCTTGGCCTTCACCATGCCCTGTTCCGCGAGCGCGAAAACCTGTGCCAGGTCTTCCGGACTGCCGAGATAGCTGCCCTGGACGCTAACCCCTTTGATGACCAGTTCCGTCGGCGACACGGCGAAGGTGTCTGTAGTAAGGCCGACCAGCACCGCGCGGCCGCGGCGCTTCAGGGAGGAGATGGCGGTGGGCACAATCGCGGCTGAAGCCGTGAATACCAGTGCCGCATCCACGCCGCCCATCTCCTTGAGCAGCACTTTGCGGGCGTTCTCCGGCGTGGTGACGGCGATGGCGCCGAGTTCGCGGGCATGTTCGAGCTTGGCTTCCGAAACGTCGATCACGGCGGCGTTGGCGCCCAGAGCTTTGACGTACTGCAGCGCGAGGTGGCCGAGTCCGCCGAAGCCGGCGATGGCGACGGTCTCACCGGCTTGCACGCGGGCTGTGCGGATAGCGCCCATCGCGGTCCAGCCGGCACAACATAGTGGCGCGGCTTCGGCGGCGCTGAGCGCGGCGGGCACCTTGACCAGGCTTTGCACCGCGGCGACGGTTTCGGTGGCCAGAGCGCCTTGGCGTGTATAGCCGTGGTTAGTTTGCTTGGCGCAGAAGCGCTGATGGCCATTGCGGCAGGCATCGCAGTTGCCGCAACTGGAGGCGAAGTAGGTGATGCCGACGCGGTCGCCGGGCTGGACTTGGGTGACGTCCGCACCGGTGGCGGTGACCACGCCAATGCCTTCATGCCCGAGGATGAGTGGGGAGAGCGGCAGCTTTTCGAGGCCGGTGATCATGACGTCGGAATGGCAGATGCCGCAGGCTTCGAGGCGAATGGCGGCTTCGCCGGGGCCGGGTTCCGGCGGAGCGAAGGCGTGTATGGTGACGGGCGCCAGCGGGGCGTCTAGGAAGGCGGCGAGGGGCATCCCCTCTACTCTACTCCGGCGCCGCTCCGCTGCTGGGGATGGGTTCGGGTCGATGGTAGTTGGGGTAGGGCGGCCGGGCGGGCTTTGCCGGGGGCGGGTTGCGCTTGAGTTGATCGAGGGCGACGGCTACGGCGCGTTCCAACTGCGTGTCGCGGCCCTGGCGCCAGGCTTTGGGATCGAGGTCGACCTCGACATCCGGGGCGATGCCGTGGTTCTCCAGTTCCCAGCGGCTCTCGGGCGAGTAGAAGGCGAAGTGCGGCGCCGTGACCGTGCCGCCGTCAATGAGGCCGGGCGTGGCCATGAGGCCGACCGTGCCGCCCCAGGTGCGCTTGCCGACCAGCGGCCCGAGTTCGGCGCGGCGGAACAGCCAGGGCAGCACATCGCCGCCGGAGCCGGCGTACTCGTTGATCAGCATCACCTTGGGGCCGAAGATGGCGCTGGCGGGCGTGGTGTAGTCCTGGCCGTCGCGCGGGGCGAAGTAGTTGAACAGAGTGCGGCGCAGGATGTCGATGATATAGTCGGCGACCTGGCCGCCGCCGTTGAAGCGCTCATCGAGGATGAGGGCCTGCTTATCGGTTTGCGCGAAGTAGTAGCGGTTGAAGGCGGCATAGCCTGCCGCGGAGGTATTCGGCAGGTAGACGTAAGCGATGCGGCCGCCGGAGAGTTCGTCCACTTTGCGGCGGTTGTCCTCGATCCAGGCGATACGGCGCAGCGGCGTGTCGTCTTCGATGGGAATGACGTTGACGTCGCGAGCCCCCGCGCCGGACGGATCCCGGCCGACGCGCAGGGTGGTCTGCTTGCCCGCGGTGCCTTCGAGGGCCGCATGCACTTCGGCGTCAATGGCGACGGGCTTGCCATTGACGGCGAACAGATAGTCGCCCGGATTCACGAGTCTGGGATGGCGGAGCGGCGCGCGCGTTTCGGGGCTCCACTGCTCGCCGGTGTAGATGCGCTGGAAGCGGTAGTGCCCGTTCTCGACGGTGTAGTCGGCGCCCAGCAGGCCGCCTTTGTGGCGCACCCGTTCGCGGCCGTCGCCCCCGGTGATGTAAAGGTGGCCGGCGCTGAGTTCGCTGAGCATCTCGCGCCAGACGTAGTTGATGTCGTCGCGGGTGGCGGCGCGCTGGACGAAGCTCTGGTAACGGGCCGCCAACGACTGGAGGTCGACCCCGTGATGATTGGGATCATAGAAGAAGTCGCGCTGCAGGCGGAGGACTTCGCGGTGCATCTGCCGCCACTCGGCTGGCGGGTCGATCGTGGTTTCGAGGTCTTCGATGCGGAGGCGGCCTTCGCCGGGGCGAGCGGGCGCGTTCGTTGGGGCGGCGAACCACTGCCGGGCGCTGGCGTAGAGCATGCGCTCGCCGTTGGCCGAGAGGCTGAAACTATCGACGGCGTCGGCCAGTTTCTCGATGCGGCGGCGCCCGAGGTCGAAGCGGTGCAGTGTGCCGGGGGGCGTTGGGACGGTGGCGTCGCGGGTGGCGGGCAGTTCGCGAAGGAACAGGACGCCGGGGCGGCCGGGGGTGAGGTTGGCGTAGTTACGTGGCGGGGCGGGGAGGGGAAGCGTACGCTCGGCGAGGCCTTCGAAGTCGATGGTGACGGGTTCGGGGGCGGAGGCAGGGGTTGGGATGGCGCGCGCGCCCTCCTCGTCGCTTTCAACGGCCAGCGGCGAAGGGTCATCGCGGCGCAGCAGCATGAGGTAGAGGGTACGGGTGAGCGGGCGGCCGCCGCTGGACATGTCGAGGCCGGCCAGGCTGGGCCCGGCGTCGGTGCTGGCGGCAAAGTAGAGGTACCGGCCGCCGCGATCCCAGGCGGGGAAGCGGGCATCGGCCATGCCGTCGGTGATCTGCTTCGCTTTGTTATCCGCGAGCGAATAGACAAACAGCGCGCAGAAGCGGGTTGGCAACTGTTTGGCGTAGACGATCCAGCGGCTATCGGGCGACCAGGCGGGCTCGAAGTAGGAGCCGGAGATCTGGTAGGTGCCTTTGTCAATGACGATGGGGGAGCCCTTGTCGAGGTCGAGATACCAGAGGTTGAGGCGTTTGTCGCGATAGACCAGCTTCTTCGAATCCGGGGACCAGACGGGCTCATAGTAAAACGACGGCGGGCCGGGGACGAACTTACGGATCTCGCCGGAGCCGTTCTGCGGGGCGATGTGGAGGGCGTACTCGCCGGACTCGTCGGAGAAGTAGGCGATCCACTTACCGTCGGGGGACCAGGCCGGGAAGCGTTCGGCGGCGCCGGAGGTGGCGGTGAGGTTGCGCGGCGAGCCCTTCTCAACGGGCACGGTAAAGACATCGCCGCGGGCTTCGAAGACGGCGCGCAAGCCGGATGGCGAGAGCGCGGCGCCCTGGATATAGCGGGCGGCTTTCACGAGGCGCGGGCGGACTTCGGTGAGGTCGGGATGGATTTCGATGGGAACCCGGCGCGACTGGCGTGTTTTGAGATCGAACAGGTGGATGCCGCCGAACCGTTCATAGACGATGGCGTCGTGCCAGGCCGAGGCTGTCTTGATATCGCGGCCGGGGTTGTCGAGGACGGCGGCGGCCTTGCGGGTGGTGGTGTCGTATTCGAATAGAGTGACGGTGCCGAGGCGATCCGACAGGAAGTAGATGGATTTGCCCACCCACATGGGCGCGAAGTCATTGGAGTTCTGCCGGGGGATGGGAGCCACCGAGGAGTCGGCGAGGCTGCCGATCCAGATGGGCGAGGTGCGTCCGCCGCGATAGCGTTTCCAGACCTGATCGGCGCGGGCCATGGGCAGGTAGGCGATGTGGCTGCCATCGGGCGACATCGACCCGGCGGCGCCGCTAGGGAAGGGCAGTGGCACAGCCGGGCCGCCGCTGGCGGGTACGCGGTAGAGACGGGGCTCCGGGGTGGCGGCTTCGCGCATCGAGGTGGTCAGCACGTACCGGCCATCGGGCGTCCAACCGGCGGCGCGATCCGCCATGGGATGTGAAGTCAGCCGTTTCGGTATACCGCCCACGGCGTCCATCACGAAGACGTCCATGCTGCCGTCGTATTCGCCCGTGAAGGCCAGGCGCGAGCCATCCGGCGAGAAGAACGGCTGCGACTCTTCGCCGGCGCCGGAGGTGATGCGGACGGCAACGCCGCCGGCCCGCGGCACCCGCCAGAGGTCGCCGGCGTAGGTGAACACAATGTGGGTTTGGTTGATGGCGGGTTGTTGGAACAGAAAGGGAGGGTCTGCCGCCCGGACGGGGAGGAGAGCGCAGATCAGGCTGGCCAGGGCACGCAGCACCCGCATGCTTAATGTTCGGTAGATCGAGGCGGCATCCAGCTAAGGGATCGACCTTAGGAAGCTAAGAAGTTGCGCGGACTGGACTCTGGTACTTTGGTTCTACGGTGCCAAGACATGCGTCCTTAGTCTGGTAACGCAGGGGTGCGGACAACCCCAAAGCCGAGTTACTTTCACAATCCCTTGTAGTCGCGGCTCTGCCCGTACAAGGCCGGGTAAAGCGAACCAAAAACCGCATAGGGGGCTTTGTAGGCCTCCACCGCCGCCGCATCCGGCTGCACGCGGGACACCTCCCGTATCGCTGTCTTCGCAACCTCCACCACCGATCGCCCCTCCCCAGCCAGCGCCAGCAGCGCCGCGCCAAACGCCGAGCCCTCCTGCGTCGCCAGCGTGGCCACGGGCTTGTCGAAAACATCGGCCAGCATCTGCCGCCAGAACGGGCTCTTCGCCCCTCCTCCCGACACCCGCACCGACGACACCGGCACGCCCATGCCGCTGATGATCTCCAGGCAGTCCTTCTGGCTGAAGGAAACCCCTTCGATAACAGCCCGGATGAGGTCGGCCCGCGTGTGTTTGGCCGTCAACCCCACCCACGCCGCGCGGCAGGCCGCATCCAGATGCGGAGTCCGCTCGCCCATCAGGTACGGCAGCCAGCTCAGCCCCTGCGCCCCGATCGGAGCCCCCGCGGCTTCGGCGGTCAACTCGTCGTAGGAAACGCCCGGCGCGAAGTTGTTCCGGAACCACTGCAGGCTCAAGCCCGCCCCTTGCGTTACCCCCATCACATGCCACTTCCCCGGCGCCGCATGGCAGAACGTATGGACCCGCCCCGCCGCATCATACGCGGGCGAATCGGTATGCGCGAAGACCACGCCGGAGGTCCCCAACGTATCGGACACATTGCCGGCCTCCACGATCCCATTCCCAATGGCGCTCGCCGCCTGGTCCCCGCCGCCACCCACCACCGGCGTGCCCACCCGCAGGCCCGTGGCGCTCGCGGCGGCTTCGGAGATCCGCCCGGTGATCTCCGCCGATTCGGCTACCTTCGGAAGCCACCGCATCGGGATGCCCAGCGCCTCGCAGAGTTCGCCAGACCAGCGCCGGTTCACCACATCGAACAGCGCCGTCCCACTGGCGTCCGATACCTCGCTCGCGAACTCGCCCGTCAACTGGAAGCGGACGTAGTCCTTCGGCAGCAGCACCTTGTTCACCCGCGCGAAGTTGGCCGGCTCATGGTCGCGCACCCACAACAGCTTCGGCAGCGTAAAGCCCGTCAACACGGGGTTGGCGATACAGGCCAGCACCTTCTGCTTGCCCACCTTGGCGTTGATGGCGTCCACCTGCGGCTGGCTGCGCTGGTCGCACCAGATCAGCGAAGGCCGGATCACCGCGCCCACGTCGTCCAGGATCACCAGGCCATGCATCTGGCCGCTCAGGCCAACGGCGCGCACCTGGCTGCCGTCAATGCCGGCTTCGGTCAGGACGCCGCGTACGGCCGCCTGCGCCGCCTCCCACCAGTTCTCCGGACGCTGCTCCGCCCACAGCGGCTGCAGCATGGTCATGTCTTCATGGACCGCCGTGAAGCCGGACCGCACCTGCCCGCTCTCGTCCACCAGAAGCGCCCGCGACCCTCCGGTGCCGATATCGATTCCTAGGCAATACATAAGCGAGCCATTATCGCACTGCCGCCGCACGGATATACAATAGGCCCTACCCACTATGAATCGCAGACGATTTTTCCAAAGCACCGCGGCCGGCTCGGTTGCCGCGCTGCCGGCCTCGGCGCCGGCGGCCGCCGCTACCGGGCGCTGGACGAAACCGATTCGCTTTGTTCTGGGCTGCCAGAGCGGGCCTACCGACGAGAAGCGCCTTCAGTTCTTCAAACGCCATAGCGTGAACAACATTTGCGGCTATGCGAAGAGCGAGAACCCTAACGGCCCCAATACGCTGGAAGACCTGCAGCGCCTGGTCGAGCTCTGCAACAAGCACCAGGTGAAGGTCGATTGCCTGGCGCCGCCGTTCCTCGCCTCTAGCCACATCGACCGCACCTCGCGCCCCGCCATCATGCTCGCCGAGAGCCCGGAGCGCGACCGCGACATCGCCGAAGTGCAGGAGATGATCAAGAACTGCGCGAAGGTAGGCATTCCCGCCATCAAGTACAACATGAGCCTGCTGGGCGTGGTTCGTACCGAGCGCACCCCCGGTCGCGGCGGCACGGACCTCAGCACCTGGCGCGTGAAGGAAGCCAAACCCAATCCCCCGCTCACCCGCGCCGGCGTCGTCAAAGCCGACCGTTACTGGGAGCGCATCACCTACTTCCTGGACCGCGTCATCCCGGTCGCCAACGAGTATAAGATCCGCATGGCCTGCCACCCGCACGACCCAGGCATGCCGCCCGAAGGCTACCAGGGCATCGACACCGTGCTCGGCACCGTCGATGGCATCAAGAAGTTCGTCAGCATCCGCGAAAGCCCTTACCACGGCCTGAACTTCTGCCAGGGCACCGTGTCCGAGATGCTGCAGAACCCCGGCAAGGAGATCTTCGACGTCATCCGCTACTTTGGCTCCCGCAAGAAGATCTTCAACGTCCACTTCCGCAACATCCGCGGGCGCCGCGGCGACTTCCAGGAGGTCTTCCCCGATGAGGGCGATATCGATTTCGTGGAAGCCCTTAAAGTGTACCGGGAAGTCGAGTATCCCTACATGCTGATGCCCGACCACGTGCCGCATCACCCCGACGATCCCGGCGGGAATCAGGCATTCGCCTTCTGCTACGGGTATATCCGGGCCCTCATCCAAGCGTCGGACCGGCTGGTTTGAGGCGCGCTGTGGTGCCGGGTATCACCCCCCCTTGCGGGTACTGGGGGTAATTTTTTTCACACGTCACTTGACGAAGTGCACCCGCAAGGTTAAAAATACATGGTCAGTTTAGAAGTTCCTTGGGGCTCTCCGCTAAGCGCTGCGCCCAGAGGTGTGAGTAGGAGAATTCGCTAGTGAAAGAAAAAGGTGTAGTCAAGTGGTTCAATGCGGCGAAGGGGTACGGCTTCATTCAGAGGTCGACCGGGGAAGATGTCTTCGTCCATTTCTCCGCTATTCAGATGAGCGGGTATCGCACCCTGGATCAAGGCTTAGAGGTTGAGTTTGAGGTGAAAACAGGTCCCAAGGGCCTGCAGGCCGAGAACGTACAGAAGCCCTAGGCCCGGCACTCGGAAAGTTTCTGGTTTGCCAAGGCCACCCTGCCATGGGGTGGCCTTTCGTATTTCGCCTACAGGAAGAAGCCCACCACCGCGTAAGCCAACCCCGTTCCCAGCAGTCCCCCCACCACCACATCGCTCAGAAAGTGCATTCCCAACAGAATGCGGGAGATCGCAATGCTCAGGGCGCAAAAGAAAAGCCCCGGCGCCAAACCCGGGTAGAACTGCGACCAGACCGCCGCCATGGTAAACGCGCTCATCGTATGGCCCGAGGGAAACGAAAACTGATCGGGCGGCAGAAGGGTGGACCAGCAGTGCGGCTCCAGATGGCAGGGACGCCGCCGCCCGGTGGTCACCTTCAGCCACAGGTAGATGGCGATCGAGATCCCCCCAGCCAGCCCTGCCGACGCCAACGCCCGGAAGCGTGGCTCGCCGCCGAACAGGAAGATGCACATGGCCATGACATACCAAAGCCATCCATCGCCACCACGGGTGGCGCAGATCATCCACAGCCGGATCCATTTCGGGGCAGGCCACCGGTGCACGCGCCGCATCAGCGCATGATCCCGGGACGCAATCAAACGTAGCAACGCCATCGGATGCCGCCCTTCCTGCGAATGGCCTCCCCAGCTCTCAGGCTACCTAATCCTGGGCGTAGGCGCCGGACAAGCCCCGCACCTACAGTAAGCAGCAGGGACATAACAACACCGTGACGGCTGCATCAAACATTCATGAACGCTTCTGTTTTCATGTGCCCGCGCCACCCAGTCTGCTAGGCTGACTGATGGACATGGCGGGGCCCACCCGATCTCTGGACTTTGTCTTCTTCGACGCCGGTGGCGGACACCGCGCCGCCGCGAACGCCCTTAAGGCCGTGATCGACCGCCAGCATCCCGCCTGGCGGGTGCGCCTGGTTAACCTCCAGGAAGTGCTGGACGAACTGGATGTCCTGCGCAAGGTCACCGGTATCCGCGGCCAGGACATCTACAACCTGCTGCTCAAGAAGGGCTGGACGCTGGGCACCTCGCAGGTGGTGCCGATGATGCACTGGCTGATCCGCCAGTATCACCCCGGCCAGGTACGGGTTCTGGAGCGGTTCTGGCGCCAGGCGAAGCCCGACCTGGTTGTGTCGTTGATTCCCAACTTCGCCCGCGCGGTCTACCATGGGCTGAAGCAGGGCAGCCCGGCAACCCCGCTCGTGACCGTTCTCACCGATATCGCCGACTACCCGCCGAACTTCTGGATGGTGCCCGGTCAGGAGCAGTACTGGATCTGCGGCAGCCCAAAGGCGGTCGAGCAGGCCAGCGCGATGGGCTACGGATCCGAACGCGTGTTTTCCGTGTCGGGCATGGTGCTGCACCCCCGCTTCTACGAGCGCCCGCCGCTGGACCGTGTCGCCGAACGCCAGCGCCTGGGGCTAAAGCCGGACATGCCCACCGGGGTCATCCTCTTCGGCGGCCAGGGATCGCCGGAAAGCATTCGCATCCTCGAACGGGTGGAAGCCGCGGGGCTGCTGGCGCAATTCATCGTCATCTGCGGGAAGAACGAAGCCCTTCGCCAGCGCTTGGCGGCTCGACGCTGGCGGATGCCGGTGTTCGTGGAAGGCTTTACGTCCGAGGTCCCCTACTACATGCGCCTGGCCGACTTCTTCATCGGCAAGCCGGGTCCGGGGAGCATCAGTGAGGCGGCGGCGCTCCATCTGCCGATGCTGCTGGAATGCAATGCCTGGACGCTACCCCAGGAGCGCTATAACACCGAATGGGTGCGGGAGAATGATTTCGGCGTGGTCATGGACAGTTTCCGCGAGATCGCCCCGGCGCTCAAAACGCTTTTGAGCGAGGGACGCCTGGATCGCTACCGCGCCAATCTAACCAAGCTGAATAACCAGGCTGTGTTTGAGATTCCGCCGATTCTGGATAGAATCATGAACCGATAGGAGCCCATTTCTTGCAAACTGTTGCGCTACCTCAGACCGGCCTTACCGTGTCCCGCATCTGCCTGGGCACCATGACCTTCGGCGGCCAGGCCGATGAGGCCACCAGCGGCCGGATCCTGGCCGGGGCTTTCGATGCCGGCATCAACTTCGTCGACACCGCCAATGCTTATAACAAAGGCGTGAGCGAGGAGTTCCTGGGCCGCCTGCTGGCGGGCAAACGGCAGCAGATCATCCTGGCGTCGAAGGTGTTCAACCGCATGGGCGATCAGCCGCATGAGGCGGGCCTGTCGCGGAAGGCCATTCTGCATGCCATCGAGCAATCCCTCCTGCGCCTACGGACCGACTACCTGGACCTCTACTACCTGCACGCCCCCGATTGGAATGTACCGATCGAGGAATCGCTGGAGGCCATGGAGACGCTGGTCAAGCAGGGTAAGGTGCGCTATCCGGCGTCGTCGAATTACGCCGGCTGGCAGGTGATGCAGATGCAATGCCTGGCCAGGGAAAAAGGCTACACGCCCGCGGTGATTACGCAGCCGATGTATAACCTGCTGGCGCGCGGCATTGAACAGGAATACCTGGCTATGGCAAAGGCCTGCCATGTGTCGATGGTGGTCTACAACCCCCTGGCGGGCGGACTGCTCACCGGTAAGCATCGCCGCGACTCCTATACCCCCGGCACCCGCTTCGATAACAACAAAATGTACCAGGATCGCTACTGGCACCCGGCGATGTTCGATGCCGTTGAAGCGCTGGAGCAGGCAGCCAAGGAGGAGGGGCGGACGTTAATCAGTCTGTCACTGAACTGGCTTTTGCATCACACACCGGCGCAGTGCATGATCCTCGGCGCGAGTTCACCGGAGCAATTAACTGCGAATTTGGCGACGCTTCAGGACGGGCCGCTGTCCGCAAAGGCGCTGGATAGCTGTGATGCAGTGTGGCAAACACTACACGGGCCGACGCCGAAGTATAATCGGTAATTGAGCTTTAAAAGAGGAAACGGCCCGTCTACAGCGAGCCGGGCGTCCCTTACACCACGCATTACCGGAAATTGGTGGCAAGTCCTCGCCGGCCTGACATCATTTACTCTTGCGGTCTATGCCACCGCCCTACAACATCGCGGATTCGGGCCGGAACTGTCGATGTTCTACAGGATCAATCATAGTCTCGCTTTCCAGGACGTACTTTCCAGCTACGCCAATCTGACCAGCATTTGGTACCGCCCGACCGCGTTTAACCTGTTTTATTGGATAGGCGCCCAGTTCTTCTCCTGGACGAACGTCTTGGGCTGGAAGCTCCTCCAGTTGGCTCTGCTGATTTGCGCCTGCTGGCTGCAATATCTGTTCACCCTGGAGTTTCTGGGATCGGAGTGGAAACTGGCGGCATGGTTTTCGGCCCTGTATCTCGCAATCTTCCCGGGACAGGTGTCGATCGTTCTGCAGACCTCGGCCTTCGATCCGTCCCATATCGTCTTTGCGCTTCTGTCGGCGATTCTGTTCTTGCGTGCGCTCGGCCGGCAGGGTTGGCGGAGATGGTGGCTGCTGGCGGGCTCAGTTCTAAGCTATATCGGGGCGCTCACTTCCAAGGAAAGCACGCTGGTGCTGCCCTTCTTCTTCATCGTTCTGATCCTGTTGCGAAACCATCGGCGGAACTGGCCCATGGTGATTCCGCATTTGGCCGTGTTGCTTGCCTACGCATTCCTTCACGTTGCCCGAATGCCGTCACGGGGGGCGTCGGCGGAGTATCGCACGGGACTCAATCTGGAGTTCATCGCGCAGAATATCTGGAGCTTTCCGCAGTGGGTTGCGGGCATTTTCTGCTGTTCCGCCCACTCCTGGCAACTTGGCGCTTACAACACGATCGCCGCAAATCTATTGGGGGCCGGCCTTCTTGGGGCAACGGCGCACTACTGGTACACGGTGCGTAAGCCGTGGCTCACCCTGCTGGCGATGCTGGCCTGGATTGCCATTACGCTGTCGATACCCGTCTACAGTGGAGCTTATCTGTGGCACGTGAACCTGGCCGTTTGCGGCTACGCTGTTCTGGCAGGGGGCGCCATCGAGCACCTCATGGGCACCCTCGGAAGGCGTGCCGGCGCGCAGCGGGCCTGGCTGACCGCAGGCGTTACGCTATTGCTGCTCCTGGCGGGCGCATCGGCTGTCCAGAGAACGCTGGTCGCCGGCGTGCATTCCGCCCAGTATCGTCTTTCGGCCGGCCTCCGCTCGGATGACTCCAGGCTGCCGGTCACGCTCGCGAAGGATACCCTCGTCTATGTGGAGGACCGCCTGCACTTGGGCGCCTGGAGTTACGGCGGCGACAACCTCATGAAGTTCTACTTCCAGATGCCCACGTTAGAAGAGAAGTCGGTACCCCCGCTGGACGAGGTCCCATGGGATCTGCGCTACGAATGGCTGCGGCGGCGGAATGCCATCTTTCTCCGCTATGACGGCAATATGCGCTGGTACGACGACACGCCCACCTTTCGTAGAGCTTCGCTCGCGGCCTTGCCCGGATTCACGAGCCAACTGCTGGCGGAGGGCAAGTTCCTCCATGCCATCGCCCTAATCGAGGCGTGTTTTCAGGAACCGGGCACAAGGGAGAACTATCTGTTGCAGTACCACTATGCCTACGCGCTGCACCGCTGCGGCCGCCTGACGCAGGCCATCGCGGCTTACAACCGTAGCTATGAGCGGGAGCCGCGCTTCTACCTCTCCGTCCTCCAGCGTGGCCACGCGTATCGCGAGAACGGGGACCTCGCGGCTGCGTGCCGCGACTTCCGCGCCGTTGCGGCGGTACCGGAGGGCGTGGAGGACAGCCGCCAGACGCTCCGCCAATATTGTGCGGGTGCCGCGGGAATCAGGAAGTAGCGAGGCCCGAATTGGAACTGGCTGAATACGAGATACTCTTTCAACTGGAAGACACCTATTGGTGGTACGTGGCGCGGCGTAAGCTGATCGCCGAGACGGTGCGGCGGCAGGTCCCCGGTGCGAACGCCCAGCGATTGGTGCTGGATATCGGATGCGGCGCCGGTGGGAATGAAGCGATGCTGGCCGAGTTCGGGAAGACCATCCTCATGGACGCTTCGCCGTCGGCGATGCTCTATTGCCGCCAGCGCGGCGCGCAGCGCCTGGTGGCGAGTTCCGGGTGCCAGATGGCGCTCAAGGATAACTCGGTGGACCTCATAACCGCGCTCGATGTGCTGGAACATCTGGATCGGGACATGGAGGGACTGAAGGAGATCCAGCGCGTCCTCAAACCGGGCGGTTACTTTGTCGCCACGGTGCCGGCGTTCGGCTTTCTCTGGAGCGAACACGATGAAGCCTTGCATCACCGGCGGCGTTATACAAGCTACGAGTTGCGCAATAAGCTTGCCGCCGCGGGATTTGAGGTAGTTCGCTGCACGTACTTCATCACCTTTCTGTTCTTCCCCATCGCCATGATCCGGGTGTTGCAGGGAATCTTCAAGAAGAACGCGTTCCCGAAGACGTCGCATGTGATTCTGCCGCGGCTGGTCAACTCCGCCATCAGCCTGCTGCTGGACTGGGAGCGTCTGCTCTGTCGTTGGATCAACCTGCCCTTTGGTGTGTCGCTGTTGATTGTCGGTACGAAGGAAGACCCCGGTCGGTGACGCTGCGCTACTCCGCTGTTCCCTGTGCGCGCAACAGACTCACCGTTCGCCTTTGCGCGCCGCCGCCGAACAGGAGCGCATATTCCAGAACGGTGCACTCGACGATCTCTCCCGGCCGTTCGTAATCACCGGGAAGCTTCGCGCGGACAGAGAGGTCCGCACCGGCTTCGAGCAGCAACTGCGTGATCCGCCAGCCAGCATCGTCAAACTGCGTCGCGGAATGGAAGATGGCGGTTTGCCCGCCAATACCGGCTTGGTCGACGGCGGCTGTGGCGTTGACATCAGCCCCGCGCGCAAGAAGGAGCGTAACCGCCGCATCGTTGCCGTACTCCGCGGCGGCATGCAAGAGCGTTCCTCCTATCAGCAAAAGCGAACGGCCACCGGTCTGGCCGCAATCGAACTCGGGGAACCGTCTGTTCACCAGGGCGGGGTCACGGTCGATCATCCGCGCCAGTTCGTCCAGACGTCCGCGGAGCAAAGCCATAAACGCGGGAGTGTCGAACTTCGTCTCACCACCGGCTGCCAGAAGCACGTCGATACAGGCACTGAGCCGCTCCACGGACCGCACGTAGCCGCGAATCAGGTAGTCGAGCGCGGTGCCAGGATACGCGTGGCCGCCGATGCTATAACCGTGGTCGCGGCAGTTCGGATTTGCGCCATGATCCAGAAGCCAGGCAAGGGCGGCGGGATCCATGGACTCGCAAGGCGCAAAGAGGATGGGGTAGCTCCCGTGCCACCAGGCGTTGACATCGGCGCCGTGCGAGACGAGCAGTTCCATCATCGGGATGCGATAGGCGTTCAGCGCGGCGCGCATCAGAGGTCCGTCGCCTCCCTGGTGCACGTCCGATCCGTGGGTGATCATCCATTCCGCCATGGCCAGCCTCGCCGCGGAGGGCGGTTCCCATGGCACCCGGCACTCCGCAACCCAGGTGAGCGGCCCATCCTCGCCATAGCCAAGCGGAGCCCGGTGCAGAGCCGGGTTTCCGTTCATGAGGCTCTTCACGCGAGCGAGATCGTTGGCGTCGATCGCCTGCTCGAGTTGTTCGATGCCGTTGAAGGACTCCACGTGAGCCTTGCCGATGGTAGCATCCTGCGATGTCTAAGGGGGCTCTCGCCGCCGCAGTACAATCGACCAATGCCCCTTTCCCGCCGCCACGTTCTCGGCGCCCTCGCCGCCGCCGCAGTGCCCGCCGCGCAGGCCCAGGCCAAGCCCAACTTCCTCTTCCTCTTCGCCGACGACCTCGGCTGGGGCGACGTGGGCTTCAATGGACGCAAGGAATGGCAGACGCCGAACCTGGACCGGCTGGCCGCGCAGGGCACTGTCTTCGAGCGCTGGTACACGGCCTTTCCGGTATGCGCGCCGTCGCGGGCGTGCCTGCTGACCGGCCGCTACACCATCCATCACGGGGTGCGCAGCAACGCCATCGATATCCCGAAGAACGAGACCACGCTGGCGGAAGCACTGAAGGCGCAGGGCTACAAGACGGCGTTGTTCGGCAAGTGGCATAAGGGACGGCTCCCCGACGGCAGCTTCACCCATCCGCTGGATCAGGGCTTCGACGAAACCTTCGGTTATCTGGATGCCCGCCACGCCTGGCAGCATTACCCGAAGAAGTTCTGGCGGGGCAGGGAAGAGGTGGCCGTGGAGGGCTACAGTTGCGACATCATCGCCGACGAAGCCCTTCGCTTCCTGAAACAAAACCGTGGCAATCCGTTCTTCCTCTATCTGCCCTTCATTGAGCCGCACTTTCTGATTGAGGCGCCGGAAGAGAACGTCGCGAAGTTCAAGGGCAAGTTTCAGGAGAAAGACCCCGCCCATCCGTTTAACGCTACGTACCCGGCCATGATCGAACGCCTGGATGCCGCCATCGGGCGCGTTTTGAAGGGACTGGACGGCCTTGGATTAGCGAACAACACGATCGTCGTCTTCACCTCCGACAACGGCGCCACCTTCGAAACCGGTAATAAGGGCACCGCGGCCTATCACGACAGCAACCGTCCGTTCCGCGGCCAGAAACGGAGTCTGGAAGAGGGCGGCATCCGTATGCCCGGCGTTGTCCGCTGGCCCGGCAGGGTGCCGGCGGGCAAGCGCAACGATGTGCCGGTCCATATGACCGACGTGATGCCGACATTCCTCGCGGCCGCGGGCGTGCAGCCCGATGCGGCCTGGCAGGTGGATGGCGCCAATATGCTGGAGGTGTGGACGGGCAAGTCCCGCGGCCCCGAGCGCACCATCTTCTGGGAACTGCGGATTGAAGGCTGGAACATGCTTGCGGCCATGCGAGGCGATTTCAAGTACCTTCGCATCGGCGATAACCACTTCCTCTACAACGTGAAAACGGATCCCGGGGAGCGGCGTACGTTAGGCCAGGAGTACCCCGAACTGTTCGCGCAATTGAAGAAAGAGACGGACGCCTGGATGGCCACCGCGCGCACGCCGTAGAACTCATTTACAAACGAAGTTCGCCGCCTCATCCGTGCTCCCCGTGCCCTTGTAGTTCGCCACCTGGGGATACGGGCAAAGCGGGCGCGTCCGCTTGTTGCCCGCGGCGACGACGCGGTTCGGCGCCACGCCTTCCTCCACCCACTTCTCCACCGCCAGCACGAGGTTGTTGGTGGCGTCTCCCGGGGATCCCGCGGTTGCGCCGATCTGCGTAGTCCCGGGCCCGCCGCCGCAATGCTGCATGCCGGGCACCAGGAAGAAGCGCGCGAATTCGTTCATGCGCTCCTTGCCCATCTTCTTGAGCGCGGCTTCCCAGTATTGGATGCTGGCTCCGGCGGGAATGGCCGGATCATTCCATCCGTGCCAGAGGATGAGCTTGCCGCCGCGCTTGTGGAAGGCGCTGAGGCCGGGGTTGGTGGCGTCCAGGATGGGACCTACTTTGTCCTCCGACGACATCACGTCCTTGTCGAAGTTGAAGGCGCGGTAATCCCACTCCTGGCCGCGGCCGGCGAAGCTACGCTGCATCTGTAACCCGAATGCCGCCTGCGCGCTCTTGCCAAGCTCGGGCCCGGTGATCCAGGAGACCCATCCGCCTTGCCCCGTCTCGGATCCCGGTGGAAAGCCGGGGAACAGCAGCTTGCCTTTGGAGTCCCTCATGCCGCCCTGGATTCTGCGCACGGCCTCCACTTGCGGCGCGGTCAGGCAATCGTCGCCTGGCGTCCCTTTGCAGAGTAACACCGCCGGGTCGAACTGGCACTTATGCGGCGAGTCGATCACATTGTCCGCGACGCCATCCTTCGCGTCGCACGCGGCCAGCGCGGCCTTCTCGATGGCCGGCAGTTTACTGGCGGGGATGTGCGCGCCATCGGCGGAGAGCGCCTGCAGGTTGTAAAGGAAACCCATCGTCAGGCGCGACATGTAGAAGGCCGGCGCGCCGCTGACGATGCCGTCGTAATCTTCGGGATAGCGCTGCGCCTCCATCAACGCTTGACGGCCGCCGTTGGAGCAACTGGAGAAGTACGACTTATTCGCGGGCTTGCCATAGAATGCCGCGATCAGGTCTTTGGACACGAGCGCCGTTTCGTGGATCGCCCGATGCCCGTAGTCGATGAGCTTTTCCGGATGGCCCACCGCCCACTGGCCGTCGGTCCCGCCCGCTTTGTGGCCGGTGTCGGTGGTGGATGCCGCATAGCCGGCACGAACCGCCGCCGCCACGCCGCCGATGCTGAGCGACCCGGCATAGCCGCCATTGCCGATCCCGTGATAGCGGCCGTTCCAGCCGGACTCCGGCATCCAGACCTCGAACTCGATGTGGGAATCGGAGGTAGGCTTCAACACGCCCTGCACGCGGCAGACAGCCGGAAGCTTTTCGAACTTTGGCATCTGTCCGGCCGGCACGGTGGCGGCGCTGGTGATGGTGGTGTTTGCGCGTTGCATCGTCGCCAGCGAATCGCAAGACGCCGCCGCGCCGGCCACTGGAAGACCAAGGAGGAACAGGGAAAGGAGTGAGGCTTTCACACGAATAGCCTACTTCATCCCCGGCACCGCTTACAGGCTATCGGAAGAACACGAACGAAATCAGGCCGCCCACGACACACATCGACAGGCCCCAGGCCATCAACTGGTAGAACAGAGTGCGGCTCTGGGTCGAATCGGTGACGCCGGCCAGGCACAGCGCGCCGATGGTGGAGAGCGGGCTTACGTCAACCAGATGGCCGCCTACGTTCATCGCATAGGCAATCGCCAATTGATTCGTCACGCCGAGCTTGGCGGCCAGCGCCGGGATCGTCGGCAGGAACGCCGGAAGAACCACGCCAGACGTGCTGCTGTACACCGATACCAGTCCCGTGATCACGGCTACCACTGCTGTTACCGTGGCGGGTGTCGAGACCGAGGCGATGAGACTGGCGAATAGCTCGATCCCCTGCGTCTTCTCCAGAATCCCGATCAGCACCGTTACGCCTGCCACCATCAGCAGCGTGTGCCACGGCATCCTGCGTATCGCTTCGTTGTCGTCGGACATCTTTGCCAGCGCAAGGAATGCCGCTGCCGTGAAGGCAGCCATGCCGATGTTCAACTTGAACAGCAGTACGCCTGCTACCAGCGTGCCGATGGTTGCGAGCGTGACCCATTGCCGCGTTTCCAAGGGCGGCGGCGCCTTGTCGTCCATTGGGTTCAGCTTGCCGCCTTTGCGAAGCAATTGGATGCCGCCGAAGATGGCGAATCCCGCGAACGCCGCCACGCTGTGCGCCAGCAGGTTGGTGCCCCAGGTGGCGAAGGCATGCCCGCCGAGGCCGATGCGGTCCATCAGCCCGTTGACGATCAGCCCCGTGGGAGCGAGCGGCGAGAGCGAGCCGGAGTTCGCCCCATTGCCAACCATGATTGCCATTAGGAAGGGAGAGATGTTCGCGCGCCGCGCGGCAGCCATGGCGGCCGGACCCAGCAACGCCGCGGTGGCGATGTTGCCCGGCCCCGACGAGGCCAGCAGCGCCGCGAAGCAGAAGAAGCTGATGGGCAACAGGCCCGCATTGCCCCGGCAGAGGCGGATCACCCGTGACCCCATCTGTTCCAGCGTGCCGTTCACCTGCGCCTGGGCGAACAGCAGCGTCACCCCGGCCAGGGTCAGGAACAACTCCGCCGGGAACCCGGCGATCACGGCTTTGATGGGCATGCCGCCCAGGTACACGCCGATGATCCAGGCAAAGGCCAGCGCCACTACGCCGACGTTCACCTGGGTGACGCAACTGAGCACAATGGCCACTACCAGCGCGGCTACCGACAGCACGGCGAGGTTCATCTATTTCTCAAGTAGCTCCGACAATAACCGCGCCGGATGCTTGGCCTCCGCGCCCGCCAACTCTTCTACCTGGTGGCGGCAGGAGATGCCCGCGGCCACCAGCACCTCTCCGGATTTCAATCCGCGGGCGGCTGGCAGTAGTTTGCGCTCGCCAATCGCTTTCGACACCTCGTAGTGATCCTTGGCGTAGCCGAAGGAGCCGGCCATGCCGCAGCAGCCTGCGTCCAGGTCGACCACGGTAGCGCCGGGGATCTTCTCCAGCAGCGCCTTGGCGGGCGCCACCAGGCCCATCGACTTCTGATGACAGTGCCCATGCAGCAGGATCTTCGACGGCCCTGCGCGCAGCTTGAGAGGCGCGTGCTTGTGGACCCACTCCTCCCACAGGAAACAGCGCTCGGCGATGGCCTGTGCCGCCCGCTGCTCTTCACCGCGCAGCAGTGCGGGTACGTCCTCCTTCATCGCGGTCAGGCAACTCGGCTCGCAGAACAAAAGGGGTAGGTTTTGATTTGCCAGCCGGCGCACGTTTTCTCGCGCCTTGGTTCTCGCTTCGTCCAGCAATCCTTGCGAGATTAGAGGACGCCCGCAGCAGCCGTGATCGGCCAGCGCTACCTTATGCCCGCCTGCCTCCAAAACTTGGATCGCGTCCAGTCCCGTCTCTGGGTTGTAGTAGTTGGTGAACGTATCGGCGAATAGCAGGACCGTCGCGCCGGGGTTTGGCGGCACCCGCCCCCGAAGCGGCTTGGACGCCCACTGCGGCGGTTTGCGGCGCGCATCGACACCGGCATACTTCTCGTTGAACCAGCGCGCCGGCGCGCTCTGCGCAATCCAGTTCGAGAGCGGGGCGAAGCGGCTACCGATCGGCGCAAGCTCCGCTACATGGCCCAGCAGCCTTGCCTTCCGCGGCACCCCGTGGACCTTGTAATAGCCCGCCAGAAACTCGCTCTTATAGCGGCCCATGTCCACGCTCACCGGACACTCCGCTTTGCAGGCGCGGCATTCCAGGCACAAATCCAGGACTTGCTTCACGCTCTCCTGGTGCAGCCCTGCCTCACCTAATTTGCCGGACATCGCCAACCGCAGCACGTTCGCCCGCCCACGCGTGGAGTGCATCTCATCGCGCGTCGCCATGTAGGACGGACACATCGTGCCTTCCATCTTCTTGCGGCAAGCGCCCACGCCGCTGCACATCTCTACCGCTTCCGGCAGACCTTTGAAACCGTTCAGATCGAAGTAAACATCGGGCCGTTGGGTCTTGTAATGCGGTCCGTAGCGCAGATTCGCGGTGAGCGGCGCGCAGTCGACGATCTTGCCGGGGTTGAGCAGGTTGTGCGGATCGAAGGTGTGCTTGATGGTGCGGAACGCCTCATATAGCTTTTCGCCGTACATCTTCGGGATGAATGGGCCGCGCACCAACCCGTCGCCGTGCTCGCCCGACAGCGCCCCGCCAAACTCCAGCACCAGGTCCGCGATGTCGGTGGCGATCGCCTGAAACTTCGCGACGCCGTCGGCGGTCTTCATGTTCACTACCGGGCGGACGTGCAGGCAGCCGACCGAGGCGTGGGCGTAGACGCCGGTTGTCGTGTTGTGCTTCCGGATGATCTGGAGGAAGCGGTCGATGTACTCGCGGAGCCGCTCCGGTTCCACGGCCGTGTCTTCCACGAAGCTGAGGCTCTTGGCGTCATCTTTCATGGCCATGGAAAGCCCCAGCGCCGCTTCGCGGATGCGCCAGATGCGCGCCTGCTCATCGGCCTCCAGCGCATGGAAGTAGGCGGCCTGGACGCCCTTGCTTGTCAGGTCCCGCTCTACGTCCCGCAGCTTCTCCGGCAGTTCTTCCTTGCGCTCGGTATAGAACTCGACGCATAGCAGCCCGCCCGGATCCCCTTTGATAAAGCTCTCCCGCACGCGTTGCAGGTTCGCGTTCTGCTTCGTATGGTCCAGGATGAAGCGGTCCATGACCTCGATCGCGGAGGGGCCGTGTTTGAGGATGTGCGGAGTGGCGCCCAACGCATCCAGAAGGTCAGCGAACTCGATCGAGAGCACCGCCTTGAACTTCGGCAGCGGCACCAGCCGGATCCTGGCTTCCAGCAGAATGGCCAGCGTGCCTTCGGATCCCACGATCAGCCGCGACAGGTCAAACGGGCGGTCCCGCTCCAGAAACGCATCCAGGCTATAGCCCATTACCCGCCGCATCACTTTCGGGAAGCGGCGCGCGATCTCTTCCTGGTGCGTGTCCACCATATCGCGCACCGTGCGATAGCAGCGCCCTTCCAAATCGCGCTGCTCGCACTTCGCTCTCACCTGCGCGTTGGTCAGCGGCTTGGCGATCGTCACCGTGCCATCGGAGAGCAGCAGCTTCTGCTCCAGCACATGGTCACTGGTCTTGCCGTACAGAACGGATCGCGCGCCCGAGGAGTTGTTGGCGATCATGCCGCCCACGGTGGCGCGGCTGGCGGTGGAGATATCGGGTGCGAATCGCAGCCCATGCTCCTTCAACGCGGCGTTCAGTTCATCCAAAACGATGCCCGGCTCCACTCGCGCCCAGCGTTCCTCCGCATTCACTTCCAGGAGCCGGTTCACGTACTTCGAACAGTCAATTTGCAGGCCTTCGCCGATCGCCTGCCCCGCCTGCGAAGTGCCACCGCCGCGCATCGTTATCGGGCAGTGGTAGCGGGCGCAAACCTCGCGCGCCGCCAGGATATCTTCCTGCGACTTCGGAACCAGCACTCCCAGCGGCTCGATCTGATAGACGCTGGCATCGGTGGAGTATAGGGCGCGGCTGACCTTATCGAAGCGCACCTCGCCTTGCACCTTGGCGCGCAGGTCGCGCTCCAGACCAGCCGCATCGAAGGCGCGACCGCTCATATCGCCGCCAGTCCCTGGCGCAGCGCCGCTAAGCCGTGCTTCAAGTTGTCGCCGCCGCTCGCGAAGGATACGCGTAGCGTGCCCTCCCCGCTTGGTCCGTAGGCGGAGCCATGCACGGTGACCACGCCATGATCGCGCATCAGCCGCCGCCGCAGATCGTCGGACGGGATGCGCAAGGCGCGTGTGTCGAGCATGGCGAAGAAGCCGCCCTCGGGCGGTAGCACGCGGCATCCCGCCACGCCGTCCAACGCCTCCGTCAGTTGCGTCAGCCTTGCCGTGTACTCTGTGCGCATCGCATCCACGCAATCCTGCGGACCCGCCAGCGCCACCGCCGCCGCGTCCTGGATGAAGGTCGCCGGACCACGGCTGGATTGCTGCAAGACGAGAAACATCGCCTGCGTCAGGCGGGCATTTGCGGCGCAGTAGCCGACGCGCCATCCGGTCATCGCATAGGTCTTCGAGAGGCTGTTCAGGATGATGGTGCGCTCGCGCAGCTCCGGGCTTAATGCGGCTGGGGAGAGGTGCCGCGCCCCGCCATAGGTGATGGCTTCGTAGATCTCGTCGCTGAGCAGGATCAGGTTGTGCCGCAGTGCGAGTTCGCCGATGGCTTCCAGTTCGGCGCGCGTGAACACCGTGCCTGTCGGGTTCCATGGCGTGTTTAGCAGCAGCAGCTTCGTGCGCGATCCGCAGGCCGCTTCCAGATCCTTGGGATTCCACGTGAACCGCCCATTCACGATGCTGGCCGGCACCTGCCTGGGCACTCCGCCCGCGAGGAGAATGGGCGACAGGTAGGCATCGTAGACGGGCTCCGGCAGCAGCACTTCGTCGCCTTCGTCGACGAGGCTCATCAGGGCGTCATGAATGCCGAACGTCGCGCCTGTAGTTACCAGGATCTCTGTTGCCGGATCGTACCGCAGCCCCTGCTCGCGTTGGAGCTTCGCCGCGACGGCTTCCCGCAGCTTGATCTCGCCGCGGTTGTCGGGATACGTGGTGCGGCCGGCGCGGAGGGCTATTTCCGCGGCTTCCACGATATGCGGCGGCGTGCGAAAATCGGGCTCGCCGCGCATCAGGGAGTAGAGTTGCCGGCCGTGGCTCTGCAGTTCGCGGACCTCGGCCAGGATGCGGTTTACGGCAGTAGGGCGGAGTTGCTGGACGCGCGCGGACAAGGCGGGTTCGGACATGGCGTTAGAGGATTAGGATATCAGGCGGCAATGGCCGTTCGTATCATGGGAAGGCAGCCGTTCCCGCATGACGAGTACATTGACCGGCGGGATGGTGGGTACCTCCAAAGAAAACGCCCGGCGATCCGAAGATCACCGGGCGCCTTTCCATCAACTGCTAACCGTTAGAACAGATACAGCGGCGTGCCGGCTTCCGGCTCGCCCGGCGGCACCGTTACCTCCACCTCTTCCTTCCACGGCCGTACATACAGTCCGAGATCGCTCAAGTAAACCTCGAGCTCGGCGGGCCGGGGAAGGGAGCCTTGGATCAGCATCTCCGAGAGCGGATCTTCCACGTACTTCTGCAGCGCGCGGCGCAACGGACGGGCGCCGTAGCTGCGATCCGTACAGGTCTTCTCCAGGATGTAGCGCGAAGCCTCCGCCGACAGCCGGATGGTCAACTGCTTCGGGATCAGGTTGAGGTTCACCTGGCCCACCAGCAGGTCGATGATCTTGATCAGATCCTCGTCGTTGAGGGGGCTGAACAGAATCGTCTCATCCAGGCGGTTGAGGAACTCCGGATTGAAGGCGCGCTTCACTTCGCTCATCACCTGATCTTCCACCTTCGGCGCCAAACCGGCGCCCACCGGAGCCTGGAAGCCGAACGGCGTCTTCTTATCGAGGAACCGCGCGCCCAGGTTGGAAGTCATGATGATGATGGTGTTCTTGAAGTCAACGGTATTGCCCAACCCGTCGGTGAGCTGACCGTCTTCAAACACCTGCAACAGGATGTTGTAAACATCCGGATGCGCCTTTTCGATTTCGTCGAGCAGGATCACCGAATACGGCGATCGCTTCACGCGTTCGGTGAGCTGGCCGCCCTCTTCATAACCCACATAGCCCGGAGGCGAGCCGATCAACTTCGACACCGAGTGCTTCTCCATGAACTCCGACATATCGAAGCGGATAAGCGACTTCTCGCTGCCAAAGAGAAACTCGGCCAAGGCGCGGGCAACCTCGGTCTTACCAACGCCGGTAGGCCCAAGGAACAGGAACGAGCCGGCCGGGCGCTTGGGCGATTTCAAGCCCGCACGGGACCGGCGAATCGAGCGTGCGAGCGCGCTGATGGCCTTTTCCTGGCTGATGACGCGCTTATGCAGCTCCTCTTCAATCCGCAGCAGCTTGCTGACTTCTTCTTCCTTGATGGCCGTCATTGGCACGCCGGTCCACCGCGCCACGACATCCTCGATATCATCCTTGGTGACCACGCCTGTAGACGTGTCGTCCAGGTTGTACTTCTCGCGCAACTGCCGCAGGTTCTCGCGCTCCCGCCGTTCCTCATCCGAGTAGAACCGGGCCTTCTCGAATTCATGATTGGCGATCGCGTTCTCCATGCGGTGCACGATGAACTTGATGCGCTTCTGGATCTCGGAAACCTCGCTCGGCACCGTGGTCTGCCGCAGCTTGATGCGCGCGCCGGCTTCGTCGATCAGATCGATAGCCTTGTCCGGCAGGAAGCGATCGGGGATGAAGCGGCTGGACGACGTCACCGCCGATTCGATCGCCTCGTCGGTGTACGCCACGGCATGAAACTTCTCGTAGCGTTCCTTGATGCCGAAGAGGATCTTGATGGCGTCGCTTTCGCTTGGAGGCGGTACCTTGACGGCCTGGAAGCGCCGTTCCAGCGAACGGTCCTTCTCAATGGATTTGCGGTACTCGGACGGCGTGGTAGCGCCAATACACTGGATCTCACCGCGGCTCAGCGCCGGTTTGAGGATGTTGGCGGCATCGAGCGAGCCTTCCGCGGAACCGGCGCCAACCAGCGTATGCAGCTCATCAATAAAGATGATGGCGTTCTGGTTTTCCATCAACTCCTTCATGATGGTCTTCAATCGCTCTTCGAACTGGCCGCGATATTTAGTGCCGGCCACGATCAGCGACAGATCCAAAGCCAGGATCCGCTTGTCGGCCAGGAAGCTGGGCACGTCGCCATCGGCAATGCGCTGCGCCAGGCCTTCGACGATAGCCGTCTTGCCGACGCCAGGCTCGCCGATCAGCACCGGATTGTTCTTGGTGCGGCGGCACAGGATCTGCACCACGCGCTCCAATTCGAAATCACGGCCAATCAGCGGATCGAGCGTACCATCCAGCGCGGCCTGGGTCAGGTCACGGCTGAACTCGGCAAGCAGCGAACTTTCCTTCGGACGGTTGGATGCCATTTTCTCCGAGGACGAGCGGGCGATTTCCTCCCGCACCTGGCTTAAGCGCAGGCCGCGTTCGTGGAGGATCTCGGCGGCCAGGCATTTCTCTTCCCGCAACAGGCCCAGCAGCAGATGCTCGGTGCCAATGTGTTTGTGGTTGAGCCGCTCAGCCTCTTCGGCCCCATAGGCGAGCACTCGCTTGCATTCGTGGCTCAGCGGCAGATCGACGGAGGTGGATACCTTCTCGCGAATCGTCGTATGGGCTTCGATTTGTTTGCGAATGGATTCGATGGCGGCGTGGGAACGCAGGAAGCGGTTGGCAAGGGCCTTGTCCTCCCGCAAGAGGCCGAGCAGGAGGTGTTCGGTCTCGATATAGGGGCTGCCGAACTGGCTAGCCTCGTATCGCGCAAAGAAAATGACTCTTCGCGCCTTCTCGGTGTAGCGTTCAAACATAACTCGATCCGTTCTTACCAGTATAAGGAAGGGGCTGCTCTATCGGATGCCCTGGTTGCGGGAAAGGTTCCAAACGTCCCCGCTCCAGGGAATAAATGCGGTCACAGCGTTGGGCGAACGACAAATTGTGCGTGACCAGAATGGAGGTGAGGCGCCGCTCGCGGTGCAACTCGGTCAGCAGCGCCATAATCGACTCTCCCGTCTTATGATCGAGGCTCCCTGTAGGCTCATCGGCCAAAAGTACGCGCGGCGAACTCACTAATGCACGCGCCAGCGCAACTCTTTGCTGTTCGCCCCCGGAGAGCTCCCCGGCGCGGTGGTGATGCCGCTGCTCCAGGCCCACCTGCCGCAGATTCTCGAGCGCTGGTACTTTGGCGTCGGTACGGGCTATCCCCCGAATGAGAAGGGGCATCATGACGTTCTCCAAAGCCGTGAACTCGGGGAGCAGACTGGCCGTTTGCCAAACGAAGCCAAGATGGGTGTTTCGGAAACTCGCCAGTTCGGTGTCGCTCATCCGCGAAAGCGCCTGCTCGCCGTAATAGATTTCTCCGCCCGTGGCGCGGTCCAATCCGCCCAATAAATGGAGAAGGGAAGATTTCCCCGCGCCGGATTCGCCGATGACCGCGACGCGCTGTCCGGCGGGGATTTCGACATTCAGGTCTTGGAACACAGTGATGTGCGACTGGCCGGAAGGATAAACTTTCGCCAGATTGACCGTACGGATAGCGATCTCGTCGTCGGCCCCCACTGCTAATCACAGGCTAACACGAGGGCGTTAGCCCCCGTCACTGCTCTACGCCGTCAAGCGCCTAGCGTCCGGTCGCCAGGTATTCCCCCGTCGAGGCATCCACGAAAATAGAGTAGCTGCTCGTGTTCACCGACTCGCCCCAAATGACACGCCAAGCCGCATTCGGGAATCGCGGCGTCTGCTCCAATTGGAACGTGATCGGCATGTCGGGGAACTTCTTCATGTACTCCACGCTCTTCTTGGAAGCGGTTTCCCAGACGGCATCGGTATCGACTTTGATGGCCTGCACCAGGAAGGGTTTGGCCTGGCCGCGGGAGCCGCTGAAGGATTCCTCCTGGAGCCCGAAGATCCCTTTGTGAAGATTGCCGCCGGCTTCGATCACGCTGTAGGTGTAGGTCTTCAGACGGGCGCGGCTGGGCGAAACCAGCATGGCCTGCCAAGCCGGGAACTTGCCGCCCTCGGACTTGACCTCCGGGAGACGGATGCTTTGCACCTGCAGTACCTGGGCATCCTGCGCCCAGGCGCGAGCCGATGCAAACATGGTGTGGAACGCGGTTCTGCCCGTCACGGGCTCGGGTGGTTTCGCCGGCTCCTTCTTTTTAACTTCCTTCGGGGCCTCCGAGCAAGCGGTGGCAAGAATGGCGGGTAAAGCCAGCCACGATCTCCGCGTAGTCATACCCCTCCATTAGAGCACGAGGGTTCCGAATTGGATCGTCAGCCTCCGTGACGGCAATGTGACATAATACGGCCAAGAACCCGCTAAGGAACGCCAGGGGCGAGGCGGGTGGACAGAGGGAGGGCAGTCATGACAGTTGGCGCGCGTTTTCTTCGCACCGTGAGCTTGGCGGCGACGCTGAGTTTTGTTCCGGCGGCGTTGTCGCAGGATGCACCGCCCGCGGGTCCCGCGCCTGGCGGCGGCGGTGGTGCTGGCGCCGGTGCCGGCGGTGGCATACCCTCCACCGGCGGCGGTAATCCCGGCGGTGGGTTGCCCGGCGGCGGGCGTCCGCCCGGACAGCAGAATCCCTTCCCGACCGACCCCCGGCAGCAACAGCAGGACCGTTTCCCCGAGATGCAGCGCCCCATCTTCCTTTCCGGCAAGGTGGTGATGGAAGATGGCACCTCGCCTCCCGAACCCGTCACCATTGAGCGCATCTGCAACGGGAATCCGCGGCCGGAAGGCTACACGGACTCCAAAGGCCGCTTCAGTTTCCAATTGGGACAGAACCTGGGAATGATGGCGGATGCCAGCGTCAGCAGCGGCGCCGACAGCATGGGCGGCGGTTTCCCGGGTGCCCCGGGCGGACGGGGCGGCATGGGGGGCATGAACTCCATGGGTGGCGTCCGGGAACGCGACCTGATGGGCTGCGAACTGCGCGCGGTGCTCCCTGGCTTCCGATCCGAGATCGTCAACCTGAGCGGGCGCCGATTCATGGATAATCCCGATGTCGGCACCATCATTCTGCGGCGTCTGGCGAATGTGGAAGGGTTGACCCTCAGCGCCACGTCGCTGGCGGCGCCCAAGGACGCGAAGAAGGCCTTCGAAAAAGGCCGCGAACTGGCCAAGAAGAACAAGCTGCCGGAAGCGCAGAAGGAGTTCGAAAAGGCAGTGACGGTGTATCCGAAGTACGCCAACGCCTGGTCGGATCTGGGGCGCGTGCATGAGATGCAGAATCGTGCGGAAGACGCCCGTACGGCCTACGGCAAGGCGCTCGAAGCAGACGGCAAGCTCGTACAGCCGTATGTCCAGATGGCGTTGATGTACGCGCGGGAGAACAAGTGGCAGGAATGCGCGGAACTGAGCGGGAAGGCCATCAAGCTGAATCCCTACGATTATCCGCAAGCCTACTTCTACAATGCGGTGGCGAATCTCAATACGCAGAATTTGGAAGCGGCGGAGAAGAGCGCGCGTGACGGGCTGAAATCCGAGGGTGGCAAGAAGATCGCCAAGATGCATCACGTGTTGGGCATCATCCTGGCGCAAAAGAACGACGTGCCGGGCGCCATCGAGCATCTCAAGGGCTATCTCGGTATGCTGCCGGCCAACAACCCCGATGTGGCTACGGTGAAGAATCAGTTGGCGCAGTTGGAGAAGGTGGCGGGGAACGTGGAAGCCCCCAAAACGGCTCCGGCGCAGCAGCAGTAACGGTTACGGACAGGCGCCGTACTCTTTGCGGCGCGCCTCCAACCATGGCGTTTTCAGAAGCGCCGGGTCGTCCCAAAGAGCCTTGGCTTTGGCCAGCCACTGGCAGCGGGCCGGCGCATCCGTCGCGGCGCGTTCGCGGTAGACTTTCTCGACATAACGGCGATCGGCGAGATCCAGGCTTTTGGCCAGGCGCGGGGTGTGGGTCAGCGCTTCTTCGAGATAATTAACCGCGGTCGCGTCATTACCAGCTTTGCGTTCCACTTCGGCCAGCGCGGTCAGCGTCCATACCAGCGAACCGGCGAAACGCAGGTTGTCGGGCTGAAGGGCGGCCAATTCCCGTTGCCGCTGGGCGGAGTCGCGTAGCAGGGATAATGCCTCGACAGTCTTCCCGTTTGCCGCCAGCACGATGCCGAGGCGAGCCTCGGCGCGGGCCCGGCGGGGGGCGAGATGCGTGTCGCTACTGGAGCCGGTGTCCAGTTCGATGAACACCGCATAGGCCCTGCGCGCGCGGCGCTCGGCGTCGGCTGGGTCTATCGTCACCTGCGTCAAAGCCGATTCCGAATCACAGATCGCCCGGTTCAGCTTCGCCCTGCCGTCATGGGGATCCAGATCCTGCAGTTCCTGCCAGCTCGCACTGACCAGGTTGCGATAGCGCATGGCTTCCATGGGTTGATCCAGGCTGACCGTAATGGGGTCATGGTACATCTCCGCCAGCATCACCCGGGTAAGGTTGTTGAGCCGCTGGAAGCGTAGGCGGACCTGGCCGTCCTGGGTGCCGTCAATCAGCCTGCCGAGCGTGCGCTCCACCTCCGTCAGCAGTGCCACGGCCTCTTCGACGCGCCCTACCGTGTGGAGCAGGTCCGCCCGGTCCTGCTGCAGCGAAAGCAGGTTGCGCAACGGCGGATTGCCCCAGGCCGCCAGGGCTTTTTCGGCACGCTCGTACTCCATCAACGCTTCCGAGAGTTGGCCGTTATCCTGTAAGGCGCGGGCGTAAAACGCGTAGGCCGTCGAGAGGTTGTTGCGATAGGCTTCCCTGCGCGGCAGGTGCCGGACGGCCAGATCGACGGCGTAGCGTCCAGCGGTGACGGCCTCCTGGATGCGGCCGAGGTCGCGCAGGTCGTTGGCCACGCGCGCCGCCACATCCACCATCGCCGCATCGCTTCGCTCCCCCGTGCCGGCGATCTTCAAACGCAGTTCGAGCGCCTTACGCCGGCTTTCGAGCGCCGTCAGACGATCGCCCAGATTGACGTCCGAGGTGCCGCCCTGAACCTGCCCCAGCTTCTCATAGGCTTCGGCGAGTTCGGCGATCAGGTCGCGGTCGCGGCCGGCCGAACGCGAGAGGTTGTCCAGGTACTCGCGGGCGGTACTCACCAGCAGCGCTTTTGCCTTCGTATTGCCGGGCACCCGATCCAGTTCGGCATGGAAGTCGAACAGCATGGTCCGCGCGATGCGCCGAACCTGCTCAAAGCGATGGCGCGCCTGGTTGGCTTGGTAGACCGCAAAGGCAGCCGTGAGGATAAGCGCGGCCGCGGAGACCCCGGCCACCGCGACGCTGATGCGATGACGCCGGATGAACTTCCCGGCCAGATAAAGCAGCGCCGGCGGGCGGGCGGAGATAGGGCGGCCTTCCAGGTAGTTCTCCAGGTCCAGCCGCAGCAGATCCACCGAGGCATAGCGGCGGGCCGGATCCTTATCCATGGCTTTGGCCACGATCGTTTCCAGGTCGCCGGCTACCGCGGAACGCAAGGCCGGTGGCGCCGACTGGCTGAGTGGTATCGGATCCCGCTGGCAGATCACTTCCACGATTTCAACCGGCGTGTAGTTGGTAATGCGGTGCGCCCGCTCGCCGCTCAGCAGTTCGTAGAGAACCGCGCCCAGGGAATAGATATCGGCGGTGGTGCCGGCATTCTCCCCGCGCACCTGCTCCGGACTGGCATAGTCCGGCGTGAACAGCCGCAGCCCGGCGGTTTGCGCGGTTTCGGCGTCCAGGTTGGGGGTGAGGACTTTGGCGATGCCGAAATCGAGCAGTTTGACGCTGCCGGATTCGGTAACCAGGATGTTGCCCGGTTTGAGGTCGCGGTGGACCACCAGATTGCCGTGCGCGTACCGCACCGCGTCGCAGACTTGCAGAAACAGGCGCACCCGGTCGCGCGGGCTCAGGTTGCGTTCCCGGCAGTACGAGGTAATGGGCGCGCCGTCGACGAACTCCATCACGAAGAACGGGATGCCCTGGGCGGTGCCGCCGTCGAGCAGGCGCGCGATGCCGGGGTGTTCCAGCGTCGCCAGAATCTGCCGCTCGGTGCGGAACCGCTGCAGGATGGAGGCGGTTCCTATCTCGCGCTTCACTACCTTGACGGCCACCTGTTTCTGGAACTCGTCGTCTTCGCGGGTGGCGCGATAGACGGCTCCCATGCCGCCCTGGCCGACAAGGGCGGTGAGTTTGTAGGCACCGGCGACCGAACCTACCCCCAGCGAAGACTGTTCCCGCGCCCAGGCATCGGCGGCGGACTTGACGGCGTTGGCGGCGGAAGTGATGTCGCCGGTTTTCAGTGAGTCGAGCAGGATCTCGACGTCACGGCGTAAATCGGGGTCGGGACAGTGCTGGTCAAGAAAGGCGGCGCGTTCAGAGTGGGGCAGGTCGGCGGCTTGTTGAAACAGATCGTCAGCGGCGCGCCAGCGTTCCGGGGTCATGGATGGGGGGAACTACTGGGAATGTAACACAGGCGGGCGGCGAAGTTGAAAAAAGGGGAGTTCAGGCTGGGGTCCTGAACTCCCGGATGATTGCGGGGAGCGTATCACCGCAATGGAGGTTTCGATTCTTGCGAACCAACAACAAGAGGAGACTCTCTCAACGAACACACACCTTACACACCCACCAGCGCCGGGGCGGCTTTCGCGACCTGCCGGGCCGGGATATAAACGCAGCGGGGATCCTGGGCCAGATAATCGCCGGTCAGGGCGTAGGCCCGGGCGCGAGACCCGCCGCAAAGCTTTGTGTACTCACAATCGCCACATTTGCCGCCGCGCTGCGACGTATCGCGCAGGCTGCGAAAGAGAGGAGCATTCCGGTAGACGTCCACCAGCGAGTCCTGCTTCACATTGCCGGCCGATAAAGGTAAGAAACCGGAAGGATAAATTTCGCCGGTGTGAGAGACAAAGACAAAGCCGCGCCCATCGCTGACGCCCGCCGTCCGGTACATGACTTCCCGCGTGTGCGCGGCCTCGGGGCCATGCTCCTGCGCAAGCCTGCGCGCCACGTAGCGCCGGTAATGCATGCCTTCGGTCGTCTTGATCTCAAACGGCATTACCTTGGAGAGGTCATAGAGGGTGCCAAACACCTGCTCATATTCTTCCGCTGTGAGATCCTGCTCGGCCTGGGCCCGGCCCGTAACGATCAGGAAGAAGAGGCTCCACATCCGGCCATTGATTTCGGCAACGCGCTCTGCGATCCGCGGTAGCTGATGCATGTTGAGACGCGTCACCGTCGTCTGTAGCTGGGTGTCCAGGCCGATTTCCTTCGCATGGCGCAGAGCCGTCATGGCCCGGTCGAAAGTACCGGGAACCTGGCGGAAGCTGTCATGCGTCCCGGCATCGGCTCCGTCCAGACTGATCGCCATCCGGTTAATGCCGAGCGCCTGGAAATCGTCGATAACCTGGGTGGTCAACAGCGGCGTTGCGGAAGGCGTTACGTTTGTGCGGATTCCGGAACCGACTGCATAGCGGATCTGATCATAGAGATCGGCACGTTTGAGGGGGTCCCCGCCGGTGAATACCAGCATCGTTCTGTCCCCAAACGAGCGAACCATGTCAATCATCCGTTTCGCCTGCCCGGTGGAGAGTTCGGCCGGATTACGCGCTGGATTGGCGCTGGCACGGCAGTGAACGCAAGCCAAATCGCACGCCTGGGTTGTTTCCCAGATCACCAGGAGTGGAGCCTCTTCAAAGTTCATACACCTGCCGGAATGCAGCCGGAGGGCCAAACGTAAGCCATTGAAAATAGATGGGATAAGTAGCTAGATGGGCTGGGGCAAATGGCGCAGGGTGGGGCAACCGCCACCCAAGCCGCCCACGTGCCGATCCGCCGCCCAGAGCCCCAATCGCGCGCGTTACTATAGAAAATTACGCATGCAAGACCTGTTGGCCGTGCTGGACCCTGGGAGCGAAGAGTGGCGTCTGGCGGAATCCCTGGATGCCGGACGCATGCCGGTGCATGTTGCGGTAATCATGGACGGCAACGGGCGCTGGGCGAAGGCGCGCAGCCTGCCGCGGGTGGCCGGCCACAAAGCCGGCGTGGAGCCGGTACGCACAGTGGTCGAAACCTGCGGCCGGCTCGGCGTGAAGTACCTGACCCTCTATGCGTTCAGCGTCGAGAACTGGAAACGCCCGCGCACCGAAGTGGACACGCTGTGGCGGCTGTTGCGCTATTACCTGAAAGCCGAACTGCCGCGTTTGATGCGGAACAACGTGCGGCTGTCGGTGATCGGGAGGGTGGAGTCCCTGCCGCTGGCGGCGCAGCAGGAGTTGGAGCAGGCCGTGAACCGCACCGCCGCCAATACGGGCCTGCAGGTGAATCTCGCGATCAACTACGGGGGGCGGGCAGAGTTGGTGGACGCCGTCAACGCCTTGCTCGACGAGGCGCGCCGCCGCGGTACGTTGGACACCTTGCGCGTGGACGAAGAAATGCTGGGCGCCAACCTGTACACCGGGGGCCAGCCCGACCCCGATCTGCTCATCCGTACCTCCGGCGAGATGCGCGTATCGAATTTCCTGCTATGGCAGATCGCCTACGCCGAACTGTACGTCACCGAGACGCTGTGGCCGGACTTCCGGCGGATCGATCTGTTGCGGGCGCTGGCGGAATACCAGAAGCGCGACCGGCGCTTCGGCGGGCTGACACGCACTGAGAAGGTGGAGGACTGGCTGGCGGAGGCGCTGGGAGTTTCCACCCGATGAGGCGGCTCGCCACGGCGGCCGTGCTGATCCCGGTGGTGATCTACGTGGTGTGTTTCGGTCCGGTGGTGCTGTTCCAGGCGGTGGTGGCCGTGCTGGCGTTTATCTGCTTTCACGAGTTCACGGCCATCGCGCAGGCGCAGGGCATTCCCATGCCGGCGATGCTGGGGCAGGCCCTCGGCCTGGTGTTTCTGCTGCTGCCGCACCTGGAGTGGCTGGCGGTGGTGGTTCTGTTTGTGGTGTTAGCAGGCTGGACGCTGCGCGCCGCGAAGCTGGTGGACGCCCTACCCATGGCGGGTGCCGCGCTGCTGGGTATCGTCTATGTGTACGGCGGCTGGCGATGCGCGCTGCTTCTGCGCGAAGCGAGTCCCTGGTGGCTGATGCTGCCGGTAAGCATCAATTGGGTGGGCGATTCGGCAGCCTACTATGTCGGCAAGAACTTTGGGAAGAATAAGCTGGCGCCGCGCGTGAGCCCTGGCAAGACCTGGGAGGGCGCGATTGCCTCGGCGGTAACCACTACCTTCTATGGCGCGGCGCTGCTCTATCTCGCTGGGATGGCGGTGCCGGTCTGGCAAGCGGTAGCACTCTCGTTCGTGACCGGCGTTGCCGGGCAGATTGGCGACCTGGTCGAGTCGGCGATGAAGCGCGGCGCGGGCGTGAAGGATAGCGGGAATACGCTGCCCGGCCACGGCGGCTGGCTGGACCGCCTGGACAGTACGCTATTCTCCATGCCCGTGGTGGCGGTGTACCTACGTCTGGCGTTGTAAGCGGCATTAGCACCCCAAAATACGGTAAAATAAGACTTAACCACCCCTCCATCTCGTAGCGAAGGAGTCGATTTGGCCGACCAAGAGAATCAGAATCCGCCTGTTCCGCCGCCGCCGCCCCCACCGGGAGGGCAGTTGCCGTTAGGTGGGCCGGGCGACCCCAAGAACACCATCCCCCGCAACATCGAAGACGAGATGCGCGACAGCTATCTCGCCTACGCCATGAGCGTGATTGTGGGCCGCGCCCTTCCCGACGTCCGCGACGGGTTAAAGCCGGTGCATCGCCGCATTCTGTTCGGCATGCACGAGATGGGCCTGAACTTTAACCGGCCCACCCGTAAGTGCGCCAAGATCGTCGGCGAAGTGATGGGTAAGTATCACCCGCACGGCGATTCGCCTATCTACGACTCGTTGGTGCGCATGGCGCAGCCGTTTTCGATGCGCCACATCCTGGTGGACGGCCAGGGCAACTTCGGCTCGGTGGATGGCGATCCGCCGGCGGCCATGCGGTACACCGAAGCGCGCCTGTCCCGCCTGGCGGCGATGCTGCTGGAAGATATCGACAAAGAGACAGTCGATTTCCGGCCCAACTACGACGACAACGAAGTGGAGCCCGAAGTGCTCCCGACGCGTGTGCCAAACCTGCTGGTGAACGGCAGCGAAGGGATCGCGGTGGGCATGGCGACGAAGATCCCGCCGCACAACCTGAGTGAGATCATCACGGCAGCGATCATGCTATTGAATGATCCGGCAACGCCGCTGCAGAAGATCATGGAAGTGGCGCCGGGTCCGGACTTCCCCACCGGCGGCTTCATCCTCGGCCGGTCCGGCATTCTCGATTATTACAGCAAGGGCCGTGGGAGTATCAAAATGCGCGCCCGCGCCGCCACGGAGAAGGTGGGCAAGGATAGGGAAGCCATCATTGTCACCGAACTGCCGTTCCAGGTGAATAAGGCTCGCCTGGTGGCCGACATCGCCGCGCAGGTGAACGAAAAGCGCTTGGAAGGTATTAGCGACGTCCGCGATGAGAGCGACCGCCAGGGCACCCGCGTCGTGATTGAACTGAAGCGCGGCGAGCAGGCCGAAATCGTCCTCAACAACCTGTATAAGTTCACCCAGATGCAGACCAACATGGGTGTGATCATGTTGGCGATCGTGAACGGTCAGCCCCGTGAGATGGGCATCATCGACATGATCAAGCGCTTCAATGAGCATCGCATTGAAGTGGTTCGCCGCCGTACCGACTACTTGCTCCGCAAGGCGCGGGAGCGGGAGCATCTGCTGCTTGGTTTCCAAAGGGCGCTCGACCTGTTGGATGCCATCATCGCCCTGATTCGCGCGGCGCAGAATCCGAAGGCGGCGCGGGAAGGCCTCGTGACGACCTTCGAGTTCTCCGAGCGCCAGGCGCAGGCGATCATCGAACTGCAATTGCAGCGCCTGACTGGCATGGAACGCCAGAAGATTCTGGATGAGTTGGCCGACATCCAGCGCCGCATTGCCGAGTACACCGAGATCCTCGGTTCCGACCGTGTGCTGAAGAACCTCATCATCAAGGAATTGAAGGAAGTCCAGAAGGATTTCGGCGATGAGCGCCGCACCACGATCGTCGAAGACGTGGGCGAGATCCGGCTGGAAGACCTGGTACAGGTGGAAGACATGGCGGTGACGGTGTCGCGCGGCGGCTACCTGAAGCGCACCGCGGTCGACACCTATCGCCGGCAGGCTCGCGGCGGCAAGGGCCGCATCGGCATGGGGACACGGGCCGAGGATGTGGTGGAGCACCTGATTGTGGCTTCCACCCATGCCTACCTGCTGATCTTTACCACCAAGGGCCGCGTGTACTGGCTGAAGATTTACGAGATTCCGGATGCCGGTACGGCCAGCAAGGGCAAACATATTTCGAATCTGATCAACCTGCAGCCCGACGAGGCGCCACAGGCGTTCCTGACGACCAAGGAGTTCGTTGCCGACCAGTACGTGGTGATGGTGACGCGCCTGGGTGTGATCAAGAAGTGCGAACTGACCGAGTTCGACAACCCGATCGCCCGCGGCATTGTGGCCATTTCGCTGGATGAAGGCGACGAACTGATTGCCGCGCGGATTACCAATGGGAAGAATCATATCTTCCTGGGGACGCACGATGGCATGTCGATCCGCTTCTTTGAAGACGAGGTGCGGGCGATGGGCCGGCCGGCGCGCGGCGTGCGCGGCATGGACCTGGGGGCGGGCGATTATATCGTCGGCGCCGAGGTGGTGGCCGAAGACGCGCTCATGCTCGCCATCAGCGAAATGGGCTACGGCAAGCGCACTCCCGTGAAGGACTACCGCGACCAGTCGCGCGGCGGCAAGGGCGTGAAGAACATGGCTTGCTCGAATAAGACGGGCAAGGTAGTATCCATCCTTTGCGTCAGTGAATCGAGCGATCTGATGATCATCACCAAGGACGGGAAGATCATCCGGATCGAGTCGAACGAGATTCGCCAGGCGGGGCGATCGACGCAGGGCGTGCGTTTGGTGCGGATGGAAGAAGGCGACCGGATCGCCGCCGCGAGTGTTGTGCCGGAGGCAGAGGTTGTGGCGGAGGATGGACAGGGGGATCTACCGCTGCAGTAGGGGAGTGGCATTCAACCAGCGCGATTTTTGGCGGCGGGCCCAGCAGTTTGGAATCCCGCCGCCGCGCCCCGTGGTGTTCCAAGGAGGATCCGGCAATGACGAAGACAAGTACATTTCCGCTTCGGTTGCCTGTCTCGCTGAAGGCGGCTGTTGAAGAACTGAGCCGTCAGGATGGGACGAGTATCAACCAATTTGTTGTGATCGCGGTGGCGGAGAAGCTTGCCGCTTTGAAGACGGCGGAGTTCTTCGAAGAGCGGCGGAAACGCGGAGATGTCCAAGGTATTCGTCGTCTCCTCACCGAGCCTGGCGGCGAACCACCTCGCGAAGGGGATGAGATCGACTAGTAGGGTGTACAGTTCGGCGGGGCATGCTTGTCAGCACTATCGGGCTATCCCTGGCAAGCCTGGGACAGATACAGCTCAATCCGATCCGTGGTCCACGTCGCGACGCCACATCCAAAGAAGTCGGTGTCTTCGGTCCAGATAGGGCACTTGTAGGTCAGCGCAACCGCCAGCACTGGCCAATCCTCTTCGTCACGTGCGGCGATCCGCCCTCGGGCAATGGTCTCGTTTGGCCAGTAGACTTCGAGTTCGACCACCTGAACCAAGTCCGACAGCAAATCGAGACCGGCAAGCGCGGGTTGGACCGGTGCGTTCCGGCGAACCAGAATCTCGGGCAGCCATTCGCGCGCTTCCGCAAAAGCGGTGTCGGGTGCCAGGAATTCCACGCGACCGGCGTAGTTGTGAAGCAGCGCAAGAACTCGTGATCCTAAGACGGCTCGGATCAGAATATTCGCGTCCAGAACCAGCACGTCAGCTTTTCTTGGCCCTTCGTTCGAGTCGCAATCTCTTGAAATCCGCTACGACTTCATCTTCCGTAGTGCCCGCCTCCGCTAGTAGTTGCTGCATCTTGGCACCTGCTAGGCGAAGCGCTTCCAGGTCTGCTTGACTCGCTTTTGCCTTTGTCGGAACGTAGATGCCAATCGTGGCACCATGCCGCGTAATTGCCACCGGCTTGTTCGATTCCAGATAGCTGGAAAGGTTTTCCCGGAACTCTCGGATTCCCACCTTCGTCGTTTGCATCGTATCGCCTCGCGTGTGTACACAATGATAGCGCATCTTGTAATCACTGCGGCCGCCGTCCTCCACCCTCCGTCTGCTTCATCGCCTGCGGGCGCATCTGGAAGATCTCCTTGCGTTCGCTCTCACTCAGAAACGGTGCCTGCAGGCGGATCAGGCGGTCGCCTGTCGAGTAGAACAGGTCCCCCTTCCCCAACAGCTTCTCGGCCCCCGGCTGCTTCAGCGCCACCATCGACTGTTGATACGTGGTCGTTCGCAGCACCACGCGCACCGAAAGATTCGCCAGCAGCCGTGCCGTGATGGTCTTGGCATCCGGGTGCTGCGTCGCCAGGATCAGATGAATCCCGGCGGCCCTCGCCTTCGCGCCCAGGCGTTCAATCCTCGTTTCCAGCAGCCTGCGATCGGCGGTAGCGTGCATCATGTCGGCGAACTCATCCATCACGCAAACCACCCGCGGCATCTTGTCGCCGGTGCGCGCGCGGTACGCCGCCAGATCGTCCGCCCCCTCCTTGTGGAACAGGATGTATCGCCGCTCCATCTCCTCGATCAGGATATCCAACTGGTCCAGAATCGACCCATCCGGCGGGAATACCAGCGCCTCGCGATGCAGCAGAAAGGGCGACTCGGCCAGATCCAGGAACGCATTGCGTTTCGGGTCGATCAGCACCAGGCGCAGCGTCGCGGGCGTGTTCGAAAGCAGCAGCGCCGCCACGGCCATCCGTAGCCATTCGCTCTTGCCACTGCCCGCCGTGCCGGCCACCAGGATGTGCGGGCTCTCGGCCTCTGCCAGGTTCACCGAACGCAGTTGGTTGCGCAGGTCCACACCGAGCGGCACCAGCGCCGAGCCTTCCTGTGGATTCCCCCGCGGCAGGGCCTGGCGGACGCGCTCGAAGGGCACCGTCTGCCGATCGGTACGGGCGATGTCCACGGCCAGCACCCCGTCCTCAATCTGAATCAGCGGCGCCGGCATGCGAAGCTGTACGGCAAGGTCGTCGGAGAGCGCCAGGATCTTCTTGGCTCGCACGGCGCGGCCGGGCAGCAGCGCATAGCGAATGAAGGATGGGCCGGCCGCCGGCGGGTCAGTGAACGTGGCTTTGATACCGAAGTTATCCAACGTGCGCAGGATGGACTTGCCGAGTTCCTCGTAGATGGCCGGGTTCTTCGGCGTGGCCTCGGACTGCAGTCCGGCCAGCCGCGCGGCTAACGCCAGCAGCCGCTCCTGCGCCTCGGCCAATTGCGGGGCTTCGAACAGCGTCTCCTGGCGCTGCGGCAGGAAGCGGACCAGGGCAACTGAGCCCTCGCCCTTCTCCGACAGCATCAGGTTGTAGAGAGCCACCTGGCATAGATCGATGGCAGAAGCCGCATCGCCGAGTTTGAACTCCAACACGCAGCAGCGGCCGGTCCGCGGATCGCGCAACACGGCATCCGGCACCCCGGTCAATAGCAGGGGGGCGCGCCAGCCGGGCCTGCGGATCTCGCGCTCCAGCCGCTGTTCGCTGGCCAGCAGTTTGCCCGCGCCGCGCCAGTCTTCGATTTGGGGATCGTACTCGATCCACCCCTTGTCCTTGGCGGCGACGAGTAGCGTGCCGAGCCAGGCACAGGCTTCCTTCACGGCGTCCCACAGCCAGAGAGCCTCGCGTCCATGCTCCGCGAAGCCGGCTTGCTGTTCGGTGAGCATTGGACCCAGGAAGCGGTCCCAGGCGTGGCGTTGGAGCAGGGCGGCATCGCCCAGATCGGATGGGGTGAAGACGGTGCGCCAACTGTGCGGACCGCTCAAGATACCCGCCATGGTCTTATGAAACAGCGTCCCGGCGCGGGCGGACGGGCCGCCACTGACAGGCTCCGCTTCGGCCACCGAGGCGGCCCACAACGCATCGCGCAGGCGGGAGATGGTAACCTCGACGGGCGCCTCAACCATGACGTCCGGCTCCGCGGGTGAGGCGGACCCTGGCGGCCTTTTCGAAGACAACGCGCTGAGGGCCCCCACAAAAGCCCACTTGCTCCGGATGGTCACTTGCACAGCGCTCCACCTCCTCGGGTGAGCATTCGAGCGCCGCGGCTAGCTTCTCCACGGCGGCGAGCTTCTGTTCGGACAGGATGGCGGTCAGCCGCAGCAGCAGGGGCTGGCTGGGCGTGGCGCCGCGGCCGCCGATCTCCGCGGTGAGGCGGGTCAGCGATTCGGGCAGGTTGTTGCGGATCCAGCTTTCGACGTCAGCGGAGGCGACGCGGTCGCCGCGCCAGGTAAGGTCGCCGGAGTCGGCGTCGGCCAGCAGGCGGCGTGCGGCCTCCAGCGCCTCCAGTGCCTCGCGCGAGGGCACCAGGATGCGGGCGCCCTTCTTGCGCAGTTCTTCTAACGTTTCGCGGGTCCTAAGCGCCGTCTCGGGAAGCGGGTGCAACGCGTCGCGAAGGATCACCAAATCCTGTTCGGCCGGATTCCAGGTCTTGCCAATGCGCCGCAGCTTGGCGAGCAGGCCGAGGGTCTTATCATTGCCGATGACGATGGCCAGCGGCCGCGTCCCGGCGGCTTTGGGATGGCAGACGTGATCCACGCCGCGGGCGAGATTCTCGCGCGTGGTGCTGTTGCCGGCCAGGTGCAGCAGGCGCGGCAGTCCGTCGCTCAGGATATTGGCGGTCAACGCCGGGTCAAGCGGCGCGGCGGGCGTGGCGTCCTGCCATTTCGAAGCCAAATGATCGGCCAGCGGCACGTTCTTCTCCGGCAGGTGCTGCGCCTGGCGGAACTGCAACTCGCATTCAAAGAAGACTTTGCGCGCGCTCAAGCCTTCGCGGCTGGCCAGCAGGGCGGCGAACGGGTCCATGCGGATGGGCCACAAATCGCCGGCGAGCGGCGGGCGCAGCTTGGCCAGTTCGGGGCGCGTGGCCAGCCGTGCACGGATGAGCGCCTTCACCTGATCCTGCGATTTGAGGGAGCGGAGCGCCGTTGGCAGAAGGCGGTCGAACTCGGCTTTGCTGAGCGTAGTGCCGAGTTCGCCAACGAGGCCGGTCTGCACGCTGCCGACGACGACGGTGCCGGGTGTTTCGTCGTGCAGGGTGCTGAGCAGTTTGCCGATCGCGAACAGCCCTTCGCGGTCGCCCGGGTGGCTTTGCAGCGCCTCCAGTTGATCCAGACAGAGTACGGCTGGGTTGAGGAAACGCAGCAGGTCCAACACGATCTGGCGGCTCTCCTCCTCCAGCGCCTCATCTTCGTTGTCCGATTCAGCGATCAGCAGCCTGCCCAGGGCTTCGGACGGCAGCGGCCGGCCTTGCAGCCAGGCGCGGGCATCGCGGGAGTGGCGGCGGGCGGCCAGATGTTCTAGAACCACAAGGAGGTCGCGATTGCCGATCGCGGCCAGGCGGCCGGGGCGGTCCAGCAGATGTTCGATCTGCGGCGTTCCGCCCACTTCGCGCCGGCAGAGGTCGCCGGCCAAATGGTAGCGCAGATGCCGCCATAGCAGCAGCGGGCTGGTGTGCATGCGCAGCCAGGAGAACGGCACTAGCGTCCCGGGGCGCGTTTCGAGTGCCAGCCGCAGGCGCCGCAGGATGTGTGTCTTGCCGCTGCCCGCATCGCCATAGAGCAGGATACAGCGGCTGTGGTGGCCTTGCGCCCGCTCGTCCACGGTGCGCAGCAGCAGGTCGAACAGGTCGGCGTGGATCTCGGGCACATCGGCGTTGACCGGGTCCCAGACCGAGCCGACCGCCGAGTTGGCGAAGGGGTTGGGAAGGCGCTCGAACTCAGTCGCGAAGGGTAACGGCGACATAGAGCTTGGTGCCTCCATCATGGACCAGGATATCCTGCTCGCCCTGCGGCAATGCCCAGCCATGGTCGTGGGTGGTGAGATAGACGCGCTGGCCGTCGGCAAGAGCGAGGACGGCGCGGTCGAAGTCGGCCTTCGCGGACGGAACGGCGGCGCGAAGGTCGCGGACGGGCACCGGAATGCCAGGGCCGCGCTGCAATCCCTGGATCGCGTCCAGAAGTTGCTGGCTGAGGTCGGCCGGCGGCAGCGTGTAGGCGAGCACAACTGTACCTGCCGCCAGCATCTCTTTCAGGATCTTGGCGACTGTTTTAGGGGAGGAATACGCCGGCGTCGCCCGTTCCAGGCGATGGGCGGGCAGGGAGCCAGCCTGTAACGCCTCCAGCAGATGCTGGCGGACAGCGGCGGCTTCGGCCTGATGCCAGTACCGGCTTTTCGGCCACTTCACGACCTGCCCCGCGGCGATGGCGGCTTTGACCACCGGCTTTACGCCGGAGGCCGGCAAGCCCATCCGCAAGGCGAGTTCGGCTTCGGTGAGCGGCGCGGCGGATTGCCGTAAGACCTCCACAAGGCCAGGGATGTTCGCGGCGATGGCTTCGTTTGGGGAGAGATGCCAGTAGCGCCCTTTAGGCCAAGCTTTGGCGATGCCTTTCGCCACGGCGTCCGCGAGCAAAGCCTTCCAAACCTTGGGTTTCAGGGCTAACGCCGATTGCAGGGACTTCGCCGGCAGGGGCTCGCGCGACTGGTGCAAGAGCAGTTCCAGCGAAGGGGGCATCTGCGGCGAAGATTCCACGAAAGCAGGGTAACACAGGGCGCCATCTGCTTTTAATCGCAAAGTGCTTGACGAAGTGGCGCCCTTTCTGTAAGCTAGCTACTATGATGCCCGCGCGGCCACGTCCGCAACCCATCCCCATCCATGAACACGCCATGGATAACATCCGCTTCATCCGTCAGACGATGGAGCGCGCGTCCAGCTTTACGGCGGTGCCCGGCTGGGGCGGCGTCGGCATTGGCGTGTCGGCGGTAGCGGCGGCATTTCTTGCGGCAGCGCAGGGCAGCGCGCAGGGTTGGCTGACGGTATGGCTGCTGGAGGCTCTGGTGGCCACGGGCATTGGCGCCTACAGCCTGCACCGGAAGGCAAGCGCATGCGGATCCAGCGTCACGGCGGCTCCGGCGCGCAAGTTCGCCCTTAGCTTTGTGCCGCCGCTGTTCGCGGGCGCGGTGCTGACGGGGGCGCTGTATCCGGTGGGGCAGACGAAGCTGCTGCCGGGCTTGTGGCTGCTGCTGTATGGAACGGGTGTGATGACCGGCGGCGCGTTCTCGGTGCCGCTGGTGCCGGCGATGGGCGGCTGCTTTTTGGGATTAGGGGCGATTTGCCTGTTCGCGCCGGTGGCTTGGGGCAATTGGTTTCTAATGGCGGGGTTCGGCCTGCTGCACATTGGGTTCGGCTGGGTGATTGCGAGGAGGTACGGTGGCTAGATCGAATCTGGCAAGAAAAACGCCCGTGCCGGCGCCGGAACGCACGGCCGCGCCGGCGATTGGGGCAGGGAAGGTTCCCGAGTTCGACCGGCTGATTCACGAACGCATGCGACTGGCGATTGTCAGCGCACTGGCGGCAAACGAGACCATGACGTTCTCCGATCTGAAGAGGACGCTGGACACCACGGACGGCAACCTGAGTATCCATGCCAGGAAACTCGAAGAGGCCGGCTATATCGGCTGCGAGAAGTATTTCGAGGGGCGCGTGCCGAAGACCGAGTACCGGCTCACCGCGCAGGGGCGGAAGGCCTTCCAGCAATGGCTCGACCATATGGAAGCGCTGGTGCTGGCGATGAAAGGACCGCGCACGTAAATGAAGAGTACGTATCATTTGCCGGTGCCGGAGCACGTGGCCATCATCATGGATGGCAACGGCCGTTGGGCATCGGCGCAGGGGCTGCCGCGGACCGAGGGACACCGGGAAGGGGCGAAGGCCGTGCGGCGGGCCATTGAAGGCTGCTGCCGGCTGGGGGTGAAGATTCTCACCCTGTACGCTTTCTCGGCGGATAACTGGAAGCGGCCGCGGGCGGAGGTGTCGGCGCTGCTGCTGCTGTTCCGGCACTACCTGCTGACCGAGGTGGAGGAATGCCGCAAGGAAGGCGTGCGCATCAGCGTGATCGGGCGGCGCGACCGGCTGCCCGGGTCGCTGCTGCCGCTGATTGACGAGGCTGAACGGCAGACGCGTGGCGGCTCGCGGTTGCATCTCCGATTGGCGGTGGACTATTCGGCGCGCGATGCGATCTTCCACGCCGCGCGGCGGGTTTCGAGCGCCGAGGAGTTGTCGAGCGAGTTGGGACCGGATGTCGATCTCTTAGTGCGAACAGCGGGGGAGCAGCGGTTGAGCGATTTCCTGCTGTGGGAGTGCGCCTATGCCGAGATGGTGTTCTTACAGCAGTGTTGGCCGGACTTCGATGAGGATGCGCTGGCGGAGGCCGTGGCGCAGTATCGCGGGCGGGTGCGGAATTTTGGGGCGGTGCCGGTTACGGCGGCGGTGGGGTAGGCGTTGGATCCGGCGCGCCCGCGCATTGCATGAAGACTTCCGCGGGCCAGGATGTCAACAGGTCGTCGGACGATCTTTTCCGTGGGCAACTTAGCGCTCTGGGCTATCCGGGATTTGCTCATGTCCCCGAGCCCCGGTCACGCCCCCGGCCGGATCGCCTCCTCATGACTGTGGTGGCGAGGCCGGATGCCGACGCCCAGTCAGACCTGCACGCCGCGCTCGACAGGCCCGCCGACTTCCACTGCATCGGCGGCTTCGTCGTTAGCCACTATGGGTTCGCCCGCGAAACGGCGGATCTCGATGTACTCACCGTGATTCCGCCAGAAGCCGCCCAGCGTGTGGCAGACTTGGCGGGCGGCCGTAGCGATGCAGGTCAAACGCATGGCGAAGTTGCAGCGAAGTCAACGCCGATCAGCGCCCCGGCCTCCAATAGTGGCTCTCCGCGTTCTCGACCCGCCATGTCTTCCCACTAGTGCGGCACACCACCCCCTCTTGCATCAGCTTGCGAGCCTGCTCCGCGCAGCCGCCGGGCAGTTTGTCGATGAGCCTGCCGTCATCCCTTACCACTCGCCAATAGGGGGCCGCTTGGCCCTCTTCTTCGGCGGCCTCCGCCACGATCCGCAGGAAGATGCCGGTGGTCAGCGGGCAGGTGTAATCGGCACTGTAGCGCAACGCCAGATGCTGGCGTAGATCCGACAGGGTCAACACCGTGCCTGCGGGTATACGGGCCACCACTTCCTGCACGGCGAGCGGTGAGGCGATCAGCATGGCGCCGGCCGGAAACAGGCGTCCGCCTGGCTTCTCCAGCACCTTTACTCGCGGCTTCGGAGCGGTATCCCGCTTCTCGACGAACGACTGTCCGGTTCTCATCGCGATAACTCCCGGATGCGGGTGCGCACTTCGGTCCGCAGATCCTCCGGCCTGGTTTGGAGGGGATTATTGAGGTACGCCTCGACTACCGGTTCATCCGGCAGTTCGACTCCGCGTCTGGGAAGCCATTCGCCCAACAGCGCCACATAGGTGTCCAGAATAGTGTCGTAGGGTCCGCGATGCAGGGCCTGTGCGTAGGTGCCGCCGGGGATGGTGCGAAGCAGAAACCCGTCGGGCAGGCCGCTGGGGAGAGCCTCGGACGCCAGCACCACGCAGGCATCGAAACGGCATTGCGCCGGCGCGGTGATCTCCGGGTCGTCATAGACCAGTCCGAAGGTCGGCTGGTCCAGGCGCACCGGGATCCGCCTGGGCATCACCCAGCCGAACAGCTTCCGCCAGGCGGGGCCGCATTCGGAGTACGGTCCGGTATGGCGGACGGCCAGGCAGCGGATTTCGGAGTACTGGCGGAGGTCGAAGCCGGGGCGTTCCTCGATGGCAGGCTGGGACTGGGCGCGGAACTCGCTGGGGGGTATGCCGAAGCGGGCCGTGAAGGCGCGGGTGAAGCCTTCGTGGCTGTCGTAGCCGGAGCGCAGGGCTATGCCAGTGACAGGCTCGGTGTCGAACTTCAACCGTACCGCGGCCTGTTCGAGCCGCAGGCGCCGGGTGTACTCCATGACGCTTTCGCCTACCATGCCGCGGAACACCCGGTGAAAATGATGGAGAGAAAAACAGGCGATGCGGGCTAGCGTGGCCGGATCGATCTCCTCGCCCAGGTGGCCGTGGATGTACTCGGTGGCGCGGAGAATGCGTTCGGTCCAGGAATCGTTTGCCATACCTCGATTGTGCGAAGGGGCGGCTTTTGGCGCTTGACCGTGCGTGCTTTTTCGAAAACGGCGCGACGTGGGCGTCGCGCGCGGGTCTGGGGACCCGCCCTCCATTTAACGGCGGGCTACCATGGCCTGCGGTGCCGGAGCAACCAGTTCGGGCACCGGGGGCGGAACCTTACGAACGCGCGAATCCAGCCGCGAGGCGATCTTCTCCGCCTTGCGCTTGAGGAACTTGGGCGTACCGGGCACCAGGCCCTCGCTCTCGATGTCCTTGTCGGTGACTTCGGCGGCGGCCGGGACATGCTTGGCCAAGTAGTTGCGAATGCGGTCGGCCACCAGGCGCTGGGTAGTCTGCATCAGCGTGAACAGCGCCACTTCGCCGGGTTCGGCGGAGATGGTGCGGTAGATCTGGCTTGCCTTCGACAGCGAGGCCGACTTCAACGCCGATTCCAGCTTCTTGGCTCGGGCCTGCAGGCGCGTCACCAGGTCCGCCTCGGCCTTCTCCGCCCCAATCGCCTTCCACAGCGCGGAGCGTTCCTTGGGCGTCAGCTTTTCGGTAATCAGGAACAGGAAGAGGGCAAAGTTGTTAATGCGCAGGTCGAAGCCGTAGGGCAGCAACTGGCGCACCTTCATCCACTTGGCGAAGCCGGCCAGGTTTAGCTTCTGGCCAGTCAGAGCGGGCGAGATGGGACCCAGCATCTTCTCCTCTTCCAGCGCCTTCAGCACCTCGGCCGGATTCATCTCGTTCGCCGTCTGGCGGAGTTGCTCCAGAATGGCGCGGGCGGGAATCAGCTTCTCGACATTCGCCTCGCGGGCGTTCTGGTACTGGCTTTGCGTGCGCTCATGCAGGGCAAAACCGAGGCGCACGCGGAAGCGGACCAGCCGCCACAGGCGTACCGGATCGTCATAAAGGACGTAGTTGCTGACGGCACGCAGTTCGCGGCGATCCAGGTCCGCCAGGCCGTTGGTGGGGTCCAGCAGCAAACCGCGCGATGCCCGCCCCAGGGATAGCGCGATGGCGTTTACCGTGAAGTCGCGGCAGCGCAGGTCCTCATGAATCGATGCCGGGGCGATGTGCGGTTTTCCCCCGGTCTTCAGATACTTCTCGCTGCGGGCCATCGCAACCTGGATAGTGGAGCCTCCGGGTAGCAGCAGTTCGGCCGACTTGCGCAGGTCGTCGGTGGAAACCAGCGTCGCGCCTGTCGCGGCCAGCAATTCCTTGGCGATCTTGATGCCGTTGGCTTCGACGACGAAGTCGAGGTCGCGGATGGGGAACCCGCCCAGCATGTCGCGCATGGCCCCGCCGGCGAGGAAGACATTGAGATTCTGCGCGCCACAGACCGTCTGGAGAGCCGCCAGGAAGCGTGTCTGCTCGGCGTTTAAATGATTCTCCAGCATGAACATGTAATCACTCATGTCGTGCTACCCTTTCGCGAAAACTTCATGCCCGCGGATGATGCCGGTCGATGGTGGCACGCAGCCGCGAGCGCTCGACGTGCGTATAAATCTGCGTTGTTGCGATGTCGGCGTGGCCCAGCATCGTCTGCAGGCTGCGCAGGTCCGCGCCGCCTTCCAGCAAATGCGTGGCGAAGGTATGCCGGAGCACGTGGGGACTCAGCCCCCCCGTAATGCCGGCCTGGCGGCCATAGCCGGTCAAAGCCTTGGAAAAGGCCTGCCGGGTGAGTTTGCCGCCGCGATTACTTACGAACAGGAATGGGCTAACACGGCCTTTGAGGATGTTGGGACGGGCTGTGGCGAGGTACTCCCCCAGCGCGCGCAGGGCTTCGGAGCCCACTGGAACCAGACGCTCTTTGTTTCCCTTACCGGTGACCCGGATGACCCCTAGTTCGGTATTCAGGTCCGCCAGCCGGGCGCCGCACAACTCGCTGACGCGCAGGCCACTGGCGTAGAGCAGGGCCAGCATGGCTCCATCACGGATGCCGTTCGGCTTATCGGCCGAAGGCGCCGCCGAGAGCGTACTCACCTGATCCGTATTCAGGTAGCGGGGGATCTTACGTGGCTGCCGCGGTACCGGCAGCCTGGCGCAGGGATCCTCCTCCAGCCTACCTTCGCGCACCAGGAAGGCGTAGAAATTGCGAATCGTGCTCAGGTGGCGCGCGAGGCTTCGGCTGGCAAGGCCATCTCTGTACAACAGATCCACGTACGCCAGCAGTTGGCCGGTGTCCGGAACACTGCCGTTGCAATTTTCGGAACTATACTTTTCGAACTTTGCCAGATCGCGGCTGTATGCGTCCAGCGAGTTCGCTGCCAGACCTTTTTCGATCCGGCAGAACTCCAGGAACGCCTTCCGCAGCGGCGGCAAAGAGGCGAAAAGCGACATTTATTCAATGATACAATAGGCGCAAAATTGTTTTGAACATTTCGCCCGGATCCGTTCCGGCCGGGCGGCGGGAAGGAGACCTGAACAGGCTGTCGGCTTCCACCAACAAAAAGGCTATGGTGCAACGGTTTGACCGGGAGTCCCTCTACGGTTACTTGAATCTTGCCACTTACCTTCAGCCGAAGGGGATTGAACTGCTGAACCAGTCGGGCAACCTGCTGATGCTCCCCTATGAGGACATAAAGTCGGTGTCGCTGGTTCGCGACTTCGAAGGCCCCGATCCTTCCGAGAAGCGCCTGTTCACCACCCGGCCCAAGCACGCCGGGCTTTGGGTCCGCATGCGTTTTCGCGATAATGAGGAGTTGGACGGACTGCTGGCGAACAACCTCCTTCTGCTCGATCCTTACGGATTCACATTCACTCCCCCGGACCCCAGTTCCAACGCACAGAAGGTGTTTGTTCCGCGGCAGGCGTTGGCCGAGTTTCATGTTCTGGCGGTGGTGGGTAGCCCGCAGAGGCGAAGCAAGCCTAAGCCTGCGTCCAAGGATCAGCTCGGTCTGTTTGAAAGCTAAGTAGTAGGTGGTATCCATGGGTCGCCGGTTCGCGCTCTATCCCTTTGTTTTCTTGCTGTTGGTGTTTGCTGTCTATGCGGCGCTGCTGGCCGCCCGGTCCACGGGTACGGTGCTGGCTGTTCCGGCGGGGGCAAAGGCAGTGGGGGTGAGTACCCCAGTTCAGGTGACGGCTACCAATCCGCACGGCGTGCGCGAGTTCCGGGCCATTCTGGTGCAGGGAGGCAACCGCTACGTTGTGCAGGAGCAGCAGCAGCCTGCCCAACGCTGGCGGCTGTTCCGTTCCGCCGCCGCCCCGGCGACGTACTCCTTGGACGTCGGTACGGGCAAGGTGAAAGGCCTGCAGGACGGGAAGGCGCAGTTGGTATTGGAGGCCGTCTCGAACGACCTGCGGGCGCGCCAGGATCAGTTGACATTGGATGTGGAGGTGAACACGCGGCCGCCGGGGATTTCGGTGGACAAGGCGTTCCACACCATCAGTTTAGGCGGAGCCCACGCGGTGTCCTTCACGGCTTCGGGCTATTGGACCGAAGCGGGCGTGCGCGTCGGCCCTTACCGTTTCCGCAGCCATCCCTTTCCGGGCACAGGGGACCCGAACCGCCGCATCTGCTTTTTTGGCTATCCGTGGGATACGAAGAAGGGCGAAGAGCCCGTCGCCTACGTTCGCAATCCAACGGGGGCGGAAGCCACCGAAGTCATCGACCATACCTTGAAGCAGGTCGAGTTTCGCAGCCGCAAGATGGAGTTGGACGATCGCTTCCTGAATCGTGTTGTGAATGCGCTGGACCCCGGCGGTACGGGCGACCTTGCCACTCGCTTTGTGAAGATCAACAGCGAGATGCGTAAGGCGAACAACGCCAAGCTGCTGGAGTTGCGCCATCAGACGGATGGAGCGGTGCTGTGGAAGGGCGCCTTCGTGCAGCAGGTGAACTCGGCGGTGGAGGCGAAGTTCTGCGATATCCGCCGCTACTTCTACCAGGGCAAGCAAATCGATGAGCAGGTACACCTGGGTTTCGACCTCGCGTCTCTTTCCAACGCGCCGGTGTTAGCGGCCAATTCCGGGAAGGTGATCTGGGCGGCGCCGCTGGGCATCTACGGCAACGCGGTCGTGGTGGACCACGGCCTGGGAGTGCAGAGTCTGTACGCGCACATGAGCGATTTCGCCGTGAAGGTAGGGGATCGGGTGGCGCAGAAACAGGTGTTGGGCAAGAGCGGGTCGACGGGTCTGGCAGGCGGCGACCATCTGCACTTCAGCATGCAGGTAGACGGTGTTATGGTGAACCCGCTGGAGTGGCTGGATCCCTTATGGATTCAGAACATCATGGCCGTGTTGAGCCCGGATACGGAAAAGGGTAATCTGCTCCCGAAGCACAGGAAGTAGGGATTGAGGAAACCTGCCCACTTTGGACGCATCTAACCAGATGCGGGATTTCCTGCACGTTTTGGCGATTGCCGCCGTCATGGTGACAGAGCTAAGCTGTGGGAAGCTTAGAACCGCAAGGAGTTTGGTATGCGCCTGTGGGTCGGATTGGTTCTGGTGTTGGTTCCGATGGCCGGCATCGCTCAGCAACGCGGGGCTTATGCCAACCCGATGGGATCGGGCGGCCAGTCCGGCATCTACGGCGGCCAGACGGGCCAGCGGGGCATGTACGGTGGCATCTCGACCGGGCAGATGGTGGGCACCGTTAACGATCCGGGTTTTGCCGGCCGCTTAGGCGCCACGGTGAGCGGGCTGCCGCAGACCACCACCCGTATTCCGGTGCAGCGGCCCCGGTCTTGGGGTAATCCCGGCCATGGCGGGCGAACCGTGGTGGTGCCCTATGGCGTTCCGGTGCTTTACGGTAGCGGGTACAGCTATGCGGAGCAGCCGGTGCAGACGATTGTCCAGCCGGTACAGCCCGCGCCTTCGGTGATCATCAACCAGTACTACACGCCCGAGTCCGCGAACCCGGAAATGAAGGAATACGCCAATCTGCCGGAGCCCATCCGCGCGCCCCGTACCGAGGTGGAGCAGGGCAGTGTCCGCGTGACGCCGCCTTCGGCGCTCGCTCCACGGACCCCGGCGGCGGCACGTCCGCAGTTGACGCAGGAAGCCATTGAGGCGGCCAACCGGCCCACGATCACGACGCTGGTGTTCGCGGATGGGTCGAAGGTTCCCGTGATTGCTTATTGGCGGCAGGGCGATAGCTTGCACTATGTGGGTGCGGACTATAGCAAGGTGGTAGTGCCGCTGGATAGCTTCGACAAAGCCGCCAGTGAACGGGCAAACGCCGAACGCGGCGTGGAGTTCCGGCTGGATTCCGTGCGGTAACCGCGAGCCAGTCGCCTCTTCACAACAGTTTTACAAAGTCTCCACCGTCGCCCTGCCTCAGGTCCCTACTTTGGGAATGTGATGCAGGGCGGCCTCCTTTTTACGCGTAGCAGGACGGGTTCGGAAGCGCCGCCCATTCGCCTAAAGAGGAAAATAACCATGACAAAACAAATGACTCTTGCGACGGGCCTTTGCCTGTTGGTTTCGGCCGCCGCTTCCGCTCAATCGATGGAGAAGATTGCCGACGGCGCCATACCGGTGCACGACGAAAAGCAATCGGAGCCGCTGGTGGTGGCTGGTCCAAAGATAAGCCGGCGCCTGGTGGAGGCCGCCGCGTTGGGAGAACGAGTGCCGGTGGTAGTGATCTACCGGGAACAGCCACAGCGAGAAGCGGCGGAGCGAGTGGAGAGAGCGCTGGCGCTGCACAACGAGATGGCGGAGGGCGAGGTGCAGCGGTCGGCCGTTCTGGGGGAGAAGGGCGCTCGCCAGGCGTCGGAGCGTCTGGCTTGGGTGCGGAGAGAAGGGCGGATGCTAGTGCGGCAGGCCGTCGAGCAGCGGGTGGAAGGCTTCCAGATGGGGAAGGCGGCACGGCTGGAAGGCAGCGGCGCGGCAAACGTGCGGCGCTATTGGATGCATAACATGATCACGGCCGACGTTACGGCGCAGGGATTGGCGGATCTGGCGGCCGATCCGGATGTGGCGAACGTCTTCCCGGATCCGCAACCGCGGTTTTCGGCGGAGGTCAGCAACAGCGCGATTGACGTGAATACCGGCGTGCTGGGCGTGGCGGGTTGGTGGAACGCGGGCATCAGGGGCGCGGGCCAGCCGGTGGTGGTGCTGGACACGGGGATCCACGCCGCGCATCCGGTGTTTCGCGGCAAGGAGATTGTGGCCAAGTCGTTTCTTGGCAACGTCCGCAACCATCGCTGTTTCGCCGATGACGCCAACAGCCCGGTGGACAAGGAGGGGCACGGCACGCATGTGGCGGGTATTGTCGCGGGGGCCGGCGAGCCGCTGTTACCCACATTTCAAGGCACGGCGCCGGAGGTGGGCCAGATCTTTTCGTTAAAGATAGGCGCGGCGCTCAGCGGTGTAGGCGATTGCGCGACGAACGCCATTAGCGGAACGGACGTGGTGCGGGCCATCCAATGGGCGTTGGACAACACCTCCGCGAAGATCTTCAACATGAGCTTTGGCGGCGATGCGAGCGAAGACGATCCGGCCTTCGCGCAACTGATCGATGAGATCGCGGACAATTTTGGGCTGACGATTGTCGCGTCGGCGGGCAATGAAGGGGAGAGCGGCGCTTCGACGGTGGGCGATACCGGGCTGAGCTTTAACGGCATCACGGTAGCCAATTGGGATACGCGCGGCACGTTCAGCAAGACCGACGACCGCGTGCACCCCTCCAGCAGCCAGGGACCCTCGGTTGGCGGGCGATTCAAGCCCGACGTGGCCGCGCCGGGCGCCGGTATCTTGTCGGCGTCGCATGTCAGTGATGGGCTGGTGCGCAAGACGGGAACCAGCATGGCGGCTCCGAAAGTGGCGGGTGTGGTGGCGATGCTGCATCAGGCGGGCATCACGGATTCGGCGGCGGTGAAAGCGTTGTTGATCAACTCGAGCGATCAGGTGGGCTGGAAGGCGGATCGCGGTTGGGGGTTGATCAACCTGGAGCGGGCGCGGGCGGCCAACACGCTCTTTCGGGGGGAAGTGAGCCCCGCTGGCCACGTGTTGCTGCGCGGCCGTAACACGGGCAACCTGTACGCCACGCTGGCCTGGAAGCGGCATGGCTCGATGAATGGCGGCTTCGCGTTCCACGACTTGGATCTGTTCGTCTACGATGCCAACGGGAACCAACTGGCATCCTCGGAAACAGGCAAGCAGAACGTGGAGCAAGTTGCGGTGGAGACCGCGGGCGAAGTTGTGGTGAAGGTGAAGGCCTTTAACAACAGCTTCGGAGGGGGCATCGCACGGGAGAAGTTCGCGGTGGCGTTATCGCAGAGCGGCTTTGCCCCGGTGACCGGCCCCGTGCTGGCGGCGGCATGCACGGCGGATTCGAACACAGTGGCTCGCGGGACGGCGTTTGTGCTGACGTGCGCGCTAGCGAACCGCGGGGATCTGGCGGGCCAGGATGCGAAGGTGAGCATCAACCTGACCGGCGTAGATGCGGAGAGTGTCGGGGTGCTGGCGGCGGGCCAGCGCGTGGAGCGCCGCTACCGCGTGGCGGCCCCGGGAACGCCGGGCACTTACACGATCCAGTTCGGCGGGTCGGCGGTGGCGGCGGCGGAGACGGTCACCGCGCGGACGTCATTTCTTCTGACGGTGCGGTAGGGTCAGACGCGGAAGTGATCGGGGCGCCAGGTCTTCACGCGCTCCTTGATCTGTTTGGGCTGGAGGTTTTGGTCGAGCGCTTCGCTGACGCGCTCGGCCAGTTCTCCATCGGAGGCAAAGCGTAGCGCCACCAGTTGTGCCTCGGTGAGTTGCAGCGCGCGCTGGTAGAGGGCGGGGGCCAGCAGTTCCTTCATCCGCAGGCGCTCTTCCAGGCGAATCAGGCGGTCCTGCACTTTGAGGGAATAAATGCGGATGAGGAAGGCGGCGACCAGCAGGGCCGAAGCGACAACTACGGACCAGAGGGCGTCGAAGCTGAGTTCGCGCATCAGGATGCGGCCGCGATACAGCAAGTTCAGCAACAGGATGGGGGTGAGAAAGAAGTGGAACGGCGGGCTCCACTTGGTGTGGCTGGAGAAGCTTTGCGCGGGTAGGTTGGCCATAGGAATGTACTGTCTCACGGATGCACCGGAGCGTGCAAAAGATTCCGCGGGTGGGATAGGCCGCCTGGAAGCCGTGGCCCGAAACCCGCTACGATAAACGAATTAAGGTCATGGCACAAACAACGGAAACGGCTTACGCCAGCCAGCATGTAAACACACCGCTCAGCAAGAATGAGCACTTGTTGAAATGGGTGGACAAGATTGCGCGGCTGACGCAGCCGGCGCGGATCTATTGGGTGGACGGGTCACAGGAAGAGAACGACCGGCTGACGCAGGAGATGGTGGACGCCGGGACGCTGACGCGGCTGAATCCGGAGTTATGGCCAGGCTGCTTCTATGCGCGGTCGGATGCCAGCGACGTGGCGCGAGTGGAGGATCGCACGTTCATCTGTTCGTTGTCGAAGGACAGCGCGGGACCGACGAACAATTGGATGGAACCGCTGTCGATGCGCAAGAAGCTGAAGGGTCTGTTCAGCGGCTGCATGCGCGGGCGGACCATGTATGTGCTGGCGTTCAGCATGGGGCCGGTGGGGTCGGCCTTCTCGCGCATTGGGGTGGAGTTGACCGATTCGCCCTATGTAGTGGTCAGCATGCGCATCATGTGCCGCATCGGGCAGGCGGTGTTCAAGGAGATCGACAAAGGGGCGCGCGTGGTGCCTTGTGTGCATAGCGTGGGCGCGCCCATCGAGCCCGGCCACAAGGACGTGCCGTGGCCCTGCAATACGGAGAAGTACATCGTACACTTCCCGGAGACGCGCGAGATCTGGTCCTATGGCTCGGGCTATGGCGGCAACGCGCTGCTGGGCAAGAAGTGCTTTGCACTGCGCATCGCGTCGAACATCGCGCGCGATGAAGGCTGGATGGCGGAGCACATGCTCATTTTGGGCGTGGAGGATCCGCAGGGCGAGAAGACGTACGTGGCGGCGGCCTTCCCCAGCGCGTGCGGCAAGACGAACTTCGCGATGCTGATTCCGCCCAAGGGATTCGAAGGCTGGAAGATCTGGACCGTCGGCGACGATATTGCGTGGATCCGCCCCGATGCGACGGGGCAACTGCGGGCGATCAATCCGGAAGCCGGCTTCTTTGGGGTGGCGCCGGGCACGTCGGCCAAGACCAATCCGAACGCGATGGCGGCGCTGTCAAGGAACACGATCTTTACGAACGTGGCATTCACACCGGAGGGCGGCGTGTGGTGGGAAGGCATGACCGACGAGCCGCCGCGCGAGTGTCTGGACTGGCAGGGGCAACGCTGGACGCCGGAGATAGGGCGGTTGCAAGGGCGCAAGGCGGCGCACCCGAACGCGCGCTTCACCGCTCCGGCCTCGCAGTGTCCGACGATTGATCCGGCCTGGGAGGATCCGGCTGGGGTGCCGATCAGCGCCATTATCTTCGGAGGACGCCGGGCGACGACGATGCCGCTGGTGTACCAGGCCTTCAACTGGTCGTCGGGGGTGTATATCGGGGCGACGATGGGGTCGGAGACGACGGCTGCCGCGGCGGGCGCGGTAGGTCAGGTACGGCGCGACCCGATGGCGATGCTGCCGTTCTGCGGCTATCACATGGGTGATTATTTCCGGCATTGGATCAAAATGCAGCGGACGCTGTCCCTGACGCCGAAGGTCTTCCACGTCAATTGGTTCCGCAAGGATAAAGAAGGCAATTTCCTGTGGCCGGGATTTGCGGAGAATATGCGCGTGTTGAAGTGGATTGTGGATCGAGCGCGCGGCCGGGCGCTGGGCAAGGAAACGCCGATCGGCTGGGTGCCGCGGTATGACGATGTTCATTGGGGTGGGCTGGATTTTTCGCGCGAGGCTTTTGAGGAATTGCAGCATTTCGACCGGGAGAAGTGGCGGAAGGAAGTGATTGGGCATGAGGAGTTGTTTATTGATTTGCATGATCACTTGCCGAAGGAATTGGTGTATGAGCGGGAGCTTTTGATCTGCCGTCTGTAGCAGGGTGTTTGGCGAGTAAAGTGCACTTGTGTACACTTGCTGGTCCTGAGGGTGGTAGGATGGCAGCGTCATGGCGTCACAAGGCTCCGCTCCCGCTCCTGTCCGAAGGTCGTTGGTGCTCCTGCGGGATTGGGACCAGGGTATTGCGAATCTGGTCAGCCTAATCGGCGAACCGCCACGGACCAGAGGTGGCGAAGAGTTGCCGTGGCTTCGTGCCGTAATGGTTCGCCTGAACCGCGAGGAACAGGAGAAAGCGGCGGCGAGGGGCGGCTTCGAGGGCATTTGCGAGTTGCTCCCGCGACAGGCACCGGAGATTCTCCCGTCGCCCGCGGAGCACCTGCCGCTTCGCGCGCAGGGATTGATCACGGTCGATGCCGCGACCGGCGCCCATATCGTCAAAGCCGCGGAACTCGCAGCCTTGCGGAACTGGGAGCCGGGGATAACCTGGTGCCTGGGCCAGATCTGCGTGGCGCAAGGCACGCAATGTAGTGCCGCTGTCCGGATTGCCATGATCGATACAGGTGTCGAGGACTCTCATCCCGACCTGGCGGGACGGATTGTCGCGATGCGCGGGTTGGGTGGGGGCGGGGACTGCTCCGATTACAACGGGCACGGCACGCACTGCGCCGGCATCGCCGCCGGGGCGCCGAAGCCATTGGGAGGAAGCCGTTACGGCACCGCGGCCGGCACCGCGGCCGGCGCCGCGTTGTTGGCCGCGAAGGTCTTCAATGACAAAGGTGACGGATCGGACGAAGAGGTGCTGGCGGCGATTCATTGGGCGGTGGAAAAGCAGGCGCGGGTTATCAATTTAAGTTTGGGAAGCGCGCGGTTACCGCAGGAGGCGCCCAGCGTGGTTTATGACCGTGTGGCGAGCCGGTTGCTGGAGCGAAACGTTCTGTTGGTGGCGGCTGCGGGGAACGCCAGTAGCCGCCCACGCATAGTGGCGCCGGTGATGAATCCGGCGGCGTGCGGATGGGTGACTGCGGTTGCGGCGACCGATGAGAATCGTAAGGTGGCCAAATTCAGTTGTGGCGATGTCGATGGCAAGGGAAAGGTGGATCTGAGCGCACCGGGTGTCCATGTGTGGTCGGCATTTAAAGGGTGGACCTACACGTGCTTAAGTGGAACTAGCATGGCAGCCCCGCACGTGGCGGGCGTGGCGGCACTGTTGATGGCACAGTATCCTGAAGAAACGGCGATCCAGATCCGGGAGAGGCTGACGGGTGGAGCTCAGGGCTTAGGAGAACCCAGTGACTACGGCGCCGGACTGGTGCAGTACAGAAGAGCTGAGGTGTAACAGATCACCTGAGCGGGGTGTCAAAATAGTGGCAGGAGGGCCGATGTGGGGAAGAACAGACGAAAAGAGAGCTATGGTGGTAATAGTGCGGGCCCACATCACGTTGAAACCGGAGTACCTGGGCGACCCGGAAGCCATGACGCGGGTTTGCAACCAGCTTTCCAGTGAGGGTCTACAGAACATAAGCCGGGCACTGTTAGGCGCTTATGGGGTAATTAGTGCGGATGTGGATGAGGACGCCTTGCCGCGTTTAGCGGAATTGGAGGGAGTTCTTGCGGTAGAGGCCGACCGGCACAACAGGCCGATGAGTGCCGGGGCGGGTGCCGGCTAGACTGTGGCTGCGATGCAGGTTCAGGCGGCGCCCTGTGCCGCTCCGGCGGTTTACCTAGAGTTGCTCAAACGAGCGGCATCCGAGCCTGCCGTCGCTATGGCGTGTGCGGCGATGGTGACCAAACCGGCGGCTCGCACGCACCTTCAGCGCACGGCTTTTCTGAACTTGGCGCGGCGGGATCCGAAGGCTGCGAAGGCGTTCGCGGATCTGGCCGCGGCGGCTCCGTGGGCGGGCGACATCGGGCTCGATACAGCGATTGCCATTGGCGATGCGCGGCTGGTTTTGGCGGCGGCGCGGGCACAGCCCCATGTCGCCTTGAGGGAAGTCGTTGCTCTCAAGTTGTACCCTTTCGGCAAACAGGCATTAGACGCAGCCATGGAACGGGCGCCTGGCGAGGCGGTCGCGGTGGCTTCGGGCAACTCGCCGACGGCGGAAACGCTGCGGGCCCAGTTAGGGGCGTCGTCGTTGGGGCTTCTGGTTGGGCGGGACGATATCGATCTTCCCACCAAGCAGCGGATGGCGTGGGTGCGGGAGACCCTGAGCGCGCAGGAGGTGCGGCAGGACTGGCTGTATCTGGCGCGTGTGGCGGAGTTGGGCTTCGCGGGAGAGTTGCGGCGGGCGGCCGAAGAGATACTGGCCGAAGGCAAGGTGCCGGCGGGCTGGGCTCCCGCGGATCTTTTCCGGCTAGCCGTGGCAGGCCGGCGAAAGTTGGAGCGGCCGCTGTATACCAAGCTGTTCACGGCCATCGGCACTCCGGAGGCGGGCTGGGCCGGGCTGCGCGAGTATGCAGCCGATGCGGCCGTGCATGGATTGGCGGGGAAGTTGCCGGCGCCGCTGCTGGTAGAGACAATGCGCGGCATTGGCGATGTGGACCAGATGATCCTGGCTGGGGAGATCATCGATGGCGCTCCCGTCGCGGCATTGCCCGGGATGGCAAAGGCGTTGCAGGAGGGCGGATCGGCCTTTCAGGGGTTGTTGGGCGCTCACCTGGCTGGGCGGATGGCGAAGGGAACGGAGTCGGCTCTGGAATACCAGCGGTATCTGCGGGCGCCGTCGAGTTTCCAGGTGCCTCGGCGGAGCGTGCAGCGGTATCACTTCTATGATGACGACGACGGCTGGATGTCGTTCCGGGCCTTTCAGGCAACGTACCGGGGAGACAAACGGTGGCGATGGGTGGAGCGTGGTGGCGTCATTACCTTGACAGCGCAATCCAAGCAGCGGCGGATCGAGATCTACGCCAACAAGCCGGACGCCGGGCGGGTGCCGCTGCCGGCCGCCCCGGACGTGATCGTGCATCGAGGCCATGAGTATCACCTCTACAAGACACTGCGGGAGTTGGACCCGAACGCCCGGCTGATCTACCTGGGGGCCTGCCGGGGCGCGCAGTATGTGGAGACCGTGCTGGAGAATGCCAACGGCGCGCAGATGTTCGCCACCAAAGGCAACGGGACCGTGAAGGTGAACGATCCGCTATTGAAGGCGTTGAACGAACAATTACTGGCGGCGCCGGCGGAGTTGAATTGGGCGCAGTTCTGGGCTTCGCAGCAGCGGCGCTTTGCCGGGGTTGGCGATTTCAAGGACTACGTGCCGCCACATAAAAATACCACTGCCATACTCTTGCGCGGCTACTACGCGTATCTGGCGGAGTAGCTATAGATCCAGCTTCGAAGTGCTGCTGGCGAAGCTTTCGGTTTCGATGCCCATCCGCTGCATCATGGTGACGAACAGGTTGCACAGCGGCAGATTGTTGTCGCGTTTGTAGGCGATGTGACGGCCATGTGGGAAGCCGCCGCCCGCCAGGATAATGGGCAGATTAGTGTTGTCGTGGATGTTGGCATCGCCCATGTTGCTGCCGTAGAGCACCATGGTGCGGTCCAGCATTCGCTGGCCTTGCTCCTGTTTGCCGGCCAGACTTTTGATGAGATTCTTCAGCACCACCATCTGCTGGCGATCGGTTTCGATGAGCTGGTTCACTTTGTGTTCGGCCTGGCCATGGTGAGAGAGGCCGTGGTAGCTCTCGGTGGTACTGTGCTGGTCGTTGATCTTATAAACGGGCGTGAAGAAGGCGTCCACCATGATCGTCACCACACGGCTGGTGTCGGTTTCGAGCGCCAGTTGGCCCATGGAGAGCATGAGTTCCAGCTTGTCGAAGAGCAGTTTCTTGTCCTGGATGTCGGGCGGGGCGGGGGCAGGCGCGGTGGGCTTGGGCTTCCGCTCCCAGAACTTCGCGGTTTGGAGCCGCTCCTCCACTTCGCGGACGGAGGTGACGTACTGATCGAGGCGGGCCTTGTCCTGGCCGCCTAAATCCCGAGAGAAGCGTTTAGTCTCCTCCAGGAGTGTATCGAGGATGCTGCCGCGGGTCTCCAGCCTGTGCAGTTGGCGCTCAACGGCTTCGTGGTCGCCCTGCAGAAACATGCGTTCGTAAAGCTTGGGAGCGCTGTCTTCGGCGGGAAGCAGCACGCCATCGCGGGTAAACGAGAGGCTGCGATTGCCCTTATCGATGTTCACGCCCAGGTTGAGGGTGGGAAAGCGCGTCACCTGGCCGATCTTTTCGGCGATGTATTGATCGAGCGAGATGGAGTTACGGAAGCCGCTCTTGAACGCGCCGCGAGCCGCGGTGAGGAAGCAGTTGTCGGTGCTGTGGCCGCCGGTGACACCGGGGTGCGAGAGGCCGGTGAACACCGTGAATTCCTGACGGCAATCCGCCAGCAGCGAAAGATACGGCGAGGCTTCGTAGTCCTTCCCCACAGTTTGTGGGAAGAAGTACTTCGGCAGCATGCCCAGGTTGTTCATGAGAATGAGCATGCGCCGCGGCGGTTCGGCCGCCTTGGCGACGACCGGCGTCATACATTCCAGCAGCGGCAGGGCCAGGGTGACGCCGGCGCCTCTGAGAACGGAGCGGCGCGCGACCGGACGGCCGGCAATGTGCGGTGCTTTGCTCATGATTTCGAAGCCCCCAGGAAGATCTTGCTACGGATGAGCGCATGGAGCAGGTCGCGGGTGCGATAGCCTTGCGTGGCGCAGGCGTCGAGGATGCGGTCGATCTCCGCGCGGTCGGCAAAGCGCACGGGCGTACCGGTCGCATACACCGTGAACTGCTCCACCAGGTTGCGGGCCAACTGGCGCGGATTGGCGGCGATGATGGCCTTCAGATCGCGGATGCCGGAGAAACTGCGGCCATCGGCAAGCTGCCCGCTGGCATCGACGATGCCCGCGATGGTGTAGGAGTAGTCATGGCCGGTAGGGTCGATGCCGGTGATGCGCTCGCCTTCGCTGGTGCCGCGGTAGTGCATGCGCCAGCGGCCCAGGACGTCGAAGTTTTCGAGCGCGAGGCCTACGGGGTCGAACCTGGCGTGGCAAGAGGCGCAGGCGGGCTCCTTCTTGTGCATTGCCAGGAGGTCGCGGATGGTTTTGGCGCCGCGGATATCGGGCTCGACGGCGGGCACATTGGGCGGGGGCGGAGGAGGCGGCTCGCCGAGAATGCGATCCATGATCCAGGCTCCGCGCAGAACCGGTGAGGTGGAGGTGCCGTTGGCGGTGAGCTTGAGGATTGCTCCCTGTGTGAGGAGGCCGCCGAGTGGGCTGTCCTTGGGCAGGGTAACGCGGCGCAAGGCGGAGCCGGTAACCGGCGGCAGTCCGTAGTGCCTGGCCAGCCGGTCGTTGGCGAAGACAAAATCGCTTTCGATGAGGTTGCGGACGGGCAGGTTGTCGCGGATGAGCGTGCTCATGTAGGCGAGCGTTTCGCGCTCCAGAGAATCCACCAGGTATTCGTCGAGCTGGTATTCGGGGTAGAGCCGCTTGTCGGGATCATCGCGGCGGAGGTGGCGCAGGTTGAGCCAGTAGTGGGAGAAGGCTTTGACGAACTGCTCGAAGCCCGGGCCGGCGATGAGCCGGTCGGTCTCGCGGGCAAGCGTGGCGGCGTCGCGCAGACGGCCTTGGCGGGCCAGGTCTAGCAGCGGCGTGTCGGGGCGCGAGTTGGTCAGGAAGTGCGACAGACGGCTGGCGATGGCGTAGGGATCGGCGGGCTCATGCTCGAACAGGAACAGATCGCTCGAGAGGAACGCCTGGTAGCCGGCGAGCATAGCTTCGGCGAAGGACTCGCCACGATCCAGGCGCGCGTGGACGAGCTTGTCAAATCCGGCAATGGCTTCGTTTGGTACGGGACGCCGTGCGGCCATCTGGGCGAAGCGGCGGAGCAGGCGGGTGGCCTCGGTCTTGGGCTGGGCGGGATTGGGGTTGATGCCGAGGTTATCGAACAGAACCTTGTGGCTGGCGGGCGGCCAGGAAGCCGGCGGGATGGGCCCTTCGATCTCGATCCAGTGGAATGCCACACCGGGAGCGCCCTCGGTAGGCAGTGGAGGAAAACGGTAACTGCCGGGCTGCGACGGATAGGCGTCCACTTGGGGGACGGGCAGGCCAAGGAGGCCGTATTCGACAGTCTGGCCAGCGGCGAGCGGCACTATCGTTTCGTAGACTTTCTCTCCCGGCTGGATCTCCAGAATGCCGCCGACGGACTTCACATCCTCGGCGATGTCGTGGTTCGTGGGGCGCCGCGAGCGCAACGTCATGGGTACATACTGCTTCGCATCGGTGACACGGAAGCCGGGATGCTGGAGGACGGCTCGGGCGGCGAGGCGCACCCGATAGCGGCCCGGGTAGGGGGACGAGAAGCCGCGCGGGAAGGCACCGTACGGCCAGCCGGGGGAACGGAACAGGCCCATCTCGATCTCGGGATCTTCCTGTTCCTCTTTGGTCATCGGGCGGGCGCGCTCGCTCTCCACGTTAATGCCCTTGTTGCCCTTGATAAAGAACATGGAGTGCAGCGTGCCGGTGCTGCGCAGGCCGGGAAACAGGTTTAATCCAGAGGTGCGGAACTTTGTCACCTTCGGCGGTTCCGGCGTGGTGGCCATAGCCTGGCGCAGGGCTGCTTCGGAGGCGTCGAGGTAGGCGGCCAACTGCACGCGCGAGATGTCCAGCGCTTCGGACACTTTGTTGAAGTGATAGGCCTCGCGGTCTTCGGGCAGCATGTCGCGGATGTCGAGGTCGGGCAGGTGCAGGAGGTCGCGGAGGTTGTTCTCGTACTCGTCGCGAACGAGGCGGCGGATGGGGCCGCGGCCATTGACGGCAATGTCGGCGAGGTCGGCTTTATGGAGGGCGGGAGCCAGTTGGCGAAGGAGGGCACTACGTTCGGCGGCGGCCATTTCGACGCCGAGCGGCGGCATTTCACGCTTTTCTACGCGGTCATGGATGCGGATCCAGCGTTCGCGGGTGGCGCGGTTGGAAAGATCGAAGGAAAGGGAGGCGAGGTCGAGCCCGCCTTTAGCGGCCTTGCCGGTATGGCAGCCCAGGCAGGATTTGTTGAGAGTGGCCTTCAGCGGCGCAGGAATTTGCGCGGGTAGCCAGCCGCAGCCGATCAGGAAGAAAGCAGCGATTCGCATGGGGGCCAACACTGCAAGGGTATAACAGCGGCGCGGGCGGTGGGGCTCAGCTATGGGAGGAAAACTGCTGGACGGGGAAGGTGAGGTGAATGCGCGTCCCGTCGCCAGGGCGGCTGTCGATAACGATATCGCCGCCATGTTCGCGAACCACCTGGCGGGAACTAAACATGCTCCAGTTGCCGGTGCCCACGCGCCCATCGGCGACGCGGAAGTTCGGGTCGAAGATGTGCGCCAGGGTTTCGGGGCTCATGCCGTGGCCGTTATCGGCGATTTCTACGTGGACCTCATCCTTCACAGTATGGCTGGCGATGCGCAGGCGGCCATCGCCATTAACGGCATCCAGGCTGTTATTGATGAGGTTGCGAAAGACGGCGCTGAGTTGGACGGGCTTGCAGATAAGCGGAGGCACGTCTTGCAGGTCGAGTTCCAGCTTGGCCTTGGCGTTGATGCGCGACTCCAGCATCTGGACGCTGTCGCGCAGCAGGTCGTTGACATTGACGCGCTGCACCTCGCTGCCGTCGAGATTGGAGATGCGCTGCATGCGGCTGACGATGTCGGAGAGGCGGCCGGCCGAATCGCCGATAGTCTTGCGCAGGTCGTTGAGGAGAAGGACGAAGCGCTGCGGATCCATGGGCGTCGTGCTCTGGCGGGCGCTGAGCAGCAGCAGGGTATCGACCGCGCTTGAGAGGGCGCCAATGGGAGAGTTGAGTTCATGGCTGAGCGCCGCGGCCAAGCGTCCAAGCGAGGCGGCGTTCTCAGCGAGGATGGCGCGGCGTTGGGCCTCCTGCATGGTGCGTTCGGCCTGGAGTTTGGCCTGGTAGCGGTGATAGCTTTGGCTTCGTTCGTTATAGACAACGGCGCACAGGCCGGTGGCGACCAGCGTCAGGGTGGCCATGAAGATCAGGTAGGTCGGCTCCAGGTGCGCGCCGGGGATGCGCAACGCGGTGGCGGCCTGGGCCGACGACCAGTAGGCGAGGGTCATGGCCGTTCCCAATCCAAAGGTCTGCAACGGGCGGACGGGAAACGCGGCAATGCCAACCAGGAGCACCAGCGTGACTTCCCCTGGAATAAAGGCGTCGGCGTGGGTAATGCGATCGCACATAATGAGCGCGAAACCCATCAACAGCACGGCGGAAACAAAGCCAACCACCATGCCGATGACGCGGGCATAGGCTCCCAGTGACTTGGAGGTGGAAACCCACAACGCCAGCAGGCCCACCAGGATAAGCGCGGCGCATTCGGCCATGCGCACCGGCAGGGTGCTGGGTTCGGGCAGGATGACAAAGCGGATGGCCAGCAGGAACAGCGAAGCGCAGATATTAATGGTACCGACCACGGCCAGCCCGCGCCGGCTGGCACGCACGACTTCCTTGCGGAAGCCTTCGTCCGCTTCGGCATCAACCGGATTGAGGAAGGCGAGCAGTTCGCGGAAACTCATAGCGGGCCTAATCTAACAACGCGAGCAATGCCGTGCGCGGAGATCAGTGGGTAGGGCACCACATTCGTTATTATCGGCTATCTCCGGGACAGACAAAGCTCCGGCCGTTTTGTAAATGATACGTTTGGCGGCGCGATCAAGTTCCACGTTGCCGTGGCCCGGTAGGACGGGCCCCGTGCCTTTCAGGCGGGCCGGATGTTCTGGTTCAGACGGAAGACGTTGTGGGGATCGTACTTGCGCTTGACCTGAGCGAGGCGCGCATACTTGGCGTCGCCGAAGGCAGCCTTCACCTGGTCCGGCTTGGCGTCGGCATCGTAGTTGGGGTAGAAACCCGCGGTTGCGAAGGGCTGCATACGGTCAGCGAACTCACGGACCCAGGCGATGTTGACATCGTCATCGTCGGCATGGTCCCACATGCCTACGGCGATGGCGGCGTAGCGGGCGTCGCGGTGGGAGACGGCGGTGGCCTCGGGGTCGACACGGGAGATAGCGCCGCCCAGGCTGTAGAGCACGATGTGGGTCATCGGAGCGGGAACGCGGCGGTAAAGTTCCGTCATCGTGCCGATGGCTTCGTCCGTGAGGCCGTTCAGGTAGACCGTCTTCCAGTAATTGCGCATGCCGTGCGGATTGAAGTTTTCGACGATGCTCTGCAGGGCGGTGTAGGGGATGGGGCCCACCTGATCCATCATCGGTTGGATGTTGGTGCGCAGCGGCTTGACTTCTGCTTCGGCCTCGGCGGGAGAGCCGCTATGGCATAGCAGGTGAACCACGGATTTCGTGCCATCGGGCAGCGTGGCGAGGGCGGCCAGCACGCCGATATGGTCGGCAGCGCTGGCCGCGTAGCTGTCGAAAAAGCGCAGGGCCTCCCGGGCCTTGTCGAAGGGCAGCGCCAGCACACCGCCGTAGAGCAGTCCCACCGGATGGAGCGCGAACCCGAAGGACGTGACGATGCCGAAGTTGCCGCCACCGCCGCGCAGAGCCCAGAACAGGTCGGCGTTCTCCGTTGCACTGGCCGTGACAAGATCACCGGCGGCCGTGAGCACATCCATGGAAACCAGGTTGTCGCAGGCCAAGCCATAGCGGCGGGCCAGGAAGCCGTGACCGCCGGCGAGCGTGAGCCCCGCCACACCAGTGGTGCGCACCAGCCCGCCGGTAGTGGCAAGGCCGAAGGCCTGGGTTTCGAAGTCGAACTGGCCCCAGTTGGTGCCTCCTTCGCAACGGGCGCGGCGGGCACCCGGGTCGACGCGAACGCTGGACATGCCGGAGAGGTCGATCATGACGCCGCCTTCGCAGACGGCGAAGCCGGGCACGCTGTGGCCGCCACAGCGAATGGAGATGGGCAAAGCACGTTCGATGCCGTGGGCCAGGGCGGCTTTCACATCGGCGACGCCGGCACAGCGGACGATCGCTGCGGGCTTGCGGTCAATCATGCCGTTCACCACACGTCGGGCGTCTTCATAGCCATCGGCACCTGGCAGCAGGACACGCCCACGGACGGCGGACTGTAATTGGCGGAAGTCATCGGGAACGAGAGATACTGCGGTCAACGGTTGTCACCTCTGGATTGCGTGCGAACCGCTATTAGATCAGATCCGGGGGGCCCGCCGCTGACCGCCCGTTGGGACTGGAGTTGAGCGATGGACATTCTTCCCTTTCGATCGCCGCTGACGGCCTATGAAGATCAGGCGCGGTCCATGCCGCTGGCGATGGACGAAGCCTGCCTGGCCGTGGCCCATGCGCACGATTTTCTGGACTGGCCGTCGCTGGCGGCCTATGTGGAGGCGGTCACGAAGGACGGGCCGGTGTATCGTTTTGAAGCCGCGGTGGAGGCGTTGGTAAACGGCGACCGGGATGGCCTGCGCGTCTTGCTGCGGGACGATCCGGAATTGGTGCGGGCCCGCTCGACGCGCGTTTGCCGGTTCGATCCTCCGGTCCACCGCTGCACGTTGCTGCACTACGTGGCGGCCAATGGAGTGGAAGGCTACCGGCAGAAGGCTCCGGCCAATGGACCGGAGATGGCGCGCCTGCTGTTGGAGGCCGGCGCGGAGGCCGATGCGCTGGCGGACCTTTATGGCGTGGCGTGCACGACGCTGGCGCTGCTGGTATCCAGCAGTCCGCCGCGCGATGCCGGAACGCAATGCGCCTTGGTGGAGGTGCTAGTTGACCATGGCGCGGATGTGGACGGCAAGGGGTCGCGGAAGTGGGGTGGGCCGCTGCGCACGGCGCTCAGCTTCAGCATGTATGACGCGGCGCTGTTACTAGTGCGGCGCGGGGCGGCGATCGGTTTCGTGGAGGCCGCCGGGTTGGGGCTAGTCAGCCGCGTCAGCCAGATGCTGGGGGAGGCCAGCGCCGAGGAGCGGCACCGGGCCTTCTCGCTGGCCGCGCAGAATGGACAGGAGCCGGTCGTGCGGCTATTGCTGGACGCCGGCGAGGATCCGAACCGCTACAACCTGGCGGGCAATCACGCGCACTCGGCGCCCTTGCATCAGGCGGTGCTGGGCGGGCATGCGGAGGTGGTGCGGTTGCTGGTGGAGCGGGGGGCACGGCTGGATCTTCGGGATACGATTTACGACGGTACGGCGCTGGGTTGGGCGATTTACGGCGGCGGGAAGCGCGGCACGGAGATGGCGGAGTTGTTGCGCTCGCTGGGTGCCGGGGAGTAGCGCTAGTCGCTCATCATAAAGATCAACGGCCGCACATCGTCATAGGGCGTCCAGTTCCAATACCGGAGCAGGATGGTGTAGACCATCAGCCCCGTCTCCCCTTCCCCGAAGAGCAGGAAATTGAAGGCCTGGTTCATGAGACCCTTGCGTGACAGACCCATGAAGATACCGATCGGGTCGAGCAGTTCGCTCAGGTAGGCGATGGTGTTCGCCACCGCGATCGCCTGGGTGATCGTGATGGTGTAGTTGCCGCCAAGCCGGCGCACTTCGATAACAGGCTTCGATAAGAACTCGCTGCGGTTGTCGACAAGCTGCACGTTCACGAAGGCCAGCGGTCCATTCACCGCGTAATGTTTCTGGATGTCCTTGGTCTTGTTCTCGCGCACGGACAGGTCGCGCACCGGCACCAGATAGACCTTCTTGCCGCAGATGTTATCCCAAAGCTGTTGGGACTCCTCGTCGCTGACAACAAACTCAGTGACACGCAGTTCGGTCGACCGCAGAACACGGCTGACACCGCTGACGGTGAGCACCAGCAGAATGAACAGAGACGAAATGATAAGCCCGTCCGGCCGCTCCTTGACGTTCTCAAACAGAGTGTAGGCGAACACAATTGTGACAAGGCCGGAGAAGATGGCCATGGACTGGCGGCGCTCGCCCCACAGCGCGATGGTGGAAGCAAGCGCCGCGGATAACATCAGCACCAGCACGCCGGTCGCATAGGCGCCTGCCTGCGCCTCCACGTTGGCCTTGAAAGCCACCGTTACCGCTACCGTGATGGCGAACAGCGCCAGCACCAGCGGGCGTGAGAACGAGATCCAGCGCGGCGCCATGCCGAAGCGCGGCAGGTAGCGCGGAATTAGATGCAGCAGCCCCGCCATCGCGCTGGAGCCGGCGAACCACAGGATGAGAATGGTAGAAATGTCGTAGACCGTGCCGAAGACGTTGCCCAGGTATTTATGCGCGAGGTAGGCGATGGCGCGGCCGCTGGCTTCCCCACCGATCTTATAGGCTTCCGGCGGCACCAGAAGAGTGGTCACAAAACTGGAAGCCACCAGGAGAAAGCTCATGATGATGGCCGCCGCGGCCAGCAGTTTGCGGGTGTTGTTAATGCGGCCATGCGGCACTCCGCCGTGCGTTTGATCCTGCTTGCCGCCGTCAATGAGCGGCATGACGGAGACGCCGGTTTCAAAGCCGCTTAGTCCTAGCGCCAGCCTGGGGAAAATGAGGAGCGCCGCGAGAAGCAAGTGGGTCCAGTCGCCCTGGGCGAACAGGGCCGCCTTCCAGTTGGGTAGCAGTTCGGGGTGATGCAGGATTTCGACAGTGCATTTGCCCAGCACCACGACATTGAGCAGCAGGTACGGGATGGCCACCACCGCCGCCAGGCCGATGGCCTCGGAAAAGCCCATCAGAAATACGAGGGCCAGCAGTGCCAGCAGGCCAATCGTCAGTTCCATGCGGGCATGGCCGACCAAGTGCTCGATGAAAGGATTCTCGATGGCATGCTGGGCGGCGTCGGCGGCTGAAAGAGTCATCGTAATGACGAAATCGGTAGCCGCAAACCCGAGCAAAGCCAGGATCAGGAGTTTGCCCCACCAGCCATGGAGCAGGTTCTCGAGCATGGCGATGCTACCCTGGCCGGCATAGGAGCGGTGCGCCACCTGGGCATACACCGGCAGGGCGCAGAACAGCGTAACCAGCACCAGCACGATAGTGGCGAGGGGAGCAATCGCACCGGCCGCCAGCAGCGCAATGCCGGGCTGGTAGCCGAGTGTCGAGAAGTAGTCCACGCCGGTCAGCCACAGCACGGAGTACCACGGATGTGTCTTGTGCCCGTGGCTATGTTCGTCGTCCAGCCGGCCGCCGCCTCGCAGCCACCCCTGCAGCCCAGTCTTCGGTCCCGGGGCGCGATCACTGGTGTCCAGCGTGCCGCCAACCGTTCGGAGGAGCTTTTTTTCCATGTTTCTTCTCGCCGCGATGGAGTTGGGTTCAGACGACGGGCGTCAGGCCGAGTTTGTCCCAATCGGCTGCCTCGCCGAATTTCTTGCAATCGATGGCAGGCTCAATCGAACGGACCAGGCCGCCCAGGACGGCGCCGGCGCCAACCTCAATCACTTGGGTAACCCCCTCCGAAGCAAGATAGCGCACGCTCTCCACCCAGCGCACGGGGTTTGGCACCTGCTCGATCAGACCTTGGCGGGCTTCGGCGGCGGTGCGCACGGGGCGGGCCTGCCAGTTATTGACCAGCGGGACCCGAAGGTCGTGGAAGGTGGTGGCATGCAGGTCGGCGGCCAGCCGCTCCTGGGCTGGCTTCATCAGCGGGCAGTGGAAGGGGGCGCTGACCGGTAGGGGAATGGCGCGGCGGGCGCCGGCGGCTTTGGCCAGTTCGGAGGCGCGGGCGACGGCGCCGGTATGTCCGGCAATGACAATCTGGTCGGGCGAATTGAGGTTGGCGGCGGTGACCACCTCCCCCTGGGCCGCGGTTTCCAGGATGCCGGGCAGCGCCGATTCGGGCAGGCGCAGCAGGGCGGCCATGGCGCCCACGCCTTCCGGTACGGCTTCCTGCATGTAGCGGCCGCGCTTGCGGACCAGGCGTAGGGCGTCGGCAAAGGAGAGGGCGCCGGCGGCCACCATCGCCGACCATTCGCCCAAGCTATGCCCGGCGACAAACGCGGGTTGCAGGCCGGAGGCGTCGAGGATGCGGTAGGCGGCAATCGATACGGCCAGCAGCGCCGGCTGGGTGTTCTCGGTACGGCGAAGTTCGCTGTCGGGCCCTTCAAAGCACAACCGGCCGAGGGCGAAGCCGAGCGCCTCATCGGCCTCGGCAAATGTCTGATTGGCTTCAGGATAGGCGTCCGCAAGGGACTTGCCCATGCCGGCATACTGGGATCCCTGCCCAGGGAAAAGGAAGGCGATACTCATGAGGATTTATCAGTCCTTATGGTAGCCGACCGGGCAGGCCGGCCACGGGGTAGGAGAGGCGCCGGCTTTTCGACGGCTATAATAGTAACCTTCCACGCCGAATCAATCATCTTTGCTTGTCAGGACGTCTGAGAGCGTATTGTGGCCGGAGAGCGATGAATGAATCTGTCTGAAGTTTGCGTTCGCCGACCTGTCTTCGCCTTCATGTTGATTTTCTTCATGGTGGTGATGGGGGTCTTCAGCTTCCAGGATCTCGGTTTGGATCTTTTTCCACGTACCGACCCTGCGACGGTGTACGTCCAGGTGCGGCTGCCGGGCGCGAGCCCGGAAGAGGTCGCCAGCCAGGTAGTCATTCCGCTCGAAGAGACCATCTCCGCCATCAGCGGCATTGACGACATGCGCGCCATTGTCAACGAAGGCAGCGCGCGCGTCATGATCACGTTCGTGCTGGAGCGCGATATCGGCGGCGCGGTGGAGGACGTTCGCGAGAAGGTAAGCGCGGCGATGCGCAAACTGCCTCCCAACGTGCTGCCGCCTTCGGTGATCAAGGCCGATCCGGATTCCGACGCCATTATCACGCTGGCCATCAGCGGCCAGCGCAGCCAGCGCGAGCTGACGGAGATTGCCGACAAGCAGATCCGGCGGACTTTGGAGACTGTCGATGGCGTAGGCGGCGTGGATATCTACGGCGGGCGCAATCGCCAGATCAACATCTTCATGGATATCGACAAGCTGAACGCTTACGGGCTGAGCGCGCAGGAAGTCGATCGGGCAATCCGGACTGAGAACGTGGAGACGCCGGGCGGACGCGTGATCCGCGGACCGAGCGAAGTGGGCGTGCGCACCATGGGCCGGGTGGAGTCAGTCCAGGATTTCAACAACATCATCATCAAGAACGTAAACGGCGCGCCGATCCGCGTCCGCGACATTGGCTACGCCGAGGACGGCATGGCCGAGCGCCGCAGCTTCGCCTACTACAAGGGTAAGCCGGCGGTGATGATGGAGGTGCGCCGGCAGGTGGGCGTCAATACCGTGAGGGTGGTGGAGCAGTTGCTGGCGAAGTTGGAACGAGTGAAGCCGCAGTTGCCCACCGGGTTGCAGATTGAAGTTGTCAAGGAACAGGCCACCTACATCCGCAACTCGATTGAGGCGCTGGAAGAGCACCTGGTTCTAGGCAGTCTGCTGGCGTCGGTGATTGTGTTCATTTTCATCCGCGACTGGCGGACGGTGTTCATCAGTTCGCTGGCGATTCCGACCTCGGTGATCGCTACCTTCACGCTGCTGAAGTGGATGGACTTTTCCTTGAATTCGATGACACTGCTGGGTCTGACGCTGGCGGTGGGTATCGTGATTGACGACGCCATTATCGTCCTGGAAAACATCTACCGCTACATCGAAGACGAAGCCATGCCGCCCATGGAGGCCGCCATCGTGGCCACCAAGGAGATTTCGATGGCCGTGCTGGCGACCACGCTTTCCCTCGTGATTGTGTTCGTCCCGGTAGCCTTCATGCAGGGCTACGCCAAGAAGTTCTTGAATCAGTTCGGCTGGACGATGTCGGTTTCCATCATCATGTCGATGCTGGTGGCGTTCACGTTGACGCCCACTCTGAGCGCGCGTATGTTGAAGCGCAAGGGCACCACCGCGCATGGGCACCATTCCGGGCCGATGGAGCGAGCGTACTCCGGGTTGTTGCAATGGTCGCTGAATCACCGCTGGGTTGTGATGCTGGTGTGCGTGGCGACGTTCGCCTCGACATTCTATTTGAACCAGATGATCGGGCGCGATTGGATGCCGCAGGAAGACCAGTCGGAACTATCGGTGTATTCGGAGATGCCAGAGGGGTCGTCGCTGGCGCTCACCGAGCGCACCACGATGAACATGGCGAAGGCCGTGGAGAAGATACCAGGCGTGCGAGCCGTGGTACCGTCCACCAGCACCATGATGGACCGGGTGACGATGAGTACTCTCACGATCCTGCTGGATCCGCCTGACAAGCGCGCTCCGATCGCGGAGATGGGCACGAGCGTGCGTGAGGCTTTGGCGCCGTTCCGCCAGGCCCGCCCGCGCGTGACGTTCCCGAACGTGCTCGGCGGACGCGATACGTTCTCCCCCATTCGCGCGATGCTGCTGGGACCGGATCTGAACAAACTGGTGGAACTGGCACGGGCGGTGAACGTCGAGTTGACCAAGGAGGAGGCGGTCGTCGACCTGCGCGTCAACCTGAGCTTGAGCAATCCGGAATTGCAGGTGGATATTGACCGGCAGTTGGCCAGCGACTTGGGTGTGCGTGTGTCCGATATCGCTGGCGCGGTGCGGCTGATGATGTCGGGCGAGGATCAGATTTCCACGTTCAAAGAAGGATCGGAACAATACCTGGTGACGATGCGTCTGCTCGATCACCAGCGCGACGATCCGTCGGTGCTGAGCCGCCTGCTGGTGCCTTCGGGACGGCAGGGACTGATTCGCCTGGATTCGATCGCGAAGATCGAACGAGGATTGGGGCCGAGCCGCATTGACCGGCAGGACCGGCAGTATTCCGTGGGTGTTTATGCGAACGTGGCCAACGGCTATTCGCTGCAGGAGGCTGCCGACGCCACCCGCGCCGCTATCGCCCGCGTCGGTCTGCCGCCCGGTTATGGCACGCGCTTCTCCGGCCAGGTTCAGGTATTGGAAGAAACGACGAAGAACATGATTCTGGCGATAAGCCTGGCGTCCATCTTCATGTACATGGTGCTGGCGGCGCAGTTCGAAAGCCTGGTGCATCCCTTCATCATCCTGTTGACGCTGCCGCTGTCGATCCCCTTTGCGCTGTTGTCGCTCATCGGCACCGGACGCACGTTGAACCTGTTCAGCGCGCTGGGGGTGCTGCTGCTGTTGGGCATCGTGAAGAAGAACGGGATTCTGCAGATCGACTACATGAACCGGCTGCTGAACGAAGGGCGCCCGTTGCGGGAGGCCATTCTGGAGGCCAACCGGGTGCGTCTGCGTCCGATTCTGATGACGACCTTCTCGATCGTGGCCGGACTGATTCCGACGGCGGTGGGCGTCGGAGCGGGTGCCTCGCAGCGATCCGCGATCGCCATCACGATTATCGGGGGGCAGATGCTATGTCTAATCCTGACGCTGCTGGTGGTGCCGGTGGCGTACTCGATGGTGGAAGAACTGCGGGCGTCGATTACGCGGCGGCGGGTGGTGGCGCCGGTGCAGGTTCCGGCGGCGGGGGATTAGCTTTCAGCGATCAGCTTTCAGCGATCAGCTTTCAGCGATCGTCGATCGCAGGCGACAGTGGCCGGGATTGCTTACTCGCGGCTTCGACGCTTCTCGCGGCGGTGGCGGCCGGCAGTGAATGGCGTCTACACCACGCTGAAAGCTGGTCGCTCTCAATCATGCGCCTGATTGCCAACCGGCGTCCGGCTGTGTTGAGATTGGGACAGGGAATGAAACGCAAGAGTAAAGAAGAGCCAGTGATCCCGCAAGAGATACTGGAGCAAGCGAAGCGAGCTATCCAGGCGGATGCCGTGAAGCCCGCGGCGAAGTGTAAGGTTTGTGATGGCGAGGCGGCTCCGAACTCGACGGAGGGGCTCTGCTGGGTTTGCCGCCGCCTCAAAATCAGCGCCTGGCGCGAGAGCGAGCAGCAGATGCCCGCCCAGGAATAATCGTTTTACCCGCCTAGCAGTCCCTCGTATTCCGTTGGATCCAGGCCCAGTTGCTCCATCTGCCGCGGTAGTTCCGCCCGTAGTGTCTCCGGAGTATTTCTTACCCAGGCGGCAACTACGGTATTCACGCCAATGCGATTGAGGCCGTTTTCGTCGGCATAAGCCTCAGCGCCCCCGCGCAAGGCCTGCTCGGCCTGTTCCCGGACGGGCCGGGGTGTACGGGACAAAATCGATTGCAGTAGGTCTTCAGCAGCGTCGTTCCAGTTCATTCCAATCCAGTATAAGGGGATCACCCGATTCCGCTTCTCCCCGATTTGCCTGAAAGTGGAGAGCAGGGGAGGCGGTGCCCCCCTGTTTCCATGAGCGGCCAAACCCAGGAATTTACCGACTACTACGAACTGCTGCAGGTGAGTCCGAACGCCGAGGCGGATACCATCCAGCGGGTCTTTCGTCTGCTGGCGCAGCGGTTCCATCCCGACAACCTGGAGACCGGCAACGAGCCCATCTTCCAGCAGTTGCTCAAGGCCTATCAATGCCTGAGTGACCCGGCGCAGCGGGCCGCCTACGACGCTACCCATCGGGCGCAGACCAAAGCCACCTGGGAAATGTTCGATAAGAAGGCGGAGCCCCAGGGCAAGGATGCCGAACGCCGCAAACGCGAAGGCATACTCGGCGTGCTCTACCGCAAGCGCCTGCACAGTCCTTCCACCCCAGGCATGAATGTCCGCGAAATGGAAGACATTCTGGGAATCCCGCGCGAGCACCTGGAGTTCAGCCTCTGGTATCTCAAGGAGTCCGGCGACATCAAGCCGGGCGACAACGGCCGCTTCGCCATCTCGGTGAAGGGCGTGGACCGGTATGAAGGCTATCAGAGCGACAACACCGGTAGCTCGCTCGACCACGAGTTGCGGCTGCTGCGAAGCGCCCCGGTGCCGGTTCCGGCCTGACACACAGCCCGCGCGCGTGACATAAGGGCTACACTAGAAGCTTAAAACGTTTTCTGGTATGCCCGTTTTAACTCAGACCGACATCGCCGCCGTCCCCCTGCTTGCGCGCGGCAAGGTTCGCGACGTCTACGATCTGGGCGACACCCTGCTGTTCGTCGCCACCGACCGCATCTCCGCGTTCGATTGCATTCTGCCGACCGGCATCCCCGGCAAGGGCCGCATCCTCACCCAGATGTCGATCTTCTGGTTCGACTTTCTGCGGGACCTCACCGGCACGCATTTCCTCACCGCGGACGTCAACGAGTACCCGGCCGTGCTACACCCCTACCGCGATCAGTTGGAGGGCCGGTCCATGCTGGTGCGGCGCGCTACGATGTTCGCGGCCGAATGCGTGGCCCGCGGCTATGTGGCGGGCTCGGGCTGGAAAGATTATAAGGTCAACCAGGCCATCTGCGGCATTCCGCTGCCTCGCGGGCTCCAGGAAAGCAGCCGTCTGCCGGAACCCATCTTTACCCCCGCCACCAAGGCGCAAAGCGGGCATGACGAGAACATTCCGTTCGACACTTTCGTAAACATCGTAGGCGAGGAGTACGCCGAACGTTTGCGAGACCTGACTCTGCGAATCTACGCTAAAGCGTCGGCCTACGCCGAGACGCGCGGCATCATCCTG
>CAYLPH010000036.1:0-82509 GCA_964385495.1 uncultured Candidatus Solibacter sp.
AGCATGGCACAAGTCGGCGGTTTATACAATCTATTTCGATTACACTACACTAGCAAGGCCAGCGCCGCCCGGCGAGGCAAACGGGCAAACACCGCCAAGGCGAGGAAAGGCAGAGAAGGCATTAGGAAGCGCGTCCCTATGTTTAATACCCACGGCAGCCCCGCTACTAACCCCGCGGCCAGCAGCAGCCGCTGCCGCCGCGCCCAGGGCACCAGCGCCGCCAACGCAAGCCACGTCGGCCCAACTAACCCTTGCAGCGCTCCCCCGAGCACCGTCGCCTCCCAGGGAATCGAACACCACGCCACCCCGCCGTAATCGCGCAGCCATCGCGATAACTCGCGCTCGGACTCAACATGAAAAGCCGGGTTCGGAAAGAGCGCGTTCAACAGCGGTGCCGCCGGGTTGCCCGTCAGCACCAGGTTCCGAATCAGCCACGGCGCCATGACCAGCGTCGCGGCCAACCCCACCCGCAAGGCGCTCCGCACATCCCGCCGCGCCAAATACCAAACGAAGCCAGCTACCGGCGCAACGCCCCCAGGCAGCTTAATCGCATAGCAGAATCCCGCCAGTAACCCCGCCAGCCACGGCCTGTCCTCCAGCAGCATCAGAAATACCGCCAAACCGAAGAACGCCAGCGCCGCATCGTTGTAGGTGCAGGTTGCCGCCGTACCCACCACGGGCGTCACGAAGTAGAACAACGCCGCGCACCAGGCGGCCTTCGCATCGATCTCCAACTTGCGTGCGATCGCCAGCAGCAGCGGTATCGTCGCCGCCAGATAGGCCAGATCCAGCAACTTCGCTCCGCGTTCGCCCGCCCATGCCCAGGCCACCGCGAACAGCGTCTCCATGCCCTGCGGAAGCAGGTTGTAAAAGGAAAATTGCGAGGGAAAGGCACCGGTTGTCCCGGTCAGTCTGGCCAGCGTCAGATGATAGTGCAGCGAGTCCGGCTGCACCTCCGGCGACAGGGCGTGCCACAGGTAGAGCAACGTGTACGGCACCAGCAACGGCAGCGCCCAAACCGGCACAGGGCGCGGCCACTCCCGCACGACCCACAGCAACGATAGGGACAACACCACCAGCGGCAGCGTGGTCCCCCAACCCATCAGAAACAGGAAGAAGGCCGCAGTGCTTATCCCGACCGAAGCCAGCGCAAAGCGCACCGCGAAGGACACGTCCGCTATACTTCGTACTTCTTCAGAATCTCGGGCCAAATTCCCTTGGCTTTCAGGATCAGTTCACAAACCTCGCGAACGGCTCCCTGCCCCCCGCGGGCTTCCGTCGTGAAATGGGCCGCCTGCTTCACTTCCGTTCGTGCATTGCCCACCGCGACGCCCAGCCCCACCCGACGCATGACCACGATATCGGTCAGATCATCCCCGATGAACGCCACCTCTTCCCGCTGCACGCCAGCCTTCGCCAGCACCTCTTCGAGTATCGGGATCTTCTCGATGTGACCCTGATAAACATAGGTCATCTTGCACTGCCGCGCGCGTTCTTCCAGCGCCGGCGACAGCCTCCCCGAGATGACCCCGGTCTGGATGTTGTACCAGGAAAGCCACTGCAGGCTTATGCCGTCCTGCGCGTCGAATCCCTTCGTTTCCACCATGCGCCCGTCAGGTCCGGGAACGTTGTAGAGCTTGCCATCGGTCATCACGCCATCGCAGTCCATCAGCAGCAGGCGTATGTTGGCGGCCAGAGTTTGGATATCGTGCATTGGAAAACAGGTAGGGTAACAAAAAAGGCGAGGGTTGCACGAACCCTCGCCGAAGTTACCTTTGGAGGAGGAATGATACGGGGAGAAAATCTAACGGCTGGCGTTGCCCCGGCCCCAGTTCTCTAACAGGGCATAACCGTGGGCCTGGGCCAGCGTATTTAAATCCTGGCGGAACTGCGACCACGTCGCCTCAGTGGTCTTGAAGTTCGCCTGCGTCATCCAATCGTTAACACGGGCGGCCACTTCCAGTGCCTTGTGCAGGTGCCGGTGAGCCGCTGTCATGTTGTTCGAGCGATAGTCGTCCTTCAACTTGTCGAAAGAGTCTTCCAGATCGTCCACCAGTTTCACCAGCGACTCCCGGTCGTCGATGCGCACCGTGCTCGAACGGACTGCCTTCTGGAACTCCTTCTCAAACGCATCGCTGTGCGCTTCAAGGGCGCGCGTCACCCCTTGGATATCCTCCCGCTGGGCCGTCAAACCCTGCGGAATCGGGGAATCGGCCGAAGTCGACCCTCCAGTTTGGGCATGCGCTGAGGTCGTAGTGCTCTGCGTGCGCGTCTGCGTTACCGTGCGCGTGGTGGTGCCCGTGGTGCCGGTCCGCGGCTCTTCCCACGTGTAATAACGCCGGTACTCGTCGCCCGGGTAGAACCATGCCTGCAATGCCGGCGGCTCACTTCCACGCGTCTCGTAAAAGCGCAACTGCGTGTCTTCCACCGGATCCAGTTTCTGATTCGGAACCGCCAGCACCGAGGCGAACAGCTTCGAACGGTCGTCACTGAAGAACTGCACGATATAGCGGTTCGATTGCGATTCCAAAAGCCTTACCGCATACCGGCCCGGCGGAAGCTGTGCCCCCGGAACCTGAATCGGCTCCTTTACCGTGAGATATGTCAGCTTATCCCAAACATCGGCCTGCGCCTGTGGAACGCAGGTTCCTAGCGCTACCACCGCCGCAGCGGCCAGTACGGACTTGAATTGCATTATCAACTGACCTCCTGCAACTAGGAGCGCCCGCCGATGCATAACGTTTCTCTCTGGATCCTGCAACCGTGCCGAACTACCCGCGGACTTACTTCGCGGCCCGCAAATCGTAACACAGCAAACGCGGTCCCGTATTGCGCAACATATCCCGCGAATGCTGGCTCACATAGAGCAAACCCCGGCTCAATACTGGCAACGACCATGTCTCCCGCGCGGCGAACAACCACGTCCGCGCCAGCTCTTTATGTCCCTGCGGGGTAAGTTCCAACCACATCAGGTGCCCCAACTCACCCAAACACAGAAAGTGTCCATCCACATACAGCAGCGTTCCGCGGAATGTGCCTAATTGCTGTTTCCGTTGCGATCCGTCCTGCGTGGTAAGTACCTCTTCCCATTCCGGCACCCACCGCCACATCACCTTGCCCGTCTTCCTCTCCACGCACACTAGCGATGCGTCCGGCTCATTGCGCCCGTCGAACGCGTACAGGTAGCCGTCCTTCTCCACCGCCGTATTGAAATGCGTGCCGATCTCCGTCGAAGTCCACGCCACCGAGTGCTTTCCATCCGGCAGCAGGTTCAACAAAGACCCGCCGGTCCGGTAGCTAGCCGATACAAACACCTGGTTCCCCGCAACTACCGGCGACGCCGCGTTGACCGATTCATAACTGCGGCTGCGCCACGGATAGGTGAAGTCCACCGCCCCGTTCGCCGGGTCGATCACGTACAATCCACCCGTCGGAGGATTGCTCTCGCCGCCGCCAAACACGAACACGCGCCGCTTCCCATGCACCGTCGCGGGCACCGGACTCGCATAGCTGGGACCCCACTCCGTCCCCGCTCCCCACAGCATCTTCCCCGTCTTTTTGTCGAACGCCGCCACCGCCGGCCCGCCCGGCGCGCCGATGTTGAGAATCAGCCGGTCGCCTTCCACCAGGGGCGTCGTCGCCGTGCCGAAGAAGTCCTGCGGCACCTTGAACTCCTTGCCAATATCCCGCTTCCAGTACACCTGCCCGGTGGTCAGCTTCAGCGCATGCAACTTGCCTTCGGCTCCGTACGTGTACACCGTATCGCCGTCAATCACCGGGCTGGATCGCGGCCCGTTGTTATAGCCATAGCGATCCTCAAACTGCGTCCCATACCGGAAGTCCCAATACTTCGCCCCGGTCTCCGGATGCAGGCACTCCACAATCTCCTCACGCCCTTCCCGGTGTAGGTACACCAGGTACTCGCCCTTGATGGCAGGCGAACTATAGCCAGTACCCTTCTTCATCTCCCAAAGCAGCTTCGGCCCGTCCTTCCCCCAGCTTTTCAGGATCTTCGTCTCCGGCGAGATCCCGTTGTGCGTTGGACCCAGGAACGAGACCCAATCCTGGGCCACCGCTCCCGGCGCCAGCGCCTTTGGCTTCCCATGCACCCGAACGTTGCCATAAGGCTTCGCTTCCGCCGGCTTGCGGTCTTCCAACTTCGCCAATTGCGGGGGAGCCGGATCCCGGAACGGCTCCGCGGCACACGCGGCCATCGCGGCGAACAGTAGCAGCTTCTTCATGGCCTACTTCGCCTTCTGCCGCGACAATTCGGCCTGGTAGTACTGCTTGCGATCCGCTACATACCGCTTATAGCCCTCCGGATCCACGAATGGGTTGCCGCCGCCCTTCTTTAACTTCGCCACCTTGGCGTCCATATCGTAGTAGGCCCCATGCGCGCCGAGAAAGATATCGCATGGAAGCGATTCCAGCACCGCGAAGGTCTTCGCATAATCGGCGGCCATCTCCGGATACGCCTTGTTGTTCACCAACTCAAAACCCGGATTGACGTTGGGGCTGCCGATGATCACCGCCAGGTACTTCTTTCCCTTGTCTGTCACGTTTATCACCCACGTGGTGTTGCCCTTGGTATGCCCCGGCGTCAATCGTGCCGTCAGTACTGCATCCCCCAATTTCACCGTGTCGCCGTCCTGCAACACCTTGCTGATTTTCACCGGCTTCCACTTGTCGTTGTACTTGTATTGGCCCTTACCGCCGGTGGCCATCACCGTATCGTCGCCCTTCATCACCCACACCTCAGCGCCGGTGATTTCCTTCAACAACGCGGTGCCTTCCACGTGATCGCCGTGCGCGTGGCTCGACAGGATGTACTTCACATCCGTCATCTTATAGCCCAGTTTCTCCACGTTCGCCTTTATAATCGGGACCGTACGCTCGAAGCTGGCGTTGATTAGAATGTGACCCTGTGGGGTGGTGATCAGATAGGTCGACAGGCCCTTCGACCCAACGTAGAAAAGGTTATCGGCAATGCGGTGCGGCTCGAATGGCTCGTTCCAATCATTCTGCGCGAACGCCGCGCCGGCAACGCAGAGACCCAGGAAAACAACGGACGGCAGCATCCAGCCATTATAAGAAGCCGCCGTCCGGGCGCGCGCTGAAAATCCTCACAGCAGAATCAACCCCTGGCGTAGTCCGATCGACACCGCTTCCGTCCGCGACCCCGCATGCAGCTTCCCCAACACCGACGCGATATGCGCCTTCACCGTATGCTCGCTGATCGCCAGCCGTGCCGCGATCTCCTTATTCGCTATGCCGGTCGACAGCAGCCGCAGAATCTCCGTCTCCCGCGGTGTTAATGTCTCGCCGATCGCCTGCCGCGGCGCCTCCACGGGAGCACCGAACAGCGCCATCGCCTGCGTTGCCGGAACCGTCACCAACCCCGCCGCCGCCGCGTGTACCGCCGCCCGCAACTCCTCCGGCGTCACATCCAAACTCAACACCGCCCGCGCCCCATTGCGAATCGCTTCGGCGTAGCCCAGCGGTTTGGGCTCTTCCATAACCAACACCAGGGCGCCCTCGCCTTCCCACTCCCAATCGCCGCTCGACGCCACCATAACCACGACGTCCACCGGAGCCGCAATCTGCGCCAGTTCCGCGTACACGCCGTCCACCGCGATCTCGCCATCCCCGGCGAGCATCGCCTGCAACCCGTAACGGGGTACAGGCGACGCCGCCACGATCGCTACATGTGTCACGCCGCCTTGCTCCTTGCCCGTGTCACGAAGTCGGCCACCACGTTGCTTGGAATCGCCAGCGCCAGCCCTCGGGCAATCATCGTGTTGATCCCCACCAGCCTGCCCTGCGCATCCGCCAGTGGCCCACCGGAATTGCCCGGCGCCAGCCGCACATCGGCCTGCACCCAGCGGTTCTCTCCCAAGCCCCGCAGCGGGCCCACCGTATGCACCACACCCATGCTCAGCGCTCCGGTAAACCCCAGCGGATTCCCCACCGCGATCACCATCGCCCCCGGCCGTAGGGTGTTCGAATCGCCAAACTCCAACTCCGGCAGACCCAGCGTGTCCACCTTCACCAGCGCCAGGTCATGATGCCTGCCCAACGCCAGCAGCCGTCCCGGAAACCGCCGGCCATCCCACAACTCGATTACCGGATTCCGCCCCTGGACCACGTGTGCGTTCGTGATCACGTAGCCCATCGATCCCGTGATCACTCCCGACCCGCTCCCATTCCCCTCCGCCGCGCGCACCTGGACCGTGGCGCGCCGCAGCCGTTCGCCAAGATCTCCCAACTGCATGGGTTACTGCTCCTTTTCTCCTACCGTCAACACCACGTCCAACCGCTGCCCGCCGCGCAGCACCACCGCCGCCAGCGGCGCCCCGATACGCTCCGGCGTCAATTTGTTTTGAACATCTTCCGGTTCCCGTGTCGTTTGCCCGTCCAACTCGCAAAGGATGTCGCCCACCTGCAACCCGGCCTCCGCCGCCGCGCTGCCTGGCTCCACGGATAGCAGCAGCAGCGCGCTCTCCGGCGTACCGGGCACCTGCTCCGCCATCGCCTTCGGCAGCAGCACCGGGCGCAAACCGATGCCCAGGAAGGCCCGCGGGACGAAGCCCTTTGCCAGCACTGTGGCCACCACCCGCTCGATCACGGCCGCCGGAATCGCCGACGCGCCGTATCGCGTGAACCCCGACGTTCCCAACCCGACGACCATCCCCGAGGCGTCCACCACCGCGCCGCCATTCGCGCTGGGATACAACGCGTAATCCAACTGCACCAGCGGATCCACCACGCCGCCCTGCCACGTTCGAAAAGCCTTCGCCACGCTGCTCACAATCCCCATCGACGCTGTCACGTTGCCCTGCCGCGACCGGCCTACGGTTACCGTCAGATTCCCCGCGCGCGCCGGCGCCGCCGTCGTTACCACGCCCGCTCCCGACGCATCCTCCACCCGCAACACGGCGATGCCCAGCGTCGCGTCACGCCCGGCCACCTTCGCCGTCACCGTCCGGCCATCCGCCAATAGCACGTCCGCCGCATCAGCCTGCCGCAGCGCATGCTCCACCGTCACCACGATGCCCGGCTGCCAGTAGATCCCACTCGCCGCATGCCGCGGATGCGCCGCCACTGACACCACGAACGGCGCCGCCTGTTCCACCACGTTCGCCAACTGGCTTGAAAGTTCCGCAAATGAAGAGGTCATAAATTGCATTCCCTGCTTACAAGGATGCGCGGCCGGCGTCCAAAGCCGCATCGGTAAATCGGGCTAGCCCGTCCGGCGGTGATAAAATCGGGTCTTCATCTCGATGCGATTCGTCTGGCTCGTCCTATTCCCCTTCCTCGCATTCGCCCAGCAAGACCCGGCTGCCGTCGCTCAGGGCCGCGAACTCTACAACCGCTCCTGCACCCAGTGTCACGGCGCCGATGGCACCGTCGGCGATCGCGGACCCGCGCTGGCCGCCCGCCGCCGCTACCTCCGCTCCAGCGAAGAAGATCTCTTCGACGCCATCAAGAACGGCATTCCCGGCACCGGTATGCCTGGCTCCGCCCTGCCTCCCGAGGACGTCCGCAAGATCGTCGCCTACATCCGCAGCCTTCGCGCCACCGCCATTGACGCCCCCATTGAAGGCAACACCGCCAATGGCGCGGGCATCTTTAATGGCAAGGGCCGGTGCCGCGAGTGCCATATGGTCAACGGCCAGGGCGGCATCCTCGGCCCCGACCTTTCCAACATTGCCGCCGAACGCAGCGTCAAGGCCATCCACGAAGGGCTTACCATGCCCCGCCCGCACATCCCCCACGGCTTTCAGCCCGTCCGCGTTGTCCTCCAAACCGGCGCCGAACTGCGCGGCATCGTCAAAAACGAGCACAACTTCTCGCTTCAGATGCTCGACATGACCGGGAAACTCCACCTCCTCACCCGCGAAGAAATCAAGGAGGTCGAGTACGACACGCAGTCGCTGATGCCCACCAATTGGGCCCAGCGCCTCACCCCCGAAGAGCTGAAAGATCTGGTGGCGTTCCTTAGCCGTCAGGCCCGCCCTGTCGATGGTGCGCGCCAACAAAATGTCCGGAGACGCCGATGAACCGCCGTTCTGCTTTGAAACTGCTTGCCGCGCTGCCCGCCTCGGCCGCGGCCCAAGCCCAGGTCACCTATGACGATCTACGGAAGGCCGATCCCAAGGACTGGCTCACCTACCAGGGCAACTACAACGCCCAGCGCCACAGCCTGCTCAAACAGGTCCATACCGGCAACGTCGCCGATCTCACCCCTGCCTGGATCTATCACATCCCCAACGCCAACCGCCTGGAGAGCGTGCCCCTCGTTGTTGACGGCGTCATGTACATCTCGCAGCCCAACGAAGTCTATGCGCTCGACGCCCGCACCGGCCGTCCCATCTGGGTCTACAACCATGAGCCCGCCCTCCAGCGCGGCCCCAATCGCGGCGTCGCCGTCTATGGGAACAAGGTCTACTTCGGCACGCCCGATGCCTTTCTGGTCGCCCTCGACGCGCGCACCGGAAACCTCCTCTGGAAGGCGAAACTCGCCGATGCCAAGGACGGCTATTGGGCGCCGCTGGCGCCACTCGCCATCAAGGACAAGATCATCATGGGCATCGCCCCCGGCGACCATGGCTTGAACGGCTGGGTGGATGCCTACTCGGCGGAAACCGGCGAACGCCTCTGGCGCTGGCACTCCATCCCCAAGCCCGGCGAGTTCGGCAACGATACCTGGGCCGGCGACTCCTGGAAGAACGGCGGCGGCGACACCTGGCTCACCGGCAGCTACGACCCCGAACTCAACATCACCTACTGGGGCATCGGTAACCCCGCCCCCGACTTCGATGGCGAAGTCCGCAAAGGCGACAACCTCTACACCGAATCCATGGTCGCCCTCGATGCCGATACCGGCAAGCTGAAGTGGTATTTCCAGTACACGCCGCATGACGTGCATGATTGGGACGCCGTCGAGATCCCCGTCCTCATTGATGCCGAGTTTAAAGGCCGCAAACGCAAACTGCTGGTGCAGGCCAATCGCAACGGCTTCTATTACATCCTCGACCGCGTGAGCGGCGAATTCCTTCACGGCTCGCCGTTCCTCAAACGTCTGAATTGGGCCACCGGGCTCACCAAGGAAGGCCGCCCGATCCGCGTCAAGGAAGTCATCCCCACAACGCAGGGCACGCGTACCTGCCCCGCCACTGCGGGCGCCACCAACTGGCATTCGCCCGCCTACAGCCCGGACACCAATCTCTTCTACGTCACCGTGATGGAGGGCTGCGGCATCAACTACAAGTCACGTGACACCTGGCGTCCTGGCGGCATGCCGTACATGGCCACCGGCTACGTCGAGGATCCCGAAGCCCCCTGGCAAACCTACGTGCGCGCTCTCGAACTCACCACCGGCGCCATCAAGTGGGAGTACAAGCAGGTAGGCTCCAAACGTTACGGCGCGGGGCTTATCTCTACCGCCGGCGGCCTCGTCTTCGCGGGCGACGATCAGGGCTTCTTCACGGCCCTGGACGCCCGCACCGGCAAGCCTCTGTGGCACTTCAACGCCGGCCAGCAGATCACCGCATCGCCCATCGCCTATAGCGTGAAGGGCAAGCAATATCTCTCGGTCGCCGCCGGCTCCAACGTAGTAGCCTTCGCGCTGCACGACCGCCAACAGTAGGGCAGACCTCCAGGTCTGCGCGCGAGGTCCACCTCGCGCCGCTCTTCCCTACTGCGCCTCCCGAATCAACCGCCGGTACTCCTGCCGCGCAAACTCATACGCCTGGTTCATCTCCAGATGCTCGGCCGGCCGCACCCGCCCAATCTTCTGCCGGTGGCACTGGTCCACCGCCTGCAGCATGTACTCCGCGCTCTCCTTAGACCGCACCGGCTTACTCCCCACCGTCACCCAAACCGGATTCGTATGCGACGAAGGGAGAATCCGCATCGCCACCCACGCACTGCGATCCACCTTCACATCGAAACTGATATCCCGCAGCACCCCATCCGCCTCGATCTCCTTCTTCGCCACAGCCACGCCATTCACCACCAACTCCACCGGCACCTTCCGGCTGCTCCCCACCCGAGCCCGCTCCACATCCCAATACGGCTTCTGGTCGTACCGCAGCTTCCGAATCGCCTCGTTCGGTTCCACATCCAGATATGCCGCCACCTTGGCCGTGGCCTTCACCATCCCAGCCGACCCCAACGTCACATCCTTCCCACCACCCATCTCCACGCCGTTCACCCGAAAGTCAATCAAGTGACTCTTTCCGTCCGAAGCGTAATTCCGCCCTTCCTTCAACCCCACCACCCAATCGCGGTAATCCAACTTCGGCTGCCGCACATAACTCCGACCTAACCCCACCTTTTCCCCATAAATACAAGGAAAATCCGTCTCGCCGCTGATCCGCGTCCGATACCCAACATTCAACGCGTGATACCAGATATTCAGTTCCCAGGCATACGGCGTGTCCACCGTCGAATACACATCCACCAAGCCATGCGCCACCGTCACCACGAATTCATTCGCCCCGATCCCATCAAACGGCGGCATCTCAAACGTCGGCAGCTTCTCCTGCTTCAATGCCAGCCCCCATCCCGAATGCGTATACCCAATCACCGCGTCCTGCTGCCTTCCCCACCGCAAAATCGGCAATCCCCAACTCGGCCAATCCTCGATCCGCTTCGTCCCCGGATAATCCTGCTCCTTCAGATTCAATAACAACAGGTGCCCCGTGTGACTGGAAGGATGCCCCGAGATCTCCACGTCATACTGGATCCGGTTGTCCGCCGTGGAAACTTTGTTCTCTTTCCCTTCGAAAAACGTCTTCTGGAAGTACCAACCCGGTCCCCACGTCAGCACCGACCCGATCTTCAGATCCTCCCCTAACACATGCCGCATCATGTCCTGCGGATACACACCCTCGGTCGGCCGCTCATAATGCGCGCACCCCGCCGCATGGATATGATGGTCGCCGGAATACCACCCCAGCTTCGCCGGATCAATCCAGCGCTCCAAACGGAACACCAACTCGACCGGCTGTGTGTCCGTAATCTTTAAACTCTGTTTCTTCGCTTTATACTCCGGGCCGCGCGAATACTCAATCGTGTACTCTCCCGGCGGCAGCGCAATCGACTCTCCATCGGCCCGGTAAATCTGCGGGTGAAAGAAGAAGTCCGGAGCCAAGCGCTTCGCCTGGGAAGGATACACCCGCCCGCGCTTGTCTTTGATCAGAAACGATGCCGTTGTCGGCTTGTCGTTGAAATCCAGCACCCGCAACCCCACCTTCGCCGACGGCTTGATCGAGAAAAGGATGTCGACCTCGTTGCGGAACCCCAGATCCTGCGACCCCTGCCCCACATCGAACAGCAGCTTACCCTCGCGCTTGCCCGGTTCTTTCGCATAAATCTGCAGCACCCGGTACTCCAGGTCCAACCCCGACAAGTGCGCCTTCAACGGCTGCCGGTTCAACATGCTCAAGTCCAGCCACCGCCGCTGCACCATCCCCGCCGGACTGTTCGCCAACTGCCCAGCGTTCGGGCTGTCGACAGCCAACACCGCCGTCACCCCCGCCTCGTTGTGCACCTTCACCAGAAACGTCCGCCAACCCTGCTCGGCCAGCTCCGCCGCCGCCGGCCCCTGCTGCACCTTCACGCGGCTCTCCGGATTGATGTGGATACCCACCAGGCAGTGCTTATCCAGAATCTGTTGGATGCGGTGATGCGTATCCGCCGATGCCGTGCCCTGCAGAAGCTTCTGCAACGCCGCCGTATCCGCTGGAGGCAAGGGCTCGCCCAACATCTCCAACGCCTGTAGCAACCGGTTCACCTGCGCCGCCAGCGGCTGCAGTTCTATCTTGTCCACCAACGGCAGTTCTTCCGCCGCGGCCATTCCCAGACAGCACAACGTACTCAGAACCAGGGTTCGAATCATCGCGTTTCCTTTGGATGAACGGTATCACAGAATCGGGCTGGGCTTTATGCTACGATCCAGGCAAGTGTCTCGCTGTGCGGTTTGGTGCCTTTTCGCGGCTATTCTTCTATCTGCCTCCGCATTTGCCCAAAATACCCGCCTCCCCTTCCGACCGCTCGCGGCCGAATGGGCACTGAACCGCATCGTCATGGTCTCCAGCGGCCCAAATCAACTCCACCTCTTCGATCCCGCCACCCACACCACCGAGAGCATTGGCCTTAACGCTGCGCCTGTCTCCCTCTCGATCAGCCCCAACGGTCTCTTCGCCGCCGTCGGCCACGTTAGTTCCGCCTCCTACATCAACCTCACCACGCGGATGGTCACCCGCACCTACACCTACCCGACATCGCCATTCGAGCCCACGGAAGTCATCCTCGGTTCCGATACTCTCTATGTCTTTCCCAAGTCCGGCTCGGCCTATCTCTATGCCATCCGGCTGGACTCCGGCGCAGGGTCCACACCCGGCAATTTCTTTGCCGGCGGCGCTCGCCTCCATCCCGATGGGCGGTCCATCTTTGCCACCGATTCGGAAAGGCCCGGCAACGTTCTTCACCTCTTAACCGGGTCCGTTGGCACACTGCAATCTCCTCAGACCGTCACACCCGCGGCAGGCGACTTCTGTGGTCAGGTGTGGTTCGCGACCGATGGCGCCCGCCTCTACAGCCGCTGCGGTTCCGCGGCCGTCTTCTCGCTGACAGCGCAGGAGCCTCTCCCTTTCGCCGGCAGGTTCTCGCCCACCCCTGTCCAGGCCTTCGCTGATGCCACAGGGCGCATTGCTTTTGTCCCTGCCACGCCGGAAAGCGCCAGCCACATCGTCCTGGTGAACAGCAATAACTATACCGAACTCGGCCGACTTTCCCTCCCCAGCTTTAGTGCCGGCAACCGCACCTTCCAGGGGCAAGGAAGGCATCTCTTCTTCCACTCAGATAGGGGCGCGGTCCTCAGCGCTCTCTATCAGGCCGATCCGGCTTCCGGCATCCTCAACGACTTCGCCATCCAGACCTATACGCTCTCCCCTCCCGCCTCCTGCACGGCCACCTTCGCCTCGGCCATCCTCGCCATCCCCTCCGAAGGCGCGCTCCGCACCGTCGACGTCCAGGCCGCCCCCGATTGCCTCTACTCCGCCGCGTCTTCCGCCGTTTGGCTCCAGATTGTCACCGGCACCCTCGCTTCCGGCAATTCCCAACTCCGCCTCCATATCCAAGCCAACACCACCTCGCAGGCGCGCACCGCAACTCTAACGCTTGGATCCCAATCTCTTCTCATCACCCAAGCCGCCGCTCCCGCAACTGTCCCCGCGCAGTTCCCTCTCAGCTACAAGATCGTCGACGCCGCCTACAGCAGGCCCCTCGACCGAATCGTTCTGGTCTCTTCTGACCCCAACGCCATACACCTGCTCGATCCCGTCACCGGCTCCGATCAGTCCGTCGCGCTTGTTTATGCCCCGCAGTCCATCGGCATCTCGCCCGATGGCTTCAAAGCCGCCGTCGGCCATGCCGGCTTCGTCTCCATCATCAACCTCCAGGCCCGTGCCCTCGAGCGCGTCGTCCCTTCCGGCCTCGATTCTCATGCTGTCCTGTTCTCCGCCGAACCCTGGCTATACACCATGTCCAACCGCGGCGGCCGCGTCCTGAACATTTTCACCGCAGCCTCCCGTTTCATACCCGCCTCCACCCCCAACCCCTCCGATACCTTCTTCCGCCCGCACGCCTCGCCTAACTTCACCTACCTCGGCTACCCTCCCCTCTATCGCCTGAACATCGATGGCGCGGACCCAGCCGTCACTCCCCTCGGCATCAGCACGCCATGCTCCGCCTTCTGGTCCAGCCAGGATGCCACGCGCCTGTTCACCGCCTGCGGCGGCGTCCTGCGCTCGTCCGCCGACCCCAATGAAGACGGCACTCTGCTAAGCGGCACCCTTTCCGGCCGCAGCAAGCCCGCCGCCTGGATTACCCATTCCACGCTCCGCCAACTCACCGCCGCCCTTGTCCCCTCCGCCGCCGATCCCGAAATCCAACTCTACGGTGATGACGGCGTCCCGCTCCTCCGCCGCATCCCCCTCACCCCTCGCCCCGGCGAGGCCCCGCTTGCCACCCGCGGCCGCTGGCTTTTCTGGAACCAGGCCGCCGACAAACTCTACGCCATCACACAACTCGACCTCGCCCGCATCACCCTGCCGGCGTCCACCCCACTCTCCGAGTTCGCCGTCGAAACCATCACCGTTCCCAGCCTTAACCCCTGCACCTACTCCATCAACCCCACTAACCTCTCTGCTCTCGCTGGCCAAACCACCTCCATCATCGTTGTCCAGACACAGCCCGCCTGCCCCTGGACGGCCGTCACTACCCAAAATTGGCTCAGTTTCACCGTCAATGGCTCCCCTGTCCACTTCTATTCGGGCTCCGGCCCCGGCTCCGTCAACGTGGTTGCCGAAACCTACGACGGCAATGTCTCCCGCACCGCAAACTTTACCGTTGCCGGTATATCCATGACTCTCACACAGTCCCCGCCCACGCCCATCAACGTTTCGCCTATGTCCATCTCCTCGCCGGCCACCGGCACCACCACCTCCATCATGGTCGCCTCCACCGGCATGCTCTGGAATGCCGTATGCACCATCCCTTGGATCACCATCCTCAGTGGCGGCAACTTCTCCGCCAGCTCAGGCATCGTACGTATCCGCGTCGACCCAAACGGCGGCGAGAGCCGCACCGGCACCATCACCATCGGTACCCGCACGGTCACCGTCACCCAGGCCTCCGGCGCCCTGCTCAGCGGGATGCGCTTCGTTCCCGTCACCCCCTGCCGCGTCGCCGACACGCGCGGCGCCACCGGCGAAACCGGCCCGTTCGGCCCGTTCGGCCCGCCGCTCCTCGCCACCGCCACATCGCGCGATTTCCCTATCCCTGCCGGACGCTGCGCCATCCCGGCCGACGCCGCCGCCTACTCCGTTAACGTCACCGTCGCCCCCTCTGGCCCCCTCTCCTACCTCACCCTCTGGCCCACTGGCCAGCCCCGCCCCTTGGTCTCCACCCTCAACTCCTTCGATGGCCGCATCAAGGCCAATGCCGCCATCGTCCCGGCCGGCACCAACGGCTCCATCGCTGCGTATTCCACCGACGCCACTCACCTCATCCTCGATATCAACGGCTACTTCGTGGCTACCAGCAACGCCCCCAACGCGGCGCCGTTCTTCCCACTGACACCCTGCCGCATCGGTGATACGCGCCTTTCCGGCGCCTTCCTTCCCGGTGGCCAGATGCACACCTTCCCGATGCTAAGCCCCTGCCTTCCCGCCGGTTCCACCCCCACTGCCTACTCCCTGAACGTCACCGCTATCCCGCGTTCCAGCCCCCTCTCCTACCTCACAATCTGGCCCGCCGGGTTCCCACAACCTACGGTCTCCACCCTCAATTCCTTCACCGGAGCGGTTGTCGCCAACGCCGCCATCGTGCCCAACGGCACCGGAAACTCCGTCAGCGTCTTCGTCACCCATGATGCCGACGTCATTCTCGACATCAACGGCTTCTTCGGCCAATCCTCCACTGGCCGCGCCCTCTCGTTCTACCCTGTCAACCCCTGCCGCGTCGCCGATTCCCGCAACCCCACGGCGTCCATCCTCGCCGCCGCATCCACTGCTCCCTACGCCGTGCCCCCCAATTGCAACATCCCGTTCACCGCCCAGGCCTACGCCATGAACGCCACTGTCGTTCCCACCGGCCCCCTCGCTTATCTCACCCTCTGGCCCACTGGCCAAACTCAGCCGGCTGTCTCCACTCTCAACGCCTTGGACGGCTCAGTCACCGCTAACGCCGCCATCGTGCCCGCCGGCACCAACGGCTCCATCAGTGCCTTCGTCACTGACCGCACCCATCTCATCCTCGACATTAACGGCTATTTCGCCCCCTGATCCCTTTCCGCTAATCGTTATGCTACGATCCGGGCACATGTCTTTCCGCCCGGTTCGCTCCCTAATTCCGTCATTTCTTCTCTTCTTTTTCCTAACAACATCCGCATTCCCCCAAAACACCCGTCTCCCCTACCGCCCTCTTCGCGCCGAATGGAGTTCTGCCCTCAACCGCATCGTCATGCTCTCCACCGGCCCCAACCAGCTTCACCTCTTCGACCCTGCCACACAAACCACCCAGAGTGTCGCCCTCAGCTCCGTCCCCCTCGCCTTCTCCCTCAGCCCGAACGGCCTCTTCGCCGCCGTCGGCCACGCCGGCTTTGCCTCCTACGTCGACCTCACCGCTCGCTCCGTCGTTCGCACCTATCCCTACGCCGTTACGACTATCACCGGCACGGCACCCGACATCGTCCTTGCCGCTGACTGGCTCTACGTACTCCCCACCAACTCCATCGGCGCCCTCAGCATTCGCCTTTCCACCGGCGTCAACACCACCCTCTCCAATCAGAATTTCAGTCCCTTCCGAGGCCGCCTCCATCCCTCCGGCATCGCCATCCACGCATCCGGCGACTTCTTCTCCAACCTCTTTCGCTATCCCATCTCCGCAGCCGGCGCCCTCTCCACTCCCATCGTCTCTACGACCCAAAACTCATCCTCCTGCGGTGGTCTCTGGTATCCCCCCGACGGGTCCCGTATTTATAACGCCTGCGGCACTGCGCTCCGCTACGACACCGAACCCCAACAGGACATGCGCTACCTCGGCCGCTACTTCCCCTCTCAGGTCCGCTCCTTCTCCGCATCCACCGACGGACGCCTCGCCGTGATCCCCAGCCAATCCAGTACCCCCGGCACCTTCAACACGGGCGAAACCAACCTCGATAACAAAGTCGTCCTCCTCTCCGCCAATGGCTTCTCGGAGATCGGCCGCCTCTCCATCCCCACATTCCTCGCCGGCACCCGCACCTTCCTTGGCCAGGGCCGCTGGGCCTTCTTCGACACCGATGCCTCCGCTATCCACGTCGTCTATCAGGCCGAAACCGCCTCCGGCCTCCTCAACGACTTTGCCGTCCAAACCTACCAACTCGCCAACCCCGCCCCCTGCACCGCTACCTTCTCCCCCCAGACCCTCACCGTGCCGAGTGACGGCACCCTCCAGTCGGTCAACATACAAGCCGCCAACGACTGCGTCTACAGTGCTGTCTCCAACGCCGACTGGGTCCAGCCCCTCGTTGGCCGGTCCGGTTCTGGCAACGGCGCCCTTACCCTCCACGTCCGTGCTAACCCAACCGCCCAAACCCGCATCGCCACGATCACCCTCGGCACCCAAACCATACAGATCAGCCAGGACGCCGCGCCCACTACCGCACCCACCCAGCGCATTCTCAGCTACCATATCCGCGACGCCGCCTATTCCAAAGCCCTCGACCGTATCGTACTCATTACCTCGACCCTCCACGAACTCCACATCCTCGATCCAGTCACCGGTACCGATCAGTTCCTTACCCTCCCCCAACCCCCGCTTTCTCTCGGCATCGCCCCCAATGGCCTCAAAGCCGCGGTCGGCCATAGCGCAGGGATCTCCATAGTCAACCTCCAATCGCGCACCGTCGAGAAAATGCTACCCTCTACCATCGCCGCCTCCGCCGTCCTCCTCACCGGCGATGCCTGGGTCTACGCCTTCTCTGAATCGGGTACCGCCCAGATCATCCAGATCGCCAATAACAACGTCCGCAGTTTCCAGGCCAACGCCACCATCGCCCGCCTCAACGCCTCGAGTACCTTCGCCTACATCTCGCCCTCCGGTGGTTTAGGGCGCCTTGACGTCCGGGATCCGTCCCTCCCTCCGGCAGCTCAAACCAGTTTGCCTGGCGTCGAGTCCTGTGGCGACTTCTGGCTCAGCGAAGATGGCCGCCGCTTTTACACCGCTTGTGGCCGCGTTTTCCGTTCCTCGGAGTCCATCGCCGAAGATGGCACCCCGAATGGCTCCCTTTCCGGCGCGCTGCCGTTCTCCTTCACCACCGCGGTCGGCGGCGTCGCTCACTCCTCGGCCCGCCAGCAGTTCGTCGTAATCGGATACATCGCCAACAGCAACAACTCCCTCCCCTCCCCCGACCTCCAACTGTACGGCGACGACGGCCTGCCCCTGCTCGGTCGCCTCCGCCTGCAACCCCGCACCTTCAACACCTCCCAGTTGTCCACCCGCGGACGCTGGGTCTTCTGGAATCAGGCCGGCACCCGCATCTTCGCCATCACCCAAATCAACACCGGCCCCTACAGCAATCCCGTCACCGTACCACTGCCGCAGAACGAGTTCTCGCTGGAGACCGTAAACACGGACGCGCTGCTCGCCTGCACCGTCACCGTCACCCCCGCCTCCATCAACGCCTCCGCCGCCACGGGAGAGTATTCGCTGAACGTCCACACCGCGCCCGGCTGCATCTGGACCACCACCGTTGAACTCAACTCCTCCTGGATCCGCCCCTCCACAACCTCCGGCTCCGGACCGGGCACACTCTCCTTCTCCGTTGACGTCAACTTCACCAACGCACCCCGCACCGGGACCATCATCGTGGGCGGCAGCGCCGTCACCGTCACGCAGCCTCTACCCCCTCCGGTAGTCGTCTATCCACTCTCGCTGGATGTCCAGGTCGCCGGCAACGTGGTTAGCTTTCAGGTGGCTCGTTCGAGTTTCCCTCAACCCTGGACCGCGGTCTCCAACGTTCCCTGGATTGCCATCCTCGCGGGATTCTCAGGCACTGGAACAGGGATGGTTCTTGCCAACATTGCCGCCAACACCGGCGCGACCCGCACCGGTACCCTGACCATCGGCGGCCAAACCGTGACCCTTACACAAGCTGGCAATGGCCTCCCCAACGGCATGCGCTTCATCCCCATCACCCCCTGCCGCGTCGCCGATACCCGCGGCGCTACCGGCGAAACCGGCTCCTTCGGCACTCCCGTCATGGAGCCCGCCACCCAACGCGACTTCCCCATCCCCAACGGCCGCTGCTTCCTCCCCAACACCGCCACCGCCTACTCCCTCAACGCCACCGTCGTCCCTCGCGGACCCCTCTCCTATCTCACCCTCTGGCCCACCGGCCAACCGCGCCCCACCGCCTCCACCCTCAACTCCTACGATGGACGAATCAAAGCCAACGCCGCCATCGTCCGCGCCGGAACCAACGGATCCATCAGCGCCTACGTCACCGACCGCACCGATGTCATCCTCGATATCAATGGCTACTTCGTCCCAGCCGCCACCAACCCCACGGCCGTGCCCTTCTACCCCGTCTCCCCCTGCCGCATCGCCGACACTCGGACCTCCACCATGATTAGCGCCGGCCAATCCCGCACCTTCAACATCGGTGGCGCCTGCGGCGGTAACATCCCTCTGAACGCCACGGCCTTCTCCCTCAACATCACCGCCATCCCGCGCTCGGGCGGCCTCTCGTATCTCACCGCCTGGCCCACCGGCGCCCCACAGCCGGCGGTCTCCACCCTCAACGCCCCTACCGGCACCGTCGTCGCCAACGCCGCCATCGTCCCCGGCGGCGCCAACGGCTCCATCACCGTCTTCGCCACTGACAACACCGACATCGTGATCGACGCCAACGGCTTTTTCGGCGGCACCTCCTCCATTACACCGCTCAACTTCCATCCCCTCACCCCGTGCCGTGTCTCCGACACCCGCAACCCGAACGGCAACTTCGGCGGCCCCATCATCCTCGGCACCGCGGTCCGCACCATCTCCATCCCCACCAGCCCGTGTACCGTGCCCACGCAAGCCGCCGCCTATTCCCTCAACGCCACCGCCGTCCCCACCGCCATGCTCCAATACCTCACCGTATGGCCCACCGGCGTTCCCCAACCCACCGTCTCCACCCTCAACGCTTTCGATGCCGCCATCACGTCGAACGCCCTCATCGCCCCCGCCGGCGCCAACGGCGCTATCAACGCCTTTATGAGCGAGGTCTCGCATCTAATTCTCGACATCAACGGCTTTTTCGCCCCATAATCCCAGGAAGGCTTCCCCGTATGAAACTTCTCCCATTAGCGCTGCTCCTCGCCGCCCCGGCGTTCCCCCAGGCCCTCACGCGGGCCAACGTCGCCGATATCCTCGGCTTTGAGGACAGCGCCAACGGGCGCCTCTCGTCCTTCTGGAATGCCGGTCCCAACCCCGAAATCGCCGCCGACTCCGAGGTTGTCCACTCCGGCAACTACTCCGCCCGCATCTCCCGCACCGCCGAAGGCAACTTCACCACCATTGCCGCCGCCATACCCTACACCTTCCGCGCTCAAACCATCCAACTTCGCGCTTTTATCAAACTCGAAGACGTCACCGGCAATGTCGCCATCTGGCTCCGCCAGGACAGCCCCGGCGGCGGCAACCTCGCCTTCGCAACCCTCCAAACCCAGAACATTCGCGGCACCCTCGATTGGCGCGAATACGCCATCCAGATCCCCGCCCAAGCCAGCGGCAGCCAGATTGTTTTCGGCTTCTTCGTCAACGGCTCCGGCCGCGGCTGGGTCGATTCCATGCAGCTGCTCGCCGACGGCCGCCCCGTCGCCGAAGCCCCCGCCGCGCCATTCTCCATCCTCGTCACCGACCGCGAGTTCGACAACGGTTCGCGTGTCAATGTCACCGAACTCAGCGATACCCAGGTCGCCAATCTCGCCCGGCTTGGCATGGTCTGGGGCTTCCTCAAATATCACCACCCGGCCGTCACCTCCGGCACCCGGCACTGGGATTACGACCTGTTCCGTGCCCTGCCTGCCGTCCTCGCCGCCCCTGACGCCGAAGCCGCCAACAACGCTATCCACGCGTGGGTGCAAAGCCTCGGCTCGCCGCCGCCCTGCTCCCCCTGCGCCACTCTCCGCTCCACCGGGCTGCAACTCGCGCCCGACCTCGACTGGATTCGCGACGAATCCCTCCTCGGCCCCGAGCTCAGCCAGATCCTCCAAACCATCCACGACCGCCGTTCCACTGCCCGCCAGTTCTACGTCTCGCTGGCGGCCGGCGCCGGCAACCCCAGCTTCGACAACGAACTCACCTACCCCAACCTACGCCACCCCGACTCGGGCTACCAACTCCTCGCCCTCTTCCGCTTCTGGAACATGATGCAGTACTTCAATCCCAATCGCGACATCATGGGCGACGATCCTTCCCGTGCCTCCACCTACTGGCCCGGTATTCTCACCGATTCCATCCGCCCCTTCGCCCTCGCCCCGGACCGCCTCACCTACCAGCGCGCCCTGCTCCGCCTGATCGCTGCCGTCAACGATACCCACGCCAACCTCTGGAGCGGCACCGCCGCCATCCCGCCGATGGGCGCCTGCTACCTCCCCATCGACGGCCGCTTCGTCGAAGGCCAGTACATCGTCTATCGCCGCACCGCCCGCGACGCCGCCAACAACGTCCTCCAAATCGGCGACGTTATCACCGCCATCGGCGGCACGCCTCTGCCCGAACTGGTGGCCGAATGGAGCCCCTACTACCCCGCCTCCAATGAGCCCACCCGGCTCCGCGACATCGCCCGCTATGCCACCCGCGGCGATTGCGGCCCCGTTTCCCTCACCATCCAGCGCGGCGCCGAGACCCGCCAACTCACCCTCAACCGGCTCCCCACCAACGCCATCGACTTCTCCCGCTCCTCCGTCCACGACCTCCCCGGCGCTGCCTTTCAGAAACTCGCGGACGATGTCGCTTACCTCAAACTCAGCGCCGTCCGCGCCGCCGATTCCGCCGCCTACATCCGCCAGGCCGAAGGCTCCCGCGGGCTCATCATCGATATCCGCAATTACCCCTCCGAATTCGTCGTCTTCTCCCTCGGTCAGTTGCTCGTCGCCGAGCGCACTCCCATCGCCAACTTCACCTCCCCCGATCTCGCCAACCCCGGCGCCTTCTATTGCTGCGGTACGCCCTTCCTCGTCCCCCAGCAGCCCCGCTACAACGGCAAAGTTGTTATCCTCATCGACGAGGTCAGCCAGAGCCAGGCCGAGTACACCACCATGGCCTTCCGCAACGCTCCTGGCGCCGTGGTCATCGGCAGCACCACCGCCGGCGCAGATGGCAATGTTTCCAATATCCCTCTCCCCGGCGCCCAAAGTTCGCTCATCAGCGGGCTCGGCGTCTACTACCCCGATGGCCGCCCTACCCAGCGCATCGGCATCCTCCCGGATATTGAACTGCGCCCAACCCTTGCCGGCATCCGCGAAGGCCGCGACGAACTCATCGAAGCCGCCATCCGCGTCATCCGCCAACCTTAGCCGACATTCCCGTTAACATTGCCTCCGACGCATAGCCGTCGAAAAACGCCAGCGCCTGCTCCGCCCCGATCGGCAGACGCCCGCCGATGGCCAGCTTCGCCAGCCCATGCACCCCCGCCCACGACACCAGCGCCAGCGGTCGCGGATCGCCCCCCGCCATCCCTCCCTCCGCCTGCGCCTCCCGGATGTACCCCACCAGCGTCTGGAACGCCGCCTCCCCCGCCGCCTTACACTCCACATACCGCGACGCATCGAAACGCGCCTCGAACATCACCGCGAAATGCTCCGGCCACCGCAGCGCAAACCCGATGTACCCCCGCCCCGACAATCGCCACCGCTCCAGCCCCGTTGCCCCCGCCGCCGCCTCCTCCCGCATGGCCGCCGTCAACTTCCCAAACCCCTGCGCGGCCACCGCCGCCAGGAGTTCATCCTTATCCTGGAAGTGGCGGTACGGGGCATTGTGTGACACCCCCGCCCGCCGCGCCACCTCCCGCAGCGTGAAGGCCTGCGGACCAACCTCCGCCACCAACGCCACCGCCGCCTCCAACAACGCGTCCTTCAAGTTGCCGTGATGATATCGCCGCTGGCCTGCCACGTTTTGATTTTCGAACAGCTATGTTGACAAGCGCAACATTTTCTGGCACTCTGATGTTGACGGTGTCCACATGACCCACTCCTTCAAGCAACTCCCCAACCTCCCCACTTCCTGGGACGCCCTTCTCATCGGCTCCGGCATCGGCGCCCTCGCCGCCGCCGCCATCCTCGCCAAGCACGCCCGCAAACGCGTTCTCGTTCTCGAACGCCACTACACCCCCGGCGGCTACACCCACGCCTTCCACCGCCCCGGCTACGAATGGGACGTCGGCGTTCACTACATCGGCCAGGTCCACAACACCTCCCACAACGTGCGCCGCGCCTTCGATTACCTCACCGGCGGCCAACTCCAATGGGCCCCCATGCCGGAGGTCTATGACCGCATTCTCCTCAACGGCCGCACCTACGACTTCCCTACCGGCGCCGAAAACTTTCGCGCCCAACTCAAGCGCTACTTTCCCAGGGACACGGCGGCCATCGACCGCTACCTGAACGCAGTCCGCGACTCTAACCGCGCGAGCGGTCTTTACTTCACTGAAAAGGCCCTCCCGCGACCGATCGCCGCACTCGCCGGCCCCCTCCTGCGCCGCCCGTACCTACGTTGGGCCGGGCGCACCACACTCGACGTCCTCCGCGAATTCACCAACAACGAAGAGCTAATCGGCGTCCTCACGGCGCAATGGGGCGACTACGGACTCCCACCCGCCCAGAGCAGCTTCGCCATCCATGCCCTCATTGCCGAGCACTACTTTGATGGCGCCAGCTACCCCATCGGCGGCTCCAGCCGTATCGCCGAAACCATCACCCCGGTCATCGAAGCCGCCGGCGGCCGGATCCTGGCCAGCGCCGAAGTCACCGAAATCCTCCTCGATAAGGGCAGGGCGGTTGGGGTCCGCATGGCCGACGGCCGCGAACTTCGCGCCCCTATCGTCATCAGCGACGCCGGCGCCCGCAACACCTTCGAACGCCTGCTTCCCGCGCCACCGCCCGCACTCGACAAGCTGCGCGCCGAACTGCGCGCCGTCCCGCCCTCGATGGCCCACCTTAGCCTCTACGTGGGCCTCAAGCACACCGCCGCCGAACTCGGCCTCAGCGGCACCAATCTCTGGATCCACCCCACAGCGAACCACGACGCCAATCTCCAGCGGTTCTCCGCCGATCCCAATGCCCCCTTCCCCGTTCTCTTCATCTCGTTCCCATCCGCCAAGGACCCCGATTTCGACCGCCGCCACCCCGGCCGCGCCACCCTCGAAATCGTCACCGCCGCCCCCTACGACTGGTTCGCGCGATGGGAAGACAGCCGCTGGCGCCGCCGCGGCGACGGCTACAACGACTTCAAACAGCAACTCGCCGGGCGCCTCCAGGCCGAACTCGAACGCCACGTCCCCGCCGTCAAAGGCAAAATCGACTACGCCGAACTCTCCACACCCCTCTCCACCCGCCACTTCATGAACTACGAGCGAGGCGAAGCCTACGGCCTCAGTGCCACCCCGGACCGCTTCAAACTCCGCGCCCTGCGCCCGCAGACTCCCATCCCCGGCCTCTACCTTACCGGCCAGGACGTTGTCAGCCTGGGCGTCGCCGGCGCCCTCTTCGGCGGCGTCATTGCGGCATCCGCCGTCCTCGGCGGCAACATGATGTCCGTAGTCACCGCCGCCTGACGGCAAGCGCAAAGTGGGATGACGGACCACTACCTCCACCAATGGCCCGCCCCCGCGCCATAATCGTTAGTTATGCTGCACAGAGACCTGGAACGGAGCGTCTTCGGCGAGGCCTGGCATGGCCCCAGCCTTCTTGAATCCCTCCGCGGCGTCACCCCCCAACAGGCCAACCGCCGGTCCATCCCCTCCGCCCACACCATCGGTGAACTCGTCCTCCACGCCGCCGCCTGGATGGAGGAAGTCCACAGCCGCATCGACGGCCACCACCACGCCGAACCCGAGGCCGGCGATTGGGCTCCCTGCACGGACTTCCCGGTCGCCATCGACCGCCTCCAAACCGTCGCCCGCGTCCTTATCGACCGCACTGCCCAACTCACCCCGGCCGAACTCGACCGCCGCATTGGCGATACCTTCACGGTCGCCGAGACCATCCGCGGCGTCACCCAGCACAACACCTACCACGCGGGGCAGATTGTCCTTCTTACCCGGCTCAACCCCGCACTATAATGACAACCGGCCATGCTCACCCGCCGCTCCTTCGCCACCCTGCTCCCCATCCCAGCTCTCTCCGCCGCCCCCGCGAACCAAATCGTCCTCACCTTCGACGACGCCGTCAAAAGCCACCTCACCAACGTCGCCCCGCTGCTCAAAGAACTCGGCTTCCAAGCCACCTTCTTCATCAGCCACCGCTGGATGGATGACCACCAGCACTTCCTTACCTGGCCCGAAGTCGCCCAGATCCACACCATGGGCTTCGAGATCGGCAATCACTCCTGGACGCATGCCAGCTTTAACACCCCCAAAGCCGCCGCCCGCCTCGAAGCCGAACTCGCCCTCGTCAACGGCGAACTGCGGAAGGCCGGCGTCCCCAAGCCCATCTCGTTTGCCTGGTGCGGTAACGCCTTCGGCCCCGAAGCCCTCGCCGAACTCCAGCGCCTTGGCTACCAGTTCGCCCGCCGCGGCATGCAGCCCGAACTCCCCTACGGCCAGATCCAGGTCGGCCCCGCGTACGATCCCACCCGGCACGACCGTCTCCTCATCCCCACCACGGGTGACGCCTACCCTCAATGGACCGTCGAGCACTTCGAAAAGGTCATCGCCCAGTCCGCCCCCGGCCGCATCGTCATCCTCCAATTCCACGGCGTGCCTGATGTAAAGCATCCCTGGGTCCACACCCCGCCCGAGCAGTTCGAAAAGTATATGCGCCTGCTCAAAGCCAAAGGCTTCACCGGCATCGCCCTCCGCGACCTTGCCTCTGTCGCCCGCAGCCTTCCCCAAGATCCCACCCGCGCGCTCCGCTACCCCATCCCAAAGGACGGCGTGCTCGCCAAGCCGTTAGCCGAAGCCCACCCGCTACCCATCCCCAACGGACGCCAAACCCGCCTCGCCCCCTACCCTGGCCACGAACATCCGCGAACCGGCTTCCTCGACGGCGCCATCGCTCCCTACCGCGGGACCAAAGCCATGGCCTTCCTCCCCTGGGACCCTGATTCCTACGTGGTGATCGATGTTCCCGAAGCCATCTTCGCCGGCCGCCGCCTTCTGTTTCTCGCCCACACCCATATCCCGTCTATCTGGGATGAACGTAATATGATCCTCGAAGACCGCGATTGGACCGTCACTACCGATGGCCTGAACACGCGCTGGACGCTGCCCGACACCCTCAACTTCGCCGCTTCCCTCACGCCCTCCAAAGGCAACGCCATCGAGCTTTATTTGGAAGTCACCAATCGCACCACCGAGCGCTGGACCAACCTCCGCAGCCAGGTCTGCATCATGCTCAAAAGAGCCGCCGGCTTCCACCAGCAGACCAACGACAACAAGATCCTCGGCCCCAGCATCGCCCGCGTGCGTGGCCCAGACGGCGCCCGCGCCATCGCCGTCGAATGGGAGAACACCCAGCGCACCTGGGCCAATTCCAATTGCCCCTGCCTCCACTCCGACCCGTTATTGCCCGATTGCAACCCTGGCGAGACCGTCAATGTGCGGGGACGGCTCTGGTTCGAAGGCTAATTTATGAAAGTCGATTGGCCTGATCCGCGCTGTATCCTCTGCCTGACCGAGAGATCGAGGACACTCATCAAGCGCCTCTCCGATGAGCACATCGTTCCGCAGATACTGGGGGGCATCCTCACTTGCGCGTTCCTCTGCAAGCCCTGCAATGATCGTATGGGACAAGTCGAGGCGGCCCTCAAAGAAGATCCGTCGATTCGCTGGACGGTCGAGAAACTGAGGCCGCAGATCCCCGATCTGTATGCCACGATTTCGAAGAGCCAACCCTTCATTGCTCAGAGCGCAGGTGGCTTTGTCGAAGGGCGCTATAAGTTCAACCAGCGCGGGGCCATCACTGACTTCCGGGTGAGCGCAACGGAAGCCTCCGACGGTTCTTTGCTGCTGCCACCCAGAGACGGCGTCCACACGATCACAAGATGCATGTCCAAGGAGGGTGCCAGCAAAGAGGCAATAGATCAAGCACTCGCCCGGTTTGCCTCGCTGGAGTTCGATGCACTCGCCGAGATCGCTCCGGGCCTCGATGTCGCGAGATGGGAGGTGACAGCGATCAGACCGAAGCTGGATGGACAATGCCTAACCGCTATGGCTCCAAGCGGTCGCGAGCGTCTCAACGGTGCCGGCATTTGTCTGCTGAAGATCGCCTTCGAGTACCTTGCTCTTCACATCAGTCCATATCAATCGGCACTCGATCCTTTCCGAGAAGCACTTTTGCTGAACAACCCGAACCTCTGTGAATACGAGGTAGACGGCGGCGCCGGCGTCACCCCGGCCCCCTTCCACGGGCTGGTAATGGAGCAGAGCCAGCCTCACCCCATTGTTCAAATCCGGCTCTTCGGCGCACTGGTGTACCGCATCCATTTCCCTGGTCTGCGAATAACCAAACCGATGCCGCGGATGACATATACGCACCTCTTGATGAGCGGATACGAGCATGGGGACCTGAAGGATTGAAATCCGCATCCGCGGTATGATGCAGGTATGATCAGGGCGGAGATCGCCATCAGCCTGCCTAAGGATCAACTGGCCCGCGTTCACCGGGAAGTCCGCGCCGGGCGGGCCGAGTCGGTCTCCGGATACATCGCCAATGTCCTCGCCGAGCACGAGAAGCGCGAATCCCTCCACACGATACTGCGCGACATGATCGAGCAGTACGGTGAACCATCTGCCGAGGACGTCAAATGGGCGGAACGCGCGCTGGCGCGCCGAAGGCGTTAGTTCTCGACGCAGGCGCCCTCATCGCCTTTGATCGCGGAGATAAGCGCATCATGGCTCTGCTCCGCAGCGCCGCCACGCAAGGCTTTACCGGGTACCCTCCGGCGTAGTCGCGCAAGCCTGGCGCAATGACCGCGTCCAGGTGAACCTCGCGCGATTCCTCCGCAGTGAGCAAATAGACATCGTTCCACTCGATGAACATCTGGCCCGTTCCTGTGGTGAACTCTGCGGTGCCAACCACTCCGCCGACATCGTTGACGCCTCAGTCGTTATCATCGCCAGACAGCGCAAAGACACCGTCGTGATCAGTGATCCAACCGACATCCGCCGCCTCGATCCGGCCGCCGGCATTATCGCGGTCTGAGCGGGCCCTCCCGCTTATCGGGAATATCCTTCCCGCTCTTCCCGTATCGCCCGCTCGGAACCTCCCAGTTCTCTGTAAACGTCGCGCAGCAGTCCCTCCATTTCCACCAGGCGCTGCAACACCCCCGGCGTCACTCCCGAATCCGCATTTGTCCTGTTCTCATCCAAAGGCATGTCGCTCATATCGTCGCCTATGCTCATTCGAATAACCGGCTACCGGTCCACCATCTCCCCACTAACCACCCGCCCATCCCCATCCACCAAATTCAAGTAAAACCCCGTAACCCCCTCCGGCACCTTCGCACTCGCCTTCCCATCCCCCAACTCCGCCGCATCCACCTCCCATTTCCGATCCTGCCACCTCCCTTTATCCCTGGTATACGCCAACTCCGCCGTCTTCACCGCTCCTTTAAACTCCACCCAAACCCGCCCCTCTGCAACACCCTCCTTCTTCACCCGCACCGGCGCCGGACCCTTCTTCAACACATGCTCCGCAAAGTAGAAAATCTCCTCCACCTTCGCGCCCTGTGGATGCCCATGCGGCATCCTTACCCGGTACGCCAAAGTCTTCCTCCCCTTTGTCAACCGGTGCGTCTTGCGCCACGACACGGGCGGGTAGGCAAAGTCATTCGTCCCATTCACCCACAACATCGGCATCTTCGCCCGCCCTACATACACCGAGGGATCCCACAACCCCAACCACCTCGCCGCCCTTTGCGGCCCTAACTCCGCGAAGTTCTTCAACCACGCCGAATCCTCCCCCAAATACCCGCACCCATACACCGGAGCCGCGAACCGGAACCGCCGGTCCAACCCCGCCACGATGGACGTCAAATACCCACCCCAGGATATCCCCGTCACGCCCACGCGCTTCGCATCCACTTCCTTGAAGTTCCGCAACAACGAATGCGCGCGCATCACCGCGGCTACGGCATGATAGGTCCACTGCTCCTCGGGAGCCAAATCCACGTTCGCGAAATCTCCCCAACCAGCAGGACCCGCATACTCCGTCCGCTTCCGCTTCGGATTCCAAGTTGTCTTCTCATTGGTAGCCTTCTCCGGGACCGTCCCCACCGTATCCATCGCAATGGCCGCATAGCCGCGCGCATTCCACATCCGCACCCACTCGGCAAACGCCGTCCCACCGCCACCATGGATCAACACCATCGCCGGCACCTTCGCCGAAGCCGATGCCCCCGGCGGCACCCCATAGTAAGCGAACACCCGCGTCGCCTTCCCCTGATACGGCAAGCCCGCGAACCATAGCGCCTTCACCCCCGGCTCCTCCTGATGCGGAGCCTCATACGTCTCCGGCACTGCCGACAGATCCTTCCAACGCCACGGCTGGACATCCGCCCCCCAACCCAGGCCCGCCGCTAGTCCCAGCGCCAACAGGAACGTTCCGCGTCTCATCCATCCAAGCCTACCTACATCGCGTTCAACACTGCCACCGCCGCCACCGTCATCGCCATGGCCGTCACCGCCCAACCCACCTTCCTGCCCACATCGTTCCCCTGCGTCTCCGTCGCCTCCACCAACATTCGCCTTGCCTCCCCAGCCCCCACCCCACTCAAACACCGCGCCGCCACGCGCTCCAGCGAGCCCTCCGCACCAGCGCCCATCGCCACCAGCAGCCTTCCCACTGCCCGCACATCGGCCTCCCGGCTGCCATCTTCCCCAATCGACTCCACCCCCAACACCGTCCGCTCCCCGGCCGCCACTACCGTCTCCGGCCCCACCGTCCCATGCGACCACCCCCGCTCATGCAACCACGCCAACCCGCCCAGCACCGCCGCCGTGATCTCCCGAACCTCCTCCACCTCCAAACGCCTGGTATCCAGCACATCCCCCAAACAGGCATCCGGCCGCGCCGTCACCAGGTATACGTACTCCGCCCCTTCCCACAGCATCTGCCCGTAATCCACCACCGGCAGCAACAGCGGATGCTGCGCTGCGCGCAACTCCTCCCACATCCGCAACCGCGCAGCACCCTCTGCCTGACCTACCTCGTAGAATTCCACCAATCCCCGGCTTCCATCCGCCAAACATGTCGCAAACCGCGCCCGGCCTGGACCCACCTGCTCCAACGCCCGCAGCCGGTAATGGCCCGCCTCGTCCACCCGGTACCCGACCAGTTCATTCCAACGGCACAACATACTGCTACGACCTCTTCAGACCATCCTAGTGTTAGCAACGGCGGTAGGGAATCTCCCACTCCGCCCCTTCCGTGTGAAATCATCCGAGAGTAGGCCCACACGCCATGAACCACTCCCCGCTCCTCTTCCTGATCCTCATAGTCTTCGCCCCATCTGCGCTTGCTGAAGACTGGCCCGAGTGGCGCGGCAAAGGCCGCCAGGGCATCTGGACCGAAACCGGCATCCTCGACCAGTTTCCAGCCACCGGCCTCAAGCTTCTCTGGCGCACCCCCGTCCGCGCCGGTTATACCGGACCCGCCGTTAGCAAGGGACGCGTCTACCTCACCGACTTCCAAACCATCGCCGGCCGCACCGGCATCGAACGCCTCCTCTGCCTCGACGAACGCACCGGCAAGGTTCTCTGGACCCGCGAATGGCCCGCCGACTACAAAGGCCTCAGCTACCCGCTCGGCCCGCGCGCCACCCCCACCGTCGACGGCGACCGCGTCTATGCCGCCGGCGCCACCGGCCTCCTGTTCTGCCTCCGCACCTCCAACGGCGAGATTCTCTGGCAGAAGGATTACCGTCAGGACTACGGTCTTCAACTCCCCGGCTGGGGCATCGCCAGCGCCCCGCTGATTGACGGCGAGCGCCTTATCACTCTCGTCGGTGGCCGCCCCAACGCCAAGATGATGGCCTTCGACAAACGCACTGGCAAGGAGCTCTGGCGCGCCCTCGATCATGAGGCCGAGCCCGGCTACGGCCAGCCCATCCTCACCTCTGCCAACGGCATTCGCCAGGTGCTCATCTGGCACGCTACCGCCCTCGCCGCCCTCCATCCCGAAACCGGCCGCGTGCTTTGGCAACAGCCCTTCAAGGTGACCTACGGCATGACCCTAGCCACGCCGGTCGTCACCGGCAACCGCGTCTTTGTGTCAGCCTTCTACAACGGCTCCCTGCTCGTCCAGAACGAAGGCGACAAGGCCACCCAGATCTGGAAAGGCAAGAGCGATAGCGAGATCAACACGGACGGCCTCCACGCGGTCGTCAACACCCCCGTCATTGATGGCGACTACATCTACGGCATCTGCAGCTACGGCCAGTTCCGCTGCCTCCGGCTCTCCACCGGGGAGCGCGTTTGGGAAACTCTTGACGTCACCAAAGAGAAGGCCCGCTGGGCCTCCGGCTTTATCGTCCGTCACCAGGATCGCTACTTCATCAACAACGATCGCGGCGATCTGATCATCGCCAACCTCACCCCCGAAGGCTACAAAGAGATCAGCCGTACCACCCTCATCAAGCCCACCTCCAACTCCGGCAATCGCCGCGAACTCGGCGCGGTTAACTGGTCTCATCCGGCCTACGCCAACCGCAACATCTACGCCCGCAATGACGAGGAAATCATCGCCTATTCCCTCCGCAAGTAGCCGCCTATAGCGATAAACTGTCGGTCATGCTTGTTTCACTCGTCCTGGCTGCGCTGCTTTCCGCCGCCGCCAACGCCCAGGTCTACACGGGCGCCCGCCTCTTCGACGGTACCGGCAAGCCCGCCATCGAGAACGCCGTGCTGGTCGTTAAGGACGGTAAGGTCGTCGCCGCCGGGCCCGCGTCAGCCGTCAAAGCCTCCGCCGGTCTCCCCACCGTCGACCTTAAAGGCAAGACCATCATCCCCGGCTTAATCGCCACCCACGTCCACATCTCCGACGTCGACGGCCTCAAGCCGCCCGCCTATACCGAAGCCAATACCCAGCGCCAGTTAGCCCTCTTCGCCCGCTATGGCATCACCACCCTCTGGAGCCTCGGCGGCGAGAAGCCCCCCGCCTTCCAGGCCCGCGACTCCCAAAACACCCCCGCCCTCAAGCGCTCCCGCCTTTATCTCTCCGGCGACGTCATCGTCGGTAAGACCCCAGCCGAAGCCCGCGCCATGGTTGCCGACATGGCCGGCAAGAAAGTCGACATCATCAAGATCCGCGTCGACGACCAGCTCAAGACCGCTACTAAGATGACTCCCGATGTCTACAAGGCTGTCATTGAGGAAGCCCACAAACGTGGCCTTCCCGTCGCCGCCCACATCTTCTATCTGGAAGACGCCAAAGGCCTCCTCAAAGCCGGTGTCGACTTCATCGCCCACAGCGTCCGTGACCAGGAGGTCGACGCCGAGTTCCTCAGCTTGATGAAGCAGCGCAACGTCCCCTACTGCCCCACGCTCACCCGCGAGATCTCCACCTTCATCTACGAATCCACGCCCCCGTGGTTCTCCGACCCGTTCTTCACCCGCGAAGCCGACCCCGCCGTCGTCGCCCAACTCCAGGAGCCCAAGCGCCAGCAGGCCATGGCCCAGAATGCCGCCGCTAAAGCCTATAAAGCCGCCCTCCCCACTGCCATGCGCAACCTCAAGAGGGTCTCCGATGCCGGCATTCGCGTCATGATGGGCACCGACTCCGGCGCCTCCGCCAATCGCTTCGAAGGCTACTTCGAACACCTCGAGATGCAAATGATGGCCGATGCCGGCTTGACTCCCGTCCAGATCCTCCGCAGCGCTACGGGCGAGGCCGCCGCCGGCATGAGAATGAAGGGCGCCGGCACCCTCACCCCCGGCAACTGGGCTGACTTCCTAGTCCTAGACCACAACCCCCTGGATGATATCCGCAACACCAAAAGCCTAAAGAAGGTCTACATAGCCGGCAACCCCCTCTGATGGAGGGCGGGTCCCCAGACCCGCGCGCGACGCCCACGTCGCGCTCCGTTACCGCCCAAACCCCACCCGCAGCCGCCGCCCAGCCCGGCCTACGGCCGCGTCGCCCGGCTTAACATCATTCAACCTCTCTTCCTCATTGACCACCCACCCCGCCCATCGCCTGGCCCGGATCAACCCAACCAACTCCATCAAAGGAAACACACCCTGTCCCAGCGGCACCTGCTCCCGATCCTGAAAGTCCCGCAGATGCATCCCATCCAACCGCGCCGCATGCTTCGTAAAGAACGCCGCCACATCGGCCCGCGCCAGCCAGGCATGCCCCGCATCCATCACCAACTGCACCGCCCCACCCGCCGTATCTACCAACAAAGCCTCCATCTCGCCCGCCCCCTCCACAAACTCACGGTCATGATTGTGATAAGCAACGCCGCGCATCCCCGCCTTCCGGCACAAATCCCCAAACCGCAACAGCGCCTCGGCCTTCCGCTTCTGCGCGGCCCGGTCCTGTCCCACCGAAGCCCCACTCAGGATCACCCGCTCCGCCCCCAGCGCCGCCGACCGCGTAATCACCCGCTCGACAAGTTCACCCGGCGCCAGCGACGTCGCCTTGTCATACTCCAATAGGAAAACGTGACACCCCAGAAACACCAGCCTGCGTTTCGCCAATTCCACCCTCGCCGCCTTGGCGTCTGCAAACCGAGTCTCCACATTCCGAAAGCCCGTTTCAAAGCCGTCGTAGCGATACCCGCGCACCTTATCCAACACCGCCAGGAACTGCCCGAAGTCCCCCGGCTGGATGCGCCACGCGTTCGTCTGACAGCCCAGTCGCGGTCCACCCGCCATTGTCAATGGAATCGAAAGAACGCCTCTCCGCGTCAGCATTCCCTCATCTTAAACGCCCAGCGCACCCATTCCCTCCCGCGGTGCCGTGCGATACACTCCGGTCAGTTTCTCATGCCTTGGTAAGGGAGGCATCTTTATGAGGCTCATCGCTCTTTTCCATTCCTTGATTCTGCTTGTGCCGGCCCTGGCGCAATCTCCCAGCGCCCGCCTGGTCGGCCGTATCACCGACGGCACCGGCGCCGTCGTCCCCGGCGTCACCATCCGCGTCACCGCCCTCGACCGCAACATCGCCCAGCAAGCCACCAGCAACGAAGTGGGCGACTATTCCATCCCCTATCTCGACCCTGGCCGCTACTCGCTCGAAACGAAGATCGAAGGCTTCCGCACCTATAAACAATCGGAGTTCGTCCTCACCGTGGACCAGACACTGCGGCTCGACATCCCGCTCGAACTCGGCTCAACCAGCGAAAGCGTCACCGTCACCGAAGCCCCGCCCGTACTCAACACCGACAGCGGTTCGCGCGGCGCGGTCATCAGCAAGGAAGAGATCGCCGAAATCCCCCTCGACAGCCGCAACTTCTCCGACCTCGCCTACCTCACGGGAGGCGTCGCGCCGAAGGGCGATGGCGGCGACGGCGCCTATGCCGTCAACGGCGCCCGCGCGGACAACGTCGGCTTCCTCGTCGACGGCATGAACAACACCCAGCGCCGTAACACCGGCGCCGTCATCAACCCGCCGCTCGAAGGCGTCCAGGAATTCAAGATGATCACCTCGGGCTTTGCCGCCGAGTATGGCCGCTATGCCGGCGGCGTATTGAGCGTCGTCACCAAGAGCGGCAGCAATCGCTTCCGCGGCTCACTGTATGAGTTCCTCCGCAATGACTACTGGGACGCCACCAGCTACTTCGACGTCACCAAATCCAAGCTGCGCCGCAATCAATTCGGCGCCACCGTCACGGGACCCGTGCGTATTCCCAAGCTCTACAACGGCAAGGACCGCACCTTCTTCATGGTTACCTGGGAGTCCCTGCGGCTCACCGATGGCAAGACCCAGCGCGGCATCGTCCCGCAACCCGAGATGCTGCGCGGCGACTTCAGCAAGGCAGTTGACGCCTTCGGCCGCCCCATCCGCATTACCGACCCGCTCTCCCGCACTCCATTCCCCAACAACCAAATCCCACAGTCCCGGCTCAACCCCGTATCGCTGAAACTGGCCTCCTACTACCCGGCCCCCAACCTCACCGGCAGTGCCAACAACTTCATCGCCCAGGGCAACGGTACGAACAGCTATAACAACTTCGGCGTCAAGGTGGATCATCAACTCACGGAACGCGACCGCCTCACCCTGAGCGCCTTCTGGCGCCCGGCCAATAACTGGGATCCGGTGGTCAACAGCCGCTCGCCTCTGCCCCTCTTCGGCCTCCAAGCGCAAACGCTTGATCTGCTGGCCTACGTGAAGTATCTGCGCACGGTCACTCCCACCCTGTTTCTGGAACTGAACGCGAACTTCTCCCGCAAGACCAACAACCAAGCCTGGCCCTACAGCGAAGACCGCGATTGGGCCGCCGAATCCGGCTTTACCGGCGGTACCACCAACCCCATCGCCAAGGGCCTGCCGCAGGTGGAAGTCAGCGGCTATATTCCGCTCGGGCCCGCCTACGACTATCCCAAGATCTGGGCCTTCAACAACTATGAATACTCGGGCGCGGTCACCTGGATCAGCGGAAAACACAGCTTCAAAGCCGGCGGTAACTTCCTCCGCATGCAGTACTTCTCGCGGCAGTACGGCGACACCCGCGGGCGTGTCACCGTGCTCGGCCGCTTCTCTACAGACCCCATGGCCGACTTCCTGCTCGGCTATCCCCAAACCTCTCGCAGACAACTCGATGCCGCCGGGCCCTATCACCTGATTTCCAACTACGCCGGCTTCTTCCAGGACGACTTCAAGGTCACCCCCAGCCTCACCCTCAACCTCGGCGTTCGCTACGAACTCATGAAGCCGCCCCAGGAGAAGTTCGGGCAGTGGTCGATGTTCGTGCCCTCGCTTGCGAAGATCGTCATCGCCGGCCGAGGCAACGTACCCGACTTCGACCAGCGCATCGCCGCTACCGGGCTTGCCAACTCCATCGTCATGGCCGGCGATGTGGGCCTGCCCCGCACCATCCGCAAGCCCGACTATACGGACATCGGCCCGCGCTTCGGGTTTGCCTGGCGCCCCAGGGCCAACAACAACACCGTCCTGCGCGGCGGCTACGGCATCTTCTACGGCAGCAGTTCGCTCTATCGCATGGATGAGTACAGCGACACCTACCCCTTCTCCATCAACGAAAGCTACAGCGCCGTCGCTTCGAATCCCGCCATTCTGACCATGTCCGATCCCTTCCCCGTGGCGCGCCGCAGTGTCGGGGGCGTGGCCAACACCAACGGCCAGGACGTGAACATCCAGAGCCAGTACCTGCAATCCTGGAACCTCACGCTCGAACGGGAACTGCCCGGCGAGACCGTCTTGGAAGTGGCCTACGCGGGCTCCAAGGGCACGCACCTGCCCCGCCGCTACGACTACAACCAGTACATCCGCGACCTGGATTACCGCACGCAGAACGGCGTCTTCCCGCGCCCCTTCCCGCAATTCGGCACCATCAACATCATCAACGATGGATCCAACTCCATCTACAACTCTGGCTCCATCACGGTGCGCCGCCGCTTCAGCCGGAAGCTGTTTGTCCGGGCTACTTACACCTACGCCAAAGCCCTCGACGAAAGCTCCAACATGGGTGGCACCATCGCTTATAACTTCCCCACCGCGCAGGACTCGCAGAACCTCAAGGGCGAGCGCGGCCGCAGCGACTTCGACATCGGCCACGCCTTTGCCGCCAGCTTTATCTGGTCCCCCGCGTTCTCTCGCCACATCGTGGCTCGCAACTGGCAGGTCGCGGGCACCAGCACCATCTACAGCGGGCCTCCGTTCACGCCCAAAGTGGCCAACTTCAACTACCTGAATGGCGAGGCCAGCCGCCCCGACCGCACCGGCAAAGGTACGGTTGCCGAACCAACGGTGGATCGATGGTTCGACCGTACCGCCTTCCCCGTCGTTCCGGTCGGCTCCTTCCGCTTCGGCAGTTCGGGCCGCAACATCCTCGACGGGCCGGGGACGTTCAACATCAACACCAGCCTCTCGCGCCGGTTCCGGTTTGGCGAGGGCCGCGCCTTCCAGTTCCGCGGCGAGGCGTTCAATGTACTAAATCATCCTAACTTCAACCTCCCCGAGAACCGCGTGGATATCCTCAGTGGTGGCACAATTAACAGGGCGAAGAATAATCGGGTGCTTCAGATGGCTCTGCGGTTTGAGTTCTGAAGCTACTAAGCTACTCTGGGAACAGGGTGGCTTATCAGAGGATTGGTTATTACGGTGTAATCGGCGATTTACACAGCGCGGCGTTAGTTGGCTTGGATGGCTCTATCGATTGGTGCTGTCTCCCACACTTCGATTCGCCCAGTGTCTTTGCCGGCATTCTCGATGATCAAAAGGGCGGCTTCTTCCGCATCGTCGCGCCAGTAGACGACCGCTGGCGCCGCCAGATGTACCTGCCCGAGACCAACGTCCTGCTGACCCGCTTTCTCAGCCAGGAGGGTGTCGGCGAAGTAATCGACTTCATGCCGATCCGCAACGGCGGCAGCAAGCCTTCCTGCGGACAGATCATCCGCATTGTTCACGGCGTGCGCGGCCGCATGCCGTTCCGCATGGAATGCCTGCCGGCCTTCGACTACGCCCGCGCCCCGCATGAGACCACGGTGGAAGGCAAAATCGCCGGATTCCAATCCGGCAACTCCAAGCTGCGCCTGCTCAGTTCCCAACCCTTAAAGCAGGAAGGTAACGCGGTGGTTGCCGATTTCGAGCTGGATCCGAACGAAACGGCCACCTTCGTCCTGCAATGGGCCACCGACGCCGAACCCTGCACGCCCAACGACGTGATCGGCTTCGGTCAGGACGAATTGCAGCGCACCATGAAGTACTGGCAGGCGTGGGCGGCGAAGTGTAAATACCAGGGCCGCTGGCGGGAAATGGTGGTTCGCTCGGCGCTGGCGTTGAAGTTACTCACCTATGAGCCAACGGGCGCCATTGTCGCTGCCGTTACCACGTCCCTGCCGGAGGAGATCGGCGGTGTCCGTAACTGGGACTACCGTTACACCTGGATCCGCGACGCGGCATTTACGGTCTACGCGCTGCTGCGGTTGGGCTACACCGAAGAAGCGGCGCGCTTCATGCACTGGATTCAGGATCGCGCCACCGAGCACGATACCGAAGTCGGCCCCATCCAGTTGATGTACGGCATTGACGGGCGCAGTGAACTCCAAGAGTTCGAACTATGGCACCTGGACGGCTATAAGGGCTCCAAGCCGGTGCGCATCGGCAACGCCGCCAGCCGGCAGTTGCAGTTGGATGTCTACGGCGAATTGATCGACTCCATCTATCTTTATAACAAGTACGTCGAGCCGATCTCCTATGACCTATGGCTCTACATGCGGCGGATGTTGAACTGGGTGGGGGATAACTGGCAGCGCGCCGATCATGGGATCTGGGAAGTGCGCAATGAGCCGCAGCATCATGTGTATTCCAAGGTGCAATGCTGGGTGGCGCTCGACCGCGCCCAGCGCATCGCCCGCAAGCGCGGCTTGCCGTTGGAGTATGGCCGTGTGCAGGCGGAGGCCACGAAGATCTACGAGGACGTCATGCGCTTTGGCTGGAATCCCAAGCGCAAGGCCTTCGTGCAGCACTTCGGCAGCGACGCCGTGGATGCCAGCGCGCTGTTACTGCCGCTGATGATGTTCGTGTCTCCCACCGACCCCCGGATGGTAGGCACGCTCGACCGCATCCAGCACGAACTGGTGTCCGACAGCCTTTGCTATCGCTATGAACTGGGCAAGGCCAGCGGCGACGGCCTGCCTGGCCTGGAAGGTACGTTCAGCATCTGCACCTTCTGGCTGGTGGAAGCGTTGGCGCGTGCGGGCAGGTTACAGGAAGCCCGCTTTGTCTTCGAGAAGATGCTGACCTATGCCAACCACTTGGGCCTGTATTCGGAAGAGATCGGGCCCAGTGGAGAACTGCTGGGCAACTTCCCGCAGGCCTTCACGCACCTGGGGCTGATCAGCGCCGCATTTGACCTTGACCGGCGGCTCGGTGAGCAGCGATAACCTCACCGCAGAAACGCAGCAACTTTAGGGCCTCTTCGGTTTCGCTAACGCGGTAGCGGGCATGGGTAGCGCGATGTTCGGCCACACAGACGGTGATCTCCGACGGCAGCGCGGTGTACATGTCTTCATCGGTAAGATCGTCGCCCATCGCAAAGGCCCTCGCGTGCGGGAAGCAGGTTTCCATTAGCCAGCGGACAGCGGCGCCTTTGTGCCAATCGACATCGGGCCGCAGTTCGATGACCTTCTTGCCAGGGTGCAGTCGAAAGCCCGGAGGTCTGTGCCTTTTCAAAATGGCGGCGACAGCCTGCGCGGCCTCCGGTGCTGCGTTGCGGAAGTGCACGCTGGCCGTCACGCCCTTGTTCTCCAAACGCGCGCCCGGCAAGGTGGCGATCTCCCGCTGGATACCGAGGATCGCCTCCGTTAGCTCCGGGACACGTCGCAGAGCCTCTGGATGGCGATAGGCGAAGCTCGCGCCTTCTAGCTCCAGGCCATGATTGCCGGCGTAGATAAGCGGCAGGGCGACGCGCGCCCGGACATCTTCCAGCGCACGGCCGCTCACCACGGCCACCTGGACCCCAGGCAGCCGCGACAACGACTCCACGGCCTCGCGCGCGGCGGCGGGGAAGGCGGCCAGTTCGGGCTGCGGCGCAATCGGCGCCAGAGTGCCGTCGTAGTCGAGCGCAAACAGAATCTCATTCGCCTGTTTCAGCTCTTCCGCGATGGCATCCAGCGCCGAAAACGCGGGTATGCTCATGGCATAACCGATTCCGCGAAGTAAGCCAGCTCTTCATTCTCGCGGCGGTCGGCGAATTCGAACTTCAGCAGGATGGAGAGGAACTTCCCCGCCCAGCGGTAGATGTTGTTCTCCTCCACAGCGGTTCGCAACCGGGTCATGCGGCGCGCCTGCTCTTCGGGCCGCATGACAATGGCAAGGTTCATCGCCGCCGCCACTTCGTCCGGCGAGAAAGGATTAACCTGGAGGGCCTCATTCAATTCCCGCGCCGAACCCGTGAACTGGCTCAGGAGCAGCACTCCCTGCTGGTCGAAACGGCTGGCGACGAACTCCTTGGCGACAAGATTCATGCCGTCATGGAGGGACGTGACGACGAAGAAATTGGCCAGCCGGTGCAGGGCCATCATGCGATCCGGCTTGCAATGTGCCTTGAGAAGGAAGACGGGTTCCCAGGCGCCACTACGCCATTTGTTATTGATGGCCGCCACCTGATCATCAAGCTTCTGGGCGAGCAAAGCGTAATCTTCCACATCCGACCGGCTAGGCACCGCGATCTGGACGAAGACCAGCCGTCCGCGCAATTCCGGTTGGCGCTCCAGCAACAGGTCAAGCGCCATGAGACGGTCGGGGATGCCCTTGGTATAGTCGATGCGATCGATGCCGGCGCCGATAAAGTCCGGGCGCTGGCCGATCTGTTCGATCCACCAGTTCATCTGTTCATCCACGTTCGGATCTCGCGCATCGACGTCGTGCTGGTGGAAGTCGATGCTGATGGGGAAGGGACGAACCGTTGTCTCATGGCCGCCACGGGTGACCTTGAAATGTTCGGTATCCACCATCCCTTCGATGTTGCGGTCGATGGTCTCCAGGAAGTTCGCGCAATGATAGCGAAGGTGAAAGCCGAGCAAGTCGTTGCCGAGCAGGCCGTCCAGTAACTCCTCCTTCCATGGAAAGACGCGGAACGTCTCGCGGTTCGGCCAAGGGATATGCCAGAACTGGGCCACAATCAGCTTTGGGTTGCGTTGCTTCAGCATTCGCGGCAATAGCGCGAAGTGGTAATCCTGGATGAAGACGAATGCCGGACCGTCGCCGGCTTCCTCGATCACGGCATCGGCAAAGATCTGATTGGCGCGCCGGTAGTCGTCCCAGTCCGACTGGCGGAACTTCGGGCGTTGGTAAACAATGTGGCAGAGGGGCCAAATGCCGGAGTTGGAGAGCCCCATGTAATAGCCGCGTTCGGTGGCGGCGTCGAGCCAGACGCGGCGCAGCGTATACGATTCCTCCCCAGGCGGCACGCGGATGTGGTCATGTTGATCGACAACCAGGCGGTCGGCATCGCCGCCGCCATGCGCCACCCAAATCCCTTCGGATGCGCGCATGATGGGGTCAATCGCGGTAGCCATACCGCTGGCGGGCAGAATACATTCGATGCCGTTGCCGCTGTGGCGGTGGATGTACGGTTCGCGATTGGAAACCACGATGAATTTCACACCCGCCAGGCGCTCGGCAATCAGGTTGTGCAGGTCTTCCTTTGTCCAGTATTTCGCCATAGATGTCCTTCATGAACAGCCGTTAATTTTCTTCCGTCTTTGAGACACCCGGCGTGGGTTTTCCGTTACTACGGAGAGGGCAGTAGGCAGGCGTGGAACGAACTGCGAACAAACGTGAGATTGCTCGCCAACCTGTTGGTAATAAAGAGTAACGGGATATTCGTCAGTTCGTAACTTCGCGCCGGGAAAGGCCAGCGGCGCGCCCCCTCGGCCCTACCTGCCGAAGTACCCCGACACTTCCAGCGTCACATGCGTCTGTGCGGCCACGCGCACCTCAATGGATCCATTGGGCGATGCCGGCACAATGCCGGAGTTAGCCAGAGTCTGGCCCTGGAAGGCGTTCAACTGCGATACATTCGGGAATCCCGTACCCGATGGCCACATGCTGAGATAGGGCATGCCGACGCCGTTCGGCACCACCGAAGCGTTCATGGCCCAAGCGCGGGCGCTGCTGGGCAGTTCCGCGCAACGGCCAAAGGCGATAGGAACGGAACGGTCCGCGTTGGGTGTCATGGCAGGCGGGCCGTAGGGGCCAGTCAGCGTGTTGTCCTGCGTATTGGCGACGCGGCACTGTGTGGTTGGGTAATAGAGCAGCCCGCGTCCGGTGCCATCGTCCGGAGCGAAGTAGCCATTCACGTCGATGATAAGGTTGGTGGGGTCCGACGCATAGACATCAATGCTGCCGTTGGCACTGGCGGGCACGATGGCGCTGTTGGCGACGGCATAGCCGAACAGGGCATTCATGTTCGAAATGAGCGGCTGCGTGACACCGGTCGGATAGGCGGTGATATAAGCGACGGGATTCCCGTTAGTAAGTTCGCCGGGCGCGAGCGTCAACTGCATCGAGTACGCGGCGGCAGTCGGGATCTGGCACGCAGGCGAGCCGGGCAGACGGAAGGTGCGATTCTCACGGGCCTGCATGCGCTGGTTGCCGTAGGGCGCCGGGAGCGTGCCGCTGTAGATGGGGCCGCGGGTATCCACGGCGCGGCACGGCGCGATGGGATAGAGCAACAGGCCGGAGGCCGAGGCGTCATCGGTGAAGTAGCCGTTGATATCGATGATGAGGTTGACCGCGGAGGATGCCCATACATCCACGGCGCCCGCATTCCCTGCCTTGACGATCGCGGCGTTGGCGATGTAGCCGCCGGTGCTCGTGCGGACGTTGTAGAAGTCGGGGCGGGGTTCACCGCTGGGCCAGATGGTAAAGGTGTCGACGGGCCCGGTCTGGTTCTCCACGGTATCCAGCGTGATGTTGAGAACGTAGGCCTTGGCCGTAGCGGGCACGCTGCAGGTCGTAGAGGAGCGAATCGGTATGGTACGCGCGGTGTTGGCGGCCAGCAGGGGCGGGCCGAAGGCGCCCGTACGTGGACCCGCGTAGGCAGGGCGTGTATCCACCAGGCGGCAAGGCGTAAGTGGCACGAAGCGCAATCCGCCGGCCGAGGCGCTGGTCGTGTTCACGTAAACATACGCCGCGCCGAGGTTGTTGGCGTCGTTGTTGGAAGGATCGCCATTGATGCCGGCAGAGGCGCTGTCTTCCTGTGGCGCGCCAATGACGATGGTGTCCCCGCCAACAGCGACGATCTGGGAGAACAGATCTGTCGGCGTGGGGCTGGCGGCCGCCAGTGCGGCCAGCAGGCTCCAGAAGGCCCCACTGCGTCCAAAGACGTAGGCTGTGCCGGTGCCGGAGTTGCGTTGCGGCGCGCCGACGACCGCGGTCTCCCCGGAGATGGACACGGACGTACCGAACTGGTTCTGCCCGGCGGTGGACGACTTGAGGTAGGCCTGCTGGGTCCAAGTCCCAGCGGCGCGCACGAAGACGTAAGCTGCGCCTGCATTGGGCAGCGAGTTATCGGACTGGCTTCCGTTAACCGTCGTGGCATTGCTGCCTTCCCCCGGGGCGCCGACCAGGGCTGTGTCGCCGGAGATAGAGACAGCGGCCCCGAACAGGTCGTTACTCTGCGTGTTGGATGCCTTCAAGTAAGCCTGCTGCGTCCAGGCCCCGGCCGTGCGGATGAAGACGTACGCCGCACCCGCATTGACGGCGCTATTGTCTCCCTGGCCGATGTTGACGACCGTGGAACTGCTGGATTCACCCAGCGCTCCGATCACGGCGGTGTCTCCGGAGATGGACACCGACGAGCCGAATTGGTCGCCCAGGGACTGGCCCTGCGGGGCGACAAAGAAACCGCCGGGATTAGACGCCTTCAGATAGGCCTGCTGCTGCCAGGTATTGCCCGTGCGGGTGAAAACGTAGGCGGCTCCGGCGCCGGGAGCGCTGTTGTCGTTCTGATTGACATTGACGCCTGCCGCAACGCTGGCTTCAAGCGGAGCGCCCACAACGACAGTATCGCCAGCGATGGACACCGAGGCGCCGAAGCGATCGCCCGGACCGCTGTTCGACGCCTTTACGTAAGCCTGCTGGGTCCAGGTGTTGCCGCTACGGACGAAGATGTAGGCGGCGCCGGAATCGCTGGCCGCACCAGGCGTGGGGATTGCATTGATACCGGAAGCGGCGGACGATTCGCGTGGCGAACCGGCGACGATGGTATCGCCGGAGATAGCGACGGTAGCACCGAAGTTCGCAAAAAAGGCCGAGTTAGAAGCTTTCAGATAGGCCTGCTGGGTCCAGACGCCGTTGCTGCGCACGAACACATAAGCGGCGCCGGAGCCGTTGAGGCTGGTATTGCCCTGATTACCATTAATGCCGCTGGCATTGCTGCTTTCATAGGGAGCGCCGACGACCACGGTATCGCCGGAGACGGCCACGGCCGCGCCGAAGTTGTCACCCGCGCTGTTGGCGCGCGCCGCGGCGTTGCTGGCCTTCAGGTACGCCTGCTGGATAATGGGGTCAATCGTAATGGGATAAACGGCGCCCTTGTCGTCGAAGCGCAGGTGGACGGTGTTGCCGTTCGTTTCGAAGAACGCAGGCAGCGGAGAACCCTTGGCATCCCACACCTTGAGGCCGGCGTAGCGCAGTTTGGGATGGCCCGAGGCATCCTGAAAGCGCAGCGAGCGCCCGTCGCGAGAAACCACTGGCTGCAGGCCGCCACGGACACGGAAGCGAAGTTCGATATCGTGGCGTTGCGCATCCAGAGGCGAGGCCAGCGTGAATCCATGCTCCAAACCACGTGTGTCGTTTACGAACCACTCCTGTATCCCGTTGCCCCAGTCATACTCGACGCGTTCCACACGCCCGCTACGGGCGGCGGCTTTGCTGATGGCTCGCTGCCGCGCCGCATTGCCATAGCTCTCGAACTCCAGGCCCCATGTCCAGGCGCCCGCATCCGGCTGGATCGAAAAACCGCGCCCGTCAAAGCGGGACAGCCATTGCTGGTGGAAGTTGCGGGCCTGGAGTTCGCCGTTGCTTAGAAAAGCGGCATGGCGATGGCGTTCGTACTGGTGGCGAATGGCCTTCCAATCGGCAACCGTAAGGCCGGATGGCAGTTCGCCACTCGCGGAACGCCGGACGCGGCTGTTGCCGGCGGAAGGCAGCAGCAAGGCAAGAAGCAGAACAGTGGCAAGTAAAGAATACAGGGTTGAAACAGTACGGCTAGTCATCGTGAAAAACTTTCCAAAGAATCGCGCCTGCCCGGTGGGCAAGACGGCAAGTATAAACGATCACCAGCAAAATTGGGGCCGCTATGGAAAGAAAGTTCAGACGCGGCCAATGTGGCGGCGGGTGATGCCTTCCACCGACGTAACACCGCACTGCTTCATTACCAGTTCGAACTCGATGCGAAGAATATCGATGACCCGTTCCACGCCCGGTTGTCCAAAGGCGGCCAGGCCCCAGACATACGGCCTGCCGACAAAGACAGCCTTGGCGCCCAAGGCAATGGCTTTGAAGATGTCTGTACCGCGGCGGATGCCACCGTCCAAAAACACGGGCACCTTGCCGCCCACCGCCTCCACAACTTCGGGGAGGCAATCGATGGTGCCGCGGCCGCTCTCTTCCGCACGGGCGCCATGATTGGACACGATGATACCGTCCGCGCCGCTCTCCACGCACAGGCGCGCATCTTCGGCCGTCTCGATGCCTTTCACCAGCAGCTTCATCGGCGTCCATTTGCGCATCTCCGACAAGCTACGCCATGACAGATTCGGGTTCTGAGTCTTAAGCCCCTTGCGGATACCGCCCGTGAACATGGGCTTGCGCTTGTAGAACTCTTCGGGCTCGGTTCCGTGGCACGCGGCGCACTGGCGCTTGTCGAGCAGTTTGAAACGTTCGAAAGTCTCCGTATGGCGGCCGGCGATGGTGTCGACCGTCCAGGCCATAACAGGGCACCCGGCATCCGTCACGCGCTTGACCAGCTTCTCCGTAAAGGCCCAATCGTTGGTGGGATAGAGCTGATACCAGGGCGGGCGCCCCAACTCACGGGTGATGTCCTCGATAGAGGTATTGGTCGCGGTGGAGAGGATCTGGAGGGTGCGGCGGGATTTGGCGGCGCGGGCGACGGGCAGTTCGCCCCGCGGATGAAAGGCCAGCTGGTTACCAATAGGGCAAAGGCCGATGGGCGTGTCCCACTTGACGCCGTAAAGGGTAACGCTGAGGTCTGTGTTCTCAATATCGACCAGACGGCGCGGGCGCAGGTACCACCGGCCGTAGCCTTCGCGATTGGCGCGCAGCGTTACATCGTCATCGACGCCCGTTTGCAGATAGCCATAGTGCGCCGGAGGCAGGATCTTGCGGGCGGCAGGCTCGAAGTCCATCACGTTGATGGCGGCATCAGGGCTTGCGATAACGCTGTCCGCGGTACCCTGCGCAAGCGCTAGCGGGCTGGCGGCGAGGAACTCCAGAAAGCGGCGGCGATAGACGGAGCGCTGCGAGGGCATCCTAAGGATGGTATTGCACTCGCGGCGCTTTCTCAACGGTTACGGCGTATTGAAGCTGCGGATCACGAACACGGCCATCTGGCCGAGCGTGTTCGGATCGTTGATGCAGTAAGTCGTGGCGGTGCAACCGGCCGTAATGCCGAGCTCTTTCATCTTCTGGATATAGGCGAAGAAGATGTTGCTGGCCGGGGTATCGGTGAACAGCGGCGTACTGCCGAAGGTGAACTGCTGCGGAGTGAGCACGCCGAGGCGGGTGCGGATGAGGAAGACGGCCATCTCGCCGCGCGTGACCGGATTGCCGGGGCAGTAAGTCGCGGCCGTACACCCATCGGTAATGCCCAGTTCCTTCATCTTCTGGATGTACTTGAACTGCGGATGGGTGGAAGGCACATCCGTGAAGAAGGGCGTGGTGACGAAGCTGAACGACTCGCCAAAACGGGCGCGGATGATCAGTTCCGCCATCACCGCGCGCGTGGTGACATCTTCCGGACAGTAGTTGTTATTGCCGCAGCCAACCGAGTTGCCGTAGCGCTTCATGAGCGCAATGTAGTCGAAGAACAGATGGTTCGGCTGCACGTCGAGGAAGGGCTGCACGACATCCACGCCGGACTGCGCCACCTGCACCAGCAGGCCCTGCACGTTAATCGAGGCGGTGCGTGGGAAGTTGGTGGTATTGGGCGCGGCGGTGAAGGTGAAGGAAGCGGTCCCGGTGGCGGCGGGGTTGCCGCCCTGGAGGGTGATCCAGGGGTCGATGAAGGCGGCCGACAGCGAAGCGCCCCAGAAGCAGCCGGCGGCCGTATTCACCGTAACGCTATAGGTGCCCCCGTTGGCCGGAACGGCGATGTTCTGCGGAGTGAAGGTATACGCCGTACCGCAGGTTTGCGGGGTGAAGGTAGCCGTGACGGTGCGGGCGCCATCCATGGTAATCTGCTGCGGATTAGTGGTTCCGGTGAGCGATCCGCTGAAGCCGGCGAACTGGGCGACATTCGAGATTGCCGAAACGCTAACCACGGTACCCGGGGCGTAGAAGCCATCGGCGGAGGCGGGCACCAGCGAGATGCCGCCGCTGCCCGCGGGGGTGACGATCGTCAGTAGTTGGTAGGTCGTGGCGTAGTTGGCCGTGAGAGTCACGGCACCGGTGGCCGGCGCGGTTACCTGGTGGGTCTGGGAGGCGCCGTTGGTCCAGTTCGAGAAGGTGCGGCGGATGCCGTTGGCGGTCTGCGGGGAAATGGCCGAGACGGTATGCACGCTGCCCGGATCGAACTGGAAGGTGCGCGGCGCGGTGTAGGTTTCGCCGTCCATGGTGAACTGCAGGCCGGAGGGGCTGGTGTTGACCGTAATCGAGGCGGGCAGTTGCGCTCCCTGGGTGATGTTGAAGGTCTGAACGGTGCCAGTGGAGTCGATGATCGTGATAGAGCCGCTGCGATTGGCGGGCGTGTTATTGGCGGCCACCTGATAGCTGATGGTGCGCGTGCCGCTACCCGTTGCGCCTCCGGTGATCGAGATCCAATCATTGGCGCTGATCGCGGTAGCCGAACAGCCAAGGCCCGTGGTCAGCGTGAACGAGCCGGCATTGGCGCCGCCGTCCACGATGGCTTGCAGCGGATTCAACGAATAGAGACAGATAAACCGGGCCGTCACCGAACGCGGGGCGCTCATCGTGACGGACTGCGGGGCGGAGGCAGCACTCACGTCGCCCGAGAAGCCGGTGAACTGATAGCCAGGCACGGTAGTGATACCGAGCGAGACGTTGGTGCCGGCGGCATGGAAGCCGTCGGGAGCGCTCGGATTCGGGTCGATGGCGCCAGCGCCGGCGGGCTGCACCGCCAATGTGAGTTGGTGCTGGGTCGTGAAGTTCGCGGTGTAGGTGGCGTTGCCGGCGGGGGCAGTGACCGTTTGGCTTTGTGTCCCACCCTGGCTCCAACTGGCGAAGGTATTGCGCGTTCCGCCGGCGCCCTGGGGCGATGGCACGTTCAACGTGTGCTGGCTGCCCGGCGCCCAACTGAAGAAGCGCGGAGCCGTGGTGGTGACGCCATCGACGATGATGTTGAGGCCCGCCAGGTTGGTGGTCACCGTATAGGTGACCGGACTGCCTTCGCTGAACTTGACCGCAAAAGCGTCGGTGGAGCCTTGCGGGCTGCTCTGAAACGCGGAAACGGCCGGGAAGTCGATGCTGATGGTGGAGCCGACCGTATAGATGGAGCGGCTGGCATCCACCGCGACGGCGTTGGCCTGGTCTGTGCTGGCCCCGCCGAAATAGGTGGAGAACTGCAACGCGCCGCCAGCGGGGCTCAGGCGGCTGACGAAGGCCCCATTGTTGCGTCCATTCGCATACGCGGCGGAGGTCGCCACCTGCGGCAGGTCTGTCGAAGTGGAGTAGCCGGCAACCACGGCTGCGCCCGTGTTATCCACGGCAACGCTGGAGATAAAATCCTCGCCATTGCCGCCCAGGTAGGTCGAGTACACCAGGGAGCCCCCGGAAGCGGACAGCTTCGACACAAAGCCTTCATAGGCGCCGCTGAAGGAAGTGCTGAAGGCGCCCGCCGTGGGGAAGTTGCCGGAGAACGTCCAACCGGCGGCGTAGGCGGCGTTGTCAGCATCCAGGGCAATGCCGGTGATACGGTCATCGCCACCACCGCCAAGGTAAGTGGAGTAAACTAGGGCGCTGCCGGCGGGGTTCAGCTTCGAGACAAAGCCATCAATGCCTCCGGCGTTGCTGGCGCGCAGCGGGTTCGCGGTGGGGAAGTTGGTACTGCGGGTGAAACCCGCCACGTAGGCCGCGCCCGTGCTGTCCACGGCCACGCCGAGGGCGGTGTCGTCATCGCCGCCGGGCAGGTAGGTGGAGTAGACGAGGGCGCCGTTTGCGCCCAGCTTCGAAACGAAGGCATCGCGCGGCGCGGAGACAGGGCCGCCCTGGAACGTGCCGTAAATGGCGCCGAGCAGCGGAAAGTTGGAGGACGAGGTGGTGCCCGCCACGTAGGCGGCGTTATTCGCATCGACGGCGATGGCCAGCGCGCGGTCCTCCTGCGAGCCGCCGATATAGCTGGCATAGATCAGGCTGTTACCGGAGACATTCAGCTTCGCCACGAAGCCATCGCGATTGCCGCCCGCGCCTTGTTGGAGCGGCGAAACGTTAGGAAAGTTCGGGGAGGTGGTGTGGCCGGTGAAGTAGACGCCGGAACTATCCACGGCGATGCCGACACCCGCATCTTCGCCGCTGCCGCCCACATAAGTGGAGAAGACGATGCTGCTGCCGCCGGGGCTGAGCTTGGTGACGAAGACGTCCGAGTCGCCCGAGTTGCTGGCGGTGAGCGCGCCGGAGACCGGGAAGTTCCCGGAAGTCGTCTGGCCCACGATGTACGAGTTGCCGGCGCTATCCACCGCGACGCCATAAGCCGCATCGCCGCCGGAGCCGCCGAGATATCCCGAATAGGACAGCACGGGGTCAATGACGAGCGGAAGATTGCGATCATAGGCGCCAAGCACGAAGGAGACTTCGTTGCTTGCGAGTTGGTAGCGGCCCTGGCGCTCGACACGGCGGCCCTGCACCATCTGGTAAATGATGGGGCGGTGCTGCACTAGCGTGCCGCCCGCGGTCTCGACCAGCAGATCGCCGCTGGAAGACAGCCGCGCTTTGCCGCCCTCGAAGCGGAGGCGGATGCGCGACGGATCGGCGCCGGGAGCGACTTCGAAGTCGAATTCAAGCGAGCGCTGGTTGCCGTAGTAGACCAGGTCGACACCGGGGTAAACGCCGGGGTAACGGAGCCGGGCAAACGCTCCGATATTGGTTTGCCACTGGCTGGCATCGCTACCGCGCAGATAGTGAGTGACACCCGGAAGGGGTTCGAAGGCAACCGGCTCGACGGCGCGAGCGCCCGGCATTCGTACCCCCAGTTGCGACCGCTGCTTCCCGTTAGAAAACGAGAGCGTAGCGTGGTCCGCGCCGAACAGCATGGCATAGCCAGCACCGCGTGTGATGTAGCGCACGGCGGCATTGGCCTGCCCGCGGTTAGGTTCAAAGCGCAGCGGCAAGCGGCCATAGCCGGCCTGCGGCGCGTGAGGTTGCGCCTGCGACCCGGAAGCAACCGAAGCCGCGAATGCCAACAGAACAGAACCGCAAACAAAGCCGTAGCTCGTCACGTGAGTTCTCCCAAATATTTTGTATTGCCTTTGATTCTATAGCTTTCGGGAGATTTATTCCAGCGGTTTCGCAGGTTTCCGGGAATCGGTCAGGGAGACCGGACCCCGGGGAGGGGCTTCGTGCCGGCGTACATAATCATCCAAAAGCCAGGAAAAGCCGTGGATGAGCACCGCGGTTCCGGCCCAAACCTGCCAGTGCGAAAAAAAACCTTTGGTAATGGCGAACTGGCTGGTGAGGCCGATATCGGCGGCTACTCCCCAGACGGCGAGTGTGGCGGCAACCACGGACGCGGGCGTTAGCAGAGCACTGACGGCGCCGGCGATATGGCGGTTCTTTCCGGGTTTGCGGTGAAACGGACGACCTTCTCCCAGCCGGATACGCAAACGCATACAGAGACCATTACCGCCAGCGAAAGCCGCTTCTCAGTCTATCAGCGATTAGTGTAGAGTGTGTGATTGGATCATGCGTAAAATCAGGACCGCGATTATCGGCACCGGCTTCATGGGCAAGGTGCATTCGGAGAACGTTCGTCGCGTAGGCAACGTGGAACTGGCGGCGATTGCCGGAGCCACCGCGGAGTCGGCCAAGGCCTTTGCGGAGTCGATCGGCGTGGAGCAATCGACCGGGGACTACCGCACCATCCTGGCGGATAAGTCCATTGACGCGGTACACGTGCTGACGCCGAACGCGCTGCACTTTCCCATCGCCATGGAAGCCATGCAGGCCGGCAAAGCGGTGCTTTGCGAAAAGCCGCTGACAGTGGATGCCGCCGAAGCGCGGAAGATGGTCGACTACGCCGAAGCGCACAGCATTCCCAACTGCGTGCAGCACAACCTGCGCTACTACCCGGTGGTGCAGCATATCCGGCAGATGATTGCCGCCGGCGATCTGGGCGAGGTTCTGATTGTGCAGGGGACGTATTCGCAGGACTGGCTGCTCTACGATACCGATTACAACTGGCGGGTGGAGCGGGCGTCAAACGGGGCGTTGCGCGCGGTCGGCGATATCGGGTCGCACTGGATGGACATGATCCAGCACCTGACGGGGTTGAAGATCACGGCACTGTGCGCGGAGTTGGCCACCTTCCACAAGGAGCGCAAAAAGCCGAAGTTCTCGGTGGAGACGTTCACGGGCAAGACGCTGAGCCCGGAGGATTACGACAAGATCGCCATTGACACGGAGGATTTCGCGTCCGTGCTGTTGCGATTGGGCGGCCGGGCGCGCGGCTGCTATACGGTGAGCCAGATGTCGGCCGGCAACAAGAACCGCTTCGAGATTGAAGTGTACGGAACCAAGAGCGGCGTGCGGTGGAACCAGGAGCGCCCCGATGAGTTGTGGATCGGGAATCGGAACTCGCCGAACCAGATCATCGTGAAGGATCCGTCGTTGCTGAAACCCGCGGCCGCGGGCTTCGCCGATCTGCCGGGCGGGCATAGCGAGGGCTATGACGACGCGCACAAGCAGGTGTTCAAGCGCTTCTATGCGAGGGTGGCCGATCCGTCGGCGCCGGTGGATTACCCGACGTTCGCCGAAGGCCTGTGGGGCATGCATCTGCTCGAGAAGGTGATCGAGAGCAACGCCAAACGCGGCTGGGTGGATTGCTAGGCGCGGAGAGGAATGATGATGCGCAAGTATGCGGTTCTGTTGTTATGCGCCTCGGCGGCATTCACGGCCGACGATGGATTTACGTCTCTGTTCGACGGCAAGACGCTCAACGGCTGGAAGATGATTGGCCAGAAGGGGCCCGGCTACGTGCCACAAGATGGCATCCTGGTTTGCCCGGCCGACGGCGGAGGCAACCTCTTCAGCGAAAAAGAGTACAGGAATTTCGTGCTGCGGTTTGAGTACAAGCTGTCGCCCGGCGGGAACAACGGCGTTGGCGTGCGGTCTCCCTTATCGGGGGATGCGGCATACTCGGGCATGGAGCTACAGTTGCTCGACGACGGCCACGAGAAGTACAAAGGCAAAATCAAAAGCGAGCAGCATACAGGCTCCATTTACGACGTCATTCCGGCGCGCACCGGTTTTCAAAAGCCGGCCGGGGAATGGAACGAAGAAGAGGTAATGGCCGACGGCAGCCGGATCAAAGTGAAGCTGAACGGGGTGTATATCATCGACGCGAACCTGGACAGCGTGCAGGAAGAGGCGGTGCTGAAGCGGCATTACGGCTTGAAGAACCAGAAGGGGCACATTGGCTTTCTAGGCCACGGCACCCTGGTGGAGTTCCGCAATATCCGGATCAAAGAGTTGCCGTAAGGCGGTCGAGTCGTTCCAGCGCGAGCATCGTGCTGGCGCGCAGATCGGTTTTATCGAGCCGGGAGAGCACCGAACGGATGCGCTCCCGGCTTTTTTTATCTTCCGCCATGGTGCCAAGGAACAACACGGCATCACCGCGCAGGGAGCGGCACAGGCCGCTATTTTCGGCAACCCGGATGAGGGCCTTCTCCAGTTGCAGGGCTTCCTTCGGATGCGCGGCGATGTGTTGCGAAATGCCGTCCTCGGCATAGCGCAGCAGGTTGGCGGCGTTATCGCGCATGGCGTAGTGCGACAGCACCTCCTCCGGCATGCTGAGCAAACGGGTGACGGCGCGTAGCATGTTCTCCATCGAGCCGAAGTGTTCGGCCGCGAAGGCGGCGGTGAATGGAACGGCCTTCTCGATTTGCGGCCCGGTTTGCGGGTGCGAGCGCTGCAGCACAGCCCAGGCGTCCGCAGCAGGCTCCGGGCCGAAGGATCCGAACGCAACGCTAACCACAAACGTCCGCAGGCCGGGCGGGTTGTAGGCCATCATCTGCTGTTCGGCGAAGCGCAGCAGTTGCAGCCGCATCGGCCCGTCGGCGTTCACGAAGGCTTTCGGGACGAAACCCGGTGGCATCCGGCCTTCCACCGCGATGTCCTTCATGCCCCATTGCTCCGCCGAGAAGCCGCCACTATCCACCTGCGCCTGGCAGAGGTCGCGCAGGGTTTCGGCTGGCAGGTTGCCTTGCTGAAGCAGACTTTGGACCACGGTCCGGTGGCCCCCGGTAAGGCGATAAAGTTCGGCCGCATCGCGCGGCTGGCAATCGCGGGCGAGCGCCTCGCCCGCCAGGCGGCGGAGTTCGTCGTGGGTGGTGCTTTCTAGGATCTCGAACAGCGCGCGCTTCAGGCCCTGGACGGGCTTCCGTTCGCGGGCCAGTTCGCGCAGCAGTCTGTATTGGTGATCGGCGGAGGCCTGCAACAGGGCTTGCGAAGCTCGTTCACCGGCGCCCCAGGCGATCAACAGCTTCGCGGCTACGAAGCGTTTGGTGTCGTCGGTGGACGAGGCGGCATTGGCCAGACGCTCCGGCATCTTCGTCCCAATGGCAGCCATGAAGGCGACATCTAGATCGCGGTCTTCGAGCACATCGGGAGCAACAGCTTCAAGCCCCACCATCATCAGCCGCGCGCGTTGCGCCTTCGACGACGGCGCCCGTTGCACATCCTCCCAAACATCGCGATAGCGGATATCGAGGTGGTCCCACAGGTTATCAGTGCCGTGGAAAGTGCGCCAATGCGTGAGGGCGAGGGCAGCTTCCTGGCGGAGACGATCGTCGCCATCAGTATAGATCTCGCGATATACCGTCTTCACCAGCTTCGGATCGCCCGTGGCCACGGCCAGGGCGAGCGTGGCTAGCATCCGCGTCTGGTGGAAGACGGCATGTTCGCGAATCCAGCGCAGTTCCTCGAGCCCCTCCAGCGCGACCGGGGGAAGACGCAGTTCATCCAGCCGCTTATCGGGCCAAGGTAGCTGTGCAAGCAGTTCGTTTTCGATCTCCCGTGCCCAGTGCCGCATCACCAGGTAGGGCTGCGCCGCGGCCACCTGATCGACATGGCGGTACATCACGGCGGCGTGTTGCGCATAGATGCTGGAGAAAGTGTCCACCTGCTCCGGATCCATCTCCGCCAGTTGTCTGGCAATGGAGAAGCGGTCCACGCCGGCATCTTTCAGCATCCGCGCGGCGCCGAACAGATGGTCCGCGATCGTAGCGGCGCCACACTTGCGGCAGAACTTACCTTCCGGGGTGTGGCTCAGGCACCAATAACAGCGCTGTTCTCTGCGCGCGATAACACCGCAGTGGACGCAATGCTCGCCGCGGCGCGCCTGGGGCGGTTGCGGCTGCTGGCAGGATTCGCAGAACAGGCGCATGGCTTATTGCCGGAACTTGCGGACGCGGCTCCAGAGCATATCTTTCTCCTCGGAAGACATGGTACGGAGGCGTCGCGGCACTTCGTCCTTAGCCAAGCCTTCATGACGGAGCAGGACGGCGAGGTCAAGCTCGGCGGGCGGCACCAGTTCGGCGCCACACTCACGGCAGAAAGCGCCGGGACCGGAGGAGCCGCACCAGAAGCAACTGCGCACGGGCTCGGCCTGCTTACCGCAGGAGATGCAGAGGTCGCCGCTTTTGTAGTCTTTGGGCTGCTTGGCCTTGCAATGGACGCAGTAGACGACATCGGCGCTGTCGACCAGCATCGGCGTGGGTGCGGCGGGCGCTGCAGCGGCAGCCGCGGCGCGCCCGGTGGCCCAGGTCATGATGGCATCGGCGACAGCGGAGTCCAGCGCAGGCACCAATTGCAACAGAGTTCCGGCATCGCCAACCACGGCGAGGTCGGCACGGGAGCCAATGCCCGCGCTTTCGAGCGATGCCATCTGTTCCTCCGTGACGCCTTTCGCCTTGAGGATGTTCTTTTCGAGATTCGACAGTTCCGCCATGTGGCCTCTATCTTAACTGGCGCAAACGGCGCGCCGTTTCGATCATGCCGGTGCGAAGATGGACCGATGACATTACAAACGCAACTGGCGGAGCTTTTCGATCGCGACCTAACACGGCTGCTGCAGCAGGTGGAGGCCTTTCCCGATGATGGCCTGCTGTGGCAAGCCGCGCCGGGCGTTACGAACTCGGCGGGGAACCTGGTGCTGCACCTGGAAGGGAATCTGCGGGAGTTCATCGGACGGCAGATAGGCGGCGTGCCGTACCAGCGCGAGCGCGACTTGGAATTCTCAGCGCGAGGGCTGACGCGGGCGGATCTGGCAGCGCAGGTAGAAGCGGTACGGGAGTTGGTTCCAGAGGTTCTGCGCAGGATGACGGCCGAACAATTGGCGGCGGCAGACCCGCAACGCGCACCGGGATTACCGCAATCCACCCAGCAGTTCCTGCTTCATCTCTACGGGCATTTCAGCTATCACCTGGGGCAAATCGACTATCTGCGGCGCCTGCTGACCGCGGGGCAGGCGGTGCGCTATGCGAACCTGGCCTGATCCCCGTCATCCGTTGACCCGATACTCCCTAACGAACTCCGGCGTGAAGTCAGCGCCATGTCCCGGTGTCTCGGGGACCTCCCAACTCGCCAGCGATGCCTTCCAGCCGCCCTTGAAGATCTGGCTATACTGCCCGGTCTGCGTGTTGCCTTCTTCCATGATCAAAAAGTTGGGGCTGGAGGCAGCCACATGAATCGATGCCGCCGTACACACGGGACCGTTGGGGTTGTGGGGCGCGAACACGACATAGTTGGCATCGGCCATGGCGGCGATCTTCTTCATCGCAGTGACTCCGCCGGTGCGGGCCACATCGGGCTGTAGGATCCGGGCCGCCTGGCGGGCAAGCAGTTCTCTGTAGTTGAAGTGCGACTGCAGGCCTTCCCCCGTCGCGATCGGAATGTTGGTGGAGCGCTGCAGGGCAGCCATCGCTTCCACGCTTTCCGGCGGGATCGGCTCTTCAAGAAAGAAGGGATCGAACGGCTCCAGCATCTTGATAATGCGCCCGGCCGTCGCCATGTTGAACTTGCCATGGGCTTCCACGCAGATATCGAAGTTGGGACCGGCTTCCCTGACGCCGCGCACCATCTCCCGCACCTCGTTAAGGACGGCGGTTGAGAGTTGGCGTTCGGGCCCCGGATAGGCGCCGAAGGGGTCCCATTTGCCCGCCGTGGCGCCTTCCGCCATCAACTCCTTGGTCCGCTGGAAATAGGCATCGCGGGTGCGGGCGATGTTCCCCCAACGGTAGCTGGCGTAGATACGAATGCGTTCGTGTACCTTACCGCCGAGCAGCTTGTAGAGCGGCACGTTCAACTGCTTGGCGACGATGTCCCAAAGCGCGATGTCGATGGCGCTGATGGCGGCGAACAGCGTGCCACCTAGGCTGTTCTCTTCCGTAATGTACATACGGCGCCAGAGCTTTTCCACATCCCAGGCGCGTTCCCCCTCAATCAGTTTGCCAAGCGTGCGAATCTGCGCCAGCACCGGCGCGACGTTGGGCGGCGTCGTGCCTTCCCCCCAGCCGTGGAGGCCGTCCGCGGTCTCCACCCGCGCGCAGACAATGTCGCGGCGGCTGCCGATGCGCAGAACCATCGGCTCCACGCGAGTGATCTTCAGATCGCTTTCCGCAAAGGCGCGGGAATCGCGCACGAAGGCGGGCAAGAGCGCGAGGCCAAGAGCGCGGCGGCGGGTGAGCATGCCCTAGACAATATCAGGCCGCGCGGAGCGATGTCCGGCCGGGCACTGCCGTGAGATACTGCGAGGGTAATGCCGCAGATCGCACCACGCCGTCAAACCTTCGATGCCATCGTTGTCGGGTCCGGAGCCACCGGGGGATGGGCCGCCAAGAAGCTGGCCGAAGGGGGCCTGCGGGTGGCGCTGCTGGAGGCTGGGCCGAAGATCACCACGGCGGATTACAGTGAGCACAAGATGCCCTGGCAGATGCCGTATCTGGGCACATCGCCGCAGATTCTGAAGGACCGCCCGATCCAGGGTAAGTGCTACGCCTGCACCGAGTACAACTACAAATGGTTCGTCAACGATATCGAGAATCCCTATATCCAGGACAAGCCGTTCAATTGGATCCGGCAACGGGTACTGGGTGGGCGGTCGCTTTCCTGGGGGCGCCAGAGCTACCGCCATGGCGATATCGATTTCAAGGCGGCCTCGAAAGACGGCTATGGCGACGATTGGCCAATCTCCTACGACGAGATGGTGCCCTACTACGAGGAAGTCGAGAAGTACGTCGGCATCAGCGGCCAATCGGAGGGCTTGGACCAGTTGCCGGATAGCGTGTTTCTACCGCCCATGGAGATGACCTGCGGCGAGTTGGCGTTACGGCAGGCCGTGAAGGACAAGATGGGCCGGGTGGTAACCATCGGGCGCACGGCGATTCTGACAAAGAACCACAATGGGCGCGCCGCCTGCCATTACTGCGGGCCATGCGAGCGCGGTTGCACAACGCATTCGTATTTCTCCAGCCCCTTCACCACCGTGGCCGATGCCGCCAAAACGGGCCGCATGACGCTGATCACCGATGCCGTGGCGGCGCGGGTGGTGATGAAGGACGGCAAAGCGTCGGGGATTCAGTACATCGACCGCACCTCGCGGCAGGCGCGCGAAGTGAATGCGAAGGTGGTGATGCTGTGCGCCTCCACCCTGGAATCGACGCGGCTGCTGCTCAATTCCGGCATCTGCAACTCGAGCGGCGCGCTGGGCAAGTACCTGATGGATCACATCTACCAGGGCGGCGCGTCCGGGCTGATGCCGCAGTTAGAGGCGCGCCCGTGGGCGGGTATGCCGCGGCGGCCCAACGGAATCTACATTCCGCGTTTCCGCAATATCAAGGAGAAGGAAACGAACGGCTTCATCCGCGGCTACGGGTATCAGGGCGGGTCGAGCCCCAACTTCAGTTTCGGGGCGCCCGGCTTTGGCGCCGCGTATAAGGATGCGGTGCGGAAGGGCTTCTGGAGCATCAACATTTCGTTGTGGGGCGAATGCCTGGCTCGCAAGGAGAATTACGTCGAGATCGACAAGAACCGCGTGGATGCCTGGGGCGTGCCGATTCTGCGCATCAGCGCCGAGTGGGGCGACAACGAGAAGAAGCTGTGGCACGACGGCCGCGAGCAGGCGGCGGAGATGCTGAAGGCGGCGGGCGCCACGAATGTGCAATTGACCGGGCAGTATTCGGTGCCGGGCTTCTGCATCCACGAGGTTGGCACCGCGCGTATGGGGAACGATAAGAAGACCAGCGTGCTGAATAAGTACTGCCAGACACACGACGTGGAGAACATCTTTGTGACGGACGGCGCGGCGTGGGTGAGTTCCGGCTGCCAGAATCCGACGTTGACGATGATGGCGATTACGGTGCGGGCCTGCGATTACATTCTGCGGGAGTATTCGAAGAACGTCGCCTAGACGTCAAGTGGGGTTGCCCGAGCGGGTGCGCCCCGGGGATGTCGGCGCGGGCCATCCAGCTTCGGCGAAGAAAAACGAGTACACCATCTTTTCCACCAGATTCGTAGGGGCGTCGCTCGTGCGGACGGCCTCCAGCACGTGCCAGTAGCGGCAGGCGCGATGGCGGAGACCGGCGGGCATGGCGAACTGCCCGGCAAGCATCAAAACCGCAACTGACAATCCAAGCACTCGGGGTCTCACATCTATTCAGACGTTGCGAGGGGGGCAAAGGTTGGTTAGAGGTTAGTAAATCATGTAAAAGTTCGGTTAAGGCTGCGGTCGGATGAGAAATTTCGGCCGGTTTCAAACCAATACTGTAGGCGTCGGTCCCGCGGGCCGATGTATGGAGAGAGCGCGTTTCCCGCGCGCGAGGAAGTTAGGACCGCATGCTCAAAGGTGTCATCATCTGCCCGGATCGCGCCCTGCTGGTAGCGCTGGAGCGGACATTCGAAGAGACGCCGGTGCTCTCCGTACTCCGGACGATGGAGCACTATCCGGACGAGGTGGAACTGAACCGGATGCTGCGCGCGAGTGCACCGGAAGTCATGTTTCTGAGCCCGCAGTCACTCGACCAGGCGGCCGCAATCTACCGCCAGGCCATCGCCCAACTGCCGGGGTTGCAGGTGATTGCGATCGGCTCGCAGGCGGACCCGGCCACGCTACTCTCGCTGATGCGGACCGGAATCCGGGAGATGCTGCCGTTTCCCTTCGAAAAGGGGCTGCTGCTGGAGACCCTGGCGCGGGCCAAGGAGATTCTCGACCGGCATCCGTTGCAGTTCCAGGTAAGCGACCGTGTGTATGCATTTCTGCCGGCCAAACCGGGCGTGGGGACCACGACCCTGGCCGCGAACTGCGCCCAGGCGTTGAGCCGCGACCAGAACTATCATTCTTTACTGCTAGATTGCGATCTGACGGCGAGCATGATCCGTTTTCTGTTCCAGTTGGACGGCGGCGGATCCTTAGCGGACGCCGCGGCGCAGGCACAGCAGTTAGATGACGAGGTGTGGAGCAAACTGGTGAGCCGCCTCCGCAGCCTGGACGTGCTGCAATCCGGACAGTTCGAGCCGGAGCGCTTCATTGAGCCGGCACGGGTGCGGCTGATTCTGGAGTTTGCCCGTCGCAACTACCACACCATCCTGCTGGACCTGTCAGGCAACATGGAGCGGTTCACCCTGGAGGTCTTTCAGCAAAGCAAGCAGATTCTCCTGGTGGTCACGCCGGAGTTGCCGGCCTTACACCAGGCGCGCGAAAAGCTCCTGTATCTGCGAACATACCAGTTGGACAAGCGCGTCATAGTGCTATTGAACCGCTTCAACGCGCGGACGATGTCGGCGGCGCAGGTGAGCGATATGCTCCAGTGCCCTGTCTTGATGACGTTTCCCAACGACTATTTGGGGGTGCAGAGGTCCCTCACGGGACAGGGCAGTCTGGCCGAGGACTCGGCGCTGTCGCGGCAAGTGGCGGCGCTGGCGAACTACCTGGCGCTGGACAAGCTCCCCGCCGCGCCCGATGCCAAGGCCGCCGGCCTGCGAGGCTTCCTGCGCATTTAGAGCGGTATATAATCGCTGTCCATGCAAGCCAAGTCAGCCATCCTCGCCCTGCTGGCAGTCGCCGGCGGCCTTTTCTATTTAGGAGCGCAACAGAAGCCCGCTCCCGTATCCTACAAACCGAAGCGTATCAATCGAGCCATCGAACTGCTGGAACAAGGGCAGCCGATTTACTACACCGGCGGCCACGGCGGCTACGAAGAGGGCAAGAAACTGGCCCAGACCTGGGCCGATTACATCAACTACGAGATGGAGCATGGCGCGCTCGATTTCACCGCGCTGCGGGCCTTCATGAAGGGCCTGGTGGACGGCGGGCCAACGCGCAGCGGCCATCGTACCCCGGCGGTCATCGTGACGTTGCCGGTGCTCGGCGTGGACGAAGCCCACATGAAGGCGAACTTCTGGGTGGTGCAGCAGGCGCAGGCGGCGGGCGTGCACGGCATCCTACTGTGCCATGCGCGCAGCGTGGAGGCCGTGAAGGTCTTTGTGCGCTCCATGCGCTATCCAAACGCCAAGCCGGTGAGTGCCATCCTCGGCGAAGGCCTGCTCGGCAACGGCAGCCAGGGTTATGCTTCCCGGATCTGGGGCATCGGCGCCGCCGAGTACATGAAGAAGGCCGACCCATGGCCGCTCAATCCCAATGGCGAGTTTCTGCTCGGCCTCAAAATTGAAGATAAGTACGCGCTGGCCAACGCCGAGGGTGTCTCCGGCGTGCCAGGTATCGGATTTGCCGAGTGGGGTCCGGGCGACATGGGCATTTCGCTGGACCTCCCCGACGGTCATGGCGCAAACGAGACGTTGCACCCGGAGATGGCGAAAGCGCGGGCCCGCGTGCTGGCGGCCTGCAAGAAGAACAAGATCGCTTTCCTGAACACCGTACGGCCGAACGACGTCGAGAAGATGATCGACGAAGGCGTTCGAGTGGGGTCCGGCGGCCAGGAAGCGGCGGAGAAGGGCCGGCGCTATACCAAGCGCACCATGCCCTGGTAATCGGAACTCCTCTTAGTACTCAAAGGCCTGTGCGGGAGGCGGGGCGGTCGCCGGCGGGATCGCCAGCGTAGCCGTCTTCACAAACAAAGGCGCCGCGCCCGGCTCCCGCCGCATCGTCAATTGCACCTGCATGGAGTAAGGCCAGCGGTGGCGCTTCTTCAGCCAAAGGCGCCGCCCCTCCACATCCAGCCGGGTCCGCCATTGGAACGCCGCGAAGGGGCCCACCGGCGCGATGGTCCGCGACTCCACGATATTCCAGGGCGTCCACAGCGCCTGGGCCGGGTCGTCGTCAGGACCCTCCTGCCAGCGCAGGCGAACCTCCGCCGTCACGCCCCAGATGGGATTCCGTCCCCGATTCATGAAGTTGCCAACCAACTCCACCAATTCCAGGCGATGAGCATCCGCCAGAGGGCATTCTTCCACGTCGGTCTGCTTCTCAGGCGCCCACCGCAAACCCCGCAGTTGCAGCGTGCCGCTCAGGGGTTCGGCCGCCAATACCGTGACCAGGGCAAAAGCGGGGCCCAGGATGCGGCAGCAGGCACGCGCGGTGATCTTGTTTCTGTTCCATACATTCCACAACAGCATCAGTCAAAAGTCTCTCTACTGGGTTAGGCGAATTTCAGGGCCCAAATTGGCTCACGGCTTGCAATGGGGGCGCCAGCGGAGGACGATGTGACAAATGCACCCCTTTGTCCTGATTTGGATGGCGCTTTCGGCGCTCGCCCAGAGCCCCGCCCCGCGGAACGCGGCCAATGCGGCGCCCGGCCGCGATACCATCCGCCGTGACCAGCTAAAGGCCGATCTGTACTTCCTGGCCGGAGACGCGATGCGGGGACGGCTGACCGGGTCGGCGGAGTACTATCTGGCGGCGGACTGGATTCAATCGCGATTCGAGCGGCTTGGCCTGGCGGCCACCGTGCAACGCTTCGATCTCGTGCGGGCGCGGCTGGCGAACGGCAACACCCTGGCCGTGACATCCGGGCGCGGGGTGCGGCGCGATGGACGCGTCCGCGAGGACTTCCATCCGCAGATTTTCAGCCCCGCGGCCGAGGCGTCGGGCGCCGTGGTGTTTGCCGGCTACGGAATCCGCGCGCCGAAGCTGAACTGGATCGATTACCAGGAGGCGGACGTCAACGGCCGCATCGTGTTGCTGCTCGATGGCGATCCCGGCGCCGACGATCCCACCAGTCCCTTCGATGGCGTAGTCAACAGCGATTGGGGCACCAGCCTGCGCAAGGTGCAGGCGGCCCAGGCGGCCGGAGCCAAGGCCGTGCTGGTGGTGAACGGACGCACGGAGGCCAACCGCTCCGGATTCCCTGCCGCCTCCCGCGGGATTTGGCCCGACACCCCGGCTCATTTGCAAAGCTATACGCTGGCCGCCTATGCCGACAAACTGCACATTCCGGCGGTGCAGATCAGCCCGGCGCTGGCGGAACTGCTGCTGGGCGGGCCGCTGGCCAAGTGGCGCGAAGAGTCGGAGAAGCCGCGCGGCAAAGCTGTTGCCCTTGATGGCGAGGTGCGGCTGCGAACGGCCGTCGAACGCCAGGTGGTGGAGGATCGCAACATCGTTGCCACCCTGGAGGGCAGCGATCCGGCTCTGCGCGCCGAAGCGGTCATTGTCTCGGCCCACTATGACCATAACGGCGCCGATGCCACCCAGATCTTCAATGGCGCCGACGACAATGGATCGGGGACGGTGGCGCTGCTCGAAATAGCCGAGGCCTATGCCCTGGCGGCGGCGGAGGGACAGAAACCGAAACGGACCGTAATCTTCGCGGCGTGGGGCTCGGAGGAACGCTGCTGCGGGCCGCTACTCGGGGCCTGGGCCTGGACCGAGCAGCCCGGCTGGCCCTTGGACAAGACGGTGGCGGTCTTGAACATGGACATGATCGGGCGCAGCGAGGAGGTGCCGATGGGCGGCGGCGCGCGCTTCCGCGGACTGGCCGGGCAGACGGCGGCCTCGAATGCCAACCGTTTCAACCTGATCGGCTGGAGCTACAGCCCGGAGTTGGGACGCGTGGTGGAGCAGGCGGCGCCCGGCCTGGACCTGCAGCCGTTGCGCCGCTACGACAACAACCGCTCGAATCTGCTGCGCCGTAGCGACCAGTGGCCGTTCCTCCAGCGCGGCGTCCCAGCATTGTGGTTCCATACCGGGCTGCATCCCGATTACCACACCGCCTTCGACCGGCCCGAGCGGATCGATTATGGAAAGATGGAACGTATTGCCCGCCTGGTGCACCAGGCCAGTTGGACGCTCGCCAACCAGGCCGGCCGCCCGAAAATGCTCGATCCGCGGCCAATACCGCCGCTCGAGCAGTAGCGTTAGCGGATCTTCACGGCGCTGGCGTTTGGAAAATCGGCCGGAACCTTCTGGGTAACGCGGCCGGTAGCGGCCCACTCGGTGCCGCGCTGGAACGTGACGATAAACCCAACGCAGCGCATGGCGTCGACATCGTGGCCCAGCGTGGTGTGGAAGACGCGGCCCTTGCCGTAGGCGATCGTCATCAGGACGGGCTCATGCTCGCCGCTCCCCTTCGTTGCCGCATCGGAATAAGCGGTGGCGAGCACGGTGAGGTTTTCGGCCGGGCCGCGGAGACGGTCGTAAAGTTCGTCCTGGGCGTGCATCCACTCCACCGGCAGTCCCTTCGTGATGGGATGCGTGGTGTTGCGGTTAACCACTTTAAAGGCATGGCGGGCGCCATGGCTGCCGCCGCGGCCGGGCATGGTATCGCGCTCAAACTTGCCGTCGCGGAAGCGGATGTAAGGGCCGTCTTTCTCGCTGCGGTCCCCCCAGCCGCCCACCCCGATCATCTTGTTGTATTCCAGCCACTGCGGAAAAGCATTGTCGGCGGCATGTACGGTGACGAAACCGCCGCCCAGACGCACGAACTCCTCAAAGGCCTTCTTGGTTTCGTCCGGCCACTGGCCGCCGCCGCCGAAATCGGAGTAGTTCGAGATAACCACCGCGTAAGCCTTGAAATCGGGCTTGAAGGACGACATGTCCTGGCCCTTGGGCGGCGTGGTGGCGACATCGACGGTGAACAGGCCCGTGTCTTCCAGTGCTTTCTGAAGAACAGGTGAGGTGAGGGCCCACTGGTGGTTATTCTGGCCGTCGACCAGGAGTGCTTTGCGCTTGGTTTGCGCCGGAAGGGAGACGGCGGCGAGGATGGCAAGGATCAGGAGACGCGTTCGCATGCTTCTGGCCTGATTGTATCGAAACCAGGGCTGGGGCCAGAGGAGTGGGGAACGGTTAGCGCAGATTCGGACAGGGCGCGAGCCTGCGGGAGATATCGAGCAGGCGTTGCGCGATGCGGCCCAGGGGCAGAACTTCGGAGGCGGCGCCAAGTTTGTAGGCCTCCCCAGGCATGCCCCAGACAACCGAGGTAGCCTCATCCTGGGCAATGGTATGGCAGCCAATGGAGTGCAACAGCTTGAGGCCGCTGGCACCGTCCGAACCCATGCCGGTGAGCAGGGCGGCGGTGGCGGACGTGCCCGCGGCGCGGGCCACCGAGCGGAACAGCACGTCGACGCTCGGGCGCTGGTAGCAGACCCGCGGTCCATGGTCCAGTTGGGCGATGAAGCGGCCCTGCCGAACCATGACCGTGAGGTGATAGTCCCCCGGCGCGACATAAACGAACCCATCGCGGATAACGTCCCCGTCGGCGGCTTCCTTGACCGTCAGAATCGAAATCTGGTCCAGGCGTTCGGAAAACGAACGGCTGAAGACCGGCGGGATATGCTGCGCGATGAGAACGGCCGGGCATTGCGCCGGGAGGACGGGCACAAGATTCGAGAGGGCCTCGACGCCGCCCGTAGAGGCGCCAATGGCGATCAGCACCTGACTGGGCGTACCGGTGGCAGTTGCCTGGACAGCAGCGGCGGCATGTTGAGGGGGCGCCAAGCCGAGCCGCGCCCGCGCCACCGCCCGCACCGTATCGGGGAGCGTGCGGCGCAACAGACCGACCGACTCCGGTCCATCGGGTTTAGCCAGCACTTCGACGGCGCCCAGGCGAAGCGCCTCCAGCGCGGCCGCCGAGCCGGCCTGGGTAAGAGAGCTGATGACGATCACCGGCATCGGGCGATGCTTCATGATGCGCGCCAGAAATTCGATGCCATGCATGCGGGGCATCTCGAGGTCGAGCGTGATCACGTCCGGCTTCTGGCGCACGATGAGTTCGCGGGCCTCGAAGGCTTCGGCGGCGGTGCCGACCACTTCAATATCCGGCTGCGCCGCCAAGCACTGGCTGAGCATCCGCCGCACCAGGGGCGAATCGTCGACAATCAGCACGCGGATCGGCGCCGTGGCCGGACGCGCTACACCCGGCGCCAGTTCAAAGTCAGTTCGAGACATCCGTTTTCGAGCTCCATTCCACGCCGAATCTCTCCGGGCTCGGGCCCAGGGTGCTCCACGTTTTCCGGCGACGTCAGTTCAAAGATCTGTTCGGCCTCGTGGCGGCTGAGGAAGGCGCCGCAGAGCATATTGCTCAGTTCGCGGACCACTTCGTCGATCTGTTCCCCGGTGAGCGGCTCGCCCGGCTGCGCGCCGAGGAAATTCGAAGCCAGCACGCCGGCGGTTTCGGCCGGAACGCGCAGGTGCAGCACGCCGGCCGTTTCCCCGGCAAAGCCTACACGCACCGTCAGCGGCTGGTCGCCGAGCAGCACCGGCAGCTTCTGGTCGTCAACGACATCGGTGAAGAACATCGTGCCGAGGACATCGCGAACGGCACCCACTAAGTTGTTCTCAAGCTCCTGGGTTCGCATCTGGATGGTTCTCCTTTGCCCGCCGGGCGAGCCTTAGCGGCTTATCACCTGTTCTACTTTCAAGCGGATCATCTCCGGCGCGCAGGGCTTGCTGATGTAGCCCACCGCGCCCAGTTCCCGCAGCCGCATGACGCGCTTTTGCGTGGCGTCGGTGGAAATGATGATCACCGGGATCTGCTTGTCGTTATCCTGCGTTTTGAGTTGTTTGACGAACTCTTCGCCGTTCATGACGGGCATGTTGATATCGGCGAAGATGAGGTCCAGACGGCTCGGCGGGGCATTCTCGCGCCCCACCACTTCGAGCGCCTCCTGGCCGTTGGACGCCTCGAATACCGATTGCACGGCGATGCCGGCCAGTTGCAAGGTGCGCTTGACGTACGCCCGCATCGCCGGCGAATCATCGACGATCAGAATGCGCAAGGACATTCGCTTTCCTCTCTTTTCTGCTTTTCATGGGTTCGCACCCAGAATTCCCCTGTCGAAAGGTCCAGGCCCAGATCGCGGGACACGGTCCCGCCCACCGCCTCCATCTCCACCAACAGGCCGAGCTGCCAGAGCGCCTTCCGCGCCGCCAGCAGGTTGCGCCGGCCGATGTTCAGTAAGTCGGCTGTTTCCAGCATCTGCGCGCCGCCGGCCATGCGGATACGCAGGCGCTTCCGGTCGGCGCCGGCCTCGGCGAGACGGTCGAGCAGCAGGCGCACGCCGGTATCCACGAACGTAGCCGGGTTGCGCCTCGCCCGCTCCGGATCCAGCCGCGATTCCGGCAGCAGGCAATGCAATATCCCCCCGGCTCCGGCCACCGGATCATAGGCCGCCACCGCCACACAGGACCCGAGCGAGTAGGTGACCAGCGAACAGCCGCTGTCGGTACTCGTCCGGCAATCGGCGATGCCGGCAACGATCGGTCTCCACTGCGCCATGTCTCCAACTCTCCCCGGTTCCAGGCCTTGGAAGGTTCCCTCGCAGCCCATGGCACCCGCCGCGATCCTCAAAGGCGGCGGTAAGCGGACGGCTCCAGGTACCCTAACCTCTCATCGGCAAGGCCAAGTGTTTCTGAATGACCGACGAACAAAAAGCCGCCCGGACGGAGCCGTTCAATCAGCCGGCCCACGACACCGGCGCGCGTCGGCGCATCAAAATAAATCATCACGTTACGGCAAAAAATCACATCCGCCGGACGAAACGCCGGCAACGGCTCGATAAGATTCAACCGGCGGAAAGCTACCATCGAACGGATCTCGCCGCGGACCCGGTAGCGCCCGCCGGCGCGGTCGAATTCGAAGTAGCGCTGGCGCAGCGGCGGCGCCACCGAGGCCAGCGCCTCGGCCGGGTAAACGCCCTCGCGCGCCCGATCAAGCATGCGCAGCGAGATATCGGTGGCCAGAATGCGCACCTTCGCCGCGGCCTCCGCTCCCAGCGCCTCACGCGCGGCAATCGCCAGCGAGTACGGCTCTTCGCCGCTCGAACTGGCCGCCGACCAGACAAACAGTTTCCGGCCGCTGCCAGCCAGCGGGGCGCAGATGCGCTTTTCAAAGAACGTGATGTGGCTGGGCTCGCGAAAGAAATAGGTATGGTTCGTCGTGAGATGGCTGAGCAGGCCGTCGAGCATCTCGCGGTTGCGCCCGCCATCGAGCAGCGAAAGGTATTCGCGGACGTCGGTGAAGCCCTTCTCCCGCATGTGATGCGAGAGGCGCGACTCGATCAGCGCCTCTTTGCCGCGGCGCAGGTCCAGCCCGCAGCAGTCATAGGCAATGCGCTGCACCGACTGCAACTGCGCCGCCGAGAGCAGGCGGCTCTCGCTAATGAGTGGCGGCATGCACCTCGGCTCCGATCAGGCTCTCCAGGTCGACAATGATGCCCACGCTGCCGTCGCCGAGGATCGCGCCGCCCGACAGCCCCGGAACATGTCCCAGCCAGGCGCCCAGGCTTTTGATCACTACTTCCTGCTTGCCGCACACTTCGTCGACCACCAGCCCGTAGCGCTTGGACTGCAACTCGACCATGATGAGCACCGGCAGCGCGGTGTCGTGCGACTCCGAGTTGCGGCGCTTCAGAAGACGCGCCAGGCGCAGCACGGGCACCACCGAATCGCGCACCAGGGCCACCTCATGACGGCCTTCGATGGTCGAGAGCGACCCCTGGTCGGGGCGGAAGATCTCGTGTACCGCGTACAGCGGCAGGATGTAGCGCTCGGCGCCCACGCGCACCACCAGCCCTTCAATAATGGCCAGCGTCAACGGCAGGCGCAGCAGAAAGGTAGTGCCCTGCCCTTCCACGCTGCGGATCTCGACGCGCCCCCGCAAGGCGTGGATCTGTTTGCGGACCACGTCCATCCCGACGCCCCGGCCGGAGATATCGGTAACGGCTTCGGCCGTGGAAAAGCCCGGCAGAAAGATGAGGTCGAGGATCTCCGCGGTAGTGAGCTGGCTGTCGGGCGCCACCAGGCCGCGCGAGATGGCGCGGTTGAGAATCTTCCGATGATTGATGCCGCGGCCATCGTCGGAGACTTCAATGACGATGTGGCCGGACTGGTGAAACGCCTTCAGCAGCAGCCGCCCGGCCGGGGGCTTGCCGGCCGCGATGCGCTCTTCCACGGTTTCCAGCCCATGATCGACGGCGTTGCGGATCATGTGCATCAGCGGATCCATCAACCGCTCGACAATGGTGCGGTCAAGTTCGGCATCCTCGCCCTCCATTTCAAGCCGCGCCTGTTTGCCACACTTGAGCGTCAGGTCGCGCACCAGCCGGGCCATGCGCTGGAATGCCGGCCCGATCGGCACCACGCGCAGCGACATGGCGGTCTTCTGCAACTCGCTGGTGATGCGCGCCAGTTGCGCCACGTTGCGCGCCAGCCGCGGCTCGGCGACCGCCTGCAGGGCAGGGTCAAGCCTGACCAGCGTCTGCGAGATGACCAGTTCGCCCACCATATCGACCAGTTGGTCGAGTTTGGCGGTGTCCACTTTCACCGAAGCCGCTCCGTGCTGCCGGGAGCCCGCGCTGTCCGGAGACGGCTCGGCGGGTTCTGGGTTAGGTTCAGCCGGATCGGCGGCGGGCGGCGCGGCCGCACCCGGACCAGCCTCCGGCCCGCTGGCAAACGCCTGCAGGCGGTTCAGCAGCGCCGCCGGCCGCCGCGGCAGGCTGAGCGTCCCCTCCGGCAGACTCTGCTCGACCGCATCGACCAGCCCGCGCAGGTAGTCGGAGCTTTCAAGCGCCAGTTCGATGAGATCCGGCGTGACGGCGAGCTGGCCGCCGCGCACGCTATCGAGCAGCGTCTCCACCTCGTGCGCCAGTTCGCGCGCCGCCTCGAGGCCGCAGATGCCGGCCAAACCCTTGATCGTATGGAAACCGCGAAAGATCGCATGTACCGGCTCACGCTCGCGCGGCGATTCCTCGAGTGCGAGCAATTGCAGTTCGATGATCTCCAGGTGCTCGCGGGCCTCGTTGACAAAGTCCGGCAGCATGCCCGCGGCGGCGCCGGCCTCCTCCGCGACGGCCGTGCCCAACGCATCGGCGCCCGTGAGCCGCCGCTCGATTTCGGTTTCGGCCGTCAGTTGCAGCTCATTGACACTGTGTTCGAGCGCCAGGTACAGGTTTTCGAGGCTCTGCCCGAAGCTGCCTGGCTGCTGACGGGCCAGTGTGGCAATCGCCGCCGCCTGCGCTTCGGTGCGGTCGAGCCGCAGCTCCCGTGCCCGCCCGGCGGCCTCCGTGGCGAGGCCGGAGACGGGACTGAAGTCCTCCTCCGGGCCGCAGTCGCGCCGTGCAAGCAATTCGACCACGATCGAGTCGATGGCACGGAGCAGTTCGGCTTCCTGGCTCATGATGGTGTCCGCCTTAGAGCGTAAGTTCTCCAACGTTTGCCTGGTCGGCATCCGACAGGACCGAATCGATATCCAGCAGGATCTTCACTTTGCCGCGAATCTTCGCGACGCCGTGGATATAGGTGGCGCGGATCAGCCCGTGGCTGAAGGAGTTGGTTTCTTCCATTTCCGCCGCCTGGATCTGCAGGACCTCGCTCACCGCATCGACCACCACGCCAATCGAGTAGGTGCCCTGGCGCCCCTGCGGTTGCATTACGACGACGCAGGTGCGGTCATTGTCCGCCGCGCCGGGGATCGAGAGCTTGCGGCGCAGGTCGATCACCGGCACAACCTTGCCGCGGAGGTTGATCACGCCCCGGACAAAGTCCGGCGTCTGGGGCACGGGCGTGACTTCCTGCAGCCCGATGATTTCCTTGATCTTGGAAACCGGGACCGCGAAATCCTCGCCGCCGAGACAGAACGTCAGGAATTTGCCGGGGGCCGTGGCGCCGCCCGAAGGCGAGCCGGACGAGCCGCTCCGTTCGGTCAGAGTAACCATAAAGGAACTTCACCTCCTGTTAATTCAGAATCCTGCCCAGTACCGCAAGCGGCAGGTGCCATGGCGGGCGGCGGGCGGCCCGTTGGGCTACGAAACACTCATCGGACGGGGCGCGAGGATTTGAGCCCAGCGGCAATTTTCTTTATCAAGATCGCTGCTCCGGCCCGATTAGGTTGCATAGAGGCATTCGCCGCCAGGCGACGCCGCGCAACTTACCAGGAGGGACCATGATTCGAATATCTGTTGCCGTATTGCTGGCCGCATTCACGCTGGGAGCCGAGATGAAGGTCGGTACGAACGAAGGGGTGCGGGCGGCGGTAAAGAAGGTGGCGCCGGAGTTCACACCGTTTTCCGACGCCGGCAAGAACGTGGCGGCGCTAGTGAGTCTGCGCTTCAGCTTCAAACTGTAAGGGCGGTAGATGACTCGGCAAATGACCGGACGAAGGAAGGGAAAAGCCAGTGGGTGAATATTCGGCGGGCAAGAAGCTGATAATTCTGGCGGGAGTATGTGTCGCTCTGGCGGTGGTGCTGGGAGCGAGCGCGTTCTGGGTTGTGAACAACCTGAGCGGCCAGTTGGACCGTGCCGTGAACGTGAACGCGCACCAGCAGAACCTGGCGGGCCAGATTGCCAGCGCTTCGTCGGACCTGGTGGCCATGGAGCGGGGCGTCGCCTTGGCGGTGATCCTGCAGCAGGGCGAGCAGGCCGGACAGATGCGGCGCGATCTCGGGCAGGTGGAAGCGGCGCTGGACGAACACCTGCGCAAGCTGCGGGCTTCGGCGGACAACGTGCTGCTGCGCCCGCTGCTCGACAAGCTGAACTCCGAATTCGAGGGCTTCCGCGGCCTGCACCGCCAGGTCGAGCAGAAGTTGGAAGCGCAAAAGATGGATGAGGCGCTGGGGATTCTCAACACGAGCCTGTTGCCGAAGCTGGTGGAGATGAGCCGCTCGGCCAAGCAGTTACTCGACCTGGAGCAGCGCGAGTTGGCGGCGCTCAGCCAGGCGGCGGCCTCGACGCGGGCGGTCAGCGTGGGGACGCTCTCCTCGATCTGCCTGCTGGTGCTCGGGGTGGGCGTGGCGGTGTCGATCAACCTCCGGTCCATCTACGGCGCACTCGGCAAGGCGGTCCGCGAGTTGAACGAGTATGCGCGGACATTGTCCCAGACGGCGCAGCAGGTATCGAGTTCCAGCCAGTCCGTGTCGCAGGCGGCCAGCGAGCAGGCGGCGTCGCTCGAGGAGACCTCGGCTTCGGCCGACCAGATCCATGCCATGACGCAGCGCAACACGGAGCACTCCGAACTGGCCACCACCAGTACGCAGGAGACGTCGCGGGTAATCGGGGACGCCAACCGCGCGCTCGACCAGATGGTGGTGTCGATGAACGAGATCAGCGCTTCGTCGAACAAGATCTCAAAGATCATCAAGGTGATCGACGACATCGCTTTCCAGACGAACATCCTTGCGTTGAACGCGGCGGTGGAGGCGGCGCGCGCCGGCGAGGCGGGGATGGGCTTTGCGGTAGTCGCCGACGAAGTGCGCTCGCTCGCGCAACGTTCGGCCCAGGCAGCCAAAGATACCACCGAACTAATCGAGGAATCTATCGGACGGGCGTCCGAAGGCAAGCAGAAGCTGGACGAGGTGGCGCAGGCGATTGCGTCGGTGACGGGCGGGGCCACCAAGGTGCGCAACCTGGTCGAGCAGGTGCACAGCGGTTCGGGCCAGCAGGCCAAGGGAATCGAGCAGATCGCGCGGGCCGTGTCGCGCATGGAGCAGGTGACACAGCAACTGGCGGCAACCGCGGAACAGTCAGCCGCCGCCGGTCAGGAGTTGAATCAGCAGGCCAGGGCGGTCGACGAGATTGGACGGGCGCTGGAGCGGCTGGTCGGATCTGGTGGGGGCGAAGTGGCTCGGGAGTTACGGCCGCCGGCCCGGACCCGTACACCAGTCCCGCCCAAAGTGCCGGCACCGGTAGGCGCGCGCTCGCACCGGCCGCCGGGGGCGACGTCGAAGTTCGACAAGCCGCAGCCAGTGATGGCCTCGCGGGAAGCCGAGGAAATGATTCCCTTTGAAGAGGAGTTCAAGGAGTTCTAAGGCTTCCGGGCGCATCTTCAAAAAGCGGAGCGCACCGCCTGACGAGTTCTCCTCGCCAGGCGGTGCGCTTCTCATCGTGTTTTGCCGGCGGCTACTTCGCTTGGAGGCTCTCGACAAACTTGGTGAGGTTATTGATCCTCATCCGGCTTTCAGCCTCGCTCCGGGACATCGACCGGAACACGTCGCCCCAAACCGGCATATCGAGCGAACCGTGGGCGGCAATATTGTCGCCCTGGATGGAGTTAGCCACCTTGAGAGCGGGAAACTTGCCACCATTGTTTTTGGTAAGCAGGGTAAGGTTCGGCGGGGTCTTCTTCAACGCGGGCACGGCGGGGCCGTTGCCAAGTCCCTGCAACCCGTGACAGGAGGCGCAGTACGCCTTGAACATCTGCTGTCCGGAGGAAGCGTCGGTTTGCGACGGAGGAACTTGTTTGATGATAGGTTTCTTGTTCTCCTGAGCCCAACAGCCAAGAGCAAGGAGGAGGGTTGACAACCAGAGGATAACTCGAGTCATATGGCGGATCTCCACCGGATGGTCATGCACGTGTCGGGCCGCGCGAAAGTGCCGCAAATAGTAGATTCAGTGGCGAATCTGCGCGATATTCCCCAACCGGGACACTACCGGTAGCGGCATCTGGCGCGAACGGCAGCCGGCCTCCCACCCAGCCGCACGCTACTTGCGGCGTCCCATGATGTCCTGGAGAAGCTGATCGTGCAGTTCAGTCAGACGGCGGAGCGTATCGCTCACCGGGGAGCGGTCGTCCACACCCACCTCGGCTTCGAGCGAACGCAGGCGGCGCCGGAACTCATTCATCCGCAGTTCGGCTCTCTTAAAGTGGCGGGAGTCACGGCTGGGGTCCTTGCCGGTGGCGCGAAGGGTCTCGTCGGTGAACTCGACCGCGGCAAGGAACTGCTTCAGATCTTCGGCAAAGGCCTCCCGCTCGCCGGATTCGACATGCTTCCGCGCGGCGTCAATGCGCGAGGAGGCGAACTGGAGCGCCGCCGTGTAGCGCTTCTGCAAATCGGGCAGCTTCCGGAAGGTTTCCAGATCGGCGGGCGCGCCCGGCGTCTGCGCAGGGGCGGCGGCCGCCAGCAGCATCCAGGTCAGCAACGCGGCAACGAGACGTGGCATCGGCGATTCCTTTAGCGGCGGCTCAGCTCTTTCTGGATGACCTTGATGCGCTGGCGGGCTTTGAATTCTTCATCGGGGCTTTTGTCGCGGCTGAGCGAGAGGAATTTCTCGTACGCCGGCAGCGCGTTCTTGTAATCCTTGAGACGGTCGAGAATGATGGCGCGGAAATAGAAGTACGCGGCGTTCTCTTCCCCGCCCAGCGACTGAGCCTTGTCGAGCGCCGCCAGCGCCTGCGGGTAGTTCTCGAGCAGAATCAGCATACCGGCGAGTTCGTTCCACGCCTCGCGGCTATCGGGCTTCAGCTTCGTCGCGGCGAAGAACTGCTGGGCGGCGGGCTGGAAGTCGCGCTGGTCGCGAAGAGCGCGGCCATAGTAGAGGCGGAGCGCGGCATCGTTGGGCTCGGCATCCACCGCCGCGCGCAGCAACGGCAACGCCTTGGGGGACTGTTTGGCCCGCAGATAGGCTGTGGCTAGCGCCAGCCGGTTGGCGTTGGTGGGCGAGGCTTTATAGGCCGTCTCCAGTTCCGGAATAGCGTCGGCTGCCTGGCCCCCTTCGAGCAGCAGTTCGCCCAGCCGTTCGCGCGCCGCCGGTACCTCTGGGAACTCGCGATAGAGCGCGACGGCCTTGTCGGCCTGTTTCGCCGCCTCGAAATGCGAGGCCAACTCCAGCAGCGAGCGTTTGAACTCGGGCTTCTGCGCCGCCTGGCGATACAGCGGCTCGGCTTCGGCCAGTTTGCCCTGTTTCACGAGCAGCCGCGCGAGCCCGATCTGCGCTTCAGCCGACGCGGCATCGATGGCCAGCGCGGCCCGGTAGGCCGGTTCGGCCTTCTCCGCCTGGCCGGATTCAGACAGCGCCTCGGCGAGATAAAAGGCCGGACGATACTCCTTCGGCTTCTTGGCCGCCGCGGCCGTGAGCGGAGCAACGGCCTCGGCGGCCTGCTTCTGGCCTAACAGCAGCACACCCAGGTTCAGTTCGGCCTCATACAGGCCGGGCTGATCGGCGAGAACCTGCTTGTAATGGGGAATGGCTTCGGCGTCCTTGCCCTGGAGGCTGAGCGCCAGCGCGAGGTGGAAGCGCGAGGTCCAATCCTTGGGATCCGCGTCGACAGCTTTGCCGTAGAGTTCCGCGGCCAACGGGTAGTTATTGGCCTCCAGAGCCTTGCGGCCTTCAGCGGCCGGATCGGCCTGCAGGTACCAAAACAAAAAGAGGGCTGGCACGAACGCCATACCCTCAGTGTAACGGTTGCTCCGGCCCGGACGCCGGGCGCGCCGGAGGCCCTACTTGATCTCGAGGATCTCCTTTTCCTTCGCCTTGGAGGCTTCGTCGATTTTGCGGATCTCGCCGTCGGTCATCTTCTGGATCTCGTCATGAGCGCGGCGGTCCTCGTCCTCGCTGATGGCCTTATCCTTGAGCAGCTTCTTAACGGATTCGTTGGCGTCGCGGCGGATGTTGCGAAGCGCCACGCGGTGATCTTCCGCAACGGTGTGCAGGTGCTTGACGAGTTCCTTGCGCCGTTCCTGGTTAAGCGGCGGAATCGGGATCCGCACGAGTTTGCCGTCGTTCATCGGGTTCAGACCGAGGTCGGAGCCGCGGATGGCCTTCTCAATCGGCCCGATCTGCGAGGCGTCCCACGGCTGCACCGTGATCATTCCGGGTTCGGGAACGTGCAGCGTGCCGACCTGGTTGAGCGGCGTCGGCGTGCCGTAATAGTCGACGCGGATGGCATCGAGCAGGCTGATCGAGGCGCGCCCGGTGCGGATGGTGCTGATGGCGTGCGTCAGATCGCCCATCACTTTCTGCATGCGCGTCCTGGCATGGTTCTCGACGTCTTTGACGGAAGTGAATGTGCTCATAAATGTCTCGTGAAGTCTAGCGGATGAGCGTGCCGATCGGCTCACCCATCGCCATTCGCATTATATTGCCGGGAACGGTGAGATTGAACACCAGGATCGGCATTTTGTTTTCACGGCACATCGCCACGGCGGAGGCATCCATCACCCGGAGGTTCCGCGAAAGCACCTCCTGGTGCGAGATTTCCTTATACATGACGGCGTCGGCGTTGGTCATGGGGTCCTTATCGAAAACCCCGTCGACGCGGGTGGCCTTGGCGATGAGTTGGGCGCTGATTTCCAGGGCGCGCAGGGTAGCGGCCGTATCGGTGGAGAAGTAGGGGTTCGACGTCCCCGCCGCGAAGATAACCACCCGGCCCTTCTCCAGGTGGCGGATGGCGCGGCGGCGGATGTAGGGTTCGGCCACCTGGTTCATCTGGATCGCCGTCATGACGCGCGTCTGGACACCCTGCTTCTCCAAAGCGTCCTGCAGTGCCAGGCCGTTGATGACGGTGGCCAGCATGCCCATATGGTCGGCCGTGACCCGGTCCATGTTCTGCGCCGCCGCCGAGACGCCGCGGAAGAAGTTGCCTCCCCCGACGACCAGGCCCAATTGGATGCCGGTGCGCGCCAACTCTCCCAGTTCAGCGGCCATCAACTGGATGCGCTCCGGATCAATGCCAAACTTCTGGGGTCCGGCGAGAACCTCGCCGGACAATTTCAGCAAAATGCGCTGGTAGGCTGGCACGGGGTTAGTCCTCGGGGCGGGGACTTACTCGGCGGTCGCTTCCGCCGCCTGCGTATCGCCGACCTTGAAGCGCACAAAGCGGACGATGCTGACCGTACCCACGGCACCGGCCTTACTCTTGATCAGTTCCTCCACCTTCATGGAGTTTTCCTTGATAAAGGGCTGTTCCAGCAGGCAAACCTCTTCGTAGAATTTGCCCATGCGGCCTTCGATGATCTTGTCGAGGATCTTCTCGGGCTTGCCTTCCTGCCGGGCGCGGTCCTTCTGGATTTCCTTTTCCTTTTCGACCAGGTGCGCGGGAACGTCGGCGCGCCCGATGGACTGCGGATCGGTCGCCGCGATCTGCATGGCGACATCGCGGCCAAGGTCGGCGAACTCAGCCGAGCCGCTGGCGTCAGCCTTGGAACTGGCCAACTCCACCAGCACACCGAGTTGGGCGCCGGAGTGGATATAGCTCTCCACCCGGCCGCCGGAACTGGCGAAGCGGGCAAAGCGCGCGATGCTGATGTTCTCCCCGAGCTTGGCAATTCGCGCCTTGATCACATCTTCAATGGTAGCGGCCGGATCCTTGACGAACTTCTGGCTCATCAGGTCCGCGCCGGGCCCATCGCCGGCCCGCACGACGGCGGGATTCGCCTCCGCCACGTGAGCCGCCAGGTCGCGGCACAACTCCGTGAAGTCGTCCGTGCGAGCCACGAAGTCCGACTCACAGTTCACTTCAATGAGCACGCCGAGGGAAGCATCCGGCGACACGAAGGCTTCGATCTTGCCCTGCTTGGTCGTGCGGGCGGACTTCTTCGAAGCCGAGGCGATGCCCTTCTTGCGAAGGACCACTTCGGCGTCCGAGAGGTCGCCGTTGGCTTCCTTGAGAGCGCTCTTGCACTCCATCATGCCCGCGCCAGTGCGATCGCGGAGCTCTTTTACCAGTTGCGCGGTGATTTCGGCCATGGCAGTTGGATTCCCTTTTGAAAAGATCGATAAGACTTGGGCAGGAGCGGGGACGCGCGCGGTTAGCGCGCAAACCCCAGATCGTCCTCTGCTTCGTTACGGCGGCGGCCTTTGATGGGCAGCGCGGCCAGATCGTCCTCGGGCAGGCTTTCGGCCATCAACTGCTGCGAGTACTGCGGATCCAGGTACTGGCTGATGTCCGTGGGCTCGCCGCCGGATTCCTCGGTCGTTTCGCCGGACGGGATAGTGCCGAACTCGGCCTCGCTGACGCGTTGGCGGCCTTCAATGACAGCCTCGGCGACCTTATTCGTAAACAGGCGGATAGCGCGCAGCGCATCGTCGTTGCCGGGGATCACGTAGTCGACCATGTCGGGGTCGCAGTTAGTGTCCACCACGGCCACCACGGGGATACCAAGCTTCTTCGCTTCAGCGACGGCAATCGATTCCTTGCTGGAATCGACGACGAAGAGCATGTCCGGCAGACCGGGCATATCCTTGATACCGGCGAGGTTCGACATCAGGTGCTTACGCTCGCGCTCCAGGCGGATCACTTCCTTCTTGGCGCGGCCCACCCAGCCGTTGTTGGCAATGTCGTCGAGATCCTTGAGACGGTTAATGGAGCGCTTGACGGTGACGAAATTGGTCAGCAGCCCGCCCAACCAGCGCTGGTTCACATAGTACTGCTGGCAGCGCCCGGCCTCCTCGGCAATCGCTTCCTGGGCCTGGCGCTTGGTGCCGACGAACAGGATGTTCTTGCCCGAGCTGGCCATTTCTTCAACGAAGCGCATGGCGTCTTTGAAGAGCTTGAGGGTCTTTTGGAGATCAATGATGTAGATGCCGTTACGTTCGCCAAAGATGTACTCCTTCATCTTTGGATTCCAGCGCTTGGTCTGGTGCCCGAAGTGAACGCCAGCTTCGAGCAATTCCTTCATCGTAATCGAGGGCAGAGAAGCCTCCTGTTAAAGGTGGTTATGGCAGACAGGCGTGCCGGTGCACGGTCCAAGGCGAGATTTGCGCAGGCGAGATTCGCCTGACTGCCCAAGTGGATGACGACCAGTTCCGCGGGACGCGAATTAGCGCTTGGAGAACTGGAAACGACGGCGAGCGCCTTTCTGGCCGTACTTTTTGCGCTCGTGGGCGCGGGGGTCGCGCGTGAGATAGCCGAGTTGCTTCAACTTCCCCCGCAACTCCGCATTAAACTCGACCAAGGCGCGGGCAATGCCCAAACGCACGGCGCCGGCCTGGCCTTCCAGACCGCCACCATTGGTGAGGATGAGAATATCGAACTTGTCGGCCGTTTCGGTGGCGAGCAGCGCCGCGCGAACCTGAGCCCGCGAGGACGGCGTATTGAAATACGCCTCCATTTCCCGGCCATTGACAGTGATGCCGCCCTTACCGGGACGGAGAAAAACGCGGGCGACAGCGGTCTTCCGGCGACCGGTGCCCAGGTGCTGAATGAACGTAGCAGGCAAAACCGAATCCTCTCTCTTCCGACCTGGCTTTAAGCGCCCAGGGGCTCGGGCGACTGCGCCTGATGCGGGTGCTTGTCGCCGGCGTAAACCTTCAACTTGCGGAACAACTGCTTGCCGAGTTTGGTCTTCGGCAGCATGCCGCGGATTGCTTCCTCCACCATCTTGGTGGGCCGCTCGGCGCGCACCTTGCGTGCCTGGGCCTCCTTCAAGCCACCCGGATATAGGGTGTGGTGGCGGTACATTTTCTGTTCTTCCTTGGCGCCGGTCAGCTTCACGTTCTTGGCGTTGATCACGATGACGTGATCGCCGGTATCGAGAAACGGCGTATAGGTGGGCTTGTGCTTCCCGATGAGAATCATGGCAGCCTTCGTGGCTAGCCGGCCCAAAACGGCCTCATTGGCATCGATAACATACCAGGACCGCTTAAAATTGGTCGCGGATGGGAACTGCGTATTCATACAGACAGACGATCTCCGTGTGGTCCCTACAAAAGTTACAGTTTACCGAAGTGCCGGTACGGCTGTCAAAGGGAGGGTGCGCACTATGGGGCACACGTGCGCTGTCTGTGACTATACCATGAATAGGCGGGCGCGGCGTAAAGATGGGTTGGCGCCCCCTGGTCCGATGGCAAGGACATGCCGCATAATTCGCATCGATGAAGCGGCGGCACGGAAGAAAAGCGTAACGGCAGATTTTGAACGCTACACGGTGATACCGGAGTTTCAAGACATGGCAACGAAGAGCAAGGCCAGGAAAACGAAGCGCAAGTTCGGGTCCGCCACAATGCAGTACCTTTACGACCGCTACATTGGCGACGATCCACAACGCATCGAGAGCTTCGAAGAGGAACTCCTCAACGCCGAGATCGCCCGCAAAATATATGACCTCCGCACCAAGGCGGGTTTGAGCCAGCGCGAACTCGCGAAGAAGGTCGGCACCTCCGCCTCCGCAATCTGCCGCCTGGAAGACGCCGACTACGACGGACACTCCCTTTCCATGCTGAAGCGCATCGCCGAAGCCCTCGACAAGCGCGTGGAGATTCGATTCCTGCCAGCGAAGCGGCTGAAGAGCGCGTGACAGACCGCTCCTGAGACTCAGCCAACCAACTCCCACCCTCCCGTCCAGCCCCTTAGCCCCGACTTGCCCTCCACGGATCCTTTCAATACAATCAGCCCACCCGGCTGGCGCTCGCGCGGCCAGCGGGCCAACACCGTCGAAGGAGACCTGGATCGTGCGCAAGACCAAGATTGTCTGGGCCGTACTGCTGGCTGCCCTCCTCGTGGGCACCGCGCAAGGGCAAACATTCGGAGAGATCAGCGGATCGGTTCGCGACGCCACCGGCGCGGTAGTCGCCGGCGCGAATATCACCCTAACCAACACCGCCACCAGCCAGGCTCGCAAGGCCGAAACTAATGAGACCGGCAACTTCACCATTCCCTTCGTGCCGCCGGGCAACTACGAAGTGCGCGTCCAGAAGGAAGGCTTCAAGTCGTCGACCCGCGGCGATGTGCGCGTGCAGGTCGCCGACGCCGTCCGCATGGACTTCGTCATCGAAGTAGGCTCGGTGTCCGAATCGGTCGAAGTGCGCGGGGGGGCGCCAATGCTCTCGGCCGAGAACGCCTCGGTGGGCACCGTCATCGACAACCGGCGCATCGTGGAACTCCCGTTGAACGGCCGCAACTACCTCCAGATGGTGGCGTTGAGTCCGAACGTATCGGCCGAACAGGGAGCGGGCGGAGAGGCGGCGGCGCGCAAGGGTGGCACACGGACCGAAAAGTCGATCTCGGTAGCCGGATCGCGCAACCAGTTCAACCACTACACGCTCGACGGGCTCGAAAACACCGACATGAGCTACAACCTCTACGCGCTGCAACCTTCCATTGACGCGCTGCAGGAGTTCAAGATCGAAACCGGCGTCTATTCCGCCGAGTTCGGCCGCGGCGCGGTGCAGATCAACGTAGCCACCAAAGCCGGCACCAATGAACTGCATGGCACCCTGTTCGAATTCGTCCGCAACGATAACTTCGATGCCAAGGAATACCGCCAGGTGGGCAACAAGAACCCATTCCTGCGAAACCAGTTCGGCTTCACACTGAGCGGACGGATCATCCGCGACAAGCTGTTCTTCATGTCGAACTTCGAATCGCTGCGCGAGACCAAGACCCTGCAAGGGCTGAACAACGTGGCGCCGGACCGCATGCGCGCGGGCGACTTCACCGCGTCCGGAAGGACTATCTTCGACCCGGCGACGCGCACCTTCACCACCGATGCCGCCGGCAATCCCCGCGCGGTGTCCGCCCTGCCCTTCCCCAACAACGCCATCCCCGCGGCGCGCTTCAATCCTGTTTCCATTAAGCTGCTGGAGTTCTATCCACGAGCTACGCGGCCCGGCGACGACATCCTCGGCAATCACATCCGCCAGCGCGACCGGCCCATCACCTGGGAGCAGTTCAACCAGCGGATCGACTATGTGCAGAGCCCCGGCTCCACCTGGTACGGCCGCTTCAGTTGGAGCGACGAAGACTACAAGGAAATCGCCTCGTTCCAGGACCAGGAGGCGAACATCCTGACCAAGACCAACCAGGTGCTGGCCAGCAACATTCGCACCCTCAGCCCGTCGGTGGTGAATGAGTTCCGCATGGGCTGGACACAGTTCAACAACGACCAGCGGCGCTTCTACGCCTTCAAGCGCGACGTCACCAGCGAACTTGGAATTGCCGGCCTCAACTCGCCCGTCGAGCTTTCCTATGGAACGCCGTCGATCGGCCTGGGGCTCGGCCTGACGGGATTCGGCGAGCAGGGTAATGGGCCGTTCGTGGGCCGCACGTCGATCTTCCAATGGATCGACAACATGAGCATCATCCGCGGTTCACACTCGTTCCGCTTCGGCGGCGAACTAAGGCGCGACCGCTACAACGAGACCGGCAACGCCTTCACCCGCGGCAGTTTCGGCTTCGCCACCAACGCCACGCAGAGCCCGGCACAGCGCGGCGTCACCGGCCATCCCTTCGCGGACTACCTGTTAGGGGAGGTATCGACGCCAACGCGGGCACGGGCGTTCTCCAACGGCCTATTTCGCGCCACCGTGTTCTCCCTCTATCTGCAGGACACCTGGAAGATCACCCGCAGACTGACCGCCGAACTTGGCCTCCGCTACGAGAACACGCCGCCCTACCACGACAAGTACCGCGGCATCATGAACGTCTACGTCTTCGATTCCGGCGTTCATGACGGACAACTGGTGCCGGGCGCGCGCGTGCCCGTCATGTTCCGGCCCGGATCGGGCGACTTTCATGAAGGTCTGCCGTTCCGCTTCCACGACGGCATTCCCACCGCTTCGGGCGACGACATCGCGGGGAGACAAACCGTGCGCCGCGACAACAACGACTTCGCCCCCCGCGTCAGCCTGGCCTTCCGCCCGTCCGAGAAGTGGACCATGCGCGCGGGCTTCGGCATGTTCTACGTACAGGACATCGTCGAGGCGCGTTTCGACCTGAGCCGCAACGTGGGCGGACGCTCGCAGTTCCTCGCCGATTCCGAACGTCCGAACGCGAACTTCAGCGACCCGTGGCGTAACGAAGGCGGCCAGTGCCGGAACTGGAGCGGCCCCTGCCAGGGGCCCACGTTCACGCTGGCCAACAACACCAATCGCCGCACGCCCTACCTGCTGCAGTGGGTATTCAACGTGCAGCGGCAGATCTCCGATGACACCGTGCTGGAAGCGGGATACATCGGCAACGGCGGCCACAAACTGGAGTTGCTGCGCGTATGGAATCAGCCGGTGCTGCGGACCGGGCCGAATGACTCGCGGTCGCTCCTGCAGCGGTCGCCGTTCCCTGCTTATGGACTCATCCAGACGCTCGACAACCACGGCAACTCCGGCTACCACGGCTTAGGCCTGAAGGCCACGCGGCGTTTCTCCAAAGGGCTGACCTACCTGGCCGGCTTTACGTGGTCGAAGGCCATGGACCAGGGCAGTTCGGTCCGCAACAACACCGGCGAGAACCAGTTTGCCACCGACAACTACAACCTGCAGCGCGAGCATTCGCTCTCGCAATTCCACAACGCCCACCGGTTCGTGAGTTCGGTCTTGTATGAACTGCCGTTCGGTAAGGGCAAGCGTTGGGCAAGCAGCAGCAACGCGCTCGACAAGGTACTGGGCGGCTGGCAGGCGGGGACCATCCTCACGCTGTCCGACGGCACGCCGATCAACGTCGGCCAGATTGGCGACCCGCTACAGATCGGCACGCCCAACGTCCCCGACGCCACCGGCATCAGCCCCATGCCGGTGGACCGCTCGCCGGACAAGTTCTGGGAGATCCGCGCC
>CAYLPH010000037.1:0-82486 GCA_964385495.1 uncultured Candidatus Solibacter sp.
AGCATACTGCCCCGACGGACATAAGTTGATCTACTTGTTTTGTGACAGGCCCTTATGAATCGCCGAACGTTTCTGACCGCCCTACCCGCCGTACCCGCGCTCGCCGCCACCAATGGCCCGGTGCGGCGCCGCCCTGGCACCCGCATCCGCATCGGCCTGAATGCCTACTCGTTCAACAAACCGCTGATGGCCGGCAAGATGAATCTCGATGATGTCATCGACTACTGCGCCGAACAGCAGATTGACGGTGTGGATCTGACCGGCTACTACTTCCCCGGCTATCCCAACGTGCCTAGCGATGAGTTCCTTTACAAGCTGAAGCGGAAGGCCTTCCTCAATGGCGTAACCATCAGCGGAACCGGCGTCCGCAATGACTTTGCTCTCACCGATCCCAGCAGCCGCCGCGGGCATGTCCAATTGGTGAAGGATTGGATCGACGTGGCGGCGAAGCTTGGTTCCGACATGGTGCGCGTCTTCTCCGGGCGCGAACTGCCGAAGGGCCACACCTTCGATCAGGTCCTGGAATGGATGGTCCCGAACTTTCAGGAATGTGCCGCCTATGGCGCCAAGCATGGCGTGATCGTCGGCCTGCAGCATCATGACGACTACCTGAAGACCGCCGCCGAAACCATCCGCGTCGTGGATCTGGTGAACTCCGAATGGTTCTCCGTCATCCTGGATGTCGGCAGCCTCCGCCAGGGCGACCCCTACGCCGAGATCGAAAAGCTGCTGCCCTACGCCAGCAACTGGCAGATCAAAGAACACGTCTGGTACGGCACGAAGAAGACGCCGATCGATCTGCCGCGCTTGCGGGCCATCATCGACAAAGTGGGCTATCGCGGCTTCACACCGATCGAGGCGCTCGGCGAAGGCGACCCCAAGAGTATCGTCACCACCTTCCTGAACCAGGTGCGAAAGGCGTTCTCTCAGTCATGAATCGTCGATACTTCCTGGGCGCCGCTACCACGGCAGCTCTCCCACGCAAGGCAGTGGCCGCTTCCGACGTGGTACGCATCGGCATGATCGGCATCGGGGGGCGCGGCAACGCCCTGATGAGCCAGGAAGTGAAGCGCGTCCCGAACGCGCGCATCACGCACCTGTGCGATGTCGACCAGTCGCGGCTGGAGAAAGCACAGGCGGCCGCGGACAAACTCGGCTATGGCAAGGTGCGCGGCAGCGAAGACATGCGCCGCCTGCTGGAAGACAAGGAAGTGGATGCAGTCGTCATCGCCACGCCCGACCATTGGCATGCCCCAGCGGCGATCCTGGCCTGCGCGGCGGGCAAGGATGTCTACGTCGAGAAGCCCATTAGCCATAACCTCCGCGAGGGCCGGCTGATGGTGGAGGCGGCACGGAAATACAACCGCGTGGTGCAGGCGGGGATGCAATCGCGCAGCCGTCCCAGCACCATCAAGGCGATTGCCGTGGCGCATTCCAATCAGTTGGGCCGCGTACTGATGGCCAAGGCGTGGAACGCGCAACTACGCGCCGATATCGGCGCTCGCCCGAACGGCGCACCGCCCGCGGGCGTGGCTTACGATACCTGGGTCGGCCCGGCCGGGATGATGCCGTTCAACGACAACCGCTTCCATTACAAGTGGCATTGGCATTGGAACTTCGGCACCGGCGACATCGGCAACGACGGCGCGCACCAATTGGACCAGGCGCGCTGGGCGCTGCGGGCGGACTTGCCCACCCGCATCAGCGGCTCGGGCGCCAAGTACTACTTTCAAGACGACCAGCAGACGCCGGACACGATGAATCTCTCGTTCGACTTTGCCGGCAAGCAGGGGCTGGTTTGGGAGATGCGCATCTGGCACGATTACGGGCTGGAAGGCATCGACAACGGCGTGGCGGTGTATGGAACGGAAGGCTTCCTGCACATTGGCCGTTGGAACCGCCTCTGGGGCTATCGGCTCTTCGACAAAGCGGGCAAAGTGGTGACCGAATACCAGGACCAAGAGCCCGACTTCCACATGCGCAACTTCGTGGATTGCGTGGCCTCACGCAAGCGGCCAAATTGCGATATAGAGATCGCGCATGTGTCGAACGCGCTGTGCCACCTAGGCAACATTGTTCACCGCACGGGAAGAAACGTTGCGTTTCAACCGGCGACGGAAACGATTCCGGGTGACGCGGAAGCCGCCGCGATGCTGAAGCGCAAGTATCGCAACCACTGGGCAACGCCCAAGGGGGTGTGACGATTCTACTTACTAACGGCCAGCGTTTTGCGAAGCTCCCGCATCTTGCGGCGTATGGCCGCCTTACGTTTGCGCAGCCGGTGATGGCGCGCTTTGTCTCCGTTGCGTACTGACATGGCGCTGTAAGCGTAACAGCCGCGGGCCGGATTAGCCAGCTTTATCTGCTACAGCTTTATCTGCTTCGTCAGTTCCGGCTCCTCAGGCGAACTTGTAGAGACGATGTGCCGTCCGGCCGAGAATGTATTCCTTATCCTCCGCCGTGAAGAAAGGAATCATCTCCTTCATGATCTGGTATTCGAAGAAGTTGCCCCAGAGCATGCGCTTGCCTCCATAGCGGTCGTAGAGGCGGCGAAGGTACGGCCATACATCGCGATACGGCATCTCCTTCGTCTTCGACGGATTGTGCAGCGACGTGCGGATGTAGACGTTGGGGTACTTCTGCAAATCGAGCAGCGGGCCGAAGCCGTCCGCATCCGGTTTCGTGATGTCGATCATGGCGATGTGGTCAATGACCAGATTGAGGCCGGGGAATCGAGCCGCGACGTCGCCCACTTGCGGTACCTGATGCGGCGCCAGAAAGATGTTGAACGTGCAGCCGAGTTGCTCGGCCTTCTTAAACAGCGGGTGACAGGCCGGATCATTCAGCCAGACGGCGTCGCGGTTGTAGATGGGACTCAGGCGGAGTCCGATGAGCCCGTCTTCCTTGACCAGGCGCTCCAGCCGTGCGGGGTTCTCCTTGTCATCGGGGGAATAGAGGCGGTGCCCCACCAGCAGCCCGATGGCGGCGAACTTCTTCGGATACTTCTTCACGCAATAGCTGGCATAGGAGTTGTCATGCCCGTAGTAGCAAACATGGGAGACGACGACGCCATCCACCTTGTAGGTACGCATCTCCGATAGCAGGAACTCGGCGGAGTATTCGTGGTTTGGCAGATTCGTCGGACACACGGCGCGTTCGGCCGGCATCGGGTACTTGGCGTTTGGCAGCACCCAGGCGTGCTCGGCGCAGTTGATCACGGGAGGCTTGGATTGGGCAGGGAGTGCTGCCGCTGCGGCCGTGGCCAGCCAGGTGCGACGAGTGAGCATGGGCGTAGTTTACGCCAGAATAGCTTTCACCGGCGCGGCGGGTTCCACACCCGTCAGCCTCACATCCAATCCTTGAAACTTGTGGGAGAAGCGCAGGTGGTCTATGCCGAACAGGTGCAGGATGGTGGCCTGGAAGTCGCGCACATGCACCGGGTCGTTGACGATGTTGTAGCTGAAATCGTCAGTCTCGCCGTGGACCACGCCGCCCTTGATGCCGCCGCCCGCCATCCACAGGCTGAAGCAGCGCGGGTGATGGTCGCGGCCGTAGTCGGTTTCCGTGAGCTTGCCCTGCGAGTAAATCGTCCGGCCAAACTCGCCGGCCAGGATCACCAGCGTATCTTCCAGCATGCCGCGCTGCTTCAGATCCTGAATCAACGCCCAACAGGGCTGGTCGATCTCCTTGCACTGGCTGGGCAGCACTTCCGGCAGCAGGCCATGCACGTCCCATCCGCGGTGATAGACCTGCACGAAGCGCACGCCGCGTTCGGCTAGACGGCGCGCCATCAGGGCGCTCTGCGCGAAGCTGCCGGGGGTCTTCGCATCCGCCCCATACATCTTCCAGGTGGACTCCGGCTCCTTGCTCAGATCCGTCAACTCCGGCACCGACGACTGCATGCGGAACGCCATTTCATACTGCGAGATGCGCGTCTTGGTCTCCGGATCGCCCAGGCGCTGGAAGTTCATCTCGTTCATCTTGCCTAGCCCGTCCAGCATGGCCCGGCGGACGTTCGCGGGTACGCCATCGGGGTTATTGATGAACAGCACTGGATCGGCGCCGCTGCGCAGGCTGACACCGCTGTATTCGCCGGAGAGGAAACCAGCGCTCCACAAGCGGGCGGAGATGGCCTGGACGTTGGCGCGCGGATGATTATGCTTGGCCTGCAGCACCACGAACGCCGGCAGGTCCTGATTCATGCTGCCGAGGCCGTAGCTCAGCCATGAGCCGATGCAGGGCCGGCCCGCGATCATGAAGCCGGTTTGAAAAAACGTAATGGCCGGTTCATGATTGATGGCTTCGGTATGCATGCTGCGGATGATGGCGATGTCATCGGCCATGCCGCCGATCTTTGGGAGCAACTCCGAGATCCGGGCGCCGGACTTGCCGTGTTGCGAGAACTTGAAAACTGACGGCGCGATAGGGAATCGCGATTGCCCGCTGGTCATGGTGGTCAGTCGCTGGCCCTGGCGGATGGAGTCCGGCAGGTCTTTGTTGAACCAGTCCTTCATCTTCGGCTTGTAGTCGTACAGATCCATCTGCGGCGGCGCGCCTACCAAATGCAGATAGATGCACCGCTTGGCCTTCGGTACGAAGTGCGGCAGTCCGGGCAAAGCGCCGTTCTCACGGCCCGCGGCCTTGGCATCCTCACCCAAGAGGGAGGCCAACGCGAGGGCGCCGATGCCCTGGGCACCGCGTGCAAAGAAACGGCGCCGCGATTCCTCCCGGCCCATGGCGGCGGCAAGCGGATCGATAGGGTGCCGGCCGGGAGCGTACCGTTGCAGCGCCCGCCGATCAAGCTCCAACGCGGCGGGCGAGTAGTGGCCCTCGGCGTCGGGGCGAAGGACCTTCTTCGGATCGCTCATTTGTTCAACACCTCGTCCAGATTCAGCAACTGGTTGGCCAGCATGGTCATGGCGGCGTGTTCGGCGGGCGGCAGCGATGGGTCGCGCTTGCGATCGCCTACGTCGAGTAGCTTGGCGGCATCTTCGGGGTGTGCCTGGTAGTGCGCGAGGAAGCCGTCGAAGGCTTTCCTGGCGACGGCACGCTCATCCAGGCGCAGCGGGCGCGACAGGATGCGCGTGGAGAGGTAATCCAAGCGGGCGTCGAAGGCCGCGGTGGCCTCCATGCTGCGTTCGGCGAGGCTTCGCGCGGCTTCCACGTACTGCTCGTCGTTCATGGTTGCCAGCGCCTGCAGCGGCGTATTGGTGCGTTCGCGCTTCACCGTGCAGGATTCCCGCGTCGGCGCGTTGAAGATCTCCATGCCGGGCGGCGGAGCGCTGCGCTTCCAGAAGCTGTAAAGCGAGCGGCGATACAGGCCATCGCCCTGATCGCGCTTGTAGAAGCGGGTGTTGGAGCCAAGCATGGCCACCGATTCCCAGATGCCTTCGGGTTGATACGGCTTCACGCTGGGGCCGCCGATCTGGCCGACCAGCAGGCCGCTGGCGGCGAGGGCGTAGTCGCGAACCATCTCGGCATCCATGCGGAACCGGGGACCACGGCTGAGCAGGCGGTTCTCCGGATCCTTGGCGAGCTTCGCCGGCGATACGGTGGCCGACTGCCTGTAGGTGGCCGACAGCAGCACCTGTTTGTAAAAACGTTTCACGTCCCAATTGTTCTCGCGGAAATCGACCGCCAGCCAGTCCAGCAGATCGGGGTGTGAAGGCGGTTCGCCCTGGCTGCCGAAGTCATCGGGAGTTTTCACCAGGCCGTTACCGAAGACCTCCTGCCACATGCGATTCACGGTGACCCGCGCGGTGAGCGGGTGCTCCGGACGGAACAGCCATTGGGCAAAGCCAAGGCGGTTCCTGGGCAAGTCAGCAGGCATGGGCGGCAGGACGGAGGGCGTCTTGGCTTCCACTTTGTCACGGCGCTGGTCATAGGCGCCGCGGTAGAGCACGTGCGCGGAGGGCTTGCTGGTTTCGCGCTCGTGCATGACCAGCGTGACGGCCCCGCGGCGGGCAATCGTGCGAGCCTTCAAATTGGACTCATTCTGTTCCAGGGCCAGTTTCCGGAAGGGCTCGTACTCCTTCATCAGGAAATAAGTGAGCAGGGCGTCGCGGCTGGCCGAGGTGAGCTGCGCGGAATCCTGGCGCAGCGCGCGATCAATGGCAAGCCAATCGTGCAGCAGCGCGGCCTCGCTCTCGCTCACCACGCGTTTGAAGATGCGGAAATCGGCGATGGCTCCTTCGGCCAATGCCTTGCCCAGTACCAGCGGCGCTTCGACACCGATGCTGCCGCGCAGTTCCACATTCTGATTGCCGCGGCCCTGGGTAGGAATCGCGCGGCCATTCAGGAACAGGCCCATGCCGGACTGATGCCGCGAGCCATCATAAGTGAACGTGAGATGATTCCAGGTGCCGTGCTTGATCTGCTCCAGGTGCGCGGCACGGATCTCGATATTGCGGCCGTCGTCCCCGATCAAGCGCGCGGCAATGACACGGGCGCCGATGTCGATGAGCCAGCCGCGCCCCTTGTCCTTCATGTTTTGGTGGGAGGCGATGGTGTAGCTCTGTTCGGCTACGGGGAATAGGAAGCTCACCGAGATCGAGAAGGGCTCTTCGGCATCCAGCCGCGGCGCATCGGTAACGTTGACGCCTCCGTTCTTGGAGAAGCGAAGCGCGGGCGCGCCGGCGATGGGAGAGTCGCCCAGAGTGACGCCATCGGCGTTTGCCAGCGTAGCCAGGTCCGCGCGGAAGAGCTCGTCTTTTTCGGCTAGCGGGGTTGCGTTCTCCACCTTCTGCCGGGTGGCCAGCCACTTCTCGAAGGCCGTTGCCGCGGACCCGCGCGTGTCCTGCATCTCTTTGCGAATGGCGGCCAGGCGGAGGTTCAGGTGCGTCCAGGTCTCGCGATCTTCCTTGCGCGGCACCACCAGCACGGGCGGGGTGTCCGGAATGTTGTCGTCCATCACATTCTGGGTGGTGTTGCGGAAGAAGGCGCCAAGGGAATAGAAGTCCTTCTGGGAGATGGGGTCGAACTTGTGATCGTGGCAGGTGGCACAGCCGACGGTCATGCCGAGCCAGACGGCGCCGGTGGTGTCGGCACGGTCCTTGGCATAGATCTCGGCATACTCGTCTTCAATGATTCCGGCTTCGTTGGTGGTGACATTGCAACGGTGGAAGCCAGTGGCGATGCGCTGGTCCAGGCTGGGGTTGGGCAGCAGGTCGCCGGCCAATTGTTCGATGGTGAAGCGGTCAAAGCCGAGATTGCGGTTGTAGGCCTGGATCACCCAATCGCGATAGGGCCAGATCTCGCGGTAGTTGTCGACGTGAATGCCATGTGTATCGCCGTAGCGGGCCACATCCAGCCAGAAGCGGGCGCGGTGCTCGCCGTAGTGGGGCGATTCGAGATACCGGTCGATCATGCGCTCATAGGCCTGTGAGGTTGCATCGGCCAGATACTGTTCGATCTCCGCGGGCTTCGGGGGCAGGCCAGTCAGGTCGAGCGCGACGCGACGAATGAGCGTGCGCTTATCGGCTTCGGCAGCCGGAGTCAGGCCCTGCGCTTCCAGGCGGGATAAAACAAAGCGGTCGATGGGCGTTTTTACCCAGGCGAGGTTCTTCACCGCCGGGGGAGCCGGCTTCTTCGGCGCAAGGAAGGACCAGTGCTCCTGCCAGGGCGCGCCTTCGGTGATCCATTGCTTGATAAGAGCCACCTGCTGCGGCGTTACGGTCTTGTGGGAAGCAGCCGGGGGCATGCGCAAAGCCGGCCGCGTTTCCACGAGCCGCTGGTAGATGAGGCTTGCCTCCGGCTTTCCGGGAACAATGGCAGCGCCGTTCTTGCGAGCGGCAAGCGCCTCTTCCTTGCTATCGAGCCGGAGTCCGGCCATGCGGGTCTTCGAGTCAGGCCCGTGGCAGGCAAAGCAATTGTCCGAGAGGATGGGGCGAATGTGCCGCTGAAAATCCGTCTTTGCAAGCAGGGCCGGGCTTAGGAGAAGCGCGGCCAGCAAGGCGCGGTACACGAGTGCGAGGATCATGACGGCCTAGATTGCAAGCTGTGCCGTGGCATCACCGAAGGTCTCCATCTTCACGCCCATGCGGTTGACGATGGTGAGCAGCAGCGCGCTCAGCTTCCGATTCTCGTCGCCGGCGTTCAGGAAATTCAGAGTACGGCCAGTCTTGATGGTGCCGCCGCAGCCGCCCGCCTGGACCAGGGGAAGACGCGTGTTATCGTGCTTGCGTCCGGACCACATATTGGAGAGGAACAGCAGGCAGGAGTTGTCGAGCACGGTACCGGTCCCTTCGGGCATGCTATCCAGCTTCTGCGCCAGATAGGCCAACTGGCTCAGGTGGAAGCGCGTGATGGCTTCGTAGCTGTCGGACAGGTTGTAGTGCGAGGCGGAGTGATGGCCTTCGCGGACGCCCAGGAACGGATAAATCATCGCCGACAAATCATTGGCAAGAATCATGCTGGCGACGCGGGTACGGTCGCTTTGGAAGCCGAGGGCGATGATGTCGCACATGATCCTGGCGTGTTCGCGGAGATCCTCCGGAAGGCCGTTGGCGGGGCGAGCCATGGTGATGGCCGGCTTGTTCTCGCCTTTGGCGGCTTCATCGGCCTTATGCTTGTCGATGCGCATGCGCTCGACGCGCTTTTCAATCTCCCGCACGGAGGTCAGATACTCGTCGATCTTGGCCTTGTCGGTGGCGCTGACCTGCTTGGAAAGCGTGGTGGCGCGGTCACGGACGCGATCCAGAATACTGGCGTTGCGCAGAATGCCACGATTCTCAAATAGCACATCAAAGGCGAGCGAAGGATACACTTCCGTGGGCACCGGCGAATCCGGACTCTGCCAGGAGATGTGCGAACTGTATGCCATGGAGAAGTTGGTTTCGTGATAGCCGGTGAGCGGCTGTTCGCACGCCAGCACCATGCTGGGCTGGGCGGTGTCCTGCCCGATGTGATTGGCCAGCACCTGGTCGGCCGTAATACCGGAACGGAGGATGGGACCGCGCTGGATGGTGGCGCCGGAGAGCAGGCTGCCCGTCTGCGCGGGGTGAATACCCTGCCCGGTGAGGTTCTTCACGAACAGGCCTTCGATGATGTTGACCTTGTTCTTGATGGGCGCCAGCGGCTGCAAAGAGCGGCTAAGTTCCATGGCATCCCCGTCGCCTTTGGAATACCAGTGATCCTCGTTCACACCGGTGCCCATGAAGAGTACGGCGAAGCGCTTGGGCGCCGCAGTGGCGCCTTGCAGCGACTCCAGCCAAGGCATCGCGACGGCAACGCCCGCGCCACGGAGCACCGCCCGGCGAGTGACGCCTTTGTTCGAAGTGAGCTTGGGAATGTGCATACGATTACTGAGCCTTCCTGGATCCTGCTTGATTACTACTGAGCAGCTCCGATGCCCTTTGCTTCCGGAACTGCGGGCTTATGACTATGGATTCTATCAGGGTGGAAAACCGGTGTCCTCCGGCGGTGAACTGCCGCTTCATCTCGTCGATGAGGAGTTCGTCGGAAAGCTGCAGGCTGCGGCCCAGCGCATAGACCAGCATCTTGCGGCAAAGGTTATCCACGAAGTCTTTTTCCCGGTGTTGCTTGATATAGGCGATGAGGTCTTCCAGGCCCTTGCTGGACGTGCCGTTCGGGAACTCCGAGGCTGTATCGACGGGGCGTCCGGCTAAGTCCTTGGTACGGCGTTCGCCCACCGGCCCGTAGCTTTCGAAGGCAAGGCCGAAGCCATCGAAACGCTGGTGGCAGCCCGCGCAACTGGGGTTCTCGCGATGTCTGGCCAGCATCTGACGAAGGGGCAGATCCATCTTCGATTCGTCGCCCGGCAGTTCTGGCACGTTCGGAGGCGGCGGCGGGATGTGTTCCCCAAGCACCGTCTTCGCAACCCAGAAGCCGCGCTTCACGGGGCTGGTGCGCAGACCCGGCGAATTGCGGGTCAGGAAGGCAGCCATCGGCAGGATGCCGCCGCGGCCGAAGGGAGTTGCGTCGTCAATGCGTTTCCACGTCCCGGCGGGTGGGCGGCTGTCGCCCATGCCATAGTGGTCGGCAAGTACGCGGTTCACGAAGGTGTGCTTGCCGTACAGCACGTCCAACGCGGAGCCGTCGTTTCGGATGAGGTCTTCGATATAGCGGATGGGCTCTTCGAACATGGCTTGCCGGAGTTCGTTGGAGAACTCGGGGAAGCGCGTACGATCGACGCTGTTGTGGTCCTCGAAGCGGCGGAACTCCAGCCAGTTGCCGGCGAACTCGGTGGCCAGAGCGCGGGCTTTCGGATCCTGCAGCATGCGCTTGATTTGCGCTTTCAGCACTTCCGGCTGGTTAATTTCGCCGGAAGCGGCCAGCGTGCGCAGCGTTTCGTCGGGCAGGGTGGACCAGAGATAGTAAGCGAGGCGTGTGGCGAGTGCGTAGCCGTTCAGAGGCTTGACTTTCTCCACTGGCGCGGGCCTGGCGCGGCGTGCGGGCGCCGCGGGCTTTGTCTGGGAGACGGCAGGCGGTTGTGGCGTGGCCGCTTCGACACGGTAGCAGAAGTCGGGCGACATCAGGATCAGCACCACCATGTCGCGCATGGCGTCTTCGTGGTTGAGGCCTTGCTTTTCGCGGATGTCACGGTAGTAGCGGCGAAGACCTTCCTGCTCGTCCGCGGTTAAAGGCCTGCGATAAGCCTTCGCGGCGAACGCCAGCATCGCCTCGATATGGGTAGGCTCCGCGTCCAGGCGCGCCTTCTCCACGGCGCGGATGGTGGCATTGACCCGCGCGAAGTGCTCACGGATCGCCTCCTTGGTTAGCTCGTCGCCTCGGGTTTCGGCGGCGGCCAGATACGTGTCGCGAATGCCGAAGATTACCTTTTCCGAAGTGATGGCCGTGTCGCCGGGACGGAAACTTCCGGACTCGCGGCCGCGCCCGTCAATCTCCCCGCTTTGGTTGAAGTAGAACTGCGTGTAGGTGCGGGTCGTGAAGTCGGCTACGGTGTCGAACTGCAGCCATAGCATGTCCAGTTCCTTGACTCCGGCATCATCCAGAATCAGCTCCTGCAATGGCGTGTCGTCACGGAAGTAACCCATGACATTGTGGAATCCGGCGCTGAGCAGGCGGCCCTTGTCTTCGGAATCGTCCGGATAGAAGCGGCCACGCTCGCGGATGTAGAAGGCGTCCGGGAACACGTTGGCGAAGCGGGCGAAGGACTTTTCATAGCGTTCGCGCTGGCCGGCGGGAACGAACAACTCCGGCTCCCCGGCGCGGGCTTTCAGAGCCAGTACGGTGTTACGAACCGCGACGTCATCCTCGCTGGGAACACCGCCGTTGCGGCGTGTCCGCGGCATTTCGGGGAGAGGGTCGCCTTCCACCTGCAACGCAGTGCGATCGAAATCGCGCCGGTGGGCGGCATAGGCGCGGAGCTTCCAATTCATCAGCGGTTGCGACGTGCCGGACAGACCTTTCAGACGCGGACTGCGGAACTGGCGTGCGGTGAGCTTGCGAATCTTCAACACGTACTCGCGCATCTTCACACAGCCTTCCCGAAGCAATTCGGGCTGATTCTGTTCCGGCGTGGGAAGGCGCTTCCACATGAGTTGCAGCTTCGCCACCGGCCCGGCGTCTTCTTGGGCTTCTTCCAGGATGCTCCATACCATCGGCAGATACTTCGGGCTGAGTTTGGCATCCCTGGCGAGGCTCTCCAGCGTGGCATCGGGCCTTTCGAGCGCGGCGCGATGCTTATAGCGCCAGGCGGCCTGGAAGTAATCGGCGAAGTCCGTGGGCTGGCGGTCGTAGAAGTCGACGATGCGCTGGATGGTGTACTTTTCGCGATCCGTTTCGGCCAGCATGGGATGCGGTGCGAAGGCGATGCCCACGGGGCGCAGCACCAGATTGTTCGCCACTTCGCGGGCTGCCTGCAGGTACTTGTTCAGCAGCGCGGGCGAGATGGAGAGCGACTCGCCGGAGTTGTCGAAACCGGACGCGTTCGAAGGGTCGACGGGAAACTCGCGGGCGGGTCGCAAATCGTGGCCGGTGAGGTCGCGGATAGAGTTGTTGTATTCGGCGTTGCTCAAGCGCCGCACCAGCACCAGTCCCGGATCACCGGCGTTCTTGCGCGCCTCGGTCTGGCGCATAGTCTCCACCCATTGCTGGATCTGCTGCCGCTCGGCGGGCGACGGCTGCCTGGTGGCTTTGGGCGGCATCTCGCCAGAGGCCAGTTTTTCGGCGACGAGTGCCCAGCGATGATGGTCGCGGGCAACGCCGGAGATATCGTTGTACTGCTTCAGATCGAACTGGGCAGCGGGATTCGCGGCGCCATGGCACCCGATGCAGTAGGTGGCCAGGAACGGGCGCACGGTTTGGGTGAATTGTTTGCCCAGATCGGACGGCGGCGGTCCGGCGGCGAATGCCGACGTTAGCGAACAGGCGGCGAACACAATCAGAACTCGACGGCAAACCACTTCGCAATTATTTCACAGCATTGTCGTCGCGGGCGGCCGTGCTGTTGGCGCACTCGTATAATGGAGAGGAATCTCGTGGAGCCGGACAAAAGCGTCACCATCGAGCAACTCCGCGCCATCCTGCGCAAGGACCCGGCTTGGAGCGCCTACGCGTTGGGCGACCTGGACGCTCGCTGGTTCCTGCATTGCGACTGGCATGTGGCGGACGGGTCGCTCGTGCTCATCGTGCGCGCCTTCGATCCCCCGATTCTGTTCGCTATCGGTGACGTCCCCACCTGCCTGCGGCTGATTCCCGGCGAGCCGCGCTACGGCCTCCAGGTGCGGCCGGATCTGGGCCGGGCGCTCGGCGAGCAGTATCGCTTTCTGCCCAAGCCGATGGCGCGGATGGCCTTGGACATCGCGCGATTCCCAGGCGCCCAGGGTGCGGCGGAGCGGCTTCGCGCACGGCACGTTCCCGAGATCCAGGAACTCTATCGTGATGGCGTCACGCGAGGCGAGTCGCCGGACTTCTTCTTCGAAGCCATGGTGGAAGAGGGTGTCTTTTACGGCGTGCGGGAGGCTGGGGCGCTCGCCGCCGTGGCAGGCACGCACCTGGTGAGCGCGCAGGAGAGCGTGGCTGCGGTGGGGAACGTTTACACCAGGCTGCGGTCGCGAGGACGAGGCTTCGCCCGCCAAGCCACCGCGGCGGTGGTGGCCGATCTGCTCGCTAGCGGCATCCGCGATATCGTACTCAATGTAGCGGCGGGCAATAAGATCGCCACACACCTCTACCAGACCCTGGGCTTTCGCTGTGCGTGTGCGTTCTTCGAGGGCTACGCGGAGCGGATTTAAGGTTTACTAGCCGAGGCCGTCCAGCCACGTCTGGGCCAGAGTTTCCGCGTCGCCGCTGAGGTCGACGGGCGCTTCCGCCATAGCCTGGCCATCGGCGAAGTAATGGCCGACGATGCCCGCCCCGGTGGGACGCAACTCCAGACGCAGGTGCTTGGCGTCCAGCCGGAGCGTGGTGTCCAACCAAGTGATGTGCACCTTGGTGCGCTTGGTGAAGCCGATCCGCGTGGCATGCGCCAGTAGCGCCTGAGTGAATGGCCCGCTCTTCAGTTGCTCGGCAAAGGGTCCGGCGGCCAGGCGTGCCTCCCGTTCCAAGTCGCGCCGCTGCTTTTCCTGCGCAAGGGATGCCGGGTCGCGTTCTTCGCGGGATTCCAGGCTCTTGAGGTTGTTCTCGAGATTCTCGCTAAAGCCCACGTTATATGGTACAGCGGAAAAATGGTTACCGGCTGAAGGAGAAGCCCCGCCACCAGGTCCAGGCATTGCCCGGGCGGGCTGAACCGCGGGATGACGGCGTGGCGCGCAGCAGCGCACGGTGATCCCGGTCCACCGATGCGGTCAGCGGGTGGCCCTTGCCGAGCACCTGGCGGAACACCTCTAGTGCGCGCGTCGAGAACTCGCGAGCATCGGCGCCGCGGCCGCAGGACAGCAGGTAACGCACCGCGCCACCGCGGCACAGGGCGTAATCCCGAAGCAACTCGGGCAGAATCGAGCGCTCGTGCTGCGAGGCGGCGTAGTGCCGGTCGAAGATCGCCATGGCATACAGAAACTTCTCGCCGGCACGCTCGTCGTGTCCCGCGGCTTCCAGCGTGAGGGCCAGTCCGGTTTGCGCGGCGGCGCTTAACGGGTGGGTCGAGCCGAACAGGCCGCAGCGGATTTCGCAAGCACGCTCCGCAAACGGCTGCAAGGCCTCGCCTTCCTCCCATCCGTCGGCCAGCAGGGCGAGGTAGTGGCAGATCGTGGCTACTTCGCCCGAGCCCGGATCCCAAACTCGCTCGGCAACCTCAAGGGCGCGGCGGTAATGCTCCTCGGCAAGGTGGCGGGCGCCGGCCTGCTTCTCCAGCGTGCCCAGCAGGGTTAAGACGCGGCAGGCTTCTTCGCAATCGGCGCTGAGCCAGAGCTGGCAATAGCCGAGGGCCCGCTCCAGCAGCGGACGCGCATCGGCATAGCGCTGTGCCTGGAACATGCCGCTGGCAAGCAGACAGATGGCGCGGACGCGCTGGCGGTCGGTATCGATATCGGCGCCAGGGGCGTCGCAGCGGTCCAGGGCGTCATAGGCGCGGTGGGCGCTGGCGGCGGCGCGATCGAACTCCCCCATGTCAAGCCGGATAGCCGCCTGTGTACAGAGCAGTTGCGCCTTCTCCAGGTTCCCTTCCGCGGACGGGAGCGCTTCTCCAATATAGTGAGCCGCCTCCGCTAAACGGCCGTCGGCTTGGGAAGCGAGCGCCTGCTGATGCCATCGGGAGGCCGTGTCGTTCAGGCTCCTCCACGGCCGGCCTCCTCTTTGTTTGTGTTCCATGCACTCAGTAACGCGGAATCGGACCTCGCGTTTGACAGGCGGCTGGAACTTTTTTTGCAAAGCGGTTGGCGGATCAGAATAGCGGCTTGCCGGGAGGATTCTTGAAGAGGGGTTCCACTTCGAACGAGGTGAGCACCCAAAGACTGTGGATCCCCACAATGGTACCGACTGGGATGATGACAAGGCTGAAGATGGAGAGGATCATGCCCAGGTCTCGCGCCCATTCCTGATAGCGGATGAGTCCAAAACCCACCCCGATCAGCGGTCCGGCCATCAGGAATAGATAGACGATGGCGCACATCGTGAGGAGACCTTCGGTTGTGGTAGCCGACCCGCCCTGCCGGGCGTTTATCAACAGGACTCCGCGCGGACCACCAAACAGCGCAAGGGTAAACAGGGTCGAAAGAAGGCCCAGAACACCGAGTGCCATGTTCAGCAATCCAGCAACTTTGAGGTGATGCTCCATGCAACTGCCGCCCTCTATTGTAGCGAGGCCGGGGTGAAGGCGTACGCTTTCGCGCGAAAAGCCGCAAGGGCGGAACGGCGGGGAAAAAGATGGCGCGTGCGGCGGCCTGGGTGGGCTTTGCCGTACGCGCCCCAGTTCGAAGAGGTTGTCGCGGACAAGAAAAATCTTGGAAAAGTGCTGTGTTCATGAAACGGGGCGGTGCGGCTAGGCGCTTCCACCCCGGTCATGCCTCCGAACATCGTGCCGGTCTTCTGCGCGGCTTGCGGATGCTCCTTCTATCCGATCAATTAATCTCCTCCCGGGCACCCATCGTTGCGAATGCCTCGTTTGTGCTCCACAGCAAGACACGTGCGGTTTGGACGAAAAAGCCATCATGCGTGATCCGATTTTTCGTTCGAGAGATGGCGGTGTAGCCCAAATCGCGGCTGGAGCGCCTGTTTGGAGCCAACTTCACGAAGATGTTACACTAACGACCAAAGTGTTACTTGGTGTGTGCCAATATGGGAGCAATCCGCTGACTCAGTATTGAGCATTCTTGCCGGCCCACCCAGATGTGGCCCGGAAACGTATTAGGCTCAACCAAGCCAAACGTTTGCAGAAAAGGGGGTCACCTTACCGTGACACGTGTGTGCTCCGCCTTCGCATTGCTCTCGCTACTGGCGAGCAGCGCCTTCGCTCAGTCCGTTACATCTATGAACGGTACGGTTACGGATCCGTCGGGAGCCGCCATGCCGGATACCGCCATCACGATCACCGAAACCACGACAAACGCCCAACGTGAGGCTAAATCAGATTCGCAGGGGCGATATCTGTTCCCCGGATTGACACCTGGCAACTACAGGTTATTAGCAAAGAAGGCGGGATTTGCGGATGTCTCGGTCCAGAATATCCGGCTGCTGGTGAACACGCCCGCCACCGTGAATATCTCTTTTGAAACCGTTGGCGCGGTGGCGCAGACCGTGGAAGTAACGGCGTCCGCGGTTCAGTTGAACACGGTGGACGCGACTTTGGGGAACAGCTTCGGCACGAAGCCGATTACACAGCTTCCCTTCGAAGGGCGCAAGGCGGACCGCCTGCTCTCCCTGCAGCCCGGCATCACTTACATTGGCGATGCCGACACGGTCAACGGGGGGTCCGACACCGCGACCGACCGCAACGGCTCGGTGAACGGCGGCCGCAGTGACCAGACCAACATCACGCTCGATGGCGTCGACATCAACAATCAGCAGACCCGCGATCCCTTCTCCGGTGCGCTGCGCGTCACTCTGGATTCGGTTCAGGAGTTCCGCGTCACCACAACCAATGCCAACGCCGATTCGTCGCGCGGCTCGGGCGCCCAGATTTCCCTGATCACCCGCAGCGGCAGCAACGAATTCCACGGTGCTCTCTATCATTACCTCAGGAACAAGGCCACCAGCGCCAACACCTTCTTCAATAACCTCTCCGGGCTGCCAACGCCCAAACTGAACCGTAACATCTACGGTGGCCGCATCGGCGGCAAGATCATTAAGGATAAGCTGTTCTTCTTCGGCAACTTCGAGGGACAGCAGGATAAATACGACTCCAGCCAAGTGCGTACCGTGCCCCGCGAAACCCTGCGCAATGGCGTTGTCCAATATCTGAACCAGAACCGCCAGATCGTCCAGGTGCTGCCGCAGGACCTCGTTGGGCGCCTCAACGATGCCCGCGGGATTAGCCAGACGGCCCTCGGCATTCTTCGCGCCTACCCCACCCCGAACGACTTCACAACCGGCGACGGGATTAACACGGCGGGCTTCCGCTTCAATGCTCCGGTTGCGGATCGCTTCAATACCTACGTGGCGAAGTTCGACTATATCCTGAATCAGAAGAACCGGCTGTTTATTCGCGGCCAGTTGCAGAATGATCGGGAAGGCGGCGTGCCGCAGTTCCCCGGATTGCCGGAAAACACGGTGGATCTCAATAACAGTAAAGGCCTTTCCGTGGGTTGGGACACCACCTTCACCAACAACATGATTGGGAACTTCCGGTACGGCTTTACCCGGCAGGGCGTCGAAACCGCCGCCATCGGGCTTTACCCGCTGTTCACTTTCCGCGGCATGTCGGAGCCGCGCGGCCTGGATCGCCCCTTCCGCCGCATCGCCCCGACCCACAACATTACCGGCGACTTCACCTGGAACAAGGGCAATCACACCTTCCAATACGGCGGCACCTATCGCACCTACATCAATGACCGCACAACGTACTCCAGTTCCTTCTTCGGTGTTCAGGCGAACTCCTCTTGGCTCGCTTCCAGTGGTCAGATTCTCAGCAATCCCTGGAATGATACGGCGCTCGGTACGGACCGCATCCTGGCCGGGTCCCGTACCTCGTTCAACGACGCCACAGCCGCTGTCCTCGGTCTGGTAACGCAGGTCACTTCGCGCTATAACTTCGTTCCGAACGCCGACGGCACCGCCCGCGCCCAGGATCCTGGCAGCCCGGTCCTCCGTAAGTTCCGCGGCGAGGAGATCGAGTTCTTCTTCCAGGACAATTGGAAACTCACCCGCACGCTTAACCTCACCGCGGGCGTCCGCTATATGTACTGGCCCGCGATCTATGAAGTCAATGGGGTCCAGACCAGCCCTAACATCTCTCTTAGCGACTGGTTTGACCTCCGCGTCAACGCCGCCGCGAACGGCCAGAGCGGTACGGCCAACATTCCGCGAATCGCCTACAACCTCCATAACCAGCAGGGCGGACGTCCTCTGTACGACAATCTCAAGAATTGGTCGCCTCGTGTTGCGTTGGCTTGGTCGCCGGAAGGTAAGAGCGGACTCGCGCGCTTCTTCTTCGGCGGTCCCGGCAAGAGTGTGATCCGCGCCGGATGGGGTCTCTACTACGACGTTTTCGGCGCCGGGCTCATTCGCGCTTATGACGCCACGGCACTCGGCTTGTCCACGAGCCTTAACAACACGTCCGGCAGGCTCAATCTCCCGGATGTGCCTCGCCTCACCGGGCTTAACGATATCCCCGCCGCCCTCGTTACTCCCCCTCCGCCGGCCCGCTTCCCCGTCGAGCAGCCCAATAACTTCGCGATCACCAACAGCCTCGACGACAAGCTTCGAGCCCCCTACGTCATGCGGTACAACCTGTCGATTAGCCGCGAACTTGGTAATGGCTGGCTGGTCACCGGTGCCTATGTCGCCAGTGGCGGCCGTCGCACCCTCACCAGCGAGGATGTCGCCACCCCGCTGAACATTCGCGACCCCCAGTCCGGCATGGACTACTTCACGGCTGCTCAGGTGCTGACCCGCCAGGTGGCCGCCGATGTCCCCACTGCGCAGGTCCGCCCGGTGCCGTTCTGGGAGAACATGTGGCCGGGACTCGCCCGCAACGGCCTTACGTCCACGCAGGTTGCCTACAACACCTACGTCTCTAACTTCCCCGACTCCACATACGCTCTTGAACTGCTGGATATTTCCTGCGCTCCCGCGTGCAGCAAACTCGGCCGCAACGCCTTCTATAGCCCGCAGTTCTCGTACCTCCGTGCCATCCGTTCCGTCGGAGCCTCCAACTACAACTCGATGCAATGGACCGTCCGGAAGCGCTTCACCAACGGCGACCAACTCGACTTTAACTGGACTTGGTCCCACGCCCTGGATTTGGGCTCCACCACCGAGAACAATGCCGACGCCACTCGCGGCATTATCATCAACCCCTTCAATCGCTCTCAGATGTACGCCTCCTCGGATTTCGACCAGCGCCACATCTGGAATGCCGCTTATGTCGTTGGATTGCCTGTCGGCAAAGGGCGCCGTTTCCTTTCCGACGCCAACCCCTTTCTGCAGCAGGTACTTGGCGGCTGGCAGTTGGGGGGGATCTACCGTCAGACTACCGGGCTGAACGTTAGTGTCGGCCATAACCGTACCTGGCCCACGAACTACAACATCACCGGTTGGGCTACCACCATCGGCACCTTCGCCGATGGCAGCAACAAGAATGCCCCGGCTCCGAGCGGCGGCATCTCCGGTCCCAACGTCTTCCAGGATCCGGTCAAAGCCCTGGATGCGTTTGACTTCACCCACCCGGGCGAGATCGGCAACCGCAACAACGTGCGTGGCGACGGTCTGTTCACCATCGACATGAATCTGAACAAGAACTTCACCATGCCGTGGGAAGGCCACTTCCTCCAGTTCCGGTGGGAAGTGTTCAACGTGACCAACTCGGTTCGCTTCGATCCGCGAAACATCAACCTCGCTCTCAGCAACCCGTCCGCGTTCGGGCGCTATGCCGGCACCTTGGGTGGTCCGCGCGTGATGCAGTTCGGGCTTCGGTACGAGTTCTAGTAGCATCCATCACAACCTGTCCAGCAACGGGGGCGGCCCACGAAGGCCGCCTCTCTTTGTCGGTGGGCAATCCTGTATAATTATTCAAGAGTCTGTATATTTATCCAATGACCTATCCTATTGGTATCGTCGGCTTCCGTGGCTACTCCGGAGAGGATCTGGTTCGGCTGCTCTCCCATCACCCTTACGTCTCCGTTTATCTTCTGGAGCATCGCGCCGACTCCCAGGACCGGCCCCGTCCCCGTAAGCGCCAGGGCCCACCACGAATTCCTTGCACGCCCGAGGCCGTTCGCGAGGCGAAGTTGGCGGTTGTTTTCCTCGCGACACCACCGGAGGTCTCGATGGAATTGGCCCCGTGGTTATTGGAAGCAGGCGCCAAAGTCATCGATTTGAGCGGGGCGTTCCGGCTGCGTTCCGTGGCTAACTACAGGCGCTGGTACAAGGAGGACCACACCCAGGAAGCCCTTTTGCAGGAGGCGGTTTACGGGCTTCCGGAGGTCTTTCGCAATGAGGTGCGAGGAGCGAGGTTGGTGTCGAACCCGGGCTGCTATCCGACGGCTGCAAATCTGGCGTTGCGCCCGCTAGTCCAGGCGGGCGTGATCGACCGCGCAGCCTCCATTGTCTGCGATGCCAAGTCGGGAGTCAGCGGCGCCGGACGTAAGCCAAGTCTGAAAACAAGCTTCTGTGAGGTCACGGAGAACTTCTCGGCGTATTCCGTTTTGGAACACCGTCATGTTGCGGAGGTGCTTCTTACATCCCAAATTGAAGAGCACGAATTCAGCTTTACGGCGCAGTTGCTTCCGCTCGACCGCGGCATTCTGGAGACGATCTATTTCCGTACGAACTCGTCAATGGGTGCGTCCGATATTCTTGACATTTATGAGAAGAATTACGGCGATGAGCCCTTCGTGCGCCTGTATAATCCGGGAGGGTTACCGGACCTGAAGGCGATACAGCGGACCAATTTTTGCGACATCGGCGTTGTCTGCGATCCGGGCACGCGCCGGGCCGTTGTCGTAAGCGCGATCGACAATCTTGTTAAGGGCGCTGCCGGGCAAGCCATCCAAAACATGAATCTGGTGCTGGGCCTGGCGGAGACGGAGGGCCTGCTATGAAGGTGTTGGTGAAGGTGGGCGGAAGTCTGCTCGATAACCCCGTGGAGCGTGGCCGCCTGTGCCGGGAGTTAGCGGCTGTTGCCCAGCAGGTGCAACTTGTGGTGGTCCACGGCGGGGGCAAACAGATGACCCGCTTTCTCACCGAACGCGGCGTGGAGAGCCGCTTTGTCGATGGGTTGCGGGTGACCACTCCGGAGGTTGTCGACGCTGTCCTGAAAGTCTTCGCGGGAACTGTGAATCATGAATTCGTTGCCGCTTTCGTGCAGGCGGGGGCGATGGCGGTTGGGCTTACCGGAATTGACGCCTGCCTCGCCGAGGCGGAGCAATTGCGGCCCGAACTGGGAGCGGTGGGGCGCGTGGTACGGGCGAACGGCGCCGTCCTGGATACACTAACCGACGGCCAGTTCCTGCCAGTGGTGGCATGTGTGGCTGGCGATCGGAACGGCCAGATCTACAACGTTAACGCCGATCAGATGGCCGTCGCTTGTGCGTCGGCGTACCGGGCGGACAAGCTTTTGTTTCTGACCGATGTAGAAGGCGTGAAGGGGCCGCACGGCTGGATTCCGGAGCTAACTCCCTCGGGCTGTGCGCAGTTGATCGCGGACGGGGTCGCCACCGGAGGAATGCTGGCAAAGTTGAACGCTGCCTGCGATGGTCTTGCCCGCGGCATTGGCGCGATATCCATCGTCTCCGGGGCGCGTCCTGGTGTAGCGGCTGCGTTGATTGCCGGGGAAAAGATTGGGACCACGCTCGTTCCAGATGGGGGAAACTAATGCTGGGAGTTGCCGCTTTTCAGGCCCGGAAGGCCTCGTTGCAAGACATTCCAGCCCTTCTTAAGCTGATTAACTCGTTTGCTGCCAAAGGGATTATGTTGCCGCGAACGGAGTTCGAGTTGGCCGAGAACATTCGCGACTTTACGATCATCAGTACGCCGGACGCGCTGGTGGGTTGCGGTGCCCTGCATTTCTATACCGCTAAGGCGGCCGAGATCCGCTCCCTGGCTGTTGATTCGGCCTTCCAGAAGCACGGTGTCGGAGCGCTGCTGATGACGGGACTGGAGGCTGAAGCACGGGAATACGGCCTGCACGCCTTATTTGCCTTTACCTACGTCCCTGGCTTCTTTCGCAAGATGGGGTACCGCGAGGTGGACCGCGGCGAACTGCCCCTAAAGGCTTGGAAGGACTGCTTACGCTGCCCGAAATTCCAGGCCTGCGATGAAATTGCCATGCTCAAGCCTCTCCGCGAAGACTACAGCTTGCGCGCAGAGAACACCATTTCTGAATTGGTGCCGCTGCCAGTGCTCCCGCATTGAAGCGATAGCATCGGATCTTTCGAATCGGATACCCGCCGCCCTGCCGGAGTTTCGCGGTTTTTTCCTGTTCGGTGAGAAAAATCACACCCAAAAGCGACTACTTCCATGTGTCGATTAGATCGGCACGGCTCCAAACACGGAGCATCGTCATATTGGGGGAGTTTCTTGGATGAAAGCGCAAACCGTTGACATTAGGGAGTCGATGGGCCGTATCCTATGCTGCACCATCTTCCGTCCGGGCGGTAAGAAGCTACTTGCTAAAGGCCACGTCCTGAGCGAGGAAGACATCCGCCTGCTTCAAACCGAAGGTATGGAGCACGTCTGGGTGACGGAACTTGAAGATGGAGAGATTGGCGAAGACGACGCCGTGATGCAGGTTTCCCGCGAACTGGGTTGTGGCTGTCTTGAGATCAGACTTGCCGCCGGTGGGCGCGCCAACCTCGTCGCTACCGAGGACTGTGCCGTGCTGGTCGACGACGAATTGCTTAAACAGATCAACTGCACCTCCAGCATTGTCATCAGCACGATGCTCAACTTCTCGCATGCCAAAGCCGGCCAGCGCATTTGCACCGTTAAAAGCGCTCCGTTCGCCATTCCGCAGGCGCAGTTGGAGGCGGTCATTAATATCATTCGCGAACGCGGCCCGATCCTCCAGGCGCGGCCGATTCGCAATCCCACTTTAGCCGTGCTGTACTCCGACCCGGTCAGCGGCGACCGCGCGCGGCAGTTGTTTGAGAACATCATGCGGCAGCGCCTGGAACGCTTCGGGATCACACCCAGCTTTGCCCTATCTTGCACGGAGGAGGAGGGGTCGGTGGCCCGCTCCCTTTCGCATCTCCTTCGCGCCCGTCCACTTGGCATTCTCATTGCCTCGACAACCGCGCCGGCTGGCCCCGACGATACCGTCGGCCGCGCCATGGCCAAAATCGGTTGTCACCTGGAACGTTTTCTTGCACCGGTGGAGCCCGGCAACCTTTTTCTGCTAGGATACAAAGAGGATGTACCGATCGTGTCGGCTCCGGGATGTTTCCGTTCGGCCAAGCCGAACGTAGTCGATATGGTTTTGCCGCCGATTTTGGCCCGCTACCGGGTGTCAGGCTGGGAGATTGCCTGCCTGGGTCATGGCGGCCTGTTGGCTTAGTCGTTCTCCTCCACTACCACAAGCCGTTACCTCCGAGCGGCTTGTGGGTGCTCCTCAGCCGGGCGCCCGACCAGCGCCCGGCTTTTTTTGTGTCTGCTAGCCGTCCTGCCTTCATTTCCACTCCGGAACACTTCGCCACGCCGATTTCCATCCAGGGACCCGTTCTGGTTCACGGCCTTCCGCGCTCTTCGACCAACGTCTTGCGTTTCCAATAGGTTCCCAGCTTTCTTCCTTTGGTCCCTCTCATGCACTCTTCTACGGCAACACCGGCTCCCGCAAGCTGCCGGTCCGCCACTTGAAGAGGTGATGCCCCATGCCCGTACTGAAACCACGAAACCGGCTTGTCAACTTTCGCCTTAGCGAAGACGAATATGAACGGTTGAAAGCAAGCTGTGCCCTCCATGGCGCCCGCAGCCTATCAGACTTCGCCCGTGCCGCCGTGCTACGCGCGGTTGTTCCCGGTGCGATCGCCGTCTTCCAGGACAATGCCCTGCCGGATGGCCGTGCCAATCAAATGGATCGCAAAATCCACGACCTTGAGAACCGCGTCTCCCAATTGCTGAATCTGGTTGAGGCTTTGCATGCCGCCGGCGAGGTTCGCTCTGTCTCAGAGGTTCCCCGCGACTAGGCTCGCTCCAAAGGATGAATGAAGATGCTCACCTTGTTGCTGCTCTCGTTGTGTCTCGCCACAGCCCAAACTCGCATCCCCGCGGTCCAGGACTTAGCAAACCTGCCTGCCCAGAAGATTGGCCCAAACGATCTGATTGCGGTCTCGGTTTACCAGGCGCCCGAACTCACCCGCACGGTTCGTGTCGGGTCCGACGGACTTGTCCGTTTGCCCATGCTTCGCCAGAAGATCAAGGCGGAGGCGCTACTCAGCTCTGAACTCGAGGAAGCCATCGCGAGCGCTCTTCGCGAGGAAAGCATCCTGGTCGATCCCATCGTGACGGTGACTATGGTCGAGTACCATAGCCGCCCAATTAGCGTGGTCGGCGCTGTTCGCCGCCCCGTGACCTACCAGGCCATTGGTCCGCTAACACTTCTGGACGCTCTTGCCCGGGCAGAGGGCCTAACGCCCGAAGCCGGCCCAGAGATCCTGGTGAGCCGCACGCAACCCGGTGAGGACGGGCGCCCCACCGTGATCACCCAGCGCATTCCCACCAAGGGGCTGATCGATGACGCGGACCCCGCCTTAAACCTCCGGCTATTCGGTGGTGAGGATATTCGCATACCGGAAGTCGGCAAGATCTATGTCGTGGGCAACGTGCGCCACCCGGGGGCTTTTCCGGTGCATGATACCAGTGGCACCAGCGTGCTGAAGTTGCTGGCGCTGGCCGAAGGCCTTCTACCCTACACCGGAAAGCAGGCCTATGTCTATCGGCGAGACCCAAACGGCACGGAACGCTCCGAGATTGAAGTCGAGATCGGAAAGATTGTAGATCGAAAGGCGCCCGACGTTCCCCTCCAGCCAAACGATATCCTCTACATTCCCGATAACAAAGGCAAGAAACTCGCCGCGAACCTGGTTGATCGTCTCGCTGGTTTTGGCTCCTCGACCGCCAGTGGCGTCCTCATCTGGCGCCGGTAGCAGCCCTCCACGAACCAGATCCAAGGAAGGACCTTCATCATATGCATTACGAGAAGAACGACAAGGAACTGATCCTGTCCTCCGAGCATTACAGGCTTGCCCCGGCCTTTAACCAGTCTCCTGACGTGGAGCCGGACGGACAGGGCATCCCCGTCTCTCACTACTTCTGGGTGCTCAAGCGGCACCGGTGGAAGATCATTCTGTTTGTGGTGGCCGCGGTGCTTGCCACGGCCGTGGTCTCAACCCGCATCACCCCAATCTATGAGGCTACGGCTACGGTCGATATTGACCGGCAGTCCCCGGTCGGCGTTGTGGGGCAGGAGGCCAACCGGACTTCCATGCTTCTCGATTCCGATCAGTTTCTGGCCACCCAGATCAAACTTGTCCAGTCCGATAGCGTTTTGCGCCCGGTCGTCCGGAAGTACGGACTTCGTACAAACGATTCCCCTTCTCCGGCTGCTTCTCAAGCGCCGGTTGTCCTGAAGAGTCTCAAGGTTAGCCGCCCGAACAATACCTACCTGTTGCTAATCAGCTTCCGCTCCGCCGATCGGCAACTTGCGGCGGATGTTGCGAACTCCATTGCCCAGTCCTATCTGGAGCATAGCTACAACACCCGCTATCGCGCCTCTGCCAGCCTCACTCACTTTATGGAGAAGCAGATCGATGAGTTGCGGGCCAAGATGGAACAGTCCGGATCCGCTCTGGTGCAGTTTGAGCGAGAACTGAACGTCATCAGTCCCGAAGAGAAGACAAACATCCTCTCGGCACGCCTACTGCAACTGAACACGGAATTCACCAACGCCCAAGCCGACCGCGTCCGCAAACAGGCGGCGTTCGATTCGGTTCGCAACGGCTCGCTCGAAGCGGCGCAAGTGTCGGTTCAGGGTGAGCCGCTTCGCCGGCTTACCGAGAAACTGAACGAGGCGCAAGAGCGCTTCACCGAGGTCCGCGCACACTACGGCGCCAATCACCCCGAATACCGCAAGGCCGCAGTCGCCTTGGCCGAGGTCCAGCGGCTCCACGACAAGACCAGGCAGGCAATCATGCAGCGCGTCGAAATCGAATACCAGGAATCCGTCAGCCGCGAAGCAATGCTGCACCGCGCTGTTCAGGAGACGAAGTCCGAATTTGATCGCCTCAACGCCAGGTCATTCGAGTACCAAGCGCTGAAGCGCGAAGCGGAGGCCGACAAGAAACTCTATGAAGAGTTGGTTCGCAAGATCAAAGAGGCTGGAATCAATGCTTCCTTCCAGAACTCGTCTATTCGAATCGCGGATCTGGCCCGGCCGGCCCTTCTTCCGGTGTTCCCGAACTTTAAGTTGAACATCGCTCTGGCTTTGATCTTCTCGTTGCTGATCGCGATTGCGGCGGCAGTGGCCAGCGACGCCCTCGACAATACGATTCGCGATCCCGAGCAGGTGGCGCGCACACTCAATACTCAGGTGATCGGCAGCTTGCCAGTTGTGAAGAACTGGCGTAGCCGCCTCGGCCCAGTAGCCCAAAATGGGAACGCCGCGGCTTTGATCGCCCTGGGGGAAACGAATGACCACGCTAGTTCCTATGCCGAGGCGATTCGCACCCTGCGCAATTCCATCCTTCTCAGCGATTTTGACCGGAGGCTGCGAAGCCTACTGGTGACCAGCGCCTCCCCGGGTGAAGGGAAAAGCACGATTGCCGCCCATCTTGCCGCCACCCACGCCCACCAGCACCAGCGAACACTCCTGATCGATGGTGACCTTCGGCGCCCCAGCGTGCACAAGCGCTTCGGTATCTCCGCGTCGCAAGGACTTTCGAACGTTCTCGTGGGCGAGGTGCCCTGGAGAGAAGCCATTGTACGGCCGGAGGGATGTCCGGACCTTGATGTGCTTCCCGCCGGACCCCCGTCGCGCCGTGCTGCCGACCTGATCGGCCGCGGTCTCCTGGAAGTCCTCGAGGAAGCGGGCACCGAATATGACCTCGTCATTCTCGACGCCCCGCCGCTGCTCGGTTTCGCGGAGCCCTTGCAGATGGCAACCGCCGTCGACGCAGTCGTCGTGGTTACCCGCGCCGGTGAAACGAACCGCAAAGCGGTTGGGGCGGTCCTGGCTACACTCAACCGGTTGCGGGCGAACGTCATGGGTATCATCCTCAACCAGGTCCACCAGGAAATGAGCGATAGCTACTACTACTACAGTCACTACGGCAAGTACTACCGTCCGATCGAGAAAGCTTCGTAAGGCATCTGGAGGCCACCGTGTCAGTTCCGTACCGAATAGCGATACCAACGGGCTCTACATCGTTAAGGCAGCCCCGGAGGGAGGCCTGGGACAACCTCGGCTTGGCGGCTGTCTGGCTCCTGACATTCGCTATTCCATGGGGCGATATGCTGGTTCTGCCTTACCAGGTTCAGGGCAGCCGAGTGTTTACCTTGGTTGTGGGAGTGTTCTGGCTCTTCGCCATAGCCCGTGGGCGAGCGCTACGTAAGCCGGAGATTGCCCACTGGGCCCTACTTCTTTTCATTGCCTGTGCGGCCGCCAATCTCCCCTGGACCCCAGACCCGGAGAAGAGTTTCCGCCGGATCCTCTCGTATAGCCAACTACTGCTCGTGGCCGCGCTAGTGCACCAGGCGGCCCGCACCATCCGGCAGTTTCATTCGCTGCTGGCTGCCTACCTTGCGGGAACGCTGGTAGCGATCGCCGGGCAATTTTACAACTTCACTCTGGGTGTAACCACGGGAGATGGCCGCTATACCTCACCCGGTTTTGACCCGAACGATCTGGCAATCACCATCGTCCTTGGGATACCCATCGCATGGCACCTTGCGGTGAAGCGACGGTTGTACACGTACCTGGCAAGTTGCTACATTCCGCTCGCGATTACGGGGTGCCTGATGACCGCCTCCAGAGGCGCGCTCGTCACGCTCGCCGTCGCACTTCTCTATCCGCTCACCAGCTTGCCGAGAATGCGCCGCCGCTCGATCGCCGCGTTCCTCCTGATCCTCGGCGGCTCCGTGATTGTTTTTGTGTCCCTGAAGGGGGACATCGCTTTCCATCGGCTGGCGACAATCACTCGTGAACTTTCAAATCGGGACTTGAACGGGAGAGTAGATATCTGGCAGCGGGGAATCGAGATCTTCCTGGAAAATCCCATACTGGGCGCCGGCGCAGGCAACTTCGGCAGCGCCGTTGGCTCCTGGCGCAGCCGCGATATCGCAGCCCATAACACGCTGCTTGGGATTCTCGTGGAGCACGGCCTGGTAGGAACCTGCCTCTTTCTTTTCACGATCATAGCGTTGCTGAAGCGCGCCCGGCAAGGGGAGTCTGATGAGGGGCGGTTCTGGATACTCTTATTGGCGAGTTGGTGTGTGGCCGTTTCCACTCTCAGTTGGGAGAACCGCGAACTTACTTGGTTGCTTTGGGGCCTCTGCCTCGCCGACCCCCTACTGAATCGAGGGTTCAGACGAAAGTTGGGGGAAGCCGGCCAGCCGACTAGAAAATACACATATGTCAATCAAAAGGTCTGGGCATAGAGTCCTCCTACTTGCCACCGGCGTTGGCGTCGGGGGCGCCGAAAAGCAAGTGAAGCTGACAGCGCGTATGCTGGCCAGCCGTGGTTGGCAGGTTGAGATCGTGTCGATGCTTGACCCGCCTACCTCGATCCCTGAACTGGAAGGAACGGGCATACCTGTTCATTCCCTTGGCCTGAAGCCGGGGAAGCCTAACCCGATCGGGCTGGTTCGCCTCATCCGGCATATGCGGCGCTTTCGGCCCCACGTCCTGCACTGCCACATGGTTCACGCCAACTTGTTGGGACGAATCGCGCGACTATTTGGTCCAGCACGGGTCGTCGTGTCGACTGCCCACTCCGTGTGGGAGGGACCTAAATGGAGAGACTGGGCCTACCGGGCGACCGATATGTTGTCCGATGTCACCAGCAATGTCAGCCATGCCGGCCTTCGGCGCTACACACAAGAGGGTCTTGTGCCCATCGAAAAAGGCATCTGGCTTCCAAACGGCGTTGACGTTTCCGATTTCGCGCCCGGGCGATTTGATCGTGAGAGCTTGCGGACGGACTTCGGCTGGACCGGTCACTTTGTCTGGGTCGCGGTCGGCAATCTTCGCGAGCCGAAAGACTATCCCAATCTACTGAACGCCTTCCGCCCCCTTGTACTTAGTTCACGCAGACCGCTCCTGGTAATCGCAGGTTCAGGTCCTCTGGAACGCGAACTTCGTAAACTGGCAGCCGACTTGGGAATCTGCCAAGCAGTGCTGTTCGTGGGCTCACGCGCCGATGTGCCTCAATTATTGGCAGCCGCGGATGGTTACGTGATGTCGTCGTCGTGGGAGGGCACGCCCATGGCAGTTTTGGAAGCAGCCGCATCGGCGCTTCCGTTGGTCGCGACGCGCGTCGGCGGCAATCCGGAGGCAATCGAAAATGGCAAATCCGGAAAGCTGGTTCCGGCCAAGGACGCAGCTAAGCTCGGGCAGGCAATGGAGGAAGTAATGGCAATGCCCGCGGAGTCGCGGCTCGCGATGGGTCATGCCGCCCGCCGCCGCGTTGAGAATCTTTATCGGTTGGAGCGGGTGGTAGACAAATGGGAGAACCTCTACGAACAACTATTGCAGGCAAGGGACACAGCGAAGCGCGGGCCGGCAACCCCCAGTACGCTGCTCGCTCGCTTGAAGTGCAACTGGCGCTGAAACGGACAATCGATATAGTGTGCGCGGTGATTGGACTGATTATCCTCAGCCCTGTTCTCGCGCTTTGCGGTCTGGCCGTAGCGCTGACCTCTTCAGGTCCCGTAATCTTCCGGCAGCGCCGGCTGGGGTTAGGGGGGCGCGCCTTCGAGATCCTGAAACTCCGCACCATGGCGGTGGATGCGCCTGAAGTTCGAAACCCGGACGGTTCCACATTCAGTTCCGATTCGGATCCGCGGGTAACGAATGTAGGCCATTTCCTGCGTCAAAGCAGCCTGGATGAACTGCCACAGTTGTGGAATGTCCTTGCCGGAGACATGAGCCTCGTTGGCCCCAGGCCGGACCAGTGCAACCAACTGGCCCTTTACCAAGCGCATGAACACGAGAAGCTCGCGATGAAACCTGGGATTTCCGGGCTGGCGCAGATTAGTGGACGGAACTCTATTTCGTGGGAGCATCGCAAGCGGCTAGATTGCGAGTACGTACGCCACTGGTCGCTCGCATTGGATCTACGGATCCTGGTTCTGACCTTGCCGTACGTGTTTCTCCGGCGCGGAATAAACTCTCCTCCGGCAACTCCTGTTTCAGACTGAACCGTTGTACCGGAATGAACCATGCCCCAGCGAAGCGATGGAAGCCGTTTTCCATTGGTAATAAAGAGCTTACAAGAAGTGCAAGGGTGGCAAGTGAAGTGCACCTGAGGTGTTGGCGAGAGACGACAGACGGTTATGACCAGAATTCTCCACATCGTCGGTGATTCGAAGTTCGGCGGTGCTTCCTTCGGCATTCTGCGCTTGGCCCGGCGCTGGCAGTCCGCTGGATGGGAGGCCGAAGTTCTTGCCACGGATCCTGAATTCCAGCGGAGAGCTGAAGAAATGCAGGTTCCGGTGGTGAAGCACGACGTAGTTTGGCGTGAGATCAGGCCCTTTCACGACTTAGTTGGACTGTTTCGCCTCGCTCTGATCCTCCGGCGGGGACGCTACTCAATCGTCCATACACACACCACCAAAGCCGGTTTCGTCGGTAGGTTGGCCGCCTCAATGGCGCAGGTGCCGATCGTTCTGCACACCGTACATGGCTTTGCATTTCACGAGGTCTCGCCACCAGCCAAAATCGGTTTCTACAGAGCGCTGGAGTGGTTCGCCGCCCTGTTCTGTCGCCGGATCATCACCGTAAGCCATTTTCACCGGGACTGGGCGGTTCGTCTCGGGATTGCGAAAGCCTCCAAGTTCATCGCGATACCAAATGGAATTCCTGAACCTCCGTCCGCGCCGGAGGAGCGAGTCCGCCAGATCCGCGCGGAGTGGGCCATCAGCCCCAACGAGATTTCCGTCTTTACGGCCGGGCGCCTTGCTCCGGAGAAGGGTCTCGAGGATCTGATTGACGCCTTTGCCCTGCTCCCGGAATCGCTCGCGGTGAAGCTGGTTCTGGCCGGCGAAGGGGAACTGCGACAGCAACTGGAATCGAGGGCAGCTGCAAGAGGCGTTCAGAACCGTGTAAAGTTCGTGGGGTTCCAGAAGAACGTTTCCGAGTTGCTGGAGGCGGCTGACCTTGTCGTTCTACCAACTTGGCGGGAAGGACTCTCGATCTCGCTCCTGGAAGCGATGGCACAAAGCCGCCCGATTGTAACAACCAACATCGGACCGAATCTGGAAGCGACGGCGAATGGGGAGGTTGCCAAGCTCGTTCCCCCAGGCCGTGCCGACATGCTCGCCGACGCCATCGCGGAACTCGCCGCCGACCCTCGGCAGCGGGCAGATTTGGGGCGGGCGGCGCGCAAGCGCTATCTCGAAAACTACACACAAAGTCAGATGCTGGACGCCTACTACGGCGTTTATACGCAACTGCTAAAGGAGGTTATCTGTGCGCAGCCAGTTCTTGCCGTACTGCCTTCCCACGATCGGTGAGGAAGAGATCGCGGAAGTGGTCGATTCGCTGCGGTCCGGGTGGATCACCACTGGGCCGAAAACAAAGCGCTTCGAGCAGCAGTTCGCCGCATACGTGGGGTGCCGTCACGCCATCGCGGTGAACTCCTGCACGGCAGCTTTGCACCTTTCCCTTGCCGCGCTGGGTGTCGGCCCCGGCGACGAGGTGATCGTGCCGACGATGACCTTTTGCGCTACCGCGAACGTGGTGCGACACCTGGGAGCTGACCCGGTTCTGATTGACGTGGATGAAGATGGATTGCTCGACATCCAGCAAGCCGAACGCAATATCTCCCCGCGTACCAAGGCGATTATGCCGGTGCACTTCGCTGGCCAGGCCTGCCCGATGGATGAGGTGCAACGGCTTACGGCGGGAAACGGCGTCGCAGTGGTGCAGGACGCGGCGCACGCAGTGGGCGCCTCCTTCCGTGGCGAGATCGTCGGTGCCACCGGCCGGGCGATTGCATTCAGCTTCTATGCAACGAAGAACATGACCACGGGCGAGGGCGGGATGATCGCAACCGATGACGAGGATTTCGCGGACATCTGCCGGCGGCTGTCGCTGCATGGAATGAGCCGGGACGCCTGGAAGCGCTACTCCGAGACGGGCTCCTGGTACTACGAAGTGACTGACCCCGGGTACAAGGACAACATGACCGATATCCAGGCATCGCTTGGAATTCATCAACTGCAGCGCCTTCCCGGATTCATTGAGCGTAGACGTCAAATCGCATCTCTCTACAACGACGCCTTTGCCGGACTACCCGGCATTCGGCTGCCGCGGGAGTTGCCCGGCCGCCGCCACGTCTATCATCTCTACGCGATTCGGGTAAACGCCAAAAAGGCGGGGATATCGCGCGGTGCGTTCATCGAAGAGCTGCGCCGCCGCAATATCGGAACCAGCGTGCATTTCATCCCGCTGCATCGCCATCCCGCTTATCAAAACGCGCGCCAGCATTGCCGGGGTGGATTCCGGGTGGCGAATGACTTGTACGAAGAGATCCTCAGCTTACCGCTCTACCCGGCCATGACTGACGCCGACGTGCGCGACGTCATTGATGCCGTGCGGGAAATCAGTTTCGAGCATCAACCCAGTCGCGTTTATGCACTCGAGAATGCGACGCAAGTTCCAGTGAGTAATTCCTTATGATCCTGAAACCGGCCGCTGAAAGCTTCCTGCGCCAGGCTTTACCACGTTTAATTGCTGACATGGCCGTCGTGCACCTGTCGGCTCTTGCATCGCTGGCCGCCGTCGTGTTTTGGCAACGAAGCGAAGTGAATCAGCAGGATACGGCAGCGCTGGTCGCTGCACTGCGCCAATACTATCAGTTCACGTTTCTGCCACTGTCCATCGTGTTTCCTTTAGTTTTTGCTTCGAATGGTTTCTATACGCGATACAGGACCTATAGTGGCACCTACAAATGGATCACCCTGGCCAAGGGGGCGACCATTGCGAGTCTCGTATTCCTGTTCGCTTCGTTTCTCCTGTCCCGTGCGCAGAACGTGCCTAGAAGTGCGATCCTTCTGTTCATCCCAACCGTCAATGCGATGGTTATCGGAATCCGGGTAGTAAAGGCCTGGCTGACCGAGCGGAAACCCATCCCAACCGGCGCGCCGCCGGCGAAGCCGCGCCGTCCGGTCCTGGTGGTCGGCGGCGGAGGCTACATTGGCAGCATCATATGCCGGAAACTGCTCGCCCAAGGCCAGCGCGTCCGGTTGCTCGATAGCTTCGTGTATGGGCGGGATGCCATTCGCGAACTGTTCAGTCACCCGGACTTCGAAGTGATCCAGGGCGATTGCCGGAACATCCAGTCCGTTGTCTCTGCCATGCAGGGCGTCAAGTCCGTCATTCACCTGGCCGCGATCGTCGGTGACCCGGCCTGCGAGCAGGACCGCGCGTCGGCACTCGAAATCAATTTCGCCGCCACGCGAATGATGATCGAGATTGCCAAGGGAAACGGCGTCGAGCGATTCCTGTTCGCCTCCTCGTGTAGCGTCTACGGTGAGAACGAGGAACTCGTGGACGAGCACTCCGTTACCGGCCCGATCTCTCTGTACGCACAAACGAAAGTGGATAGTGAGCGTGCGCTGCTCGCGTCCCGAAGCGGCACTTTCCATCCGATTATCCTGCGACTGGCAACCGTCTTTGGAAACTCCTATAGGCCCCGGTTCGACCTGGTGGTGAACCTTCTAACCGCGAAAGCGATGCGCGAAGGTGTGATCACGATCTACAACGGCGAGCAGTGGCGCCCATTTATCCACGTAACCGACGTCGCCGCAGGCTTCGTTCGGCTCCTAGATGCTCCTCTGGCCACCGTGAGCGGCCAGATCTATAACCTTGGGGACTCCCGGTTGAACTTCACTCTCTCCCAGGTAGCGGAGACGATTCGAACGTTAGTGCCAGGCACCCGCGTGGAACACGTCGAAAACCCGGACCGGCGCAACTATAGGGTGTGCTTCGACAAGATTCGGAACGAAGTCGGTTTCCAGTGCGAGGTCGGCTTGGCGGAAGGGGTGGCCGATCTGAAAAGCGCTCTTCAGACTGGAAGGATTCCAGATTATCTCGACCCGCTCTATCACAACCAGCGCTTCTTGAAGGCATCGGGGCCTCTGACCTCGCCCGCCGAGATCGATGCGCAAGTTATGGCGGCATTCGCCATGGCCTTGTCTAATCCGCAGCCGGTGGGTGCGGGCGATGCCAGACTCCCGTGAGCGGGTGGCCTTCGCCCTCCCGGCGCTTTTGCTACTCGGATCGCTGGCGATAGCGGGACCGCCCTATCTGGCAGAGTACGCAGTGTCGGCCGGGGTGTTCGGTATCGCCATCACGTTAGCCGAGTTGAGACGGCCGCCGATAGCCATCGGATTGCTATTCCTGATCCCGATGCTCGGAGCCTGGACGCTAGAGGGGATGACGGCGGCCCGATCCCTCCATTGGCTGACGTTGGGGGTGATCGGGTATATCGCGGCCACGATGCCTCAAGGCACCTTGGACCGGGAGAAGCTGTTACGCACGCTGGCAATCGCCGGCCTCGGCTTGTGCCTCTTCTCCACGCTGCAGTTCTACACATCGAACGGCAATGTTTTGTGGCGTTGGCCGAGTGGCGAACCTGCTGTGTTCGGCACTTTCTTAAGCCGGAACAATTACGCATCCGTCGCTGTGCTGCTATTGCCACTCGTGCTTTGGCAGGGGCTACGGAAGGACGAGACTGATCTCGCCTGGCTGATGGCAGCGGGAGCCGTCTACGGGTCGGTAGTGGTATCCGGCTCGCGGGCGGGTGCCGGTCTCGGGACTCTGGAGATAGTCGTGTTTCTTGTCTTGTATCGCCGGCAGGCGAGCACCAACGGGCGGCTCTGGCTGGCTGCACCCGTCTTAGCCGCCTGCGCCCTGGTGACGGGTTGGGACGCGCTGGCCTACAAGTTAAAAGACGACGATCCCCTACGTCACCGAAAGGATCTGCTGCAATCCGGAGTTGCCATGGTGCGGCAGAGTCCGTGGCTCGGGCACGGTTTTGGTGCTTATACACGGAGGTATCCGGCATTCGCGCGGTTCGACACGGGACTCAACGTAAACTTCGCCCACAACGATTGGGTGGAACTCGCGGTCGAGGGCGGTATCCCCGCGGCGCTGGCCCTGGCAGTCTTCGCGATCCTGGTAACGAAGGCGGCGATACGCCAGCCATGGGCCATCGGGGTGCCCTTCGTTCTCCTGCACGCTCTCGTCGACTATCCGTTGCAGCGGCTGGGGACGGCCATGTGGGTGTTCGCCGTCGCCGGCATCGCCATCAACTCCGGTGTTTCTTCCAGTAAACCTCGGGGCGCTTGCCCGGCTGCAGATGAGGATTCGGCGCCGTCATCGAATGATACAGTTCCGGACGCCGAGCCCGGATATAGCTGGCCCCAGAAGCCAGTTCCAGTTTCTCAGGCACGAGCGTCGCCACCACAACCTCATCGCCCAGTTGCCGGCACTCCGCAATGACCTCTCCAAACGGGTCGAGGATCAGCGAACCTCCCGGCTTGACGGTCCCACCTTCCATGCCGATCGGGTTCGCGTAAACGAGGTAGACGCCGTTCTCCCAGGCACGCGTGGGTAGCCACCGCATGAGCCAGCCGCGGCCTTTAGGGCCATCGAATTCCTGCCGGCAGCGGACCGGATCGCGGTCGCGGTTGTGCCAGATCTCCGGCGCCACGATCCCGCGGCCTGGCATCGGCGAGGGCAGGCAACCCGTGACATGAGGCGCCAGAATCACCTCGGCGCCGAGCATCGCGGTCATGCGGCCGTTCTCTGGCAGGTTGTTGTCGTAACACGTCAGGATACCGAACCGCACACCGAGCGCATCGAACACCGTATACCGATCTCCGCAGTCGACGTGATCGCTAATGAACTCATGAATCTTGCGGTGTTTCGCCAGTACCTGCGTGCCGTCGACAACAACATGGCAGTTATACAGATGATCCCCGTCCACCTCCACCAAACCCGCCGCCAGGATCACCCCGAGGCGCCTGGCAATAGCCTGCAAAGCGGCGGTCGAAGGGCCCGGAACCGGTTCCGCAATACTTCGCAGTTCCTCCCGGCTAAGCGTCTCCAAAAAGGTGTATCCGCTGATCGAACATTCATGGAAACACACCAACTGCGCGCCTTGGGCCGCGGCTGCGCCGGCCAACCTCTCAATCGCTGCCAGGTTGTAAGCCTTGTCACCATCCCGCGCTTCAAACTGCGCCGTCGCCACACGTACGTCTTGCATCTCTGTCATCGCCCCTAAATCGCCGCCACCAACTTCGCCAGCAGCGCCGTCCTATCCGCGATCCGGTCAACCAAAATACTCTCGTGGTTCGCGTGTGCGCCTTCCCCAACGCCACCCAAGCCATCCAGCGTCGGCACACCCAGCGCTGCCGTGAAGTTGCCGTCCGACCCGCCCCCGGTCGCCGACTCCTCGATCTTCCGCCCCAACTCCGCCGCCAGCCGCTTCGCCGTCTCAAACAGGCTCGCGATCTCCGGCGTGCGTTCCATCGGTGGCCGGTTCAACCCGCCTTCCACCGTCACCTGACACCGCTTGTCCACCGCCTTCAGAGACCGGAACTTCTTATCCAGTTTCTCGAAATGCTTAAGCCGCGCAATCCGGATATCCACGTCCGCCCGAGCCTCCGCCGCCACCACGTTACTCCGCGTCCCGCCCGAGATCACACCCGGGTTCACCGTCAGCCCCTTCTTCAAGTTCGTGAATCCGGCAATCCGCTCGATCTGCCGGGCCAACTCCAGCACCGCGCTCGCCCCCGCCCCGAAGTCCACGCCGGCATGGCTGGCCACGCCTTTCACCACAACGTCATAGCCCCCGACGCCCTTCCGCGCCGTCTTCAGTTTCCCCTCCAACCCGGTACCCGGCTCCAACACCAGCACCGCATGGCTTCGTTTGGCCTCCTTCTCCGTCAGCGCCCGCGACGATTCGCTTCCCACCTCTTCATCCGAGTTCAACTGCAGCACCACCTTGCGCGGAACCGGCACATCCAACTCCCGCAGCGCCTCCATCGCGAACACCAGAAACGCCACCCCCGACTTCATATCCAGCACACCCGGCCCCCACAGCCGGCCCTTCTCCTCGCGCCACGGCATCGTCTTCAACGTGCCCATTGGCCACACCGTATCGCTGTGACCCAACGCCAGCAACTGCTTTCCGGGACGCTTCACCGCCGGCGCGAAGATCAACTGCGCATGCTTTCCGTATTTGCCACCGGGAAACGTACGGACCTCCGCCTTGCCCTGCACCTTCGCCGCCATCAAGTCGACAAACCGGTTAATCGCCGCCGGATCGTCCGACGGCGACTCGCACTCCACCATCTCCCGCAACAGCGCGATCAGGTCGCGTTCCCGCGAAGCTACGTACTTAAGGATAGGGTCCATGAATCCTCTAGGATAGCGAGCCCCGGCGCCGGGATATAATAACCAGTTTGCATGCCCTTACTTGATGTCCGTGGGATTCAGGAGATCCTGCCGCACCGCTATCCGTTCCTCCTGGTCGATCAAATCCTCGAAATGGAGCCGGATCGCATCGTCGGCGTGAAGAACGTCACCGTAAATGAGCCGTTCTTCGCCGGTCATTTCCCCAACTACCCCGTGATGCCTGGCGTCCTCATCGTCGAGTCGATGGCCCAGGTCGCCGGCGTCCTCGTGCTCAAGAGCATCCCCGACAGCAAGAACCGCCCCGTCCTGCTCACCTCCATCAAGGAAGCCAAGTTCCGCCGGCAGGTGGTCCCCGGCGATCAGCTTCGTGTCGAGATGAAAGTCCTCAAGCGCCGCACCAACGTCGCGATCATGGCAGGACTCGCCACCGTCGCCGGCGTCGTCGTCGCCGAAGCCGAAGTCATGTGCGTCCTCGGCGATCCTACCATCGCGCCGCAAGGCTAGGGGCCGCAACCCGTGCCCATCCATCCCAGCGCCGTAGTCGATCCGGACGCCCGCATCGCCGCCGATGCCGACGTCGGTCCCTTCTGCGTCATCGGCGCCGAAGTAGAGATCGGCGCCCGCACGCGCCTCATGGCCAACGTCTACGTCGAAGGTCCCACCTTCATCGGCGACGACAACATCTTCTTCCCCTTCACCACCGCCGGCGTCGCGGGCCAGGATCTCAAGTACAAGGGCGAGCGCGCCGAAACTCGCATCGGCCATCGCAACAAAATCCGCGAGTTCGTCACCATCCACCGCGGCACCGCTGGTGGCGGCCTGCTCACCAGCATCGGCGACGACAACCTCCTCATGGCCTACGTCCATGTCGCGCACGACGTCCACATTGGCAACCATTGCATCCTCGCCAATGCCGCCACCTGCGGCGGCCATGTCACCATCGGCGATTGGGCCGTCATCGGCGCCGCCACCGGCCTCCATCAGTTCTGCCGCGTCGGCCGCCACGCCATCATTGGCGGCTACAGCGTCATCACCCAGGACGTGCTGCCATACTCCAACACCACTACCCCGCGCGACCCTAAGAGCTATGGCGCCAATAAGGTCGGCCTCGAACGCCGCGGTTACTCCTCCACCGTGATCGATGCCCTCAACAAAGCCCTGCGCCTCCTCTCGCGAGCCGGCCTGAATACCACTCAAGCCATCGAACGCATCCGCGAAGAGGTGCCGGGTGTCCCTGAAGTCGACGAACTCATCGCCTTCATCCAAAGCTCCCACCGCGGCGTGATCAAGTGAAGTACGGACTCATCGCCGGCAACGGCCGCTTCCCCATTCTTGCTCTCGAAGAGGCTCGCAAACTCGGTCATGAAGTCATCGCCATCGGCATCCAGGAAGAGGCGCCGAAGGAGATCGAAGCGCTCGCCGCCCGCACCTATTGGATCTCGCTTGGTGCCCTCAGCCGCCTGATCGAGATCCTTAAGTCCGAAGGCATTAGCGAACTCATCATGGCCGGCCAGGTCAAGCACGTACAGATCTTCTCGCACATCCGCCCCGACTGGCGGCTAGCCAAACTGCTGTTCAACCTCAAAGAAAAGAACACCGACGCGCTCATCGGCGGCGTGGCCAAGGTCCTCGAAGACGAAGGCATCACGTTGCGCGACTCCACACTCCTTCTGAAACCGCTGCTGGCTGACCTCGGACCCATGACCAAGCGCAAGCTCACCTCCGACGAAGAGCGCGACATCAAGTACGGCCGTCGCGTGGCCGCCGCGCTCTCCGGCTTCGACATCGGCCAGAGCGTGGCTATCGCCGAACGCGCCTGTCTGGCCGTGGAAGCCATGGAAGGCACCGACGCCATGCTCGAACGTGCCGCGTCGCTTGCCAATGGCCGCGAGATACGTCTGGTCAAAGGTTCGCGCCGCCGCCAGCATATGCAGTTCGATGTTCCCGTGGCCGGCCCGCGCACCATCGAAACCATGAAGCGCACCGGCGCCACTGCACTGGCTGTCGACGCCGGCCGCACGCTGCTGCTCGATCGGGACGAAATGCTGGCCATGGCGCGGGAGGCCGGGATCGCCGTGGTAGGATACGCGCCGGAGGGAGACTGATGATTCGCGTTGGCGTTGTGGGCGCCGGAGCCTTCGGGCAGAACCATCTGCGGGTCATCCGTGAATCACCGCGCGCGGAACTGGCGGGCGTCTTCGATATCGACACCGCCAAGGCGCAGGCCACCGGTACCCGCGTCTTCTCCAGCCTGGACGAGATGGCCGCCGCCGTCGATGCCGCCATCGTCGCGTCGCCCACCACCACACACGCCGACATCGGCGGTGCCCTCCTCAATGCGGGCATCGATGTCATCGTCGAAAAGCCCATCGCTCCCACTGTGGCTGAAGCCGAGCTCCTGGTCGCCGCCGCCGGCACCGAACGCATCCTTCAGGTCGGGCATCTGGAGCGCTTCAATCCCGCCGTGCTCGCCATGCGCAAGCATGTCACCACACCGCTGTTCTTCGAGATCCATCGCATGAGCCTGTTCACCCCGCGCAGTCTCGATGTCGATGTGGTCCTCGACCTCATGATCCACGACATCGACCTCGTGCTCGACATGGTTGGTCAGGAGCCGGAAGAGATCCGCGCCGCCGGCATCGCGATCCTCTCGAGAAAGGTCGACATCGCCAACGTCCGCCTCGCCTTCCCCAGCGGCTGCGTCGCCAACCTCACGGCCAGTCGCGTCTCCACCGAGAAGGTCCGCAAGGTTCGCCTCTTCCAGCCACATCAGTACATCTCGATCGACTACGCCCGCCAGGACGGCGTCCTTATCTCCGTGTCCCCAACGCAGCAGATTGGCTTCAACCAGTTGCAGGCGCCCAAGGTGGAGCCGCTCAAGGCCCAGTTCGAATCCTTCCTCGATTGCATCGAATCCCGTAACAAACCGCTGGTGAGCGGCGTCGAAGCCACTAGGGCTCTGCGGGTTGCCGTGGATATCCTTGCTAAAATAGAAGAACACGCGCAGGTTGTGGCCCGAACTCTCTCCGATGAAGCTGGCGGAAACACCCACGGCAACGAGTCCTGAGCCCGACTTCCTGCTCCACCTCGATACCCGCGAAGACACGCGCAGGCTCAGCAAAGCGGCCATCGCCTCCGCGCTGCTGCACCTGCTGGCCGGTGTCTACCTCTGGAACGCGGAGTTCACCGCCACCCCCTTGCGCCCGTCGCAGTTCCCCGATCTCAGTGCCCGCACCGTGACCAAGCTGGTTGTCCCCGCCGACATCCTCAAGGACCTCACGCAGAAGGCGCCCAACACGAAAACACCCGCTAAGGAGTTCGACGTCCAGAGCCTCATCCCTAGGCCGGAAGCCAAGAAACTCCCCACGCCGCCGGTGCCCGCGCGCTCGCCGCAGCCGCGCTCCGGAGTGCCGCAGCCGTCGCTGCCCGATGCTCCGCAGATCGCCACTTCCGCCGCGCCGCCGTCCATCGTCCCGCCTCCCGGCTTGGGCAATAGCAACTCTGCGCCACCCCCTCCACCTCCCGCCGAGAACGCCAAGCCGAAGATCTCGTTTGAGACCGTAACGGCCGCAGGTACCGGCTTCGGCAATATGTCGGGCGGCTCGTCATCACCCAAAGCCGCCATCCCGCAACCAAAAAGTGGTGTGCAGGAAGCCGCCGCCGCGGTGGCTCGCCGCCGGGGCGGGGGTATGGTGGTTGGCGATGACGCCGACCCTGCCCCCAGCCTTGGCGAAAGCCTCAGCCAGCAGGCCGCACCCGGCAAGATGGGCAGTTCGCTCGAACTGCTCAGTGACCCGCAAGGCGCCGACTTCCGCCCCTACCTGCTACGCGTGCTCGCCGCCGTCCGCCGTAACTGGTTCGCCGTCATTCCCGAAAGTGCGCGTTTAGGCCGTCGCGGCCGCGTCGTGATCCAGTTCGCGATCGCCCGCGATGGCAACGTACCGAAACTCGTGATCGCCGTGCCCTCCGGCGCCGAGCCGCTCGACCGCGCCGCCGTCGCCGGTATCAGCGCCTCGAACCCCTTCCCGCCGCTGCCGCTCGATTTCAAGGGCGACCAGATCCGTCTCCAGTTGTCGTTCGCCTACAACGCCCAACGATGAAGCTGCGCCTCGACCCCTGGCCCGCCGACTACGAGCCGGCCATCGAAACCGATGGGCAGCCTGCCTCCGGTGCCTCCATTGACCCGGCTATCGAATGCGCCGAATGGCGTGCCCTCGCGGCGCCGGCTGAGGCTCAACTCTGCTGTGAGTTCGTCGATGGCGTGCGCCGCGTCGAGGCTCGGGTGCTCGCCGAAGCCGGCATGCGCTGGGTCCACGGGCTGTTCGGCTCCCTCGCGGTTGGCACCGTCACCGTGCGCGATGGCCATGCCGCGTTCGGCGCAGTGACCGTGGAACGCCTGCTGATCCTCGGCGGCGGCGAAGCGCGGTCGTGGCAAGTGCGCGGCGTGCCGGTGGCCTTCGATGGCGCCGTCTGCGATGAGAATCATCCGCATGCCGTCATGGCCGAACTGCAGAGCCGCATGCAGCAGCAGGAAGCCGCGCTGGCCGAAGAGGCTGCCGCGCGCGGTGGCTGCGTGTTTGTCGATGGCCTCAGCTATCGCGCCACCGGCCATCGCGAAGTCGTCGGCGTCATCAAGCGCATCCTGGAACCCTATGTCGATGAGGAGCGCTTCGCCCTGGTGCCGCGCCTGCAGCCGCACGAACGCACGCCGCTATTCTCCATCACCGATGGCATCTACCCGCGTTACTCGGCATTCCTTCGCCTGGCCATGCCCCGTGCGATCGACCATCCGCTGGCGGGCGTGGTGCGCATCGAGATTGGCGCGGCGGTAGGCTTGGATCGCGCCCGCGCCTTGGCCGGGAGTGCTGCCGCCGCTCTGCCGCGATTCGCCTCCACCACCGCCCGCGACCCGCGTGCTCCGCAGAACCTGCTGCCCGTCGGCGCGCTGGAAGCCGAGATGAAGAGGCGTTTAGGCGATCCGGTCCTCATCCGGCGAGCTATCGAAAGGGAGTTGCATGAGCAGAGAGATCGGTAAGGTGCTGGGCACGGCCGATGCCCAGCCGTTGGACTTCTGGGTGGCGGTGCCGGCCGATGAAGTGGTGCAGTTGGACGATGTCGTGCTGGTACGCCGCGAGTTGAAGAACGGGGTTACGGTCACGTTGTACGGCATGGTGGACATGCTGGTGGCGCGGCACGAAGGCGCACGGCTGGAGAGCGATGTCTTCCTGGCGAGCGATGGCGTGCTGCCGCTGACCCATGCCGTAAAGGCACATGTGATCGTAACGCGCGTCGAGCCGGAGGTCTTCGTACCGCCGCTGCCCGGCCAACCCGTGCTGCTGGCGCAGGGCGAGGATCGCAGCAAGGCGCTGTTCTTCGACTCGATGACGCGCAAGTTCCCTTTGGGCTTATCGCGCGATGGCGAACCTGTGTACGGCAACTTCGAGTTTCTGGATGGCTCGCGCGGCGCGCATGCGAACATCAGCGGCATCTCCGGCGTGGCGACGAAGACCACCTACGCCACTTTCCTGCTCTACGGCATCTTCCACGGAGGACTGCTGGGCGCCGAGGCCGGCAACACGCATGCGCTCATCTTCAATGTCAAAGGCGAGGACCTGCTGTTTCTCGATAAGCCCAATACGGCGATGCCGGAAGCCGAGCGTGAGAAGTACGCCAAGCTGGGCTTGACGCCGGGCGCGTTTGAAGATGTGGCGATCTACGCGCCGGTGCGCGCCGGGCAGATCGAGATGATTCCCGATACCGGCACCCGGCAGCAGGGCGTGGATGCCTTCTGCTGGACCGTGTCGCAATTCTGCAAGGAGCGGCTGCTGCGCTTCCTGTTCACCGAAGCCGACGATGAGCATAGCCAGATTGGGAGCCTGGTGGAGCGCATTGAGGCGCGTCTGGCGAATGAAGACGTGCGCGGCATCGACAACTTCGAAACCCTTGCCGACATGATCTGCGACCGTTTGCAGGACTGGGCGGGCAGCTTCACCACCGGCACGCAGGCGGCCTTCGAACGGCGCTTGCGGACCGCGGTGACGCGCGTCGGGCACCTGATTCAAGGGCGTGTGGAAGACGAGCAGCGGCATACTATCAACTGGCGCCGCGGGCAGGTTACGGTCATCGACATTCACAACCTCAACGACCGCGCCAAGCGCTTCGTCATCGGCGTGGTGCTGAAGCGCATGTTCGAAGACAAGGAGAAGGCCGGCACGCGGCATCCACTGGCGTTCGTGGTGTTGGATGAGTTGAACAAGTACGCGCCGCGCGAGGGCCGCAGTCCCATCAAGGATGTGATTCTCGACATGGCGGAACGCGGCCGGTCCCTGGGGGTGATTCTGATCGGCGCCGAGCAGACGGCGAGCCAGATCGAACGCCGCGTGGTGGCGAACTCGTCATTCCGCGTGGTGGGGCGATTGGACCTGGCCGAGGCGCAAGCGCATGAATACGCCTTCTTGCCCGCGCCCAGCCGCGCGCGCGCCGGCATCCTGAAGCCGGGGACGGTGATCGTGAGCCAGCCGGAGATCCCGGTTCCGGTGCTGGTGCAGTTTCCGTTTCCGTCATGGGCGACGCGATTCAACGAGGCGCCGCCGCTGGTGGCGAAGGCGGGCAAGCCTGTGTTTCCGAAGTTCTAGTTCGAAGGCTTGTTGAAAAGGATGGCGACGGTGCCTGTGACTTCGGCGCTGTCCGCCGGACCCGTGGCAAGGTCGGGCCTGCCATCCTGATCGAAGTCGGCTATGGCTAGGCTTCCCAGGTCGCGGCTGGCACCGACGAACAGCGGTTCGGCGACTCCCGCGCGTCGCTCGCCCAGGAATAGGGCGAGTTGGTTGTAGCAACCCCAGATAACGTCGTCGATGCCGTCGGCGTTGATATCCGCGCTCGACAGAACAGCCGCTCGGGAGCTGGACATCTTGCCGATGCGGCGTTGTACGGGTGGCTGGAAGGTGCCGTCACCGTTGCCTGCCAGCACGGCGAGGCTCGCATACACGACGAAGTTCGTGGACAGTGTCAGGGTAGCGATGTCGGCTTTGCCATCGCCATTGAAGTCGCCCATCGCAACGCCTGAGCCGTTGCCGATGCTGACCGGTGCGCGGAAGGTGCCGTTACCATTGCCGAGTCGCAGGATGAGTTCGCTGCCCGTGCTAATGACGAGATCGAGCTTGCCATCGCCATTCACGTCCCGGGCTGCGAACGTGCCGCCTGTGTTGCCGATCGGCAGGGGTGCGGCGAACCTGCCGTCCCCTGGATTGATCCATGCCAAGGGGCCGCGGGTGCTGTTCGTGACCAGGTCTATGCGGCCATCGCCATTCAGGTCTAGCGCAAGCGTAGACCTCTCGAAGGGACCCTGGCGTGCGGGCAGCGTTGCAATCTGCTCAAACCGGAACCCACCGCGATTCGCCAAAATGACGACGCCGGTTTGCGATACGCCCGCAACGTCGGGCCGGCCGTCACCAGTGAAGTCGGCCAATGCCAACTGGCTCAGCGGCGTGTCCGCGCCAGTCAGCGTGGCATGCAGGAACCCGCCTTTGCCTCTTCCTGCCGCCACCTGCAGGCGCCCCTTCGCGATGCCTGCCAGGTCAGGTAGGCCGTCGCCGTTCAGGTCCGCGGCAGTGAGGTTGGGAAGGATCGTGTTGGGCAAGACGGTTGCGGTTCGCACGGTACCATCGGCGCGGCCAAGGGCCACCGCAATCGCCGAACCCGTCAGGTTAGCGGCGACAACATCGAGCACGCCGTCGCCATTGATGTCGCCCACTTCCACAGTGCCCTCGGCGTAGAGTCCAAGGTCATTGTGTCTCCCGGTCTGCAACCGGCCGGCACTATCGGCGAGGTAGACGCTCAGCAGTACCTCCGACTTTACGATTACGTCCGTGCGGCCGTCTCCATTCCAGTCGTCGATCAGCACCGATCGCGAGAAGCCCGGCGTCGCCGGGACGCTGCTGAACAGTGGAAAGAACGTGCCATCGCCTTTGCCGGCCAGGACGGCGATGGTTCCACTGACGATGATCAGATCGCTGTTGCCGTCATCGTTGAGGTCGGCAAGGGCCAGCAGGGACTTCGGGAAAACCTTGCCCATCTTAACCGGACTCTCGAACGTGCCATCGCCCTTACCGAGGAGTGTCTCCAGGTCCCGGTTTTCGGCGATGCGGGCGACGTCGGTTCTGCCGTCGCTGTTGAGATCGGCGAAAGCAAAAGCCAGCCCGCGCAGCGGTTCGCCGGCGATGCGGAAGGCGCCGGAGTCGTCACCCAATAGAATGGCGATGCGAGAGGGGCCCTGTTGGGATTCGGTCAAGACGAGGTCAGGGATCCCATCGCCGTTGCAGTCCACCGTTTCGATGCGGTGCGGGGTGAAGGGAATGGAGGAGACGATTGCGGAATCGAACGTTGCATCGCCGCGGCCCGGGTAGACGGAGATCTTTGGTTCGGAGCCGGTGCCGGAGGCGCCGATGTAGTCCCAGTGGGAGTCACTGGTGGCGTGGAGCAGCGCGAGTAGGGGCGGCGTGCTCACCGGACTATCAAAGCTGCCGTCGCCTCTGCCTAGAAAGGCTGCGGTGGATGTGGCGAGGTCCAATCGTCCGTCGCTGTTCAGATCACCGATGCCGAGGGTGCGGAGGGACGCTTCAGTGAGGTAGTCGCGGCGGGCATCGGGAAACGGTGTCTGCCCCTGCAATAGCGAGCAAGCCAGGGCGATAGCGAATGGCGTGCGCATTAATCCTCCGATGCTAGCAGGCTGATATCCTATTGGCTTATGCGATTCCTGGTACTGGCTCTTCTTCTCTCCACGACTCTGTTCGCACAGCGGCCGCCGCGTCCGAAGCTGCCCGGCGAAGATTGGGTGCAGCTATTCAATGGCAAGGATTTGACCGGGTGGGTGGAAGTCGGCAAGGAGAAGTGGGTGGTGAAGGAAGGCGTCATCCAGGGGGAGGCGCTCTCCAAGGAATACGGCTACCTGCGAACCGATAAGACCTACAAGGATTTCCAGTTGACCTTGAAGTTCAAGTGCCTGGGGGAGGGCAATAGCGGCCTCTTCTTCCACGTCGACTTCAAGCCTGGAACACCGAACGTGTCCCAGGGCTTGCAGTTTGAGATCGACTGCCGGATTGGGCAGCACACCGGCGGCATCTATGGCGACGGCCGCCAGTGGATCGTATGGCCTTCGCCGGAAAACGAGCTTGTCGTGCGCAAGGGCGAATGGAATGAGTACCTGCTGAAGGTGGAAGGCAATCGCTATATCTCGCGGCTGAACGGCGTGCCGATGATCGACTTCACGGACCCCCAGCCGAAATCCTTCGACGGCTTCCTGGCGCTGCAGTTGCACTCCGGTGGCGAGGGCAACATGGAGTTCAAGGACATCTGGATTCGCGATTTGACCAAGCGGTGAGTTGGCCCCGCCTTTACTACTGCGATCATTACGCCATCCCGCTGCCGGACGGGCACAAGTTCCCGATGCGGAAGTATGCGATGGTGCGGGATCTGCTGGCCGCCGATGGGGTGTACCGCTTCGAGCAGGCGGCGTTTGCCGATCCGGCGGTCATCCGCCTGGCGCATGACCCGCAGTATGTGAATGGGATTTTGGATGGCTCGGTGGACCGGGCCATCATCCGGCGCATTGGCTTTCCGTGGTCGGAAGGGCTGGTACGGCGGACGCTGGCGAGTGTGGGTGGGTCGCTGGCGGCGGCGGAGGATGCGCTGCAGTACGGCTGGGGCGGGAACCTGGCCGGGGGAACGCATCATGCCTTCTATAGCGAAGGCTCGGGCTTTTGCGTCTTCAATGACATTGCCGTGATCATCCAATGGCTGCGGGCGCAAGACCGTGTGCGGCGGGTGGCGGTGGTGGATCTGGACGTACACCAGGGCGATGGCACGGCGCAGATCTTCGAGAACGACGGCGATGTGCTGACGTTCTCCATGCATGGCAAGAACAACTTCCCGTTTCGCAAGCAGCGCAGCAGGCTGGATATTGAGTTGGCGAACGGCACGGGCGATGAGGAGTATCTTGACCTCCTGTCGCATGCGCTACCGCGGGTGTTTAGCTTTTCGCCGGACCTGGTGATCTACCAGTCGGGCGTGGATGCCTTGGAAACCGATACGCTGGGGAAGTTGGCGTTGACGATGGCGGGCCTAACGCAGCGGGATCGGATGGTGTTGACGGCGGTGCGGGAGTATGGCTCTCCGCTAGTCATTACGTTGGGTGGCGGCTATTCGGTGCCGTTGGAAGCCACTGCCGAGGCGCATGCGAATACGTTTCGTACGGCGTTGGAGATCCTATGCGGCTGACCGCAGCGTTGTTGTTCGCTGTTGCCGCCTGGGCGCAGATGACCCTCGATCAGGCGATGGATCTGGCGTCGAAGGGCCGCTTTGCGGAAGCCGAGCAAGCCCTGCGCGGGTTGGAGAAGTCGCAGCCGGCGGATCTGGAAGTGCGCTACCGGCTGGGGCTGATCCTGCTACGTAATGGCAAGGTGAAGGAAGCCGCGTCGCGGTTCGAAGGTTTGGTAAAGGCGAATCCGGATGTCGCTACGGTGTGGCTGGCGGTGGCGCAGACGCGGTTGAAGTTGGGGGATGGTACAGGCGCGGCGAAAGCGATCGGGCGGGCGGAGAAGCTGGCGCCAGAGGACCCGCCGGTGTGGCGGGCGGCGGCGATGATTTATGAGGGCACGGGCGATGTGGCGCGTGCCATCGAATACCAGGAGCGATGGCTGCGCGTGGCTCCGAACGACCTCCCGTCGCAATTGCGATTGGCGCGGCTGTATGAGGCGTCGAAGGATTCGGCGAAGGCCGTGCGGATCTATCAGGAGGCGATGGAACGCGCTCCGGAGCAGTGGCCGGCCTATGCAGGGTTGGTGGAGTTGCTGCTAGCGCATCGGACCCCGGCGCCAGCGTTGACTCTGTTGGAGGCGGCTGCCGGACAGTTCGCCAAGAACCCCGAGTATTGGCGGTTGCTGGGACTGGCGCAGTATCAGATGGGGGATATCGGGAAGGCTTTGGATGCGTTTTTGCGGATATCCACGATTGCGCCGGATGAGGAGATGGGGTACGCGTCGCTAGAGACGCTGCTGGCGGATGCGGGCCCGCGGCGGGCGGAGATTGCGAAACGGCTGAGGGTGTTTCGAACGCGGAAGCCTTCCAGTCCGATTGGGCACTATCTGCTCGCCCGGTGTCTGTTATTGGATGGGGATCGCTCCCCGGCCGTAGCGGCGCTGCTGCGGCAGGCGTTGCAGGCAGATGCGGGGTTCTGGCCGGCGGCGTTTGAGTTGGGGCAGTTGTTGGAGGAGCAGGGGAAGACGGCGGAAGCTTTACCCATGCTGCTGCGCGTGATCAAAGCGAATCCGGAGTACGCCGCGGCGCACTACAGCCTGTCGCGGATCTATGCGAAGCAGGGCAACCGCGCGTTGGCGGTGGAGCATCGCAAGAAACATGGGGAGTTGGTGGATAAGGAACGCGAGGCAGCGGAGCGGGCGCGGACCGAGAACCCCGTGTTGGATTACCGGGTGGAGAAGGGGCGCTGAGCCTTCACGCCGGCGCCTTCCTGAATGGTGATCGTATGGTTGGCCTTGAGGTCGCGTAGCGTTTCTTTGCCGCCATTGGGCCAGCGAATCTCCAATTCCTCAATGACCGTAGCGGAGCCCAGGCCGAAGTGCAGGCGCAGGTCGGATTGCGAGGCGTAGCTGCCACCGCTACGGACTTCCTCAATGAGTTTCAGCGAGCCGGCTTTCAGGGTGACTCTGGCCCCTATCGCGCTGCGGTTCGACCTGGTGCCCACTAACTCCAGCAGCAGAGCATTGGCGCGCGGCACATCGAAGTGATAGAGCGACGGCTCGTCATTCATGTTCGAGACCGCTACTTCGAGCGCGCCATCGCCATCGAAGTCGGACACGGCGGCGCCGCGCGACGAGTGGCGCTTCCCCAGCGGCTCCAGCCCCGCGGCGAGATCCCGGAAGGCCCCATTGCCAAGGTTCCAGTAGAGGATCTTGCTCTGGCGATAGGTCTCGACGGCATCCGGCTTGGCGGCGGATTCCATCTCCGGATAAATGTGCCCATTAGCCATGAAGATATCTTTGAAGCCGTCGTGGTCAAGGTCGAAGAAGTCGACGCCCCAGCCGACCACCTTCGTATGCAGGCCCAGGCCCGCGCCAAAGGTGGCGTCTTCGAAGAACCAGTCCGTAAGGTTGCGGTACAGGGTGGAGGTCTCATCCATGAAGTTGGTCTTCACGATGTCGAGTGCGCCGTCGTTATCGTAATCCCCGACCGCGATCCCCATGCTGCCCTGCTCCTGGCCGGACTCGCCGTACGCCGTGCCGGCTTCGACGGAGATCTCCTGGAAGGTGCCGTCGCGCTTATTGCGGTAGAGGAGGCTGGGCGTGGAGTCGCAGGCGACGTACAGGTCGGGCCAGCCATCGTTGTCGAAGTCGGCCGCGGCCACGCCCAGCCCGTAATGCAGGCCCTCCACGGCAATGCCCGCTTTCGCCGTGACGTCGATAAGTTTGCCGTTCTCGTGGTGATAGAGGATGGGCTTGCCCGTGGCGAAGCCTTTGGGACCGCAGAAGACGGGGATGCCGCGCCAGAAGCAGAAGGGGCTGCTGCCGGGAGCGGCCGTGCGGGCGGCGTCGAAGAGGACGTAGTTAGAGACGAAGAGATCCAGGCGGCCATCGCGATCATAGTCGGTAAAGGCGCAGCCGGTGGCCCAGCGGGTGCCGCTGGTGGGCAGGCCGTAGCGTTCGGTCACCTCTTCGAAGCTGCCGTTGCCGGTGTTGCGATAGAGCGCGTTATAGCCGTAGTAGGTAAGCAGCAGATCGACATTGCCGTCATTGTCGATGTCACCGGCGCAGGCGCCCTGCCCCCAGCCGGTATTGCGGATGCCGCTGGAGGCCGTGACGTCGCGGAACTTGCCATCTCCCAGGTTCTGGTAGAGGCGGTGCGGGGCGGGCGTGTTATCGCCGAAGCGAGTACCGTTGACGAAGAGCAGGTCGCGCCAGCCGTCGTTATTGAAATCGAGCACGGCGACGCCATTGCCGGTCATCTCCAGGATCTGGGCTTTGGTGCGCGCGCCGCCGTAGACATTGGCGCCCGTAATGCCGGATTCGGCCGCCACATCGCGCACAGCGAGTTTGGGCGATGGCCGATTGATTTTGGTTTTCGCGGATCCGCGAGGCGTGGCTTTCGCGCCACCCATACCCTGTCCCCACGCCCATACCGCGATGAGCAGACACACGGCCAGCGGCAACAGGCGGAACCAACGCATGTTTAGATGATCGCTTACTTGCGCGGGGCCGGTTTCACGCGGCGAAGCAATTCGGCGCGGTCGCCTTTGGTCCAAAGGGCCTGGATATCGGCTTCGGGCAGGCCGGCGACGCGGCCGAGCAGGTAGAACGCGGGCAGCGCATGCGGCATGTGACGCCATTGAGCCATCTCGGTGAGCGCGGGCATGGCCCGGTCGCGCAGGTGCTGCAGGATCGCGGCGTCGCGGTTCTCAGTAAAGGTGTAGAGGGCGGTGGCAGCCTTGCTGCGGTCGGTGAAATGCGTCGAGTTCAACATCTCGACGAACCACGTCGGCGAGATGCGCACGCCGGCGTCGGGATTCAGCCGCGACCATACGGTAAGGGCCATCAGGCCGCGCATGGCGTTGTTGCGAACCGTGGAATCGGGATCCTGCATGGCGAACTGGAGCTCGGCAGCCACGGCCTTGCGGTCCGGCGCGTAGCCAATCACATAGGCGGCGATGCCGCGCTGTTCCTCGTCGGCGGCGTTGTGTAGCACTTCGCGAAGCACGTCGAAATTCGCTTCAGCCAGCTTCAGAAAGCTTTCCTGGCTGCGGCGGACGTCGGGATCGGCCATGAGGGAATAGCCGTTGGTCAGGTCTTCGCGGTCATCGCCTTTGCGGGCGACGACTTCGACGCTGGTGATGAAGTCGAGCCACTGTTCGCGGATGGGGTCCGGAAGGCGGAGTTCTTCGTTGCCGGGAGGGGTGCGGGACTCATAGTGGGGGCCGCCGCGCTCTTCAATCCCGATGTAAAGGATGGCCTTGCCCTGGTCGCAGCAGACGGCTTCAATGTCGGCTTGGACGATATCCTCCATACCGATAAGCTTGGTTTCAGCGTCACCCTTGGATTGCGGCATGGTACCGCCCTCGACGATGTTCAGGGCCCGTTTCAGCTTCTCGGGAGTGACTTTGCGAGTGCCGAAGACTTCGATGATGCCGATTTTGGGCTGGGCGGACAACAGGGGGATGGCAAGGCAGAGGAGAACGAGGGCTCGCGTCATAAGGCCTGATGTAAAGAGACGTGCGGGGGGCGGTAACGGCTACAAATTTCCGTCGTCATAAGCACGCTCTTCGGCGCGCTCGCCGAGGACGGGGATGACGAGGCGTTCGCCGCCAAGAGTTTTGACGATGAGGTAGAACCAGAGGACGACGCTGCTGAGCAGGACGCCGAAGACGAAGAACCAGACGAAACTGAGCAGGATCCAGGGCAGGCGCGGGCTAAGGATGAGAACGCCGATATAGAAGATGCAGAGCGCGGAACTTGCGAAGATGGACTGCCAGGCGTGGAAGCGCACCAGCATGTTGCGCGAGTACGGCTGCATGGTGAGAAACAGAAATCCGGTGATGGGCCCGAGCAGGTAGCAGAGCGCCGAGGCGACGTTCTCGCGCATCTCGGGCAAGACTTTTGTGCTCATTGATACCATTTTGCCAAAGGCTGCGGGAGTCGGCTACCCGCCGCCCGAATGCCGCCGCTCCTCGTAAGCGATGGCTACCACCTCGTCCAGCAATGCAGCGTCTTCGGCGCTTCCGAACAAGCCGAGGCCCTGCTGGAATACCGTACCCGTCTCCGCATAAGCCCGATCTTGCGCCGTGTCATCGTATATGGCGTGGGATCTTGCGCTCACCAATCGGCTCGGCACTTATAGAGTAATTCTACGCGCAAACGCAAGGTATGCCGCAAATGGACGCGGCCGGCACTTCCCAAAGGAAGCGCCGGCCGTATGGAACTACGGTCCGCGATCAGAAGTAATACTTCAGGCCCAACTGCACATTCCGCGAGCCAACTTTAACGCCATTGATGACGCCGAAGTTCGCCGCGCCATAGCTGGTGGCCGGGTCACTGAAGATAGGGGTGTTCGTGACGTTATTCGCTTCCAGGCGGAACTCGAAGCGATGGCCTTCAAACGTACGCCAACTCTTCAACAGGGCGCCATCGAAAGCCTTGATGCCGGGGCCGCGGTAGCCGAGGTAACGGGGCGCGGTGCCGAAGCTATCGGGCGTGGGCCGGGCGAAGGCGGCCTGGTTGAAGTAGCCCTGCAGCCGGGTGACGACCCCGCCGGAAGTAGACGGATCGCCCAGCAGGTTCGGGCGTTGCGTGCCGTTGTAAAGCACGCCGCCGTCCTGCGTGACCTGCAGCGGATTACCGCCCTGGAAGGTGGCAAAGCCGCTGACTTCCCAGCCGCCGACGATCGCATCCAGCAGCCGGCCGGAGTTAGAGGCGAACTTGCGCCCCTTGCCGAACGGGATCTGGTAGGAACCGGTGAGCACGCCGCGGTGGCGGATGTCATGGGCGGAGAGCGATTTTTCCATGCCCCGGTTGAACGGATTCTGGAGCGACGTGGTACCGCCGAGCCAGGAGTAGTTGCCCGACCCGATGGAGGAATCGTCAATCATCTTGGCGAAGGTGTAATGGCCGACAAAGGTGAAGCCGTGCGAGAAGCGCTTCTCGTACTTCATCTGTAGGGCATGGTAGTAGGAGTTGGAGGTCGGCGGTTCGGCGGTGCCCGAACTGGCGCCGTCGTATTGGGTCATCGGGCGCAGCAGGCGGAAGCGCTGGATGGTTTGGCGATTCATCTGCGAGGCCAGCGGATTGGTGATCACCCCGTAGAAGGGGTTCGGCACCTGCGCATCCAACTGGGTGCGGGTGAACTGGCCGCTGCCGGCATACCAGAGGTTGGGCTGTAGCGGCGAGAGGCTGGTGAACGGGAAGAACAGGTGCGCTCCGCGGCTGCCGGTGTAGTTCAGTTCGACAACGCCGGAGTACTTCAACTCACGCTGGAACGAGAAGTTCCAACTGTAGTACTCGGGGTTGCGGTTGAAGTTCGGAACGACGGTGCCGACGCCGAGTCCGAGGAACGTGGCGTCGCCCTGGGTCCGGCCGGGAGGCGTCAGCATGCCGTCCGGGTAAGGGTTCGAGAGCCTGGCGTAAAGCGTGGCGTTGCCATCCAGCGAGAACTGCGGATTCGCGTTCACATTGAAGCCTGCGCCAGTGTGGCCGTAGACAGTGGCGCGGGAGAGCTGGTAAAGCAGGCCCCAGGCGCCGCGGATGGAGGTCTTGTTGTCGACGGCATAGGCGAAGCCGATGCGCGGCGAGAAGTTATTGTAGTCCCCGTTAAAGGGCGAGCGGCGGTTGCTGTCGGTGAACTTCATGACGCCGCGGAGATCGTAGCCGGGGACGCTGATGGGGCTCTTGGCATCCAGATCCCAGTAGCTCTGGCGGTCCTGGGTTTCCCAGCGCGGGATGTCGAACTCGAAGCGGAGGCCCAGGTTCAGCGTGAGTTTGCGGGTGATCTTCCAGTCGTCCTGGATGTAGTAGCCCATGTAGCGGGAGCGCGTGAACACCTTCGGGTCGATGTGGTAGTCGCCGCCGGTGCCCCAGCCGAGTAGCATTGTGGCCAGGCCGTTGCCCTGGACATTGCTGCCCGCGGTGCGCGACATGCGCGTTACCTGGGAGGCGAAGGCGATGCGTCCGGAGGGATAGCCGGGCTGGAGGTAATCGAGGAAGTTCTGTTTGAACTCGCCGCCGAACTTCAGCGTATGGCCGCCAACGAACTTGCTGACCGAGGCGGAGAACTGATGGGCGCCTTCCTGGCGGTCCATAATCAGCCAGCCTTCGGTGCCGATGTCGGTGTAGCCTTCCGGCGCCATGGTGGGGAAGACCAGGAAGTTAGCATTGGTCTTCATGATCTGCGGAAGGCCGAGGGTAGTCGGCTCAAAGGGGACCATGGCGTTGCGGAAGAAGTTCGAGTAGATCAGGCCATAGCGGGCGTTGAAGACCGTTGTGGCGCTGTGGGCGCGCGTGAAGTCGGCCACCGTCGAGTAGGTACGCGTACCGTTGGGACCGTCGTTGAAGGTGAACGCGGGGTTGCCTTCGCCGAAGATATTGGGCGGGTTGCCGTTGTTGCGAACGTGGCTGAAGCGGCCCGAAATGCGGTTCTTGTCGGTGAAGTTATGGTCGAGTTTGCCATCCATCTGCTTGACGGTGCTCTTGCTAACGCTCTGGGCGAACCAGTTGTTGGCATTGGTCACGGCGTTGGTGACCTGGTTCGGCATGGGGAAGAAGGAGAGGGCCTTCAGCGCCACGGGATCCATCCGCGACTTTGGAATGACGTTGCCCGGGAAGGCGCGCCGTTCGACGTCGCCATTCGCCGTGGGTACGGTGGCGAAGGGATCGAAGATCTGGATCAACTGGCCGTTGGATTGGAAGGTTTGGGAGAAATCGCCATCGCGCTGGGGCACGGTGGGGAAGGTGGCGGTCTGCGAGTAGGGGCTCTGTTGGCGCGTCTGCTCGTAGGTGCCGAAGAAGAACGTCTTGTTGCGGATGATCGGACCGCCCAGGACGCCGCCGAACTGGTCGCGGCGGAAATTGGGGCGGGCGGTGCCGGCGCGGTTGGCGAACCAGCCGTTGGCGTTCAGGTCGGAGTGGCGCAGGAAGTAGAAGCCGGTACCGTGGAAGTCGTTGGTGCCGCTCTTGGTAACCATATTAATCACAGCGCCACCGGTCTGCCCGTACTCGGCCGGGAAGAAGTTGGTCTGCATCTTGAATTCCTGGACGAAGTCGACCGAGGGCTTGTACTTCAGGTCTGTGATGCCGGAATTCTGTTCGACTGTTGTTACGGTAACACCATCGACGAAGACGTCGGACGTGGAGTTGCGGGCGCCATTGGCGACGAAGTTGGTGTTGGTGTCCCCGCGGCGGCCGGCCGAGCCGACCACGCCCGGCGTCATATAGGTAAGAGCCAGCGAGTCGCGGCCCAGGTTCGGCAACGAAAGAATGTAGCGGTTATCCACCACCTGGCCGAGGGTGGCGTTGGTGGTGTTCAACAGCGGGGCAGTGCCTTCCACGCTGACGACCGAGCTGAGTTCCCCAACTTCCAGCTTGACGTTGATGGTCGCCGCTTGCTGCACCTGTAAGGGAAACGACGGTTGGACATACTTCTTGAAGCCGCTGGCTTCCACCGACATCGTGTAGCTCCCAGGAGGGAGCGCCGCTAGGAAGTAACGCCCCTCGGCGTCGGTGACCGTCGGGTGAGCGACCTTGCGGTCGACTTCGGTTGCTATGACGTTGGCGCCCGGTACGCTAGCTCCCGTTGCATCAGTCACAACGCCACGCAGTGTTGCGGTGAACGCCTGACCCCATGCCGTCGAGCTGAACAAGACGAGCGCTGAAGCATACACAAGCACACATTGCTTGAGCATAGATCTCCTTTTTAGATTTCCGGCCCGGCTGAATTGGGGCCAAGGAAGTACATGTTTGGAGCATGGTATCCCCGAAGGATTCGGAAAAGAAACGCTTGTAACGGCTCATAACGGGCTTAACAACGCTGTTACATCGTTATATAATCAACGCGTTACTGACCATGGGTACGGCAGTTGTTCCATCTTCGTCGATGTTGGAAGTCCGGCGGCATCTTGCCGAAATCCTGGAAAGTCCGGCATTTCGGACCAGTGTCCGGTCGCAGCAGTTCCTGCAGTTTGTGGTGGAGGAGACGCTGGGGGGCCGCACGGATTCGCTGAAGGAGCGGGTGATCGGGGAGCGGATATTCGGGCGGCAGGCAGATTACGACACCGGACAGGACTCCATTGTCAGGGTCAAGGCCAACGAAGTGCGGCGGCGGCTGTCGCAGTTTTACGAGCAGCATCCGGACTCGGCGGTGCGTATCGAGATGGTCAGTGGGTCGTATGGCATTCGGATGCGGGTGCCGGATCGGACCCCTCCCCCGCTGCCGGCGGCGATGCCGGAGCCAAAGCCAAGTGTGGTTGGGCGGCTGGCGGTAGCGAGCCTATGCGTGGCCATCGCGGCCTTCGCTACCTATTTAATGGCGCGTCCGGCGCGAACGCCCTTCGATGAGTTCTGGGGCCCGTTTCTGACCAAGGAAAAACCGCTGTTGATCTGTATGCCGACGCTGGAGGCCTTCCGCATTTATGGCCGGGAGCGGAACACCCTGATCCAGACGTTCCAGCCCAGGCCACCGGGCTTGCGGCCGGTGCAGGCGCCGCCGCTGACCGATGCGAAGATCGTGCCGGAGCCGGGGTTACTAGTGGGGGTTGGGGACGCGCGGGCGCTGACCCTGATCCATGCTTTTGCCGCGGTAGGCGGGGCAAGGGTGCAGACGCGGGCGAGCGCGATGACGACCTATGCGGACCTGAGCGCCGGGCCGAGCGTGATCATCGGTGGCGAGACGAATCAATGGAGCGCGGATCTGGCCGATGGGCATCGCTTCCTACAGACGCGGCACGAAGGGCGCAACGTGGTGCTGGACCGGCAGACGAAGCAGCCGGTTTGCCTGAAGGCGCAGACGTGGGAGCCGGTGGGCCGCAGCGATTGCGGGATTATCACGCGGATTCCGAAGTCGGTGTCGGGCGGGGCGCTGTTGCTGGCTGCCGGGCTCGACCACTTCGGCACCAGTGCCGCCGGTGAATTGCTGGTGAACAAAGAGCGGTTGACGGCAGTGCTGGAGAAGGCCGGGCCGGACTGGCGGAATCGCAATCTGCAGATCTTCTTTACGGTGGATCGCGTGCGCGACGGGATAGGCGAAGCGCAGGTGAAGGCCGTCCACACCTGGTGAAGGCCTAGCCGACGCGGCAATAACAATAAAGGAATTGTTGGGTGGCACCCCAAGGGGTGTGATGTGTCTCTTCCAGGCTCTCCAGCAACTGGAAGCGGCCACCGAACTCGCCATGCAGGGCGGTGGGGTTGTAGCGGACGATATCCAAGCCGCTGCACTTGCGGGGACCCTGCTCGCCGAAGGTGGCGATCAAAACGAAGCCACCTGGGCGGACGGCGGTGAGAACCCGTTCGACATACGCGCGGCGTTGCTCGGGCTCGGTCAGGAAGTGGAAGACGGCGCGATCATGCCACAGGTCGTAGGCGGCCGGCGGAAGTTCCGCGTTGGTGATATCGGCGGCCAGCCAGTTCACATTGCCTGCGGCGGGTCCCAGGCGGTCGCGGGTGAAAGCCAGCGCGGCCTCGGCGACATCGAGAACCGTGAGCCGCTGGTAGCCCGCGGCAAGCAAATCATCGACCAGCGTGGACTCCCCGCCGCCGACGTCAATGACGCTGGCGGCAGGTGATGTGAGTTTGCGGATGATGGAAAGCGACGTCTGCAGGTGCGGCTGGTACCAACTGACCTGATCAAACGCCTTGGTCTGGTAGACCTGATTCCAATGCGAGCGGGCTTCCATAACGGCTAACGAGTGCGGAACTTGCTACTTAGTGCCGCAATCTGATCCTCCAGGCTCTTCTTGGCAGGCTGTTGTTTGGGCGGCTGACCCTTCTGCGGCGGCCGCGGACCACCCCCACCGCCGCCAGCACCGCCGGCGGGCTTAGGTTCGCAGGCTTTCATGGACAGAGCAACGCGCTTGGTTTTAGGGTCGGCGGTAAGCACCTGCACCTTGACGATCTGCCCGGCTTTGACGAATTCGGCCGGATCCTTAATAAAGCGATTGCTGAGTTCGCTGACATGGACAAGACCGTCCTGGTGGACGCCGATGTCCACAAAGGCGCCAAAGCGGGTGACGTTGGTGATGACGCCCTCCAGTTGCATGCCGGGCTTGAGGTCGGCGATCTCCTTGACGTCATCGCGGAAGCTGGGCAGTTGGAAGGTGTCGCGCGGGTCGCGGCCGGGCTTGCGAAGCTCTTCCTTGATATCGGTAAGCGTGTAGGACCCCGCCTGCTCGGTGCGGAAGGCCTGGATATCTACGTTCTCGATGAGCTTGGGGTTGGAGATGAGGTCGGAAAGGCTGACCTTGAGCGAATCGGCGATCTTCTCGACGATGTCGTAGGACTCCGGGTGCACCGCCGTCACATCCAGCGGGTTATCACCCCCGCGGATGCGCAGGAAGCCGGCCGCCAACTGGAAGGTCTTCGGACCAAGTCCGCTAACTTCCATCAACTGCTTGCGGTTGCGGAAGCGGCCGTGCTGGTTGCGGAACTCGACGATGTTCTGGGCAGTGCGTTCGTTGAGGCCGGAGACGTGGCGGAGCAGGGGGACGGAGGCGGTGTTAAGGTCGACGCCTACGCGGTTCACGCAGGACTCGACAGTGGCTTCCAGGCTCTGCTTCAAACGGCGCTGGTCGACATCGTGCTGGTATTGGCCGACGCCGATGGATTTGGGATCGACCTTAACGAGTTCGGCAAGCGGATCCTGCAGCCGGCGCGCAATAGAGATCGCGCCGCGGACGGTGAGGTCGAGATCGGGGAACTCCTGGCGGGCAACGTCCGAGGCCGAGTAGACGCTGGCGCCGGACTCACTTACGACCACACTGAAGACTTTGGAAAGACCAGCCTGGCGCAGGAAATCATTCACAAAGGCTGACGTTTCGCGCGAGGCGGTGCCGTTGCCGATCGCAATCGCCTGTACGTTATGGCGTGCGATGAGCGACGCCAGCGTCTTCACCGACCCGGCAAGGTCATTCTTAGGCTCATGCGGGTAGATGACGGAATGTTCCAGAAACTTGCCGGTGTTGTCGACCACGGCGATCTTACAGCCGGTACGGATACCCGGATCAATGCCGATGACCGAGAGCATACCGGCGGGCGGCGAGAGAAGCAGGTTCTCCAGGTTGTCGCGGAAGACTTTGATGGCGTCTTCATCGGAGCGGTCCTTCAGTTCCAGGCGGACTTCGGTCTGGATGGAAGGATTCAGCAGGCGTTCATAGGAATCGGTGACAGCCTGGCGAAGGTGATAGGCGCTATCACCATTCGACCGGATGACCTGTGATTCCAGCCATGCAATGGGCCCCGCGGATTCCAGCTCAATCTCGAAGTGGAGCACGCCTTCCTTGGCGCCGCGGCGAATGGCCAGCATGCGGTGGGAAGGGATCTTGGAGGCGGGCTCGCGGAACTCGTAGTACTGCGTGTACTTGCTTTCGGGATCTTCCACCCCTTCGATACGGCGGCTGACCACCATGCCGCCCTCGGCCATCAGGGCGCGGACCTTTTTGCGGAAGTCGGCATTCTCGCTCACCACTTCGGCGATGATGTGGCGCGCGCCTTCCAGCGCTTCGTCGACGCTGTTGACTTCCTTCTCGGCACTGACGAAGGTAGCGGCCAGTTCATAGAGGCCGCCCGCGCCTTCGGCCTGTTCATAGATGAAGTTGGCGAGCGGTTCCAGCCCCTTGTCGCGCGCGATGGACGCCTTGGTGCGGCGCTTCGGCTTGTAGGGCAGGTAAAGATCTTCCAGCTCGTTCTTCTCCGTGGTGGCTTCGATCTTCTTGCGAAGCTCATCGGTAAGTTTGCCCTGCTCCTGGATGGATTGCAGGACGCTGGCGCGGCGGTCTTCCAGTTCGCGGAAGTACTCCAGCTTCTCCTGCGTATCGCGGATCTGGACCTCATCCAGGTTGCCCGTGGCTTCCTTGCGGTAACGGGCGATGAAGGGTACGGTGGCGCCTTCGTCCAACAGTTCAATGGTGGCAACGAGGCTCTTCAGCGGCACGTTAATCAACTGTGCGATATGGACCAGAACGGAGGGGGCCAACGGGGTGGGACTTGCTGCAGACATCCTTTCCATATTCGCGCAGCCGGACGCGAAGTGTATAGGGCGCGGCGGCGGTTTTTGCGCTTGACAAAAGTGGTGGAAATGGAATGGCTAATCGGCCGCGCGGACCCACCCGTACGCCTCGTTGGAACGCGGGATTCCGGCATCGTTGTAGGCTGTCTTCAGCTTGTCGAGAGCGTCGGGCGCCAGCGGGTTGCGCTTCTTCTTGAGATCAAGGCCGTAGATCTTCGCGGCGTTCAGACCGAAGATGTTGGCCTTATCCTTCCTGGTCAGCTTCTTGTAGCCGAACTTCTCACACAGCTCGTCCGAGATCTGGAAGCGCTTGAAGGCGTCGATGACCCATTGCGGCGATCCCCACCAGAGGCAATCGGTGCCCCAAATAACGTGATCGGAGCCGTAGTACTTGATGTTCTTCCCAATGCCGTGCATCGCCATCACCGGATCGGCGATCACGAGCGGGCCGAAGAAGCTGCCGATCTCCGGGTAGAGGTTGTTGATCTTCGGATTGCGCTTCTTAATGTCCATGAGGATGGCATGCCAGGCGAAGTCGCCGGTGGTGGGGTCATACTCGTTGGATTTTTTCCAGTCAGGCTCGAACGGGCCGTGCTTGAGGGCGGAGTGATAGACGACGAAGGTGCAATCGGGGTTGTTAAGGGCGACCTTCTCCATGTCCTTTGGATTTGCCAGATGACCGAGGGTGCGGCTCTGGTAGCTGTAGCCTTTGTGGACGCTAATGATTTTGATACCGCGCTTCTTGCTCTGTTCGATAAACCAGGCGGCGTGCTCATCATCGCACTGGAAGCCGCCGCCGGAACTGCCCGGGTCGGTGTGGCAATACCACTTCCAGGAGGCGATCTTATATTGGTTGATCTCGCGATCCATCTGTTCCAGAAGCTGCCCTTTGTCGGGCTGGTTGGCGGCGCGATCCCAATAGTGATTCGGGGCGAGGTTACCTTGGGAGAAGGCGCGGGTGGAGCCGGAGAGCCGATTGATTTCGTCACGGGCGTTGGCCATCAGCCAACTGGGCAGCACGCCGCCGCCTCGGGCGCGGCCTTCCAGCACCTTGCCTTGGGCATCGCGCAGCTTCTCGCGGCCGGGGACACCGGAGATCACCAGGCAGTCGGTTTCCGAATCGAAGAGCATCTCCTTGACGAAGTTGCGGAATCCGTAGGCTTCCTTGGTCTCGGCGAGCTGGAAGCCCATGTTCTTGACGAACTCCATGTTGCGGAACTCGAGGGCGTAGCCGTCGGTGAAGTGCGCCTGCACGTCGAAGACGAAGTACTCGCCCTTGGGCCACTTTTCGGCGGAGGCGGCGGGCTCCCAGGTCTCGGCCTCGTCCACCTCGAAGGCGTTGCCGCCCCAGACCTGGTTCGAGGCGAGGAAGCAGGTGGCCATACCCATGGCCGTGGACATGAAGGCGCGGCGATCCATACCCAGTTTGCGGGCGCGCACTTCCGACATCTCGCCGATGAGGGCTTCGACCTTCTGTTGCTGTTGGGATTGCGGGCGAGGGATGAACTCCTCGTTGGAAACGAGTTGGGTGGGAACAGGCGAGATGACGTTCTTGCGGCGGTCGCGGTCGGCCTTGCGGATCCACATGGTGAGCCATGATAGCAGGGGATAATGAGGGATGAATTGGATACCGGATCGACATTCTTTACGAGGGAAAGTGGCCCTGGTGGCGGGGGCAACGCGAGGCGCGGGGCGGGGGATTGCGGCGGCGTTAGGAGAGGCTGGGGCGACGGTTATCTGTACCGGACGCACGACCCGCGCGCGGCGCTCCGAATACAACCGTCCCGAGACAATCGAAGAGACGGCGGAACTGGTTTCGCAGCTTGGCGGGCACGGCGTGGCGATTCCCACCGATCATCTGGAGCAGGATCAAATGCGCGCACTGGCGGCGCGGGTAGATGCGGAGTATGGACGGCTGGATGTGCTGGTGAACGATATCTGGGGTGCGGAGACATTGAAGGGCGGGCCAGCGGAATGGGATACGCCGATCTGGGAGCATGACCTCGAGAAGGGGTTGCGCATTCTACGGCTGGCGATTGACACGCACCTGATCACGTCGCACTACCTGCTACCGCTGCTGATCCGGAAACCGGGCGGTCTGCTGGTAGAGGTGACGGATGGAACGAACGACTACAACGCGTCGCACTATCGCATCTCGGTCTACTACGATTTGGCGAAGGTGGCTGTGAATCGGCTGGCCTACAGCCAGGGGCACGAACTGGCCAAACATGGGGCTACGGCGCTGGCGATTACTCCGGGATGGATGCGTAGCGAGATCATGCTGGAGACGTTCTGCGTGACGGAAGAGAACTGGCGGACGGCGGTTGGGACCACGGCTCCGGAGGGCTTCGCAATGTCGGAAACGCCGCGCTACGTGGGACGAGCGGTGGCTGCCGTGGCGGCGGATGCGGAAAAGGCGCGGTGGAACCAGAAGTCCGTCAGTTCGGGCGAACTGGCAAGCGTTTACGGGTTCCGTGATGTGGATGGCGCACAGCCGGACATCTGGCCGCACATAGCCTTGTTGTAAGCTCAACATCAGCATGCGGCGCTTAGGACTGGTATTCGGATTCGGGATCCTGCTGTGGGTGTCTTTTGTAAGGGAGCCGGAAGCTCGCGCGGGACAGGCGGCGGTGTCGCACTCCCTGGAAGGCCAGGAAGACCTCAGTTTCTGGATCAATCACAACGGGATGATCGAGATCGATTATGAGGGCGAGGTCGGGTTCGGCGATATGGCGCGGTTCCTCATGCGGCGGCGTTCATTAGCGCCGGCATTGCAGTCCTTGCGCGACCGCTTTGTATTCCGTTCCGTGGATATGAAGACGCTCGACCGCGGCGAGTTCGTGGGCCGGACGGATTATGTGGTGGGTCAGGGGCGCATCTTCAATCTGCCGGTGATTCGCGAAGGCAAGGGCTACTTACGGAAGGTAGTCGAGAAGGAGACCGGCATTTACAAGCGGGTGATTGACGGGCGGGAATACACGTTCGACGTGCGCCCGCTGCATAAGCTGACGGTGCATTTGGCCGAACCCGCGCGCGTGTACCTGACAGGCTCCGATGGGTTGGCCTATGCGCCGAAGGGAAGCGTGAACCGCTATATCTCCGAAGGCGCCGAGCCGTTCTTCCATGCCGAGGGTACGTTCTCCATCGAACTGCCGGCGGGCGAGACACGGATCGAAGTGACGCGCGGGACCGAGTATGATCTGGTGTCGCAGACGGTACGTCTGGATGGGCCGCGGGAGGTGACGATGCGCCCGCAACGCTGGACGTATCAGGCTGCGCTGGGCTGGTACTCGGCCGACGCCCACATCCACGCCAACTACACGGCGCCGCATCATCAGGACGTGACGCGGGACGATGTGCGGCTGTACACGCTGGCGGAGGATCTGAACATTCCGAACATGGTGGTGGCGAACTCTTCGGGTGATGTCGTGCATGACCGCAAGTGGTTTGAAGGCAAGGTGTCGGACCTGCTGCCGGCCCCCTACTTCGTGTATTGGAACGAAGAGATGCGGAATGCGGGGCTGTACGGGCATATGTGTTTCTTCAATTTGAAGAAGCTGGTGGAGCCTTTGTACACGGGGTTTCGCGGGTCGGAGCAGCCGGACGATTACCCGGCGAATTACACGCAGGCGAAGGCGGCGCGGGCACAGGGCGGCGCGGTGACGTATGCCCATCCGGGGTATGGCGCGAACTTCGAACAGGCCAGCATGCGCGAGATGCCGGTGGACCTGGCGTTGGGTGAGATCGACGCCATGGATGTGCTGTCGAATAATCCGGAAGATGTCGCGCTGGAGTTGTGGTACCGGCTGTTGAACTGCGGGTTCCGGTTGGGCATCTCGGCGGGCACGGACAGCTTCACGAACGTGGCCGACCATTACCTGCCGGGCGGCGGGCGCGTCTACGCGAAGGTGGAGGGGCCGCCGACTTACGAAAACTGGGTCAAGGCATTCAAGGCGGGGCGTACGTTCGCTACGAACGGCCCGACGCTGTATCTGACGGTGAATGGGGCCGTGCCGGGGTCGGTGCTGAACTTTGACGAGGGTCCGCAGCGGGTGCGGGTCGATGTGACGATGAAGTCGGCTCTGGCTATGCAGACCGATGAAGTGGAGCTGGTGGTGAACGGCAAGGCGCAGCCGCTGATGCGGACGCTGGAGTTGGACCGCAGTTCGTGGATCGCGGCGCGCGTGCGCGGGGCAGGGAACCGGATGGTGGTGAATGACGACCGGGTATTCGCGCATACCAGCCCGGTGTACGTGCAGATTGGTGGAAAGCCCGTGCGGTCGGAGGAGGATGCGGCTTTCTGGGTGGAGTGGATCGACAAGCTGATCGCGCGCACCGAACAGCGCGGGCAGTTCTCGACGGCGGCCAAGAAACAGGAAGTGCTGGCGTTGTTTAAGAAGGCCCGCGAGGTTTACTTGCGCTGACGGAGCCCGGAGGCGCTACGGCCGTCGTTGGTCTTCTTGCGCCAGATCTGGAGGAGGGCGGAGAGTTCGTCCTTGGTCCGGAGATGGGCGCGGAGGTCGACGAGGTCGTCGATCTCCATGGGGTCCTGGGCAAGGTTGAACAGGTGCGTGGGCTCGCCTTCGCGGTCCGTGACTAATTTGTCGAAGCCGCGCACAACCATTCGCCACTCGGTGGGTTTTTTCAATTTGCCCTGGCAGAAGATCGATTCGGGGCGCTCCCCTTTGCCCGTGCGGAGAAGGGCGGACCAGTCGCGTCCCTGCATGGTGGTGGGGACGGGTTGTTGGAGCAGGCCGAGGACGGTCGGGGCGATGTCGACGTGGGCTAGGAGGATGTCGGTGACGGCTGGCGGGAGGATGCCGGGAAAGCGGAAGACTAGGGGGACTCGGGCGGATTCTTCATATGGTTCGTCCGCTCCGGTGGCTCCGTGGGCTCCGGCCAGGTCTCCTGCGGAGGCGGTGAAGACTACTGGATGTTGTGGGGGGAGGCTTTTTAGGATTTGGCCTAGTTGGCGATCCATGTCCAGGATTCTGGCGTCGTAGGTGCCGGCGTTGGAGCGGAGCGGCGCGACCTGGAGGTCGCGCGCAGGCGTGAACGGCTGCCCTACTGCGGCGTGGGCGAACAGGCCGGTCAGGAGTACGTTTGTGGCGGCGCTGGTTTCCGGACAGGTGGCGTAGGCTCTGGTGCAGTGCAGACCTTCTTTTTGCAGCCGTTGGAGATTCGCCGTATTCTCCGGGGGCCAGCCTCGCCACCCCTGGGCCACGATCAGCAACACGCGGGGCTCCGGGCCGCTTTGGGCCATTGCGGCTGTGCTGAGCGTTTGTACGAAATGCCTGCGTAGCATGCTGGCTATAATTGGTTCAATCTCTTCATTGTAAGGAGTCGCCTTGGGCAGTAACTTCCGTCCCCTTCCGCCGCGCGCCAATGCCGGGCCGGTCCGGACCGCCGACCGTTATTTCGAGATCAAGTCCGACGTCCACAAGAAGCTGATCGGGGTTCTGAACCTGGAGAAGGTTTCGTCGCTGCCGAAGGATAGGGTGCGCGCCGAGATTGGCCGGGTGGTGGAGCGGCTCATCGAAGAAGAGCGGATTCCGATGACCACCGCCGAGCAGAACAAGATGGTGGAGGAGGTGCTGGACGAGGTGCTGGGGCTCGGCCCGCTCGAGCCGCTGCTGAAAGAGCCAAGCATCTCGGACATCCTGGTCAACGGCTACAACAAGGTCTACATCGAACGCCAGGGCAAGCTGTCGTTGAGTCCGGTACGGTTTAAGGACAATGCGCACCTGCTGCACATCATTGAGAAGATCGTGTCGCAGGTGGGGCGCCGCGTCGACGAAGCGCAGCCGATTGTGGACGCGCGGTTGTTGGACGGATCGCGCGTGAACGCCATCATCAGCCCGCTGGCGCTCGATGGCCCGGCGCTGTCGATTCGCCGCTTCGGCCGCCATGTCATCACCAACGACGAGATGGTGGCGAACAAGACCATCACGAACATGATGCTGCGGTTTCTGGCGGCGGCGGTGCAATCTAAGGCCACCATTCTGATTTCCGGCGGCACGGGCTCCGGTAAGACGACGACCTTGAACGCAATGTCGCGCTTCATTCCGGAGGACGAGCGGATCATAACGATTGAGGACACGGCCGAGTTGCAGTTGCAGCAGCGGCATGTCGTGAAGTTTGAGACCCGGCCCCCGAACGTGAATCGCGAGGGTGGGGTGAACCAGCGGCAGTTGCTGCGGACAGCGCTGCGTATGCGGCCGGACCGCATCATCGTTGGTGAGTGCCGCGGCGCCGAGGCGTTGGACATGTTGCAGGCGATGAACACCGGTGTCGAGGGATCCATGACGACCATCCACGCCAACACGCCGCGCGACGCGTTCTCCCGTCTGGAAGCGATGATCCTGATGGCCGACCTGGAGATTCCGAACCGCGTGATTGTGCAGCAGTTGGCCAGCGCCATTAAGCTTGTGCTGCAGGTGACGCGTCTGCAGGACGGGTCGCGTAAGATTGTGAGTATCTCGGAAGTAACGGGCGTTGACGATGACCGCGTTGGTACCAAGGACATCTTCTTCTTCGACCGCACCGGCGTGAGCGATTCGGGCAAGGTGCAGGGGCGGTTCCGCTGGTCGGGCTATACGCCGAAGATTCTGGAACGCCTGAAGCAGGCGGGCATTGCCCTGCCGCAGGGTATTTTCGATGAAGTGGTGGAAGTGAATCTGTAATGGGGACGAAGCTGACACGGCGGGAGGCCGCGGCTCTGGCGGCACTGGGCGCGAATGCGCTGCAGGGGCAGGCGCAGACCGCGGCGATGGCGGCGAAGGTCTACACAGGCGCGCTGGACGGCTTTGAGAGCCGCGTGCGGGAATCGGCCTTCGACACGGTGGCGTACGGCCTGGAACGCTACAAGGGTGCGCCAATGCGGCTGACCTTCAATGCCACCGCGAGGAAGCCTGCCGAAGCGTGGCAGAAGAAGCTGCGCGCGAAGGTGACGGAGTTGTTGGGCGGCTTTCCAACGCAGCGTGGCGATTTGAAGCCGGTAACGCTGGAGACGCGCGATTTCCCGGGGTACAAACGCGAGAAGTTCGTGATCGAGACGCGGCCGGGCCTGCACCTGCTGGGCTATCTGTTAACGCCGCAGCAGGGCCGGGCGCCGCATCCCACCGTGATCTGCCTGCCGGGCCATGGCCGCGGCGTGGACGACATCGTGGGCATCGACGACAAGGGGCGCGACCGCACGGATAAGGCCGGCTATCAGCACGATTTCGCATTGCAGGTAGTGGAGAAAGGCATGGCGGCGGTGGCCATCGAGCAGATGGCGTTCGGCTGCCGCCGCGATGCGCGGGCGCGCAAGGGCGGTTTGGGACGATCCTCCTGCCAGCCATCGGCGGGCGCGGCGCTGCTGCTGGGCGAGACGATGATCGGCTGGCGGGTGTGGGATGTGATGCGCACCATCGATTGGATCCAGACGCGCAAGGAACTGGATGCGAAACGCGTGGGGGTGACGGGCATCAGCGGCGGCGGCACCATCACGGTATTCTCGGCGGCGCTGGATTCGCGCATCCAGGCGGCCTTCGCGAGCGGCTATCTCTGCACCTTCCGGGATTCCATCTACAGCATCAGCCACTGCATCGATAATTACGTGCCGGGCATTCTGCAATGGGGCGAAATGTACGATGTGGCGGGGCTGATCGCGCCGCGGCCGTTCTTCGCCGAGTCGGGAACGCGCGACGATATCTTCCCGGTGGAGGCGGCGAAGGAGAGCTTTGCCAAAGTGAAGCGAGTGTACGACGTATTCGGCGCGGCGGACAAGGCGGGCCACGAGACCTTTGAAGGCGAGCATAGCTGGCACGGCGCGCAGGGCATTCCCTTCCTGGCCAAGCACCTGGGTGCATGATGACGGAGGCCGTTCCGGCGATCCGGGTTACCGATCTACGCAAACATTACGGCAGCAAAGCCGCGGTGGACGGCCTTTCGCTGACCGTGCCGCGCGGCTGCTTCTTCGGCTTTCTCGGGCCGAATGGAGCGGGCAAGACAACCACCATCAAGATGCTGATGGGGTTGGCCGAGCCGAACTCCGGCGAGATTGAGATGCTGGGGCACCGTCTGCCCGCGGGCGAGCAGGAAGTAAAGGCGCGCATCGGGCTGGTGCCGGATGAGACCCTGCTATTCGACCATCTGACCGGCACGGAGTTCCTGGAGTTCGTCGGACGCATGTACCGGCTGGACCGGCGTATTGCGCAGGAGCGGGCGCGCGAGTTGATGTCGCTGTTCGAACTGGATCACGCGGCGCGCAAGATGATTGGCGAATATTCGAAAGGCATGCGCAAGCGCGTGGCGATGGCGGCGTCGATGATTCACCGGCCGGATCTGTTCCTGATGGACGAGCCGTTCGAAGGCGTGGATGCGGTGGGGGCGCGGCGCATGAAGGATCTGCTGTTGGAGCAGGTGCGGCGGGGGGCGACGGTGTTTCTGACCTCGCACGTTCTGGAAGTAGTGGAGCGGCTGTGCGAGCGGGTGGCCATCATCCACGAAGGCAGGCTGGTGGTGGAGTCGGAGATGGCGGACCTGCGCAGCGGATCGGAAACGCTGGAGGACATCTTTGTACGCGTGGTGGGCGGCGGGCGGCAGACCGAATCGCTGGACTGGTTATGAACGGGCAACTGGCGGCCATTCTATGGGCGCAGTGGCGTAGCCTGCTCAATCTCTATCCGCGGCGCGATAAGGCCGGGATGATCTTCACCGCCGTGGTGACGGTGCTGTGGTACGGACTGTGGGTGTTGGGTGCCGCGGGCGTAGCGTTGTTGGTGTCGGAAGCGGAGGATCGCCAGGCCCTGATACGGTTCCTGGGGCCGGGGCTGCTGATGGCGTTCCTTTACTGGCAGGTGATTCCAGTGCTGATGGTATCGGCGGGGGCTTCCATCGAGTTGCGGAAGATCCGGGTCTATCCGGTACCGCATGGCAGCCTGTTCGGGATGGAAGTGGCGCTGCGGATCACCACCGCGATGGAGATGGTGCTGATGCTGCTGGGCGCCACCGTCGGCGTGGCGTTGAATCCGCGATTGCGGCTCTGGCACGCGCTGGCCTTCGTTCCCTACCTGTTGTTTAACCTGTTCACGTCGGCGGGCATTCGCGACGTGATTACCAGGCTGCTGGCGTGGCGCCGTTTCCGCGAGGTATTCATTCTGTTGCTGGTGCTGCTGGCGGCTCTGCCGCAGATTGTGCTGCGCAATGGCGTGCCGGGGGATGGCCGCCGCTGGCTGCCGGCGAGCCCGTCGTCCTGGTGGCCATGGTCGGCGACGGCGCAGTTAGTGGCGGGCGAATGGGCGTGGGCTCCGGTGGCGGCGCTGCTGGGTTGGATGATGCTGGCGTTCCTCTTTGGCCGGTGGATGTTCGAGCGCGGGTTACGGTTCGATGAAGAGGCGGCGCGCGCGACGCCGGCCACCAGCGGTTCGGGTGGGGCGTGGATGGAGAGCTTCTATGCGCTGCCGGGGCGGCTGTTCTCTGATCCGCTGGCGTGCATGGTGGAGAAGGAATTGCGTAGCCTGATGCGGTCGCCGCGCTTTCGGATCGTGTTCCTGATGGGGTTTTCCTTTGGCCTGCTGATCTGGCTGCCGATGGCCTTCGGTGAGCGGCGGGGCGTAATGGCCGATCACTTTCTGGTGATTGTGAGCGGCTACGCGGTGATGTTGCTCAGCGAAGTGACCATCTGGAATGTATTTGGCTTTGATCGGACGGCGGCGCAGATGTACTGGGTGGCGCCCGTTTCCGCAACGCAGGCGGTGATGGCGAAGAACGCCAGCGCGGCGATCTTCGTGTTGCTGGAGGTGGCGATTATCACGGGAGTGTGTGTCCTGTTTCGCCTGCCAGTGACGCCGCGGATGGTGTTGGACACGGTGCTGGTGATCGCCGTGCTGCTGCTGTTTCTGATGGGAGTGGGGAATTGGAGTTCGCTGCGGTTTGCACGGCCCGTCGATCCGGATCAGAATTGGAAGCGAGGGGCGACGTCGCGCTTCCAGGCGATGCTGTTGGTGTTGTACCCGGTAGTGGCGCTGCCGTTCGTGTTTGCCTTCTTTGCTAGGCGTGCCTGGGAGGCGGAATTGCCCTTCTACGCGGTGCTGGCGCTGACGGCGGCGGCGGGCGGCTGTGTCTATTGGGGAACGCTGGAGTGGGTGAGCAAGGAAGCACTGACGCGGCGGGAGCGGATTTTGGGCCTGCTCTCCGGCGGAGGCGACCCGATCCTATCGTAGGGTGGGGCGGCCCGAAGCGATCCGGCGCCGCCCTCATCACAACCATGCGCCATCTACTCACTCAGGCGCGGACGGTGTTGATTCTCTCTCATCGGGCGCGACAATTTTTGAAGCCGGCAGAAGGCGCGCGAGAATAGAAGTCCATGGCGGAAGTCAGTACCGAACTATTCCTGCTAACGGTGGGCCTCATCGGCACCGTGATCGTGATCTCGGCGCTGTTATCGGGGCTGGTGGAGCGCACGGGTCTGCCGCAAGTAGCTATCTTTCTGGCTTTGGGCGGTTTAATCGGGCCGGCGGGGTTGGGGCTGGTGAGCGCGGGCGTGCATTCGCCGCTGCTGCGCGTGGTGGGGACGCTGAGCCTGGTGCTGGTGCTGTTCACCGATGCGGTTTCCTTAAACCTGACGGAGGTGCGGAAGAACAAGGGCCTGTCGGCGCTGGTCTTGGGGCCGGGCACGCTGCTCTCGGCGGCGCTGCGGGCGCTGTTGGGGTGGTGGCTGCTGGGGCTGGATCCGGCTTCGGCGGTAGTGTTAGGCTTCGCGCTGGCTTCGTCCGATCCGGTCATGCTGCGCGGAATCCTGCGGCGGCCGGGGTTGGACGCCCGCGTCAAGCAGGCGTTGCGGCTGGAAGGCGGCATGAACGACGCGGTACTGCTGCCAGTGGTTCTGGTCGGCGTGACAATTCTCCAGCAGGGCCGGCCGTTAACGGGGGCGGAATGGGGGCAGCTTGCCATGAAGGTGCTGCTGCTGAGTCCGCTGGCGGGCGTGCTGGTGGGATTGGCCGCGGTGGCGATGCTGGAGTTCGCGCGCAAGCATGCGGGGGTGCGGCGCGATTACGAGTCGATCTACTCCCTTGGAGTAGCGTTCGCGGCCTTCGCGGCGGCTGAGGCGGTGCACGGCAGCGGGTTTCTGGCGGCGTTCGCGGCCGGGGTTACCATCTCCGCGCTCGACGTCGAGTTATGCGACTGTTTCCTGGAGTATGGCGAAACAACGGCGGAGATGGCTCTGATGTTCGCTTTCGTCCTATTCGGGACGTCGCTGATCTGGACCGGTTTGGCGTTGGCCAGCACGACCACCGTTTTGTTTACGGTGGGTGTCTTCGGCTCGCGGCTGGCGGCGTTTTTGCCGGCTCTGTTACCGGTACCCTTGCCGTGGCGGGATCGGGCGTTGATTGCGTGGTTCGGCCCGGCGGGATTGAGTTCGCTGCTGCTGGTGCTGCTGCCGGTACTGGCGGGGGTGCCGAACACGGAGCGGCTCGTGACGGTGTGTTGCCTGGTGGTGCTGTGCTCGGTGGTGTTGCACGGTTTGTCGCCTATGCTGCTGATTCGGGAGAAGAAGACGGCGCCGGTCGCGGTGCCGGCCAGCTCCACGGATGGTGGCCCGCTGCCTCATTCGGAGTACCTGACGCTGGACGACATCGACCGGCTGCAGGAACGGGGCGAGCCTGTGTTGATTATCGATTCGCGGACCCAGCGTACCTGGGAGGACTCCGACGAGCAGATCCCCGGCGCCCCCCGGTTGCACCCCGACTACCCGGTACGCGATGCCGAGCAGGCGGGTATCCCCAAGAAGACGGTGCTGGCCGTTTTGTGTGCTTGACCGAACGAAGCCACTAGCGCCCGTGTGGCGCAGCAACTGAGGCAGGCGGGATGGGAACGGGCGCGGGCCCTGCGAGGGGGGTGGCAGGAGTGGGTGGATCGGGGGAGAAAGCGGGAGAAGCGAAAGAGTAAGGGCGCTTAAGGTCTTTCCCTGAGTACGGCGGCTCCGCCTTAGGCTATTCCCGAGTCCATTCTCATTACGAACTCGGTATCCCGCTTATTGGTATTGACCGAACTCTCCTCTAGTGTGGAGACAGGAGTCAACTCCCCATCGGGCCGAGCGCCGTACAGCCTCGGGGCATCGAGGAGGATGAGGTAAGGAAGGAGCAGAGATGCTGAAGGGAGCCATCATCTGTCCGGACGAAGAACTTTGTCAGAAGCTGGAAGAGCTTCTTCAGGACATGTCGATCGTGTCGTTGACGCGATCGGTTCCGCGTTATCCGAACGCGAATGAGTTGAGCCGGACCTTGCGGGCCAATGCGCCGCAGGTGCTGTTTCTCAGCTTGGAGAATCTTAGCCGCGCGCTGGAGATTGTCACGGCGGCGGAGGCCCATCTGCCTGGCGTGCAGATCATCGCCGTTAACCGCACGGCGGACCCGGCCACGTTGCTGGAAGCGATGCGAAGCGGGATCCGCGAGTTTGTCACAATGCCGTTCGACCGCCGGAGCATGAACGACGCGCTCCTGCGGGTGAAAGAGATTCTCGACCGTCGGCCGATCCAGTTGGACCACACGGATCTGGTGTTTTCGTTTCTGCCTGCCAAGCCGGGCGTAGGGGCCACCACCATTGCGACCAATACGGCGATGGCGGTCAGCCGGCTGCCGGAGCAGCGGTCGTTGCTGCTGGATCTGGATTTGAACTCGGGCATGGTCCGCTTTTTGCTGCAACTGGAGAACAGCTTTAGCCTGACCGATGCGGCGGAGCGGTCGCTGCAGATGGACGAGAGCATGTGGCCGCAGTTGGTGACCTCGATCGGGAATCTGGACGTGGTTCACTCGGGAAAGCTGAACCCGGACAAGCGGCTGGAAGGCACGCACGTCCGCCACATCATGGACTTCGCGCGAAGGAACTATCGCGCCGTGTTTCTGGATCTATCGGGCAACCTGGAACGGTTCTCGGTGGAGGCGATGCACGAGAGTAAGAAGATCTTCCTGGTGGTGACTCCTGAGGTTCCATCCCTCCATCTGGCCCGCGAGAAGCTGCAGTATCTGCGATTGATGGATTTGGCGGACCGCGTGGCAATCCTGCTCAACCGCTGCCAGAAGCGGGCGGTGGTTAGTCCCGCGCAGGTGGAGGATCTGCTCCAGCAGCCCGTGCTGATGACGTTCGCCAACGACTACCAGGGCGTACACCGGGCGATGACGGCGGGCAAGGCCGTGGATCCCGGGTCGGAACTGGGCAAGCAGTTCGCGCAACTGGCGCAGCACTCGCTCGACATCAAGCAAGGCGCGGCGGAGCCGAAGAAGCGTCTATCGGAGTATCTGTCGATTCTGCCGTCGGCGGGGTCATTGTTCTCAGCAAAGAAGGCCTAGGTTAACACTCCAACAGGGAACGCGTGGGCTACAATTGCCCGCATGCGTTCCCTTTTTCTGTTGGCGTGCGTGGTTACGTTTGGCTGGGCGCAAACGGACACGCTCTGGACGCCCGCGCATTCCTTGCGTATCCAGCGGGTGGGGCCGGTGGTGCCGTCGCCGGATGGGGCCGGCGCGGTCTGGACCCAGACGCAGGCCGTCACTGACGGCGAGAAAAGCGAATACCTCACACACATCTATCTCTATCGCAACGGTAAGGCAACGCAGTTGACGCGCGGGGAGAAGGGCGCCGATAGCCCGCAACTCTCCCCCGACGGCAAGTGGCTGTTTTTCGCCTCCGCGCGCGAAGGAAAGAAGAACCTCTACCGGCTGCCGCTGGATGGGGGCGAATCCGAAAAGCTGACCGATTGGAAAGGGCCGCTGGGCGCCTACCAGCTTTCTCCCGACGGCAAGTGGATCGCCTTCACGGGAGCCGAAGAGGACAAGGACGAAGAGAAGGCCCGCAAGGAGAAGCGCGACCTCAAGGTCATTGATGAGAAGAACCGGAACCAGACGCTGTGGGTAGTTGCGGTGGAGGCCACAGGCGATGGGAAGCGCACGCCAAAGAAGATCGGGAATATCAGTGCGCACGTGGGCGACTTCCGCTGGTCGCCGGACGGCCGCCGGATCGCCTATGAGCAGCGTCCGACACCGGAGTTCAATGATGGGCGGAAGGCCGACCTGTCGGAGGTAGACGTGGAGAGCGGGGCGGTGAAGGCTCTCGTATCGAGCGCGGCCACCGAGACCTCCCCCTATTACTCGCCGGACGGGCGATACCTCGCTTTCGTAAAGAGCGACGAGAAGGCGTCGCGAATCGCGGGCAATCGGGTGACGCTGCTGGACCTGACCACGCAGAACGTCCGTCCGCTGGCGGTGACGCCGGATGAAACGCCGCAGTTGCTGGGCTGGTCGCCGGATTCCAAACGGGTGCTGGTGAACGAAGCGAAGCGCACGCGCACGGCGCTCTATGCCTTGCCGGTGGATGGTCCACTCACGACGGTGTACGAGCCGGAGAAGGGCGTTCTGCAGTTGGAGGACCGCTTCTCGAACGATGGAGTGTGGGCGGGCGCGGTGTACTCCAGCGCCTCCGAGCCGCCGGAAGCCTACCTTCTCAATCTGAAAACAGGCAAGCGGACGCAGGCGAGCCAGGCAAATACCTTTCCGAAGCCCGCCGTGGGCGAGACGAAAATCATCACCTGGAAGAGCAAAGATGGCGGCGCCGTGGAGGGGCTGCTGACGCTGCCGAACGGCTATGAAAGCGGGAAGCGTTATCCGCTGGCCTTGATCATTCATGGCGGACCGGCCGGCATCTTCAGTGAGTCGTTCACGGGGATGCCGGGAGTGCAATCGGTGGCGGCGTTCGCAGCCAAGGGGTATGCGGTGCTGCGTGTGAATCCACGCGGGTCGATCGGGTATGGGTTGAAGTTTAAGGCCGCGAACTTCCAGGACTGGGGCGGCGGCGATTACCACGACATCATGACGGGCGTGGATCATGTGATCGCGCAGGGCATCGCCGATCCGGAGCACATGGCGGTGATGGGCTGGAGCTATGGCGGCTACATGACGTCGTGGGTGATCTCCCAGACGCCGCGGTTTAAGGCGGCCATCGTGGGTGCGGGCATTACGAATGTCTGGAGCATGTGGGGCACCAACGACATTCCCAGCGTCCTGGACGATTACTTTGGCGGTTCGCCGTGGGAGTCGTTTGAGCTGTATGCGAAGCGCTCCGGGCTCTATCACGCGCGCAACGTCAAGACGCCAACGCTGTTCCTGCATGGCGAACAGGACATGCGGGTGCCGATCGGCCAGGCGTACGAGTATTACCATGCGCTGAAGCAACTGGGGGTGACGACGCGGATGGTGGCGTACCCGCGCATGCCGCATGGACCCAACGAGCCGAAGTTTGCATTGGATATCATGCAGAGACATCTCGATTGGGTTGACAAATACGCGCGATGAAACCTTTCCTGCTCCTTCTATGCCTGCCGGCGTTTGCCGAGACTGTGGCGCTTCCGGGTCTGCGCCAGCCGGTGGAGATTCTGCGCGATAAGTGGGGCATCCTGCATATCTACGCACAGACCAGCGAGGATCTCTTCTTCGCGCAGGGCTACATGGCGGCGCGCGACCGGCTGTTTCAACTCGATCTATGGCGCCGTATCAATAGCGGGCATCTGGCGGAGGTGCAGGGGGCGGCGGCGATTCCCCGTGACCGCATCGCACGGCTGGTGCGCTATCGTGGCGATGCGAAGGCGGAATGGAACGCCTATTCCCCGGATGCGCGCGCCATTACCGAAGCCTTCGTGCGCGGCATCAATGCCCGCATCGACTCGCTGAAAGGCAACTATGGGCTGGAGTTCAAGCTGGCGGGATATGCGCCGGCGAAGTGGGCGGCGGAGGATTGCATCGCACGCATTGCGGGCCTGCTGATGGTGCGCAACCTGCCGCGCGAGGTGGAACGCGCCATCGATATCCGCGAGTATGGCGCGGCGATGATGGAAACCGTCAAGCCGCCCGATCCGTTCGTGAAGCTGCGCGTGCCGCCGGGGCTGGATTTGAGCCTCTTCCATGAAGGCATTTTGAAGGATCATGCAGCAGCGATCGGCAGTGCTCGCATCGATGTCGATCAGGGCAGCAATAACTGGGTGGTGGACGGCACACGGTCGGTGACCGGCAAGCCGCTATTGGCCAACGATCCGCACCGGCCGATTCATATCCCCTCACTGCGCAAGAGCGTACACCTGGTGGGTCCGGGCTGGAACGTGATCGGGTCGGGCGAACCGGCGCTGCCCGGAATCGCGCTGGGCCACAACGAAGAGATGGCGTTCGGCTTCACGATTGTCGGCATTGATCAGGCGGATCTGTTCGTGGAGCGCACCAATCCGGCGAATCCCAAGCAGTACTGGCATAAGGGCGCGTGGAAGGATATGGAGGCGGAGCGGCAGTCCATCGCGGTGAAAGGGCGCGCGGCGGAGAATGTGGAACTGCTGTACACGGTGCATGGTCCGGTGCTGTATGAAGACCGCGCGAAGCAGCGCGCGTATGCATTGAAGTGGGCGGGAGCCGAGCCGGGCGGCGCCGGCTATCTGGGAGCGCTGGCGCTATCGCGGGCGAAGAACTGGGCCGATTTCCGCAAGGCCGCCGGTGGCTATAAGGTGCCTTCGGAGAATCTGGTGTATGCCGACCGCGCAGGTAACATTGGCTGGCTGGCGAGCGGATTGGCGCCGGTCCGCAGGAACTACGATGGTCTGCTGCCGGTGCCCGGGGATAGCGGCGATTATGAGTGGAGCGGTTTTCTCAGCATCGACCAGCATCCGCAGGAGTACAATCCGCCGCGTCACTGGATTGCGACGGCGAACCATAATATCCTGCCGGAGGGCTACAAACACCGGCTGTCGCATGAGTGGGCGATGCCGTTCCGGTACCAGCGTGTGGCGGAGATGCTGGCCGGATCGAAGAAGCTGAGTATCGAGGACATGCAGCGCATGCAGCAGGACGTGAATAGCATGGCGGCGCGGCGGTTCCTCGAGGTTCTCAAGAAGAAGAGCACGGCCGGGGCGCCGTGGGCGGACATGCTGCGTTGGGATGGCACGATGAGCATGGATCGCATCGAGCCGACCATCTATGCGGTGTGGACGTCGCGGTTGGCGCCGTTTCTGGTGGACTCGCCGGCAGCGTCGCGGATGGAATTGACCACGGCGTTGAAGATGCTGGAGGCGGCGAAGGACGACAAGGCACTGCGCGGCTCCTATGATCGGGCGATCGCGGAACTCACGCGCGACTTGGGAGCGGTTCGCAAGCAGTGGACCTGGGGCAGGCTGCATACGGTGACGTTCACCCATCCGTTGAAGGCCACCGGAGAGAATGGGAAGCTGCTGCATCGCGGCCCGATCGCGCGGCCGGGGGATGGGAATACGGTGAACTCCACCAGCGGTCCGAACTTCAAGCAGACGGCGGGAGCCAGCTACCGGCAGATCATTGATGTCGCCGATTGGGACCGCTCCGTGATGACGAATGTGCCGGGGGAATCGGGTGATCCGGCGAGCCCGTTCTATAGCAGTCTGCTGGAGGAATGGGCAACGGGCAAGTATCACCCGATGCTGTACTCGCGGAAAGCCATTGAGGCGGCGACGGCGGAGAAGATCCAGTTGGTGCCTGCCAAGTAATTAGCGAATCGCGAACAGCGTGGTCTGCCCGCGCAGATAGAGCGTACCGTCCACGATGACGGGGCTGGAGATGAAGCTCTGGTCGGCCATTGTATTCACGGCCAGGACTTCCATCTTCTCGCCCATCTTCACCACCACCACATCGCCTTCCTCCGTTGCCAGGTAGAGCTTGCCATTGGCGGCCACCGGGGATGCCTTGAAGTTATAAGGCTTCCCCAGGCGCTGTTGGGAATAGTAGGGTTCGCCGGTGGTCGCATTGAAGCAGCTCAGCATGCCGCTATCGGTGATGAAGTAAAGCTTGTTCTCCTGCAGCACGGGCGAAGCGGTGTAGGAATTGCCGCGCTGGTTGGTCCACAGCACATGGCTGGTGCCGGTGATGTCGCCTTTGCCGCCCAATTTGATGGCAAGCAAGTTGGGATTGCGATGGCCGCTCATCACGTAAACGACATCGCCCTGCCGCACGGGAGCGGGGATAACGTTCGTGCCGAGCCCCGCGCATTCCCAGATGAGCTTGCCGGTGGCGAACTCATAGGAGCGTACCTTGGCGCTGGCGGCTACCACCATCTGCTTCACGCCCTGGTGCGTCAGTATCAGCGGGTGCGACCAACTGCTGACCTCTTCCCGCTTCACTTTGTAGACTTCCTTGCCGGTGTTCTTATCAACAGCGAGGAGGAACGAATCGGTTTCGCTGTCGCAGACGAGAATGAGCAGGTTGTCCTCCAACACCGGCGCCGAGCCTTCGCCGAACTGCAGGCGCATCTTGAAGGCCGGCATATCTTTCTTCCACTTCAGATTGCCGTCGCGGTCGTAGGCGAACAGGCCTCGGGAGCCGAAGTAGGCGTACACCATTTTGCCGTCGGTAACGGGGCTGTTGGAGGCAAAGCTGCCGTAGCGGCGATGATAGCCTTCGTGTGGCATGCCCGTGAGCGCCGTGCGCTCCCAGATGACCTTACCGGTCTTGCGATCCAGGGCCATCACTAGGAACTTGTGTTCGCCGACCCCTGCGCCGCCGCCAGGGCCGCCGCCCGCCGGAGCCGCCGCCGTCTCACTGACAGGCACGGCGCTGGTGACAAAAATCCGGTCGCCATGGATGACGGGGGTGGAGAAGCCGCGTCCGGGGATGGTGGCTTTCCAAACGATGTTCTTGTCGGTCCAGGAGGTGGGAGCGTCGCTCTCGGCGATGCCGTTCAGCGGCCCGCGCCAGTGGATCCAGTCCCCAGCTTGCAGGGACAAAGCGAGTGCGGTGAAGGTAAGGGTACGCGCGAGCATCTGTTGCCTATTGTAACGATGGGGCGTTCGCGGCTGCGCGCAGGTTACTGCTTTGCTGCGAAGTAGCCTTTGCGAGCCTGGACCTTCAGGTCCTTGGCCCGAGGCTTGATCTCCAGCTTACGGAAGGCGCCGTCTTTACTTGGATTGGAGGAGGAGTACGCCAGCGCATACTGGCTGCGCATCTCCTTCTGGATTTCGTCGAAGATCATTTCCAGCGTGTAGCGGCGGTCCACTTTGTAGACGCGGCCGCCGGTCTCTTCGGAGAGCTTGCGGAGGTCGCCATCGCTGGGGTTGAACATGCCGCCGTAAGCACGCCAATCGACGTAGTAAACGCTGTAAATGATGGCATCGGCACGATGGGCGGCGTCCAGCGCCTCACGCAGCTTGACGCGGCTGCCCATGTCAACGCCATCGGTAATGACGACGATCGCCTTGCGGCCGACTTCGCCCTTGAGCTTCTCGTCCGCAGCCAGATAGACGGTGTCGAAGAGAATGGTGCCGCGGGGCTGGGAAGGGATCGGCCCGGAGTTAATGGGAGAGTAGGCGGCGCTGTCGACCTTCAACTGCCGCAGCGCTCCGTTCAGCAGTGACTGCGAATTGGTGTAGTCCTGCAGCAGTTCCGCTTCCGAGCCGAAGCTGATCAGGAAGGCCATGTCCTTCGGCCGCAAGACGCGTTCGAAGAACTGCGATGCCGCGTGGCGCTCCACTTCAATAAGCGCTTCCTGAGAGCGGCTGACATCGACGAGCAGGCCAATGGTCAGGGGGAGGTCGGATTCCTTGGTGAAGGAAGTGATCTTCTGTTCCCGGCCATCTTCGAAGACCTGAAAGTCGTCTTTGGTAAGGGCGGGCATCAGCGTGCCCTTCTTGTCGCGAACCGAGAACAGCACGTTCACCAGGTCGACATCGACTTTAATGACGGAGTCTTCCGGGACCTGCGCCAGAAGGGTAAGGCCGGCGGCACTCATGGCCACCAGCGCGAGCGCTGCTGCGATTCGCATGGGGTTCTGCAATCCAGTCTAGTAGATGCGGGCGGCGGGCGCGCCGTTTCCCTGGAGATGGCGGCTGTGGCGCCCGCTACAATCAGAAGGATGCGCGGAGCCGTGACGCACTTGAAAAGGGTGGACCCCGTGATGCGAGCCCTCATTCGCCGCGTCGGCCCGTTCGCCATGGATTACCTTGAGCCGGAGTTCGGCACGCTGGTGCGCAGCATCATCTTCCAACAGGTGAGCGGGGCGGTCGGACGCGTGTTCATCGGCCGCCTGCGCGACGCCATGCCGGGTGGCGTGATCACACCGGAAGCGATTCTGGCGCTGGAGCCGGAACAGATGCGCGCGATGGGTTTATCGCGAGCCAAGACGCTGTACATCCGGGAACTCGCGCGGCACACGGTGGAAGGCTCGCTGGTTTTCGAAAGCTTGCAGCGGGCGAGCGACGATGAGGTGATTGCCGCGCTCACGCAGGTGAAGGGCATCGGCGTCTGGACCGCGCAGATGTTTCTGATGTTCGCCCTGCGCAGGCCCGACGTTCTTCCGGTCGGCGACCTGGGTGTACGCAAGGCGATGCAGGTGCAGTACGGGCTGGAAGAACTGCCGAAGCCCGCGGAGATGTTGGCTCTCGCCGAGCCCTGGCGGCCATACTGCACGGCCGCCTCCTGGTATCTTTGGCGAAGTCTGGATGGGGTTGCCGCGATATGAGAACTCTTCTGATTCTTTTCTTACTCCTGCTGCCGGCGTACAGTGCCGAGACGGCATTGGACCGGTATGTCAAAACGCCGGACCCGAACTACAAATACCAGGTGGTGTCGAAGCTGCCGGGCAAGGGCTTCACGGCCTATGTGGTGGACATGACCTCACAGGCCTGGCTCACCGAGAAGGATGTCAACCGCACCATCTGGAAGCACTGGCTCACCATCGTGGTGCCGGACAAGCTGGAGCATGACACCGCGTTCCTGATGATCTCCGGCGGCAATAATCGCAACCCGGCGCCGCCCACACGTGCCGATGGGATTACGTCGGCGATTGCGGTGGCCACGAATTCAGTGACGGCCGAATTGCGCATGGTGCCGAACCAGCCCCTCAGCTTCCATGGCGAAACCAAGCAGCGCGTCGAAGACGAGATCATCGCCTATGGCTGGGCGCAGTTTCTAAAGGGCGGCAGTGAGGAGTGGCTGGCACGGCTGCCCATGACCAAGAGCGCGGTGCGCGCCATGGACACGATCACCGCGGTCATGAAGGAACAGGGCAAGACCGTGGATAAGTTCGTGGTGGGCGGGGCTTCCAAACGCGGTTGGACCACGTGGACGACGGGCGCCGTGGACAAGCGCGTGGTGGCCATCGTCCCAATCGTGATCGACCTGCTCAACATGGTGCCGTCCTTTGAACATCACTGGCAGGTGTACGGCGGCTGGTCTCCGGCGATCAACGATTACCTGGAGAACGACATCATGAAATGGTCCGGCACGAGGCGTTATAAGGAGATGCTGAAGGTCACCGAACCGTATGAGTATCGCGACCGGCTGACCATGCCGAAGTACGTTGTGAATGCGACCGGCGATGAGTTCTTCGTACTCGATTCCTGGCAGTTCTACTGGAAGGATTTAAAGGGGGAGAAGAATCTGCGGTACGTTCCGAACGCTAAGCACAACCTGGCGGGGTCGGATGCGGCGGAGACCATCGGCGCCTTCTTTTCGATGATCGTCAACAATAAGCCGCGGCCGAAGTTCGATTGGAAGTTGAATAAGGATGGGTCAATCACGGTAACTAGCGCGGACAAGCCGACGGCGGTGAAGTTGTGGAAGGCGACGAATCCCGACAAGCGCGACTTCCGGCTGGATGTGATCGGCAAGGCATTCCAGGCGGAGGATCTGACCGAAACAAAACCCGGAGTCTACGTTGCGCGGGTGCCGAAGCCCGAGAAGGGTTGGACGGCGTTCTTCGTGGAACTCGCCTATCCCAGTGGCAGCAGGTACCCGATCAAGGTGACTACCGGCACGCGGGTATGGCCGGATGTGTATCCTTATCAGAAGCCGAAGTTGGGTTCGTCTAGCGGACCGGGGCCGACGTCAACGCCCCCGGCGGTTCCGACGGGAAAATAGCCAATGATCAATCGTCGCGAGTTTATCGCCGCCGGAGCGCCCGCCGTGTTGCGGGGCGCGGGTGCGCAGGGCGATCCGCCGAACATCCTCTTCCTCATGCCCGACCAGTGGCGGGCGCAGGATCTGGGGGTGATGGGCAATCGCCAGGTGCGCACGCCGGTACTGGATCAACTCGCGGGAGAGGGTGCGCTGTTCACCAATGCCGTCGCGAATTGCCCGGTCTGCACGCCGGCGCGGGGCATCCTGCTCACCGGGCGGTATCCACATCAGAACGGCACGCCGGTGAACGATGTCCCGTTGAAAAAGGATCAGCACACGATTGCGAAGCTGCTGGCGAAGGCCGGTTACTATACGGGATTCGTCGGCAAGTGGCACCTGCACGGCGGGCCGCGGGAGCCGGGTTTCGTGCCGCCCGGTGAGGATCGCCATGGCTTTGAGTATTGGGCGGCGAACATCTGCAGCCACGCCTATTTCAACTCGAAATACTTCCGCGACCAGCCCGTGCCCATTCCGATCAAGGGCTATGACTCCATCCAGTGGACCAACTCGGCGATTGAGTTCCTGGAGCGGGCCAAGGAGCGCAGGCAGCCGTTCTTCCTGTCGGTGCAGCACACGCCCCCGCATGATCCCTACCTGTTGCCGCCCGGCCATGAGAATGACTACA
>CAYLPH010000038.1:0-81359 GCA_964385495.1 uncultured Candidatus Solibacter sp.
CCGTTCATGGCCGCATTGGTCATAACGTTCGAGGTGGCCGCCGAGCGCCGCCGTGCGGCACACCTCGATTGCGGTCATGACGCGCCGCTGCTCGCTGGACATCGACGCGTCATGGTTGTCACGATAAGCTTTGCCGTAGCGGCGGAACACATCCGCCACTTCCAGCTTCGGGCGCTCCATGGCTCGTCCGCTCAGAAATGCTGAGGCGGAGCGGGCTTGGGCTCAACGGGGACAGGGTGCGGGAGAAGGTCGAGTGGGCTGGAGGTCGCGCACACCTTACTGGTGGCGATCCGCAGGTATTGGGCCGTAGTCGCTAGACTGCGGTGGCCGAGCAAGAGTTGAATCGTGCGGACATCAGTTCCGGATTCCAGCAGATGGACAGCGAAGGCGTGCCTCATGGAGTGAGGGCTGATCGGCTTTCGGATAGCGGATATTCGGCGAGCCTTCTGGCAGGCCTGTTCGACCGCGCCGCGTGTGATCGGCTGACCGGCAGTACCCTCGAATAGCCATCCCTTGGGCCGCATCGCTCGCCAGTAACTACGTAGAGTCTCCAGCAATTTGGGTGAGAGCATTACATAGCGGTCCTTTTGTCCTTTGCCCTGCTCGACACGGATGACCATGCGCTGGCAATCGATGTCGGTGGGCTTCAGGTGAACAGCCTCGGAGATGCGCAGACCGGCGGCGTAGCAAGTGGTCAGGATCGCTCGGTGCTTGGTGTTCCCTACGCAGCCGAGGAACTGCAGCACTTCCTCTGGGCTGAGGACTACGGGCAGCTTCTGCGGCTTCTTCGGCGCCGGGATGACGTCCTCGAACGTCCAGTCCTTCTTCAGGGAGACTTTATTCAGAAAGCGCAGAGCGGCTACGGCGATGAGCACCGTGCCGGGCGCCAGTTTCTTTTCGTTGGTCAGGTGAACCTGATAGGCGCGGATGTCCTCAGGCCCCAACTCTTCTGGGGATTTGTTGAAGTGGCGTGCAAACAGCGAGACCTGCTGCACGTAAGACATCTGCGTGTTGAGTGCGAGATTCCGCACTCGCATGTCTTCGGTCATGCGCTGCCGAAGGGATGTCATGAGAGGCTCCTTTGCGAAACGGAATGTGCTGCAAGCAGCCACTCCATGCTTTCGCATCGGAGCTCTTAAGGGCCGGCTTTCTCGAAACGGCAAATGCGGAAGGAGTAATCGTCCGGTCGGTAGGAACTGAATGCCTGAGCTACCGGGATACCGCGAAGCGGTTTAGTCCAATTCCGCTTATGCGTACGTGTACATAAGCGGAAGAACCGCTGCATGTGGGAAGCGAGAGGTCCGCCCGAAGGTCGCGGCGATTCTGACGGTGGCGGAGTCCCGTCGCCGGTTGCAGATCCCACCAGAGATAGAGTATCTACTGGACATGGCCATCCGGCCTTGCTCAGCGCAAACTGTCGGAGATCCCGTTGCTTACTCACGCCAGATGGGCCGCTGGGCCCGCCTAACCTACGCCTAACCTAGGATGGCTGTACGCATACCCGATCGCCATGCCTCGCAAGGTGGCTGACCGCGAAACCCACTCGCCGATTCATTCCTGGTCATGAGGCTATCGGGTTGGCGGTCTCCGTCGGATCGGACGTGACCATCGTTGAAGAATGGCGAACTGGTTGGCCTACCTTGGTTCTACTCGGCGTGTGGTCATTACGAGTGTATTGCTTAACGGCATGGGAAACAGTATGTCTGAGGCGCAATTCGGAGGCTATACCAAGAATGGCGGCTTCACTGAGAACGTTCTTTCGCAAGCCCCAATTACGTCGCCGATTTCCTACTGGACTTGCTGCCACCGATGCCGCTCCGCTGATCTGTGCTGGCATCACCACCTACAGGGGCATCAGGAGACTGAAGCGAACCCTGGCGAATGGGTCGCCATCTCCGGAGTTGGAGGGCTAGGGCACCTGGGGGCCAAATATGCAAAGTCTAATGGGCTCCTCGTCTGTGCATCGATATTGACGACGGCAAACTCGCCCACGCCAAGCGCCTTGGCGCCGATCTCGCGATGAATGCCAAGGTCGGCGATCCAAAAGCCATTCTGAAGAAGGCGACGGGCGGCGGGGCTCACGGCGTTCTGATTACGGCGCCTTCGCTCACCGCCTTCAAGCAGGACTATTGGGTTGAGTCGAAAGCTCGGTACGGGCGTGCTTGTCGGGCTGCCTCCATGCGAATTCCCGCCCCCCCCTTATTCGATGTCGTTGCGAGTTGTATAACCATCCGCGGTTTGTTCGTCGGTACGCGCCGGGATATGGCTGAAGCACCTGCCTTCGCCGCCGAGGGCAAGGTCACAGCCTTTGTCCTCGATCAATCAAGTCTTCGATCGTCTGGAACATGGTGAGTGCCGTCAGAGTTGTTATGTTGTGATTGAATTTGCACGCAGTTGAACAGCTGAAGGGAAAGACATCAGTTCCTGCAAAATCAGCTCCTTCGCTCTGTGTCTCCGCTAAACTAGTAGCCGAGTAGCAGCCTTCTCGCAGCGTGATTAAACTGTCCTCGAACGGTGGGCTGTGCCGGTAGCGGAGTCAGCGGTTCGGCGGCACTCGAGGCAATCGAGCACGCGACTGTCCGTAGACGGTCGATTGACCAGATGTGGTCAGTTTGCCATACGTCCGCTCACCGCAAGCAGAGGAATTCACGGCGTCCCGCGGCGGAAAGCATGCCCACACGGGCGAGGCGACCCAGGTCTCCAATTTGGTGCCGGTTAACTGACGGGCCTGAACCCTATGGATGGCCCTGCGAATGCTCTTACAAAAGGACAGGCGGCCGAGAATTGTGAGACGGCCGCAGCCTGCTGTTTTGGTGACAGCGTCCGTCGCGCACGTAGCGTATTCCTCGGACAAAGCGGTCGCACCAAAAAAGCGAATACAAGGAGATCAGCACGGTGGAAACAATCCAAAACCACATCACCAACAATCGGGCGTCGAGGCAATGGCAATGGATCCTCACGGCACTGACGGCCTTGCCAGTCCTCGTTGCTTTCTTGAGCGCGACTGGCTGCTCGCCGCCTCACCATTAGGTAGTTCGGACATCCGCAGGAAACTGAGCACCAAACTCGCGAGGGCCTTGCGACGTCATGAAGAGGAGGTTTAAGAATGGGCTCAATAAGACACTTTCGATAATACGCTTGGCCGTGGTCACGCTATTCGCATTCGGAGCGCTGGACGGCTGTTCGGCGACTTCCACGAAGTCAGCTGAGACTTCCAACGGCGCGAAGTCAATGGATATCCGCAAATCTCTCGACGAAGCTGTTCTCAAAGGTGTTTCCGTTAGTCACGATACCAGTAAAGGAGTCGTGACGCTCGGGGGCCAAGTCGAACTGGAGCGTGACAAAGCAGACGTCGAATCCATTGCAAAGTCCGCTTCGGGAGGTCAGGTTGTTTTGAATCAGATTGCGGTGATGGGAGCGGGTCATATGGGAAATCACAGTCGCGGCCGGATGGGACATCGTGACGGTGGCGGGATGACGGAGCCGCACCGTTAGAAGCGCTCGTAAAGGGCAAGGCGCGAAAACCACGTTTGTTTAGCGGAAAGAATGCGGAGACAAGAAATAGGAGTGAGATCTTATGAAACAGCGAATGGTAAAGATTGCCCTCAGTGGGTTGATCGCCTGCGCAGTAAGCTTTGCCGAGCAGACCTGGACGGGGCGGATCAGTGCGAGCATGTGCGGAACGGCCCATATGGATAGCCGATGCATACAAAACTGCATCAAGGGCGGCGAAAAGTATGTGTTCGTCAGCAAAGGCAAGGTCCAGCAGATTCAAAACCAGGAATTCGCCGATCTGGAGAAGCACGCCGGACACACAGTCAAGCTTACCGGCACCGTTGGCCCCGACGGTAAGGCGGTCACGGTAATCAAAGTCGAAACGGTGCCTAGTCGATAGGCAAGGAAAACCAAGTGGAAAGCACTAAAGGACGAAACACATGATGATGCGAACGAAACTGCCGACACTCGTGTTTGCAACGGCTCTGCTAGCGGGTTTGGCGACAGCGCCCCTCTTCGCTCAGGCGGACGACCATAGCAAGATGGGCAAGATGTCTGGCAAGGAAATGTCTCACGACGAAATGGTGGCCAAGATGGACAAGATGTCCACGAACGACAAGGCCGCTCTGATCGATAAGATGCCGGCCAAAGACAGAATGGCCGCGATGAAGGCTTCCGGCCACGATTCGGGCAGGATGTCAGTTCAACAAAAGGCTGACATGTTCGACAAGATGCCGGCGGATAAGAAGATGACGATGATGATGGGCACCGGCGCAATGATGCAGAAGGCCAAGAAAATGGGCAAGGGCACGAACGATAAGTAGTGCTTCGTATTCCAGGAGTTGTTGAGGGCTTCTAATATCACATTCGGGAGCGACTTAGCAACTTCTGAGCTCAACGGATTCCAAACTGGCCACTGGATTGGCCGCACAAAAACAAGGAGAAAAGTTATGCGATTATTGTCGAGTTTCGCCAGAGCGCAGTGGAAACTGTCTATGACGTTGGGTGTCTCTGTTTTGCTGTTCTCAGGAGTGATGACCAGCCACGCTCAGGCGCCTGCGGACCCGCATGCGCAACACCCGAAGGCCGAGGCCAGCGGTCAAAGCAATCAGCAGTTGATGAATCAAATTGAGGAGCTTCGTGCCCAAGTAGCGCAGTTACAATCCGCCGTACAGCAGACCGGTCCCGGTAATAAACCCATCGCCAACCCGGGCATGCCAATGGGCGCCGCTGGGAAGAGCAAGGGCATGGGCGCAATGGCCGCCCCTGGAAATGCGGCAATGCCGCCAGGCGGCGGAATGGGAATGATGGGAATGATGGGCAATAAGGGTGGAATGGCACCTGCCAGCAACGCTTCGATGCCCGGTGGTGGCGGTATGGGAATGATGGACGACAAGGGCGAGATGGGCGGGATGAGCAGCATGCCTTCGGCGCCGGCCCCTGCGATGGGCATGTGTTGTATGGGCGAAATGGGCGGCATGCCTGGTGCCGCGAGCGGCGGAATGAGTGGGATGGGCGGCGGTGCAAGCCCGCCCGCAGGCGGTATGGCGGCCATGAACGCTCCGTCCTCAGCCATGCCAGGACAGCCAGGCTCCTCGCATCTTTACCACGTGGGTTCAACGGGCTTCTTTCTCAATCATTCGCAGCACATCACGCTGACAGCGGATCAAAAATATACCCTAAATCGCCTGAAGGAGATGGCGATGCTGGATCGGGCGTCACAACAACGCAAGATCGATCAGGGGGAGCAGGAGCTTTACGCCTTGACGGGTGCCGACCAACTCGACAATTCCAAGGTTCAGTCGAAAATCGGTGAAATCGAGAAGCTGCGAACTGAGCAACGAATGAATTTCATTCGAGCCGTCGGCGAGGCAAGTCATGTTCTAACTCACGACCAGCATCAGGCTCTGATAGGGACCATGCCAGGTAAGAAGTAGCCATCAGAATGCGTCCCCGAAGCAAGAATGTTCATCCGGCCTCTCCTCTTGCAATCCGATACGGGCCGCAGCCGGTGTTTCTTGCGCTGTTTTATAGCTAGGACCCAGATGCAAACTCCAATGGTACGAGCTAACGGCAGTGATTGGACCGTCTCAATGACGCTGGTGCTGGGCCGATGCTGGTCGTCGATCGCAAACGCTGAGGTGGGCGGCACCGTACTCAGCGATGAGTTCGCTCACTTCGTCAACGACCTTGTTCCGATCAACAACGTCCCGGAAATCCAGCAAAGGAGCGCAACGATTGTATGAAACACCGCGAAAGTGCGATCCTGCGCTGCAGTGCCGTGATGTTGTTACTGGCCTGCCCCGCCATCGGCCAAACACCCGAAGAACATGCCAAGCATCATCCGGCTCCTGGCGGACCTAGTCCTGCTTCGGCCGGCCAAGCCGTTTCAGGTGGCATGCCAATGCCGGGGAGTGTTAATCCCACTGCGGCGACCTCGGGCGGCATGAATCCTACTCCCGCCTCGGGCGCTGTAAGTGGAAACCAGCCCCCACCTGCCGGAGGAGGAGGTATGGGCGCGGCCATGGGGGAGATGATAAAGCAAATGGGTGTGCCTCCACGAAAGGAGGTCTACCCTTCGCTCATGGCGCTGCCCAATGAGATAACGCCTGAGGACCGTGCTGGAATCGAACAACTTGCCAACGAACGAATGAAAGCGGGGGTCGCGCAACTTTCTTCCGGGCTGGAAAGATTGTCCAATTCCACATCTGGCGAAGACTATGCATCCATGCAGCAGGCAGCTACGCAGATGCGAGCTGGGCTGGCTGAATTTGAAGCGGGAATTGCGGCCCGGCGCGTCCTCTCAGAAGGCAAAGCACCTCGCAACCTCGCTCTTGACTGGTTCAAACGTGAGATGAACCTGGCATCTCCCGTCCGGCCCGACGAGCCGCGCGCCTTTCTCGGTGTTACGCCATATCACCTCTTCACGATGGTGCTGCTCATTGCGTTCGCATTTGCAATGGTCGCCATGTACTTCTTCAAGATGCGTCGCGCCGCGACGCTCTTCGGGCGTGTCGATCCTGACTCGCCGCAGCCTCCGGGGGGACCAGCGCCGTCCCCGCCCGGCGAACCCCCGCCAGAAAAGCCACCCTCACAGGAGCCGCCGCCGCGGGCCGGAACTCCCGATCCGGCCTTATCGCCGGGAGGGTCATCTGTCGTCCCGGTTCCTGGCGGAGAGGCCGCAGGTAAGCCGCCGGGTGCACCGGCGGTCCCGCCCGCCCCTTCGCCAACCGGGCCTGAAGCAAGCGATTCGAGAGTTGCGGGCCGAGCCGGAGAGCTTTGGCAGGCGAGAGGGCGGCCCATGGGCTCTCCTGAAGTTGACTGGGCGCGAGCCCAAGCGGAACTCGCCGACATCTCCGGCGGGCCCTCAGTTCCACCGGCGGCAAGAGCGTCGGGCACGATACTACCTGCCGTTTCAGATGTCCCCGCACCGGCTCCTCTGTCTGCGAATTGGCGAGGACCCCTTCGCGTAGGGAGCATCATCACGGAAACACCAGGCGTAAAAACGTACCGCCTCCGGCCTTCGTCCAACGCCCCCTTCCTTCCATTCACATTCGTTCCCGGTCAGTTCCTCAACGCCACTTTCTGGGTCGGCGGCGCGAAGATGAATCGATCGTACTCCATCTCCTCCTCCCCGTCGCAGCGCGAATATGTAGATCTGACCGTTCGGCGGGAGCCACGGGGCGCGGTCTCCCGGCACATAGTCGATCTGCTAAAAGTTAACGAGCAGATCGAACTGGGCGGCCCAGTCGGACGATTCACCTTTACCGGAGCGGAGGCGGAGAGTATCGTTCTCATCTCGGCCGGCGTGGGCATCACGCCCATGATGAGCGTCACCCGTTATCTCACGGAGCGGTCATGGCCCGGAGACATCTTCTTTCTTTACACCTGTCACGCTCCAGCCGACTTCATTTTTGCCGACGAAATCGTCGCGCTGGAACGGCAGAATCCGAAGTTGCACGTTGCTGTCACCATATCGAAAGCGGAAGGCACCAATTGGAAGGGGCGCCGCGGACGCATCACGAAGGATTGGCTCACGCAGACGGTTCCCGATCTTACTTCGCGGAGGATTCATCTGTGTGGACCACCATCGATGATGGACTCGACGAAGGCCATGCTCGCCGAATTGGGAGTTCCTCCAAATAGTCTGAAGACGGAAGCGTTCGGCGCGACCAAGCCCGCACCGGCGGCCGCTGGAACGACCACCAGACCGACAGCTCCCGCCACTGGTCCGTTAGTCACTTTCTCGAAGAACAACAAGTCAGCCAAGATTCATATCGATCAGACCATCCTTGAGCTATCCGAGGAACTGGCCATCGGAATCGAGTTCTCGTGCCGCGTCGGTACGTGCGGTATCTGCAAGGTGAAGATGACGTCTGGCGAGGTCGAGATGGAGGTACAGGACTCTCTCGATCGCGACGACAAAACCAATGGCATAATTCTCGCCTGCCAGGCAAAGCCTAAGGGCGAAGTCGCGGTGCAAGCCTAACCATGAAGGAACGAGAAAGCATCATCGTCAGCGGTACCCTCGGCGTCCTGTTGCTGGCCTGGCTCGGCTTCTTTCTTCACAGTTCGCCGCGTTTCCCGGGCAGCGGATGGGGTGCAGTGTTCGGAATAGCGGGGGCCGGGCTCATGCTCGTCCCGCTCGTGTACTCGGTGGCAAAGCGTATCCCCTTCATACATGATCGCCTCACTCCACACATTTCGATACAGTCCTTGCGTTCGTTGCACGTTTACACGGGCATCTTCGGCGCTGTGCTCGCGCTCATCCATACGGGTCACAAGTACGACAGTCTGTTGGGAATAGTGCTAACGGCAGTGATGTTGCTCGTCGTTGTAAGCGGGTTCGCGGTTCGCTACCTTCTCACCTATGTCAACCGTGAAATTAAGGACAAATTGATCCTCCTACAAACGGCAAGGGGAGATCTCGACTACAACTGGGGAGTACTGGAGCGTCTTCCATCTGAATCGAGAGCCCTTCCGAGAGCACCCGTCATGGCTGCGGGCTTCGCATCTCTGGGGATCGAGATTCCATTCGGTAGCCCTGCCGGTGAAGTTATCCGCACTGCCGAGGGCGTGGCGGACCTGGAGTACGCGGTCCGCACCCACGAGTTGTTCAAACGCTGGTTCGGCTGGTCTTTGAGCATCCACATCGCCCTTTCTGTCTTCCTCTATATGCTGTTAGCCCTGCACATCAGTTCCGGAATCTACTTCGGATTGAGGTGGCTGCGATGAAAGCCCCGATACTATGGGTCGCGCTCGTCGCTGCGGTCGGCACGGCGGCTTCGCTGGCAGTGTTGCGATTCAAGCCGGCGTCGTCAGTGCTGAAACAGTTCGTCAGCCCAGGCCCGCTGTCATCCCGGCACGCCTACCTTGACAATCGTTGCGAATCGTGCCACGAGACGGCCATCGGCGTGACGGTCGCGAAATGCACCGCGTGCCATGCCAATGCTGAACGATTGCTCGGTCGTCAGCCTACCGCGTTTCACGCGAGCATTGGCGAGTGTGCAACGTGCCACGTCGAGCATCTGGGCACGAACATCCGCCCAACTCCGTTGGATCACGTGGAGTTGGCGAAAGTAGGCGCGCGCACACTCGCGCGCGCCTCTCGAACTGACGGAGCCAGCGCAGCCACCCAGAAATCGCTGGAAACATGGTTGAGCATTCGAGTGCCCAATCAACTCGATGAAAGCTCCGCGCGCCAGGCCCTCAACTGCGCTGGATGCCATGCCACGAAAGATCGGCATTTGGGGCTGTTCGGCAAAGACTGTGCTCAATGTCACGCCACGACCCAATGGACCGTCGCCGAGTTCCTGCATCCCTCTCCACGTTCAACGAGTTGCGCGCAGTGCCACCAAGCTCCGCCGAGTCACTACATGATGCACTTCGACATGATTTCGAAGAAGATTGCCCGCCAAGAGGATGCCGAAGTAGCCGGGTGCTGCGGCCCGGCTCAGGTGACTCAGTGTTATCGCTGCCATCAGACCACCTCGTGGAACGACATCCGTGGCGTTGGTTATTACAAGCATCACTGATGGAGCACCGGAATGAACCGATTTTGCAAAGTTATTCAGGAGGAAAAGAAATGAGTTGTTGCAGTGATCTGATGAAACCAATCGAGCCGGCTTCGTGCTGCACGCCGCAAGATACGGCGGCGCGTGCCGCACAGGCAATGCGTGATTCGGGCTGCGGCTGCGCGCCTGTTGTTGCGGATACAGAGAGCCTCAGGCTGGTGGGTGTCGTGACAGAACGCGACGTGTGTTGCAGCGTGGGGGCCGAGGACCTGAGGGCTTCAGAAGTCAGGGTCGAAAAGATCATGCGACCCTTGTCCGCGTGTTGCAGCGCGAACGAGGCGGTCGAACAAACGCGCCAGAAACTCCATGAGCATCGTGCGACGAGTTTGCCCGTTGTGGACACGACAGGCTGCTGCTGCGGAACAGTCAGTATTCATCATCTGGAGCGGCCGTAGTGCACCGGATGACTGGAGTTCCCGGCGACAATGTCGCGGCGACACCTGACGGACTCCGGTCTCCAGGAAGGTCGGCTGAACCACTGCCGCCGTTACGGGCCTTAGGGTGCCGACCAGGGAGTCCATTGTGGAGCCGTCACAAACAGGTGGAACCATGAACAAGACACCGACCATTGATGCCGAGTTGGAAAAGCTGCAACGCGAAACATTCGGGTATTTTTTGAACGAGACGAATCCGGCCAACGGACTGGTGATTGACAAGACTGCGCCGGATTGGCCGTCCAGCATCGCCGCTACCGGACTAGCATTGGCCTGCTATCCGGTAAGTGTCGAACGCGGATTCATGTCGCGGACCGCGGCAGTAGAACGAAGTTTGGCGACACTTCGGTTTTTCTGGAACAGCCCCCAAGGCCCTGAAGCCGACGCAACCGGCTACCACGGCTTCTATTATCATTTTCTCGACATGCAAACCGGACGGCGAGCCTGGCACTGCGAACTGTCCACGGTAGACACCGGTTTTCTATTGGCAGGCGCATTGACTTCGGCGGCGTACTTTGATTTGGCCTCGGCCGACGAGCACGAAATCCGCACCCTCGCCGACGCACTCTACCGCCGTGCCGACTGGCGATGGGCGCAAGACGGCGACGTAACGCTTTCGCATGGCTGGAAGCCTGAAAGCGGCTTTCTCCCGTACCGTTGGGAAGGTTACGACGAGGCGTTACTCCTATACGTGCTGGGGCTCGGCTCGCCGACCCATCCGCTGCCCGAGAGTAGCTACGTGGCTTGGACTTCGACTTATCGCTGGGAACAGTGTTGCGGATACGAGTATCTTTACGCCGGGCCGCTATTCACGCACCAACTGTCGCACGTCTGGATCGACTTTCAGGGTATCCAGGACGCGTTCATGCGCGATAAAGGAATCGACTATTTCGAGAACAGCCGCCGCGCGACCTACGTGCAACAACAATACGCGATCAACAACCCGCTTCGGTTCAAGGACTATGGCCCGTGTTGCTGGGGAATTACAGCAAGCGAAGGCCCCGGTCCCGACACCATCAAAATAGAGGGAATCGATCGGCAGTTTTTCGATTACGTGGGGCGCGGCGTGCCGTATGGACCCGACGACGGCACCCTTGCACCGTGGGCCCTGGTCGCGTCGTTGCCGTTCGCACCTGAGATCGTGCTGCCATCGATCCACCATTGCATTCATCAGGCCAAAATGACCAAGTTCAACTCGTACGGCTTCAAAGCATCCTTCAATCCTTCCCACCCCGGAGACCCCGGCAATCCTTATGGTTGGTGGGTCTCACCGTGGCATTTTGGCCTCAATCAGGGTCCTATTGTCTTGATGATCGAGAATTATCGTTCAGGGTTTGTGTGGCAAATGATGCGACGGTGCCCTTACATCGCCAATGGCTTACGTCGGGCGGGATTCACGAAAGGTTGGCTATGTTGAGGGCAGTTGGGACCACACAACCCAAAGCAAGGACGGGTTATGGCTGACAAGACGAGTATCCACAGTGGGTGTGACGACTGCGAACGTTCTTTGCTTTTAGCTTTGGACAGCAGCCCGCACACGGGAGGGTCGAACCTTACTAGATTCGTCACCCCGAGCTTCCCGCTATTCACTCTTTTTTAAGATTGGCTCGTCGCAGCAACAAATAGGAGATTCATGAACCATAACAACGGATGAATGGGCGGGACGGGTGGAGAAATGTGGATTTGGCCGGTGATCGGCCTTCTCATAATAGTCCTTCTGGTCGTTTTGATTATGAGAGTGTCAAAGAAATAGACGTGTTTACACTAGACCCATATCGAGAAGACTCATGACGATTCCGCGCTCCGACGCGCTCGTCTTCTTCGGGGCCACGGGGGACCTCGTCTACAAGAAGATTTTCCCGAACCTCTATGCGATGGAACGGAGAGGATATCTCCAGGTGCCGGTCATCGGTGTGGCGAGGTCCGGCTGGACCATCGATCAGTTTCAGGCCCGCGCCCGCGACAGCATCGAGAAGCACGGAGAACTTGATGAGGCGGTCTTCTCGAGATTCCAGCAGAGGCTCCACTTCATAAGTGGCGACTACGGCGCTGCCGCCACCTACGTCGCTTTGCGCAAAGTTCTCGGAAACGCCGCGCACCCGCTGCATTTTCTGGCAGTCCCGCCTAGTGTGTTCGGAAGTGTGGTCGAGGGCCTCGGTCAATCAGGCTGCGATCGCGGTGCGCGCGTGGTCGTCGAGAAGCCATTCGGCCGTGACCTGCCGTCCGCTCAGGCTCTGAGCGCCACGCTTCACACAGTCTTCGATGAGTCTTCCGTGTTCCGTATCGACCACTACCTCGGGAAGGAAGCGGTTCAGAATATTCTGGTCTTCCGGTTTGCCAACACGTTCCTCGAACCGTTCTGGAGCCGCGACCATATCGAGAGCGTGCAGATCACGATGGCCGAAAGCTTCGGCGTCGAAGGCCGCGGCAGTTTCTACGAGGAGTCTGGCGCAATGCGTGACGTGGTCCAGAACCACATGCTCCAAGTAGTGGGATTCCTCGCAATGGAGCCGCCGGCAAAGACGAACTATGAGTCGATCCGCGACGAGCAGTTGAAGGTATTCAGGAAGATCCGCCCGCTCAGCCCCCAGGATGTGTCGCGTGGGCAGTTCCGCGGTTACCGCCAGGAGGAGGGTGTAGCTGACAACTCGATCGTCGAAACATTCGCCGCCGCCCGACTCCACATAGACTCTCCACGCTGGGATGGTGTGCCCTTCTTCATCCGGGCGGGCAAGTGCCTCCCCACGACGATGACCGAGGTGCTGGTTATGCTCAAACGTCCGGTGCTCAGTACCCTCTGTCCAGGCCAAGCGAACTATGTGCGCTTCCGGCTTAGCCCCGACGTGACGATTGCTATCGGTGCCCGCGTGAAGCGCCCCGGCGAGCAATTGATCGGCGATCCGAAGGAACTCAAGTTCGTTAATCACCCCGAAGGGGATGAGATGGACGCCTACGAGCGCCTTTTGCGCGACGCCATGGTTGGCGACGGAACCCTCTTCGCGAGTCAAGACGGCGTCGAGGCGGCTTGGGCGGTCGTTCAACCCATATTGGGGTCGTTGACATCCGTGCACGTCTACGAACCCGGCACCTGGGGTCCGCCCGAGGCCGAGAAGCTCACAGTAGGGATCTGCGGCTGCGACAGCCCAGTCTGGATCCTACCCCACGACGAGGACGGTGTCTCGAAATGATCAGAGGCCAACCGAAGTGTGCAGGTCACACCGACCGAATGAATCTACGCAAGTATCTCAACCACCCAACGAGAGCAGGAGATTTCGGGATCCATTCCGGGCACTCGGTTCCACCGGATCTTCTTGGATCTGCGGCGTTGACTCCTACAACACTCTCTGAAAAAGGAAGGCCAGAAGTATGGATTGGCAAACACTTTTCTCCATAGTGGGCATCGTGCTTTTCATCGCTCTGATGATGCGTGGCGGAGGCATGGGCTGCTGTGGGATTGGATCTCACGGAAAGCGGCACTCCGATGCCAAAACAGAGCGATCAAGCGAACGCGTAAAAGAAGGGCCAAAAGTATGAGCATCCGACGAGAGGTGAAAGAATCACTGCTGGCACGCCTGTTGTTCGTACTGGCAGTACTCCTGCCGTTTGCGGTCTTGTTCCTGCTGCCAGGGGGGGCGCCGCTCCACAGCGGGTTCTGGTTCTGGGCCATCCTCCTGGCATGTTTTTGGTTTATGCTTTCGACGCTTGTCGGGCCAGAGGAACCAGCGAGCGAGCCGCAAGTTCCACGGATGATCCACCAAGACGAACAATCGGCGGACGTTCGCGATGTCATGGATGTGAGCATTGCGACCGAAGACTTGTCGGGAGTCAGAACCTTCCGTGGTCACCTGCGTGAGTCAGCGGCGGGTGCCTATGCCAAGCTCCGGCAAGCTTTTTCAAACCAAGCCACGCCGATGGTTCAAGAAGATGAAGAGCTGGGCGCTACTATCATCCTTGTACCCCACACAACAGAAGATGGTGCCGCCGAGCGAGACGCCCGCCCATGGGTACCTTGGCTCTTGTTCGTTCTGACCGTAGTTACGACTACATGGGCCGGCGCAGCGCATCAGGGCATCGACATACTAAGAGAGCCAAGCCGGTTCACCGCCGGATTGCCCTATTCGCTAGGGCTGCTGGCCATCTTGGGCGTCCACGAACTCGGACACTACTTTACGGCGCGATATCACAAAATGCGGGTGACCCCGCCCTACTTCATTCCTGTGCCATTCGCATTGGGAACCTTCGGCGCGTTCATTCAAATGCGTTCCCCTACTGAGAGCCGGCGCGCATTGTTCGATGTAGCTGTCGCCGGGCCGCTGGCCGGACTTGTGGTCGCAATTCCAGCGCTCTTCGTCGGCCTACGATCCTCGACCGTCCTGATGGGCGGCGTCGGCTCCGAAACCGGCATCATGGGCGGGACCTCCGTAGGGTCATCGGTATTGTTTGCGTTGCTAGCCAGACTTTCTTTGGGAGATGCCCTCGAATATGGTCATATCTTGCGCCTGAGCCCCCTGGCTTTCGCTGGTTGGCTCGGACTCTTTATCACGGCGCTGAATCTCCTCCCGATTGGTCAATTGGACGGTGGCCACATCTCGCACGCATTGTTTGGGCGGCGCCTCGGTGACAAAATTGGCAGCGTTGCCTTATGGACGCTGCTACTGCTGGCCGTCTTCGTTTGGCCCGGCCTAATGATGTGGGCGGTCATTGTCTTCTTTATCGCTGGAAGGTCTGTACCTCCACTCAATGATCTGACGCCGCTGCCGCGAAACCGAAGGTGGCTTGGCTATGCGGTGTTCGTGATCCTCGGCTTGATTCTGGCCCCACTGCCTCACTCTTTGTGGTCGGCTGCGGGCATTCACTGCCCGTATTTGTAGAGTGCGCATCGCATGCATCGCATAAGAGAGAACTACGATGAGTTCCATATTTGGACGAACCAGACAACCCGCGAATCGACACTTTGCTGCTGTATTTGATCGAATGACTCCAAAGAGAATGGGAAGGCTCAGGCGCACTTGTAACCGCGAATGGAACTTGGATATCAATTATGAAGACTAACGCTACTATCTCTCGCCGAGAGTTACTAAAAACCGCCGAGGCCATTGGCATGCTGGCGGGTCTCCAATGGCTTGCGCCCGCCTATGCCCAGACGACGGCGCCTGTCGGGCAACCCTTGGAACTAAGCGGCAACACGATTGATTTGACCATCGCCGAAACTCACTTTCGCGTCGATGATAAAGCGGGCATGGCCGTAACGATTAATGGCACCGTCCCTGGACCCCTGATTCGTTTGCGGGAAGGCGAAGAGGTTACACTCCGCGTCACGAACCTCTTAAAGGAAGACAGTTCTGTTCACTGGCATGGTCTGCTCCTACCTCCTGAGATGGACGGCGTACCCGGCGTCAGTTTCGCGGGAATCAAGCCAGGCGCCACCTTCACGTATCGCTTTCCGCTGAAGCAAAGCGGAACGTACTGGTTCCATAGCCACTCGGGGACACAGGAGCAAGAGGGCGTCTACGCGCCGATGATTATCGAGCCGGCCGCGCCTGACCCTGTCAAGTACGATCGCGAATTCATTGTAGTGTTGTCGAACTGGTCGTTCGCCTCGGGCATGACCATGATCGGTGATCTCAAGAAGCAGTCCGGCTTTTTCAACTATCAGAGACGAACGATCATGGAGTTCATCTCCGACGTGCGGCGTAACGGCTGGAAGCCTACGATGGACGACTATCTGATGTGGGCGCGCATGCGCATGGACCCGACCGACTTCGCGGATGTGACCAGCCATGCGTTCGTCCACCTGATTAATGGCCTGTCGCCAAAGTCTAATTGGACGGGCCTCTTTCGCCCAGGCGAGCGCGTGCGTCTCCGGTTCATAAACGCTGCATCCATGAGTATCTACGATGTGCGGATTCCGGGATTGAAGATGACTGTGGTGCAAGCCGACGGTCAAGACGTACAGCCGGTCGAAGTTGACGAATTTCGTATCAGCGCGGCGGAAACGTACGATGTGATTGTCCAACCCGGCAGCGATCAAGCCTACACCATCTTCGCCGAAACCAACGATCGCAGCGGATACACTCGGGCGACGCTGGCGCCACGCGCTGGTGTAAGCGCTGAAATCCCCGCACGCCGACCACGCCCGCTTCGAACCATGGACGACATGGGAATGAACATGCAGGGGAAGAAAATGGGCGGCATGGACATGCCGGGCATGGAGACCGGCACGACGGAGAAGTCCACATCCGCCGGAAAGGAAATGGGCGGTGTCACCCCCGGCTCGAAGGGGAGTGAGACAAAGACACCTGGCGGTCATGAGAACATGCCGGGCATGGATTCCGGCACGAAGAAAAAAGCCGAGTCCGATGGAAAGAGGACAGACGGCCTGAACCCTGCATCCAAGGGCAATGAAACTAAGGCTCCTGGCGGTCATGAAAACATGCCAGGTATGCAGCCGCCAGGGCAGCCGAAGCAACAGCAGCAGATGCCGGGCGTGAAGATGGCCGGCATGGACGATCAACCTCGCGCCGAGATCCCCGGCACCACTCCCGTACCGCACGGCCCCGATAGCCACGGAACCGCCAACCAGACGACACCCGAAGCCACGCGGAGCCGATTGCACGAACCTGGTACCGGCCTTGGCAAAGACGAGCGGCGTGTGTTGGTCTACACCGATCTGAAAGCGTTGACGGCGTTCTACGACACTCGGAAGCCAGAGCGGGAACTAGAAATTCACATTACAGGGCACATGGAGCGATTTCTTTGGTCGTTCGACGGGAAGAAGTTTTCAGACGCCCGGGAGCCGATTCCATTTCGCTATGGCGAACGCCTTCGGTGGACATTTGTCAACGACACCATGATGGAACATCCACTTCACTTGCACGGCATGTGGATGCACCTCGAGAACGGTGCAGGCGACTACCTGCCGAGGAAGCATACTGTGAACATCAAACCGGCAGAGCGCGTCTCCGTCGCCATTACCGCCGATGCCCGTGGGAACTGGGCGTTCCATTGTCACCTTCTCCTGCACATGGAAGCTGGGATGTTCCGCATCGTCCGAGTTTCCGGTGACGATCCTAAGGGGAAGCCATGAGGGCCCGACGGCTGTCCTTGTTGCCGATCCTCCTAGTGTCCTTGACCTGCGCGGCTACGTCGTCTGCGCAGTCACCAGCGAGTGCACCCGGGGATTTAGGAGCGCCCAATTCGGCGAGCCAGCCTGGCAGTCAGCCACGTAAACCGGAAAACCTGGAGCTTCCCAAGGAATGGCCTAGTCCGGTCGACGACCGGAAGCGTGACACGTACTTGCTTATCGACGTACTTGAGTACCGACCGAAACCGAGCGAAAGTGATTTCCGATGGGACGTAAAGGGATGGCACGGCGGTGACTTCAACAAATTGTGGTTCAAGACTGAAGGAGAGCGCAATACCGCGCTCAAAGCTGATTACGATATCGACGCCCAGTTGCTGTATGGACGGTTTCTTCGGAAGTACTACGACTTCCAGGTGGGCCTCCGTGCCGAAACGCAGACTTACCAAGGGCGCAACGTAACGCGTGGACAAGCGGTAATCGGAGTGGACGGGCTCGTTCCATACAACTATGAGGTCGAATCGGCCTTGTTTATCAGCCAGAACGGACACGTGGCCGGGCGTTTCTCGCTGACAAAAGATTTCCGGATGACGCAACGATGGGTCATTCAGTCTCGCCTCGAAACGAATATCGCGGCTCAACGCGTGGAACGCTTCACAACGGGCCGCGGATTGAACAACCTCGAATACGGGTTTCGCCTGCGTTATGACGTCAGCCGCAAATTCAGTCCCTACGCGGGCATCTCACTCGATCGAGCCTTCTTCGGTACCGCCGACTTGGTGCGGCAAGAAGGTGGCGACCCGAGTCAGATCCGTTTTGTCGTGGGGGTGCGCATGTGGCGCTGATCTTGCGTACTTGTTCGGAGATTGTTGCAGAAACGAAAGGAACTATATGAGCATTGAAACCATCCCAAGCATTGCCGCGATTAGCGGCGCAACAAAACCGGTGCTAGCATCGGGCAAAGCGATCTACACTTGCCCCATGCACCCCGAAGTGCGGCAGGATCATCCTGGCAACTGCCCAAAATGCGGCATGACCCTGGAACTGCAGACGATGACAGCCGATGCGGCCGACGAGGAAAACGTCGAGTTGCGCGACATGACCAATCGTTTCTGGATCGGCGCCGCGTTGACGTTGCCAGTGTTTATTCTGGCCATGGCTCATGTGATCCCAGCCCTCGCGCGGCAGTCCTGGGTGGATAGTCAGGTCTCGCGCTGGATCCAATTCGCGCTCGCTACACCCGTCGTGTGCTGGGCGGGCTGGCCGTTCTTCGTCCGTGGCTGGCGCTCTGTGGTGACCCACAACCTCAATATGTTCACATTGATCGCCATCGGCGTCGGCGCGGCCTTCGTCTTTAGCGCCGTGGCGATGCTGTTCCCGGGCATCTTCCCGGACACGATGCAGCACGAAGGCAGCGTCGCCATTTACTTTGAAGCCGCTGCGGTGATCGTAGTGCTGGTGCTCCTCGGTCAAGTACTCGAACTTCGAGCCCGCAGCCGCACAGGTAGCGCTATCAAGGCGTTGCTCAACCTAGCCCCGCCAACGGCGAGACAAGTCGCCCCAGGTGGGGATCACGAAGTCCCGCTCGACCATGTAAAAGTTGGCGACTGGTTGCGGGTGGTGCCAGGTGATAAGGTTCCTGTCGACGGTGTTGTAGTTGAAGGTCATTCCAGCGTGGAAGAGTCCATGATCACCGGCGAACCAATCCCAATTGAAAAGTCAGTGGGAGACAAAGTTACGGGCGGGACCGTCAATGGCTCAGGCAGTTTTGTTATGCGTGCCGAACGAGTGGGCAGCGACACATTACTTGGGCAGATCGTGAACATGGTCGCCGAAGCCCAGCGCAGCCGCGCCCCCATTCAAGGTCTCGCAGATAAGGTCGCGGGCATATTCGTGCCACTGGTGCTGGCTGTTTCGGTGCTCACCTTCGTCCTCTGGATGTGGTTTGGACCGGAACCAAGACTCGCACATGCCATCGTCAACGCGGTCGCGGTCCTCATCATCGCCTGCCCGTGCGCCCTTGGGTTGGCCACACCCATGTCCATCATGGTGGGCGTCGGCCGCGGTGCACAGGAAGGCGTACTCGTGAAAAACGCCGAGGCGCTCGAGAGGTTGGAGAAAGTCACCACCCTCGTCGTGGATAAGACAGGCACGCTCACTGAGGGCAAACCCAAGCTCATCGATATCCTCCCAATTGACGGCTTCGACACGAAAGACTTCCTCCGCCTCGCCGCTTCTTTGGAGCAGAATAGTGAACATCCGCTCGCCGCCGCGATCGTACAAGGCTCTAAGGTACAAGGCATCGATCTGGATCCCGTGAAGGATTTTCGTTCGGTAACGGCGGGCGGAGTTGCTGGCGCAATCGAGGGGCGCCAAGTAATGATCGGAAAGCCGGCTTTCCTACGGGCCGAAAACATCATTGGCGTAGAGGCACTAGAAGCCTCGGCCGTGAAATTGCAGGACGAGGGCAAAACCGCAATGTTTGTGGCCATTGATGGCAAGCCAGCGGGAATTCTCGCGGTTGCCGATCCAATCAAATCCACGACAGCCGAAGCCATCCGCGAACTCCACGCGCTCGGGCTGCAACTGGTCATGCTGACCGGAGACAACCGCCGTACTGCGGCCATGGTGGGCAAGGAACTCGGCATTGATTCCGTTGAGGCGGAAATCGAACCGGCAGGAAAGGTTGCCAACATCAAAAAGCTGCGCGCCGAAGGCAAACATGTTGCAATGGCCGGCGACGGCATCAACGACGCACCCGCCCTGAGTGAGGCTGAAATTGGCATTGCGATGGGTACCGGCACTGACGTCGCCATGCAAAGTGCGGGTATCACGCTGGTAAAGGGCGACCTCCGAGGCATTGCCAAGGCCATTCGTCTCAGCCGTGCCACTATGAGCAACATCCGGCAGAATCTGTTCTTCGCCTTTATCTACAATGCACTAGGTATTCCCGTGGCTGCGGGAGTCCTCTACCCGTTTTTCGGTTTGTTGCTCAGCCCGATCATTGCCGGCGCTGCGATGAGCCTGAGCTCCGTTTCAGTTATTGGTAACGCCCTCCGGCTGCGTAGACTCAAACTTTGAGCCCGTCGCTAAAAATGGACACAGAAGCAACCGCGACGCGGGGAATTGGATGGGATCGTTTGTGCGAGATTCTCGACGCTAGCTACTTTCCGGTGCAAAATGGGCCTCGCCGTTGAGAAGATGCGGAACCGAGGCGCTCTCGGTCAGTTTGTCACGGCATTTGGTCGGTGGAATGTCGCAGGCGAGTCCCGGGAGAACCGCGGGCTCCGCGCCATTGGCGCGGGCCGCGGCCCCCATCGTCACCTGGTGGCGAGGCTACTACCGATGGTGATCAGGTTATTGGCGATGACGCCCATGCCAACCCAGCGCTTGACGCCGTCGAGTGTGTGATAGCGGCATCGATCCAGGCCGTGTCGACGCTTGAGCACACTGATCCTGCCCTCGCACCCAGTTCGCCAACGTTGTCCCTCCCGGAACCAGCGCGAACGCTGCAAGGCTTTGCGCGCAGCACTCCGGGTTTGCCGGTTGGGTATGGAGACATGGTGAACCCCGAGTTCAGTGAGCGCCTTTTCGTTTGCCCCTGAATAAAAAGCCGAATCAGCAGCAACCAACGAGGGAACACGTCCAAACTGATCCCTGAACTTCTCAACGGCCGACACCAGCAGATCGCTGTCAGCCGGCCTCTTGTCGTGAACACTTACATCAACAACGATTTGCCCGTCGGCTTCCTGCACTTCGACCATTTTGCCGAACTCGGTGGGCTTGCTCGCCTTTCCTTTCCGAATGATCTCGGTGTCTGGTTCGAAGACGCTGACGAGTTTGCCTGGATGATGTGTTTGACCTCGCAGTACTCGGGCAACGGTTTGCTCAATCACCTGACGGACGCGGCTGAGCATCTCGTCCAACTGTCCGGCGACCTTCTTCATCCGACCCCGGCTACGCCTCAGCTCATCCCGGACGCGGTTGGCATTGCCCACGACCTTCCGCGTCAGTGCCAGCAGGCGTCGATACGCCGCCTTCTTCCGCTCATCGCCTTGCGGACCTTTCTGTCGCGCTGACAGAGCAATCTCAATTACACGCCTGCGAATGCTGCGCATTCGGTCACGAACCTTCGTGCGCAATCCTCCACGCTTACCTGCTTTTGCCTTTTTCATCAGGCGGGTCAGCACACGCGTACCATCTCCCAACAGGCTGCTGTCGGTGGGATAGTGAACGTTCGTCTCGACCACGGTTGTGTCGATCCGCATCTTCTTCCCCTGAGTCACCCGTTTCAACTTCGCCAGCTCAACGATGCGCGCATGCAACTCGGCAATGACCTCCGGACCAACTACCTGCCCGAGCCGGACCATCGTCTTGTCGTCAGGAACCTTCTCGAGGCCGATCCTGCAGAAACTGCGGTAGACGAGGTTGGCTCGCACTTCGCGAACCAATACCTCATAGCTCCAGTTGCGCGCATGCTTCAGGATCAGCATTCGAAGCACTACCTCCGACGGCGTCTGCCGTCGGCCTCGGCTGTGGCTCTGTGCATGCCGACGCCCCTGCGCTTCGAAAACCGTGCTCAGCAGCGCTTCATCGCCGAGAATCTCGTCGACTTCCCGCATCCACGGTTCCCAAAGATCGTCCACTTCAGCGGAGAGAACGCTCTCCCACAAACTCGGCTGATCATGTCGCAGGCAACGCATGTCGTTATGGCGTTCCGAAACATCCGAGAGTTATTCTGTTTCGGTCTGCCTAACCGCAACTCAATGTTTGTAGGCTGCAGGTCGCGCTATTTTGCACCGGAAAGTAGCTAGCTGCAATGGTAGCGACAGCTGAGTACTGGTAGGCCCATGCCGGCTTCTGGGGAACCGTTCTCGCCAGAAACAGCAAATACGTTCCGATCAAAACGAACGGATTTGTCGGCATCACGAGAACCGTGAGTTACTTGGGACTCGTGCTGAAGCGCGAGAGAGCGTCCGATGCACTTCTGGTGACCGCGCGCAGTCTGGGTTGGTAAGTCCGACATCTCACGAGAAGACTAGTCGCTGGACGCAATACTCAGCATGGCGCGCCTCGGCGCGCCGCAGCCTGCCTGCGAGTCTTATGCCAACTACTGCCGTTCACATCAAGGGGTTGAGTCCTTTGGTGGAGTGTACTGACAAAGGCTCCGTGGATGTCCAACGTGCCGTACCGGAATAGTTGCGCAAGAAGGGCCAACGCGGAGCTGGCAAGCGTTTGGTTTAGGAAAGGCGCCTGGCGTTCCAGTGCCTCAAGTGCGCTGCAACTTGGCGCGGCATCCTCAGCAAGAGCAGTGTCCGCAATCTCAGGGAAGAGTTCACCGACCGTGCGCAATCGGGCAGCCCGCCTGGGGTTGCGCCGATTCAGTGGCTGGCCCAGCACGAACTGTCCGCCATCGGCACCATTTCCTAGGTCGAGCCAATAGGTTACGGTTGCATTTCCGCCAACCAGCCTTTGGATCTCGGCTCGGGCGGAGCGTGTGTCCACGCAACTGATTACGATGTCGGCGTCACCAATTCCTTGATGTTTGGCGAGGTTCTGCTGGATCGCCTTCCATTGAAGTCCCCAGAACAGGTTGATCCTCGAGACAAGAACTGTGGCCTTGCTCAATCCGATCTCGGCATGGCTGAATGGCTGGCGGACGCAGTTGGACGGTGACACGACATCGCCGTCAATCAGTGTCACCTCCAGTCCTCCGGGATGGCCGAGCAGAACCAGAGCTTGATGGACGTATGGGAGCCCCATCGCAATGACGCTCCCGTTGCCGCCGCAGCCGATCACGACTACTCGGATCGTGCGCTGGCGCAAGAGGTGTTCGGGAATCGTGTGGGTCATTGTGCCCTACCTTTCTCGGTCTACGAACCGCGCCAACGATTCTCCCGCTGGGCTCAATTGGTCCAGAGGAAACCTCCTCTTGCCAGCCAAGGACGACCAGAGTCCAGCCATGCCGCTGGGATGGCGCGTGAAGTGGCCGCTGCCGTAGATGTGGGTGAACTCGGATTCGAAGAACGACCGCTCCCACTGTTCCATGGCCGCTACGCTCGCTTCATCAGGGGAGTGCATCGTCCCTTGGCAGACGGCTCCTTCGGTGTTTACGTTGTAGTAGGGAGCCACCATCAGCTTGGTCGCCGCCGTGGGCCGGACGTCGGCCGCGAGCGCGCGAATCCACAGTTCACGCTGAGTCACGCGGTAAAGCAGCGGCGGCTGTGGGAAGGTACGGCCACTGACGGCGCCGAGTTCATCGTCGTGACGGAAGAACATCTTGCTGCGTTGGGCTGGACGCCACCATACCAGCGACTCCGGCGTTCGGACAAGTACGTTGTCCGGTAGCACCTCGGGCCGCGTCATCGCACCCAAACCACGCGATAGTTCTCGCAGAAATGCGGTGGTCAAGGGAGCGGCGGGTCCAAGGCGAAGCGGGCCTGAAGTGTTGCCATCGACATCGTGCCAGGAGGCAAAAGCACCGTTGCTCGCCGTGCCCCCGGAGTAGACAAGAATGGCGCCCCGCAGTTCAAACTGACTGGGGTCACCGAGGTAAATGCCGCAATCCATGTCATGTCTCCTGGTTAAAAGAGCTATCTGGTAGCGACGCAATCAGCTTGCTCGCCGCCGCGAGCGTCTCGCAGACGGTGGCCAACGTCGCGAACGCCCGGCGAACGTTCGTTTCATCCAGGATGTTGATCGGAATGATGAGATTAGGTTCCGGCGGAACCTCCATCATCGATTCGGCTTCGGTATCGAAACACGCTTCGATATTGTCGCGTCGCGAAAAGACGACCAATAGACATGGGAGCGGAGCATTGCAGTCGCTCAACTCCTCTTGCGCCTGTTCTGGCAGTGGCGGATGCGGGATGCTTGCGGCCAGCCGTTCCAGCGCCATTGCCTGGTACATCCAACTCTGAACCTCCCCGGAACAGCCGGGCAGAACTCGCCGCATTGCGGGTCGCGAGAGTGGCTTTCGAAGCGCCGAAGCCGGAACGCTGGCATCGACATCTGGAACCTCGAACTCACCTGCATCAGGGTCCGTGCTGTACCAGTCGCTTAAGCGCTCGACATGTTCCAGCGCATCGCGGTAGTCGTACACTCGCACCCATCGATTCAGCGCCGTGGATATGAGATGGAAAAATGTTGCCGGCAATCGCGGATGTTGCCGTTCCAATACCTGGAGCGTCGGACCGAGCACCAGGTACCCGGCTTCCTTTGGATCAATCGTCAGGAAGAGATTTGCCGCATCGACCTCGCGGTCAGCGGCGGCGTATTCGTTCAAGGTCCCGGTTAGCGCCAGGCTCACGGGAAACGTATCTTGCGCGAGTCCCCCGCCGTGCCCTTCGACGAACTGCGCAAGCGAAGTCTGGACGAATCGAAACGGATCGCCGTTCGAGACGAGCCAGGTTTGAGCGTCCGCGACGCCGGCCCGCAGCATCGCGCAGCCGATCGCCGCCGCGACACGGTCCCCACGCCACACGCGATGCACGGCGGGCACTCCATCGAGGTGCGGCATTTTCCAGCCCCAACGGCCGGGCGCGAGCGTCAGAGTATCGGCGGGAGCCACCTTGCGGGTGACTCGAGCATGGTCTGCCTTCCGTATCGCCTCCCGTGGTCGAGAGCCCGCGCCAGAATTGAGGCCGCGAGTTGCCAATCTGGGCATTTCTGAAACTCCTCAATGATTGGCGACTGCTGGGGATTGGATCCCTTCGCGATCGCGTCGAGTTCACGCACGGCCGAGTCACGGACACGGCGGCGAGTCATCCCTTGGTTCCGATGGCTCGCTCGAACCGGTAGACGCACTTATCGCCCACGGTCTCCGGCCCTGTCAGGGACGCCGTGGCGATTTCCGGATACTGCGTCGCGAAGATGCCGCGAACTTGTTCAACGGACATCGCAGGGTTCGGATCGGGCAGCCGGATTCCTTGGAATTCGAAGGTTCTCTTCATGGGTGCGATGGTCATGATGTTCCTCTCCTCTTCTTGTAGGTTGACAGAATAGTTGACAATTCTTGCCACAGAAAGTGACAAAACGTGCCACGAAAGGTGGCAAGATCCTATGGCGAGGTACCAGTGTGGTGGTCGTCGCTGATAAGCAGGGCTGCCGGGCGGATCTTACCGTCTTCTCTTGGCTGGGTGCTGGGCCTTCCTGAATTGGGCGTACAGCATTACTTCTTCGAGATCGTTGTCATCCAGGTCAGCCGTCGCGCTGAGAACCGCGTTCGCGCGTGACTTCGGTTGGGCTTGAGGAAAGAAGATTGTGATCGGCACGCCAAAGAACTGGGCCAACCTCTCTAAATCGGAAATGGACGGCTTGTAGGTAGCGGTCTCCCAGCGAGAGATCGTGTTCGCGGTGGTCTTCACCGCTTGCGCGAGTTCCTCCTGGCTGATGCCGCGGCCACGGAGTCCGGTCCTCAACTCCCGAATCTGCTTACCGACTTCTTCATAGATGTCAGGCATGTGCGGCTAGCGTCCTCTTGTAGGATATCACTGTCCTTTTGATGTTGACACGATTATCTCGCCTGTGGCACACTTCCTATTATAGGATGGAAGAATCCTATATAAGGAGTGGAATACGAGCCCGGTTTGTTGGAGATCGTATGTTGCCTCCGTTTGAAGAACCACGTCGCAGCAACTTGATTTTCGTCCCAAGTCAGGAACTTGGCGAACCGATACGGCTGGATCAGATGCGGAGAGTGCGCAAGCCTGTGAGCCGCTCGAAATCGGGTGTGCAAGGCAAAGTCGCGGATGTCATACACGGCCGGTCACGCCACGCGGAATCCCAAAATGAACTCAAAGCGTTTCAGATCTTGGTAGCCACAGCACATGCCGACTCGTGGCAGGAGCAGCCGTTCACTGTCGAATACCATCGTGAATCGGCGAAACGCCGCTACACGCCGGACATTCTGGTGGTCTGGGGCGCACGACAGGAGGTTGTGGAGGTCAAGGACGATCAGGAGGCCGCTCTGCCCGAGAATCTGGCTCGCTTCGCTTTCATCAAAGACCTGCTCGCTGAGCACGGCTATCATTTCCGGGTTTGGAGGAGATCTGAGATTTGCGCCGAGCCACGCCTCACGAACGCCAGGCTCATATTAAGATATCGATGCGCTGCGGCCCCGCCTCAGGACCGTGAAAGAATCCGGCGCGCTCTCTCCTCTACGCCCGAAATGACCTTGCGTGCGCTCTGCGAAACATCAGGAACGACGGTCCCAAGCGTGTTTCGGCTCGTGATCGAGGGAGTTGTATCGGGCATGATTGAACCAGACCCCTTGCAGATCGGCATTTTCAGCAGGTCAATTCCGCTGGACTTTGTCGATCAATAGGGATCTACTACTGTTCATCGGGCTTGGGACAGATGTTCTTATCTGGCTACGGGCTTGGAGAGCAGGGCCGAGCATCTTTGGGGCAGGCCGACTATGTTTATGGGCTTCGAGCCCGCAGTTGTATGTGGCCGCCCTTTCGGACCACCCGATTGAGCTTCGAGCTCGAATAGATAGGTGCCGCTTTGCCCTCTCTTCTTCTTCTTCGCCCTTTCGCTCGAGCCAGGCGGACATCCGGTATTTATGCCGGACGTCGCAAGCCACTGCTCTCCTCAACTCTCAACCCCTCCGTGCCATGGAAGGGAGAAAGAAGCATTCAGATTATGCCACATCGTTTCGCCGGTTTCGACCTCCACAAAAAAGAAGTCGAAGCCTGTATCATCGATCAATCCGGCAAGGTCCTCCATCGCGCTCGCTTCGCCGCCAACCGCGATTCCATCACTGCTTTTGCCATCGCCAATCAACTCTCCGACTGCGAGGTCGCAATCGAAGCCACCACCAACACTTGGCCGGTCGCCAAGCTCCTCCAACCTCTTTGCGCCGCAGTCACCGTTTCCAACCCACTCCGCACCAAGGCAATTTCCCAGTCCAAAATCAAGACCGACAAAGTCGATTCCCTCGTGCTAGCTCAGCTTCTCCGCTCCGGCTTTCTGCCCACTGTCTGGATTCCCGATGCCCACACATGTCGCATGCGTGATCTCACAACTCAGCGCTCAGTTCTTTCATCCGATCGTACTCGCATCAAAAATCGCATCCACTCCATTCTTCACCAGCGACTCATTCCCAACCCTGCGGGCGATCTTTTCTCGGTTGGAAATCTGGAATGGCTTCGCTCGAAGATCTCCATCGATCAGGATGGCCGCGATTTCCTGAACTGCCAACTCCGCCTGTTCGATCAGATCGAAACCGAAATCTCCCTCCTCACCGGTAAGCTTGCCAAACTCGCATTCGCTGACAAGCAGGTTCAACTCCTCATGACTCTGCCTGGCGTCGACTTCACCGTCGCCCAATCCATCCTCGCCGCCTTTGGTGATTTCTCCCGCTTCGATTCCCCCAACCGCGCCGCCGCTTACTTCGGACTTGTGCCTTCCACCCATCAATCCGGTGGCAAGTGTTACCACGGCCGCATCACCAAGCAAGGCCGCTCTCATGCTCGCTGGCTACTTGTCCAGGCCGCTCAGAACATCGACGGTCATCCTGGTCCTCTGGGACACTTTTTTCGCAAGACCACCAAGAAGAAGAACCGCAACGTTGCCGTCGTCGCCACGGCACGCAAACTCGCCGTCATCGCATGGCACATGCTTAAGAACAATGAGCCATATCGCTACGCTCAGCCCGAAACCGTCCAACCCAAGCTTGCCCGACTCCGCGTCGCCGCCACCGGCGACAAACGCACGGGCGGTATCCCCAAAGGTTCAAAACGGCCGGACGCTTACGGCTCTGGCACGAAAACTCGGGCCATCCCTGGACTCGATCAGATCTACGAACGAGAAGGTCTTCCTCCCATATCCACTCTTCAGGCTGGCGAGGTAAGAATGCTCCAGGAAACAGGCTGTGCAAGTCATGCCGTGCAGGCCCGACTCCCTCGCCGCGTTCCGAGGAAAACCGCTTCCACCAAAGCTGCGCTTCATCCCAACGCCTCAAACGCTCAGTGAAGTTGAAGGCAACTCAGCAATTCAGAGATTCCCGCGATCCACCACCGGTCCTTCGCCTTCTTGCTATTCGCCGAATCGCGCGGCTTCGCAACCGCATCAAGGGTTCGCTTCGCCGCTTTGCGCCCTTGACCCGGCTGCGAAGCCGCGCCGTTTTTCCCTTCAACAAGGCGAAGCACCTAATCGAAATTCCTGATTTTAAGGTCCACGCCCGATGTTGCCCGCTTCGCGGGCAATTGGGTTTCAGAATTCGTCAACTTTCAGTTGACACAATCATAGATACCCCTCGGCCTGGAGTCCAAAGTGGGCATCACGCCGGTCGGCCGCCAGAGTTGGCCTTCTCCGTGCGAGGAAGAAAGATGTCACTGAACGCACTGCGGCAGGGCAGCCATATCAAGATCGGGCCGGCAAGGTTCTTAATCCTGCAAAAGCTCGGCGACAACAACTGGCAGCTTCAAAACACAGAAACTGGCGAGTGGTGCAAATTCACCGAAGACGAACTGCTCGACCAGTATGCCCGCAATGAGCTGGTGTTCGACCGCGGTCCTGAGGATCGGCACTCCGGCAGTCACGACGGTTTCGTCCACCTCGACCATGCCCTATCTACCTATCCGCCCGAACAGCTCGTGATCGCGCAAAACCGCGTGCAGTACCTGAAGGAGATCGACCGCCGTCAGCCCATTGCCATCACCTCGAAGAGCATGGGGCCGCTCATACAGTCTGTCTCGGAACGGATCCACGATGCGAAGCCACCTGGATGGCGCACGGTCGCCCGGGATTACCGCAAATGGATGCGTTCGGGCCGCGATGTTCGCGCCGTTATCTCGCGGCATTCCGATAAAGGCAGCCGCGGTCCTCGCATGGTTCCAGAGGTCAAAACCGCCGCCGATGAAGTGATCGACGAGTTGTATATGTCGGAAGAACGTAAGCGAGTTCCAGAAGTACACCTGGAAATCGTTCGCCGTCTCGCCGACGCGAACAGGTTCCGGCCGGAGAACGCTCCACTCCCAATTCCAAGCCGAAGGACGATCTACCGTCAGATTGAACGGCGATCGCCATACGAATTGATGGTGGCGCGCTATGGGAAACGCCGCGCCGAAATGGAATTTCGGGTATCCGGCATAGGGCCTGACACCTCCCGCGCGCTCCAGCGCGTGGCGATGGATCACACGCCGAGCGACATCATCGTCGTGGACGACAACACGATGTTGCCGCTCGGGCGACCCACGATCACCTCGGCGCTCGATGAGCACACACGCTGTCCCATGGGCTTCTACACGGGCTTCGAACCGCCGAGTTGCCTGTCCGTGATGAGGTGCCTCAAGCACGCGATTCTTCCGAAGACCTATGTGACGCGCGAGTTTCCTTCCATCAAAAACTCCTGGGAATGCTATGGCGTGCCGGAACTCGTAGTGGTGGACAATCCACCCGAGTTCCACTCCAGCCACTTCGAACGTGCCTGTCTCCAGATCGGCACCGATATCCAGTATGCAAAGGTCCTCGTTCCTTGGTACAAGGGCAAGCTGGAACGCTTCCAGGGCACCATGAACCACGATTTGATGCACGGAAATCCTGGGACCACGTTCAGCAACATCCTGGAGCGCGATGAGTACGATCCGACCCGGCACGCCGTCGTTCTGCTGAGCACGTCCCGGGAGATGCTGCACAAGTGGATCATCGACGTGTATTTGCAAACGCCGCATCGCGGCATCAAAGACACGCCGGCCCATCGGTGGCACGGCGACGTGGACGCCTTGCCGCCCCCGTTGCCGCCGAGCGCCAGTGAGTTGGACGTTGTATTGGGGATGACGGCCCAGCGTGTTGTCTTCCATTACGGCGTCGAATTGGAGGGGCTGAAATACAACGGCGAGGAGCTTGGAGCACTGCGGCGGAGTATGGGAATTGGTGCGAAAGTCGAGCTGACGTTCGATCCGGGCGATCTCGGCCATATCAACGTGCTTGACCCGCAAAAGGGAGCATATGTTCGTGTTCCCGCTCTGGATCAGGCATACGCCAAGGGACTCTCTCTTTGGCAGCACAAGGTCATCCGCCGCTATGCCCAGCGACAGTTGAATGCGCGAACTGATATCGTAGCTCTGGCGCATGCCAGAGCCGAAATCCGCGCCCTCGTGGAGCGCGATTTCAATCGAAAAGCAACGCATGGCCGAAAACGACATGCACGCTTTCTGGAGGATCACACTCGGCCTGCCCAAGCGGTCGCCGGTCCGCCTGCGCGTGATGGGAATCCAGGTGATTCCGAAGTGCTATCCGTTTCTGCGGACCGTACAGGGGAAGGCGAGCAGATGCCGGCGGACGCGAGCCTGACGCCGCCAGAAGCCCGACCCGACGCCTTCACGGATGACGAGGTTCTGCCGGTCTTCGAAGCAAGTCTCGATTTACCCATGTCAACCGGAGCGCGTGGTGAAGCTCCAGAGGCGCAACAAGCCGAATGACTGAATCAATGAATCGTTCCGAACGGATACTGGTGAAATATCCGCTCTTCAAAACGGCGATTGCGCGAATCCAGGCGTGCTTCGATAGTCACGACGCCACCGCCGAACCGGACTGCTGCCCACTTGTCGGTGAGAGCGGTAGCGGGAAGACCACGATCATTTCCTACTTTGCGAGCCTCCATCCGCGGGTCGATCACAAGTGGGGTGTCGAGGTTCCCGTCCTGGTCGCGAAAGTGCCAGCACGCCCCACGGTGAAGAGCTTTGCCGAAACCTTGCTGTACCAACTTGGTGATCCGCTTTGGTCCCGCGGCAACACGGTAAGCAAGAGCATCCGTCTGAGGGAATTGATCAAGCGCTGCCGCGTGCGCCTCCTGGCGCTCGATGAATTCCAGCACTTTGTGGATGTTCGTCGGGCGAGTATCGTCAACGATGTTGCCGATTGGCTAAAGGAGCAAGTCGAGGAGGCCAGGCTCGCGATTGTGGTGTCAGGGCTACAACGTTCTCTGGAAGTGCTGCGGCAGAATGAGCAACTCCGGCGCCGTTTCGGTTCGACGCTACGAGTGAGCGCCTTTCGGTGGGATACCAAAGAGGATCGGACCACCTACAGGGCTTTCCTGCGCGCGGTTCAGGAGCAGCTTCCCGAGTACGAAATGCCGAATCTGTCCGATCTCGACCTGGCTTTTCGGATACACTACGCCTCCTACGGCCTCGTGGGCTATACGATGAAGATCATCCGAGGCGCCGCCCGAATCGCCTCTTCTCACCCCCGCCGTCAAATCACGATCAGGACCTTTTCGCAATCCTACGCGGACCACGTATGGTCGGAACGCCTCAGTGATCCGAACCCGTTTGGCGAAAAGTTTGATTGTGAAAAGGCTCCGCCGATAGCGCTCCCAAGCGCAACAGCCTGTATCCCGCCCAGCGCGCTGACGCCGCGTGCTGTCCGCCTGGAGCTACACGCGTGAGCGGGCGGCTCCTGTTTCGAGTCGATCCGGTGGCTGGTGAGAGTCCGCGCGGCTACCTTTGCCGTACAGGTCATGACCACGGCTATGGCAGTCCCAATGCGCTCGCACAAATCGCCGGACTGTGGGTATCTGGCACTGGCAGGGTCACTGGCTTGGATCAGGACGCACCGATCAAGCAGCTTTCGTACGCGTTGCGCCTTGAGCCGGAAGAGTGGCGTTCGATGTGCTACCACCACGTCAAGGGACGAAACCGATTCAAGCAGCGATCCTTTTATGGTGAGACGATTAGCGCCGATGATCTGAATTACCGAAATCCACGCCTATGCACGGCCTGCCTTCGGGAGCGCCCGATCTGGTGGGCTGTATGGGATCTCGGGCTTGTCGTCGCGTGCCCTGCACACCGCTGCCTCTTACTCAATCAGTGTCCGGCCTGTAACCGGAAAATCGCTTGGGAGCGTCCAGCCGTTTACAAATGCCGATGCGGTCTCGACTTTCGACAAGTGACTTCGGAGCCTGCTGATCCTGGCCTGGTGGCGATCAACGCGATCGTCTTCCGAGCGGCCAAGTCCACACTGGCAGAAGCGGCTGGAGTCGAGGTGGCTGATTTTGGTTTTCCGCAGGAAATGCTTCACTTGAAGCTCGGTCCTTTGTTGAGGTTCATTCTCTTCATAGGCTCCATTAACGACGGGAGCATCCTGCGGCGGAAGCAGCGGCCGTTTCGGGCCACGGATCTCGCTGGTGCGATGTCCATCTGTCGGGGTGCGGTTGCATTGCTGCGAGACTGGCCGCGGCCGTTGCGCGAAGTGTTACGCCACATGATCCCGCAATCAGCGAATCCTGCCACCCTTAACTTCAGCGACGTCTTTGGGAACTTCTATCGGCACCTCTTTCGCGTTCTTCCCCGCCGGGAATTTGGATTCCTTCATGACGCCTTCGAGGAGTTCGCTATCGAAGATTGGAAGGGCTTCATCCGCGGCCAGCACCGTTACTTTTCCGCTGCCGTACGGCGGAGCTCCCAGTGGGTAACAGCTAACGAGGCGGAAAAGATTGCACGCATAACCGGCACGCGAATCTGGGATCTTGCCCATAACGGTCAACTCGACGCCATATTCCTGAACGTACGCCGAGGAGGGAGCCGCACCGAGTGTTGGATTCGACGCGAATCGCTCAACCAATGGATTGCGGCTCGTGACGCCGAACTCGTGCGCTACATGTCACGGCCGGAGGCGGAGGAGGCGCTCGGTCTGAGGAACTTCACCCTCGTCACAGTCGCCGCCGTGGGCGCCATCCGCTACACGAAAGGACCCGAACGAGGCTTCCCAGCGGGGTGCTTTTTCTTCCTTCGCGAAGACGTTATGAAGATCAAGGAGGCCTTCGAAAGGCACTCTGTGCCGGTGCAGGAATACTCGAAGCCGGGCGAGTTTATCGCGCTGCGCCATGCCATGAAGAATTACCTCGGCCGCGATTCAGGGCTTGCCGCTGTCATCCAGGCTGTCGTTGATGGTAGTCTCGTGCCGACGGGATGCATAAACCGGTTTCGCGGGATCACTGGTTATTTGTTCCCGTCCAAAGATCTCCGCAAATACCGCCCGACGCCCGGTGTTACGGCTCCACCAGAAGGCTTCCTCAGTTTCAAGGAAGCGGCAGCTTTGGTGGGCGTCAGAACCAACGTCATTCGCGGGCTGACAGATCAGGGCCTGTTTACGGCTTCTGACGGCTTTCGGAATGGTTTTGCGAGGCTCGTACCTGCCAAGGAGGCCCAGCAATTCGCGGAACGATACGTGGCAACATCGATCCTAGCCAAGAGATTCAATCTCAACGGTGGTTCTCTTGCGCGGTATCTCGAGGAGTCAGGCACGCCGCTGCTTGCGATCCCAATACCCGACGCTGGAAAGGGTCTTGCACTTTTCCTCGAAAAGGATGTTGCAGCTCGGATACAGCTTCCCAGTCGCGGGATGCTGAGGGAGGCAGCGCAACGCCGCATCGTGGCCGCCCGGAAGAAACAGTGGGCGGAGTAAAGGCAAGGCAAGGAAGCCGCCTTGGGTAAACCCATGCGACGAGTCCGCGCGAAGTGCTCGTAGAGCGTCCCAGTCATAGCGTAACTACTTGGCAGTCTCCGGCACCCTTGTGATGTGCGACGCCACCAGACGATGCTCCGGGTCACAGACGAACAGCGATCAGACCCCGAGTGGGCGCAATCGCGAACCTTACCGGCCGGCGACGTGTTCCGCGCCCGCCTGATCCTGGCGATCGACACCGCCAAGAGCTACAGCCAGATCGAGGCTGAACTGGGCACTTCTCGTCCGACTCTAGCGCCATGGCGACGGCGTACCGAGGAGGAGGGCCTGGCCGGGCTCGATACCCGACGCCGACACCGCGGCAGCACTGAGAGCCGTACCGTCGGTGCAGGCCCGTGTAATCCGGGGGACATTGAACCGTCGAAAGATGACCTTGCGGAGGGGATGGTGCAGGCTCTACGTCCTTCGAAGGCGAGATCGTGATTCGGCCTCGCGCTGAAACATTGCTGCATCCGCACCACCCTATCATGCATCAACTACATGAAAGCCGACATGGCAACAATCGCTACCAAGAGCCGGAACTCTCTCAGGGGGCTAGCGGCGCGCTCTGAGTTGCGTGGTACTATGAGTTCACCGGTGCGTAGCGTATTCTATCTGGGCGTCGCAGCCAGCCTGCTCCTTTCGTTCGCTCAGGCGCCATTCCAGCACCTCCACAGGAGTGATCCACTCCATGTGAGTTCCAAGAGCTTTGGTCACGCGCACTGGAACAGCAACTCGGCCAGCGACGCTGCCTGGAATGCCGACGACAGCGATTCCGATGCGCTCATGCTCAATTGGCTTGCCGGAGACGGAAATGGTCCGGCTAAGTTTGTCGTCGCGATTCAGGAGTCGCCGGCCCAAGTAGTCTTGACCGTGCAGGGCGTTCGGATTCCGGATCTGACGCCAGACGGCCATGACCCTCCGCGCCTTGTAATCCGCAGTCCGCGTGCTCCGCCTGCCTAACCCTCCCTCAAGCGCACGCTCCGTGCGCAGTCATCCCCTTTAAGTTCGAAAAAATCAAATTGAGTCGAGGTGGTGCATGTTATTGCCTAATTGCGCCGCTACTCCTGTACTGCTGATGGCCGCGCTGGCCGGTGTCAGTTCGGCGCAGGAGTGGACGGCAGGTGGTGTAAACCAGAAAGCTTTTGATGGAAGTCGGCCGGTGGCGGACGCGCGTGCGGATTCCGCGGCTCAGCGGCCAGTCACGGACCGGGTGGTCGTGCCGCGGCCGCTTGGAGCCGATCTGCCGGTCTATCGACCATCCGACGCCGAGAGCGGTAACATTGGTCCTCGGAATCTGAAGGACCCAGATGGCCGAATCAGCCTTCGCGATGCTCTGGCTCTCGCTCTAATGCAGAGCCCGGAACTCGCGACATTCGCGTGGGAGACTCGCGCTCGCGAGGCAATAATCCTCCAAGTCAGCCGGCGGCCGAATCCAGTCGTCAGCACGTTGGTCGAAGAATTCGGGGGGTTCTCCAGCGTGACTGGCCCAGGAGTCACCGGCCTTGGTGGCGTCATTCAGCCACAGGCGACGATCCAGCTTAGTCAACTGGTTGAGCTTGGCGGCAAGCGCGTTGCACGGCAGAAACTTGCAGCGTTGAATCGCGACCTGGCTTCCTGGGATTACGAGACAGTTCGAATCGACGTTTTTACCCGCGTCACCAAAGCATTTGTCGATGTGCTGGCAAGCCAGCAGGCTGTGGCCCTCGCGGAGCAGACAACCAGCGTCGTCGAGCAGGTTCGGCAAGCTGTTGGACTCAGAGTCGCCGCGGGCGTCGTTTCCCCCATTGAGGAAACACGGGCAAATGTCGCGCTTGCGGCGGTCCGCATCGAATTGGATCGAACGCGGCGAACCTTGGAAGCAGATAGAAGGCGACTGGCAGCGATATGGGGAGGTGAGGCGAAGTTTGGATCAGCCGTCGGTGATCTTTCCGTGCTCCCGCCCGTACCGGCGTATGCCGAGTTGCAGGAACGCCTGTTGCGGAATCCAGAATTGGCCCGCTGGGCCGCGGAATTCACCCAGCGCGAGGCTGCGCTGGGTGTCGAGCGATCGAAACGAATACCTGATGTGACCGTCACCGCCGGGTACCGCCGCTTTACGCAGATCGGCGGCAACGCATTCGTAGTAGGGGTCTCGATTCCGCTTCCGTTGTTTGACCGGAATCGCGGTGGCATTCAGGAAGCCCGCGACCGCGTCGCCAAGGCATCTGAGGAGAAACGGGCTGCTCAAGTCCGCGTGACGACGATGCTCGCCGACGCGTATCGCGCGCTTTCCAGCGCAAAGGACGAGGTCACTGCTCTGGCTGCGAACGTGATGCCGGGCACACGCTCGGCATTCGAGGGAGTCACGGAAGGCTACCGCTTTGGGAAGTTCGGCTTTCTGGAAGTACTGGACGCCCAGCGCACGTTGGTGAGCACGAGTGGCCAATACTTGCGCGCGCTTTCGAACTATCATCAGGCCGCCGCTGATCTGGAACGGTTGATCGGTGAACCGCTGACAGGTACACCGTCACTGCCGCCAGGCGTGAACAAGTAGAAACAGGAGGAGAGATGCGGAAAACAAGTGTTATTAGTGCTGCTGTAGTCGCGGCGGTTGGTGTTGTTCTAGTGACCACAATGGTGCGGCGAGGGCCCGACGCGCCCGCGCCCGCGGAGGCAGCCAAGGAGCCAGGTCCTCTGGATTACCCGAGGGGGCCGCATGGTCAACGGCTCCTCGCCAGTAGCGACCTCCGACTCGAGGTCACGATTTACGAGACAGGGGTGCCGCCGCAGTTTCGAGTGTACCCATACGATGCGAATGGGAAGGCGGTCCCACCGCGTGACGTCCAACTCAGGATCGAATTACACCGGCTTGGTGGACGCGTGGACCGCATCGGCTTTGTGCCTGAATCCGACTACTTGCGGGGAGATGCCGTCGTTGAAGAACCGCATTCCTTCGACGTGAAGGTTCACGCGGAGCGGAACGGCCGTGCGCAGGAGTGGGCCTACTCCCAGATCGAAGGAAAGGTCCAACTCGGAGCTGATGCGGTGAAGAGCACGGGCATTGAAATTCGCACCGTCGGGCCGCGCCAGATGACTACCACTATCGAGGTGCCCGGCGAGATCAAGCCGGACACCACGCGCGTGGCGCACGTAGTGCCGCGCCTTGAGGGCGTAGTGACCGAGGTGCTGAAGCAAATCGGTGACCGTGTCCGGCGCGGCGACTTGCTGGTTGTGATCAACAGCAGGGAGCTCGCCGATGCGAAAAGCACGTATATCGCGGCATTGCATCATGTCGAGTTTACCCGCGTCAGGCTAGATCGCGAAGAGAACCTCTGGAAGAAGAAGATTTCGGCCGAGCAAGAGTACCTGGAAGCCAAGCGAGCGTTCGAGGAAGCAAACTTGACGCAGCGCGTCGCGGCACAGAAACTGATAGCGCTCGGAGAATCGGCGACATCGCTTCAGAGCATCCCAACGGCTCCGCCCGAGACTCTGTCCCGGTACGAGATTCGGGCCCCGCTCGATGGAACCGTGATTGAGCAGCACGTTACTGTCGGCGAAGCGGTACCCGCCGATCGAAACGTCTTCGTCACGGCGGATCTTTCCTCGGTGTGGGCGGAGGCCACGATCGCCGCCAAAGACTTGGGCGCCGTGCGCATCGGCCAGCAGGCGATCGTGGAATCGAAAGACTTGGGTCGTGATGCAACTGGACGCGTCACTTACATCGGGTCTCTGGTCGGTGAAGAGACGCGAAGCGCTCCCACTCGCATCATGATCCCCAACCCGGATGGGAAGTGGCGCCCGGGACTGTTCGTTTCCGTTCGCCTCGTGACGGAGTCCACAACGGTCCCTTTGGCGGTACCGAGCGAGGCCATTCAGACGTTTCGCGATTGGCAGGTTGTCTTTGTCCGATACGGAGATTGGTTCGAGGCACGCCCGCTCGAGCTTGGACGCTCTGACGGAGAGTGGATCGAAGTCCGAAAGGGCCTTTCGCCAGGCGAGCAGTATGCCGCCACGAACGGCTTCGCGATCAAAGCGGAGATCGGGAAGGCCGGAGCCACCCACGATCATTAGATCCGTCCCGCCGTGAGGATTGCCCGACAAGAACGAAGGATACTATGCTCGAACGAATTCTCAGACTTTCTATCGCTCACCGCTGGGTGGTGATCTTTGCGGCCGTGGGTGTCGCCGCGCTTGGCATTTACAATTACCAGCGGCTCCCGATTGATGCGGTGCCGGACATCACCAACGTTCAGGTGCAGATCAACACTGAGGCCCCCGGCTATTCCCCTCTCGAGGCTGAGCAGCGCATCACGTTTCTCGTGGAAACCGCCATGGCCGGCTTGCCGAAGCTCCAAGAGACCCGTTCCATTTCCCGTTACGGACTGTCGCAGGTTACCGTCATCTTCGAGGATGGTACCGACATCTACTTTGCCCGCCAACTCGTTAATGAGCGCATTCAGCAAGCCACAAGTAACTTGCCGCCCGGCATCATCCCAGCCATGGGACCAATCGCCACAGGTCTCGGTGAGATCTTCCTTTGGAGCGTGGAGGCAAAGCCCGGAGCGCGATCATCGGATGGCCAGGCGTACTCGGGCATGGAGCTCCGCACGATACAGGATTGGATTATCCGCCCCCAGCTTCGCAACGTCCGCGGTGTTGCGGACGTGAACACCATAGGAGGATACACGAAGCAGTTTCACGTTACGCCGGACCCGGAGAAGCTGCGCGCGTACGGCCTGACCTTTCGCGATGTCCTCCAGGCTCTCGTGGAAAACAATGCGAACGTCGGTGCAGGCTATATCGAGCGCCGCGGCGAGCAGTATCTGATCCGAGCTCCAGGCCAGGTGAAGGACCTGGCTGACATTGAGCGGATCGTGGTCGGGAACTACCAGGGGACGCCCATCTACATGAAGCGCATCGGTGAGGTTTTGCTGGGGAAGGAACTCCGTACGGGAGCTGCTACCGAAGACGGTCGAGAGATCGTCCTGGGCACCGCGTTCATGCTCATGGGTGAAAACAGCCGCATAGTCTCTCAGCGAGTCGCGGACAAGATGGTCGAAATCAACAGGACATTGCCCGAGGGAGTTGTTGCGAAAACGGTCTACAACCGCTCCAAGCTGGTGGACGCCACCATTACGACGGTTCAGCACAACCTGGCGGTCGGGGCCCTGCTGGTGATCGTTGTTCTGTTTATCTTCCTGGGCAACATCAGGGCAGCCATCATCACAGCCTGCGTGATTCCTCTCGCGATGTTGTTTACGATCACCGGCATGGTTGAGCGCGGGGTGAGCGGCAATCTGCTGAGTCTGGGAGCACTGGACTTCGGGATCATTGTCGATGGCGCGGTCATCGTTGTCGAAAACAGCGTTCGGCGCCTGACCGAGCGGCAGCACGAACTCGGGCGCCTGTTGACACGGGCCGAGCGCTTCGAGCTGGTGTTTGAGGCCTCGCGCGAGGTCCGAAAAGCGACGATGTTCGGCGAACTGATCATCATGATCGTATATCTGCCAATCCTCACCTTGACAGGTGTCGAGGGCAAGATGTTCTATCCGATGGCGTTCACTGTACTCGCAGCACTGTTAGGCGCGATGATTCTTTCCGTTACCTTCGTGCCCGCCGCCGTCGCGATGTTCCTCACGGGGCGGATGTCCGAAAAGGAGAACCTACTCGTCCGATGGGCCTCCAAGGCCTACGCCCCCACCTTGCGAATCATGCTTCGCCATCGTTTGGCGACTGTTCTCGGCGCGGTCGTGCTGCTCGTGCTGAGTGGATTGATTGGTATGCGCTTGGGCACGGAGTTTCTCCCTAGCCTGAACGAGGGAGACCTCCTGGTTCATGCGCTGCGCATTCCGGGAACCAGTTTGACGACCGCGGTCGAGATGCAGCACGCCCTCGAACGCAAGCTGAAGAGTTATCCCGAGGTGGATTATGTCTTTTCGAAGATTGGGACCGCTGAAATCGCAACAGACCCGATGCCGCCAAGCGTAGCGGATACGTACGTCATGTTGAAGCCGCCAAGTAAATGGCCCGATCCGAGCCGGCCGAAAGCGTCGCTGGTCGCGCAACTCGAACGTGAACTGCGGCAGATTCCGGGCAACAACTACGAATTCATCCAGCCGATCCAGATGCGTTTCAATGAACTGATTGCCGGCGTCCGCAGTGACATCGCTGTCAAGATCTTTGGCGACGACATGGACACCCTGGCTCGGGTGGGCACCAATATAGAGCGCGTGCTCACCACCGTACCAGGCGCCTCTGACGTCAAGATCGAACAGACGACCGGCTTACCTCTGCTGACAGTTCATCTCAATCGTGAGGCCATGGCCCGGCTCGGGCTCAACGTCGCCGACGTGCAGGACGTGGTCGAGGTCGCGATCGGAGGCAAGGCGGCGGGACAAGTGTTTGACGGAGACAGGAGATTCGACATCCTCGTTCGCTTGCCGGAGCGGCTGCGCACCGACATCGAAGGCCTGAAGAGACTCCCCGTGCCCCTGCCGGCGAGGGGCGGAAGCGGATCAGCAAAGCTCGTCCAGGCTGCCTACCAAACGTCGACTTATATCCCGCTCGGCTCGGTCGCCGAATTCGAAATCGCGCCCGGCCCGAACCAGGTTAGCCGCGAGAATGGTAAGCGGCGCGTGGTGGTGACTGCGAACGTCCGTGGACGGGACATCGGTTCGTTCGTCGAGGAAGCTCAACGCCGGGTTCAGGCGGGCGTCGCCATTCCCTCCGGTAATTGGGTCGTCTGGGGCGGCCAGTTTGAACAGCTCATGTCGGCGCAGCAAAGACTCCAGATCGTTGTGCCAGTGGCGCTGCTTTTGATCTTCGCGCTGTTGTTCGCCACCTTCGGCAACGCCAGAGACGCGCTGTTAGTCTTCACCGGGGTTCCGCTGGCATTGACCGGTGGAATCCTCTTCTTGTGGCTGCGCGGGATTCCATTCTCGATTTCGGCCGCCGTCGGTTTCATCGCGCTCTCCGGCGTCGCCGTCTTGAACGGTCTGGTGATGCTGACGTTCATCAATCGCTTGCGCGCCGATGGAGCGTCGCTTGACGATGCTGTATTCAACGGCGCCATGGCGCGCCTCAGGCCGGTGCTGATGACCGCGTTAGTGGCCTCCCTCGGGTTCTTGCCAATGGCGCTCGCTACAGGCACTGGCGCCGAAGTTCAACGCCCGCTGGCGACCGTCGTGGTCGGGGGCATTCTGTCGTCGACCGTGCTTACGCTGGTGGTCCTGCCGGTCTTGTACCGGAGCTTTGCGCGCGAACATGCGGAGGTGGAGCTATGATGCACGAGATCAAGGCGATCTTCAGACCCGACCGGCTGGAAACGGTGGTCCATGCGTTGCGCCAGATCCCTGACGTGCCCGGTATCACTGTGTCGACTGTCACAGGCTATGGAAGACTTCAACCAAGCCATGAACATGGCGCGATCGAATTCGGTGAGGTGCCGATGACGAAGCTCGAAGTGGTCGTGCCGGACGTGATTCTGCCGCAGGCTCTCGCAAGCATCCGGCGCGCGGCGTTCACCGGGCATGCCGGTGACGGAAAGGTGTTCGTGCTCCCGGTGGAGCAGGCGATGAAGATCCGCTCAGACGAAGAGGGTATCGATGCCCTCTGAAATTGCTGAAGCCACCGCGGCTGGCGTGATCGGCCGACAGCCCGTTGCCCCGGTTGCCCGCATAATGACGCGGGCACGCTGGATTGAAGTGAGCCGCATCCTCTTTACCGGAGGTATCACATTCCTGTATTGGCGAAACAGTGTCCCCATTGAAGTGCTGTTGGTCGCTGTCGCGATAGGGCTCTATCCCCTGGTGAAGACGGGTGTCCTGGACCTGATCCGGGAGCGCAAGATCGGCACCGAGATCTTCGTGACTGTAGCGACAATCGTTGCAGTGTTCGGCGGGGAGTACGTGGCCGGCTCGGTCTTGATGTGTATCATCCTGATCGCTGAGTTCATTGCCGATCTCAATATCGACCGAGCTCGCGCCTCCATTAACGCTCTCATTGGCTCGGTTCCGAAAATGGCGATTATCCGGGAAGACGGAGGCGAGCGTCAGGTTCCGATCACCGAGCTCAGGATTGGCGATATCGTGTTGGCGCGAGCCGGCGAGAAGATCCCGGTCGACGGCACCGTGACTGGCGGGGAAGGCGCGGTGAATGAAGCTCCCATCACCGGTGAGAGTGTTCCCGTCGACAAGCAGGTCTCTTCCTCCGTGCTGGCCGGAACGCTGGTGGAGTCCGGGGCGTTGGACATACGGACGGAGAAGGTCGGTAAGGACACGATGTTCGCGCGCATCATCGCGCTGGTCGAGGAGGCGGAAGACCAGCGAGCCCCGGTACAGAAGCTCGCCGACCGCGTTGCCGCGTGGCTGATCCCGATCGTCTTTGTGTTTCTGATCGGCGTATTTGTTTTCACCCATGACATACGCAAGGTAGTCACGCTTCTGATTTTTACGTCTCCCGCGGAACTCGGCCTGGCCACTCCACTGGTAATGATCGCAGCCATCGCGAGAGCAGCTCGGAACGGCATTTTGATCAAGGGGGGCGTTTATCTGGAGTCGCTCGCCAAGGTTAGCGTGCTCGTCTTTGACAAAACCGGTACGTTGACTGTCGGCAGACCGGAGGTTGTCGAGGTGCGGTCGCTCGATTCCCGGCTGACGGAGGCGGATGTCTTGATGTTGGCCGCAGCGGCAGATCGAAGGTCCGCCCATCCCCTGGCGCAAGCGATCGTTGATGCGGCAGCGCAGCGTCGGCTGGACGTGCCTGAGCCAGCCAACTTCGAAGTGCTTCAGGGCCGCGGCGTTCGGGCGACCGTCGACGGGAAAGCCGTTTTGGTGGGCAATTCGAAACTGCTGAGTGAGAACGGGATTCAACCACCGGCCCTGGGCGAGGAGCATCAAGGGATCATAATCTACGTTGCCGTCGACGGGCAGCCGGCGGGAATTGTCGAGCTGGCCGACCAAGTCCGGCCGGGGGCCAAGGAGGCCATCGCGCGCTTGAAGGCCAGCGGTGTTGAGAAGGTCGTCATGCTCACGGGCGACAACCAGCGTGTCGCACAGCGTGTCGCTTCTGAACTGGGAGTCGATGAGGTAAAGGCGGACCTGCTGCCGGAGCAAAAAGTGGACGCGATCGCCCGGCTGCAGACGCATGGGTGCCGGGTCGCCATGGTCGGCGATGGAATAAATGACGCGCCCGCCCTGGCCAGAGCCGATGTAGGCATTGCAATGGGCGCGCGAGGCACCCAGGCCGCACTTGAGGCGGCTGACATCGCTCTGATGACGGATGACCTCGGCAAGATCGCTATTGCCCGTGCGTTGGCGCGGCGTTCCTACCGGACGATCCAGGAGAATCTTTTTGTAGGCGTCGGGTTGGTGCACGTCTTAGGCATCACGGCCGCACTGCTCGGTTGGATCGGGCCTATTCAGGCGGCCATCCTTCATCTGGGCCCGGACATTCTAGTGTTCCTGAACTCTGTGAAGTTGTTGCGGGTACGAGTGGAGGGCGCGAGCTAAACTGAGGCCGGCGTGTCACGCCGGACCGCTGGGAGCATCTCTTTTGGAGGATGCCCGCGAGCAAGTCGATTCCTTCTCGCCCGGGGCCTCCCGGCAGCGCAGATGACAATTCCCAACGCTATGATCAACAAACCTTTCGTTTCGCTTATGATTCTTGCTGCCGTGCTTTCCGCGGCCTGGCTGGCCTTTGCCGGCCCACCAGACGAGCGCTCCGTGACGGTGCTGCTGATGGCTGACACGCACGCGGCACTCCAGGTCCACCAGGAAGTTTTCTTTGACGCCGAGGGCCGGCCGCAATTCCGCTCTGCGGGTGGCTACGCGCTGCTGGCCTCGGCGATCCGCAAAGAGCGAAACGCGAATCCCGGCCGCACCTTGCTCGTCAACGTTGGCGACACGATCCACGGTTCGGCGGTGGCCGAGTGGACCCAGGGCGCGGCGATTGTTCCGGTGGCGAATGCCCTCGGCATCGACGTGTTCGTGCCCGGCAACTGGGAGTACGCCTACGGTCCGGAAGTGTTCCGGAAGAGGATGCGCGAGCTGAATCATCCCGTGGCGGCGATTAACCTGTTCGACCGGGTTTCCGGTAAGCGCCTGTTCGCGCCGTCGGTCGTCAAGGAGGTTGGCGGCGTTAAAGTGGCGGTAGTCGGCGTCACGTCGGTCATCGTCGACAAGAGCATGGCGCCCGCGTTTTCAGAAGGCCTGCGCTTCACTTTCAAGGAGGGTATTCAAGCGGAGGTCGACCGGCTGCGGAGCGAAGGTGCACAAATCGTACTGCTCGCCACCGAACTCGGCCTGGCGCAGGAAATCCGGCTGGCCCGTGAGGTGAAGAACGTGGATTTCATCCTCGGCGGGCACACCCATGAACGCACCGTTTCGCCCGTTCTGGAGGGCGGCACACCGGTGATCGAAGCCGGCTCAGAGGGCTCCTTCCTCGCCCGAGTGACGTTTCGGGTGCGCGACGGCCGCGTTGCCGGCTACGACCACAGGCTGATGGAGGTTACGCCGGAGCGACACCAGCCCGACCCTGAGGTTGCCAGGCTTGTAGAAGAGGCTCGGCGGCCGTTCGAGGCCAAGCTCAAAAAGGTCGTGGGCCGGACCGAGACGCCACTGTTCCGCAAGGGCGTGCTGGAAAGCTCGATGGATAACCTCATCGCCGATGCCCTGCGCGCCATCACGGGAGCGGACATCGGCGTGACGAACGGCTTCCGCTTTTCGTACCCGGTTCCGCCCGGTCCTCTCACGGAAGAAGATCTGTTCAATGTCTTCCCGATGGACGCGCCTATTAAGGTCGGAACGCTCAGCGGCAAACAGCTTCGGGAGTTCTGGGAAGAAGGTCTCGACCAGGTGTTTACCGCCGATCCTTACGGGCAGCGTGGCGGCTGGGGGCCGCGCCCAAGCGGCATGAAGTTGCGCATCCGCCTGGGTTCGCCCAAAGGCCAGCGGGTGATCGGGATGGAGGTGCATGGCGAGCCAGTTTCCGACGACAAGTTCTACACCGTCGCGAGCTGCGACCGCCCAGGTGACCCGACTGACGTTCTGTGCCGGTTCCAGGGAGCCTCGAACACCCGCACGTTCCCGCTGACTATTCAGCAAGCCATGCGCGAGTACCTGCGCCGCCGGCCCACAATCCGCCCGGTGGTGGAAGGCCGCATTGTCGCTGAGGATGCCAGCGGCCGCGTCTGGAGTCAGTACGAGCTCGCCCGGAGCGCGTCTGCCAAGTGACAAAGAAGAAAAAGGGCGGGCCGTAGGAATTTGTCAGCAGTTGCGGCGACAGTGTAGGATCTTGCCAGGAATTGTGGCACGAATTGTCAACACTTCTGGCAAACGCTCGTCTGCGACCCTTTAGAATCAACGCTGGATGTGACAGTATGTGTCAGCTATTCTGGCATCCTACATCTTCTTGGGATTCGGCGGTCAATCGGGATCGTCGTTCGTCTCTTCGATAACCTCGCCAAACTCCTGCTCGTCACAACTTGGCGCGACAGCCACCTCAGGCTCCGCGTCATTCTGGTCAAACAGTCCGAGGGATGCCTGCGGCTTTGGCGCGGGCACGGCAGGAGGGACAACCTTCCCTTTCGCCTTCTTGGCGCGTTTCTCTTCTGCGGACTCCCGTTCGGCCTTCTCTGCTGCCGCCAAGTCGTCTTTAACTTTCTGAATGTTGGACCCCGCCTTCGCATGAACATCCGTATACTCGCGGAGTTGTGCGGGCAGGTCGCGATCTAGTTCCTCGGCGCTTGCGGTTATGCACAAAGCCGTGGTCATCGCGTCGCTTTCGTCGTCCTTCACCTTCTTTGGAATTACGTTGAGGGTCAGCAAACCCTTGCCGTCCGCCGCAACGGTCATGATGACCGTCCGATTGACAAGCAGAGGTGCAAGGCCCTGAAAGAGTCCTGTAGGTTCTGTGGTCATAGTGTCATTTCTCCTGTGTTTTCCGCATAGTGCGGCTGTTGCCAAACTGGCTTGGCGGATTCGACCATTGGCCGTATTCTGCGGATGTGGTCAGCAACAATCTTCAATTACGCCGAGTCGGGGAGGTTGTGACCTCCGACGGATCTCCTCAATGCCGCTTTGAGGACGGCACTACTGCCGAACTGCCCAGTGCTCTTGTTCGGTTCCTACAGGGCGGGGACCATCTCAGATTCCTGGGCGGTGACACCGAAGTGTTAGTCCAGCGCGCGATGGGTCGGCGGCACCAACAGCTTCTGCACGCGACCATCGGATACGTAGGGCTCCCCAAGCCCGGGAAAAACGGGGACAGCTTTGTTCGCGCGGAACTTCCGAATTGCAACGACGGGCCGAAGGCCCTATTCCTGTCCGCCGACGCGCTCCGGCGCTACTTCTATTTACTCGATGGGGACGCGCCGAAGTCTCTGTACCGGATTCTCCGAGTGCAGGAGAATGCGACGCTTGATCAGCTCCGCTTTGCATGGAGGATGCGATCACTCGAACTCCAGGTGAACGACTCGAAAGTCCGCGACCTTTCCTGCGTCGAACGAGCCTTCAACGTCCTGGCACACGCCGATCTCAGAAATTGCTACGACGCGCTTTGCAAGAACGAAGATGCCGCGCCGTTGTTTCCGTACGGCGGGTTCGGCTCGATTCTGGCTGACGGCCATCTCTCCGACGACGAAGGTGCTTTCTTCGCTGACCGCATCCTGGCGTATAGACCGGAAATGACCTCACGCAAGGTAACGCTGCTGCTTCGCCGTTGCGAGTTCGTCGCGGATCGGGTCGTCTGCCGCGATCCCCGTCGGAAGCTGGAGGTCTGGCTCGATTCGAATGTCCTCGCAGGGCTGGGCTGGGATCTCACATGGAACCATTGGAAGCATTGGCTACGGACTCGTATCGAGGTCGAGGCGACCTTCGTTCACGCCGGCAAGTACCGTCTGTACAATGGCGAGTGGATTGTCCGAAAATGGCAGGTAGCGCTCCCGTCCCGGCTCCAGGTTCAGATGCCGTCAAACATAGTGGAAGACATTCGCCACGCCCAGGCGATCCACGCCCTCCTTGGCGAGCATTCCGATCTGGTGCAGCAAGTGCGAAGGCAGTGCGAAAAGGCTCCCGTAGAACATACGCGCATCGAGGCCTGGTTCGACCAGGTCGGCGCATCAACGCACCTGAGGGCACACCATGTCACTTGGTGCCCGGACTACGATCCGTACTACTTCGAGCAACTCCGTAAGCGAAGCCTGACCTGGTTCCTGTTCCGAGACGAATACCTGTTCTTGTCGCGCAACGTCCTGATTGCCGAAATACCGGAGCCGGGCCACGCCACATACCTTTTCGCGAAGCCAGACAACCTGGATGATTTTCTGGAACGCTACGCCAAGCTCACGCGTGAGGACATCCGGCGCAATCGTGGCAATCTGGCCACTTCGCTAGGTTTTGTAGGCCGTGTGGTCCGCGGCAAGCGAAAGAAACGCTGGCTGGCCGATGTGCTCAAACAGGCGGGTCAGAAGGCAGACTACATCGAGGCATTCGATTGACAGGAGGACCATCATGGAACCAATGACCGAAGAACTCAAAGAAACGATCATACGTGAGCATCGCGACGGCATTTGGCTCGTGCTCGCAGAGGAGTACCCTCCCGACGTCGTGACGGCTCACGATATGCTCTGCGGCAGGCTTCCCAAACCGTTCATTCCGTTTCCAAGGCCTCCTAGAAATGACGAATGAGCAAGCCACCTCGCGTTGAGGGAGTAGGATGACGCGACTGCCGGCGTGAGCCCCGCGGCCTCCTGGGCAATCGTATACGGGGTGCCGACAAAACGACCCAAATGGATTTGGCGCCCTGAGTGCCCTAGCAGCCCGTGGTAAAAGTCGCGGGAACATGTGACCTCGGGAATGTTTGGAACGCCTTTCGTTCATGGCGATGGGAACACGGAAGAAGCGCGAGCGGCCGGACGATCTGTTTTTGGGTGCGCAGCGAGGTAGTGGGTGGACCGGGGAATGCCTTTTACGACCGGCTGAACCAGATTCTGGACCAGCACCAGTTCGACGGCAAAATGGAAGAGCTGTGCCGGCGTTATTACCCGGGCGCTTTGGGGCGTCCCAGTCTCACGCCGGGCGTGTACTTCAGGGCACTGCTGTTGGGATACTTCGAGGAGATTGAATCCGAGCGCGGCATCGCGTGGCGGCTGGGCGACTCTTTGTCGGCGCGCCGGTTCATCAGTTACAGCCTGACCGAGGAAACGCCGGACCACTCCACGATCTCCCGGACACGGCGGTTGTATTCGGTGGAAACGCACAAGGCCGTGTTTCGGTGGATACTGACGATCCTGGCGGAGGAGGGGCTGATCAAGGGAAAGACGGTATCCATCGATGCCACCACGCTGGAAGCCAATGCGGCGCTGCGGTCGCTGGTGAGGCGCGACAATGGCCAAAAATACGATGATTACCTGAAGGATTTGGCGAAAGAGGCGGGGATGGAGAATCCCACGCGCGAGCAACTGGCGCGGCTGGACCGCAAGCGGAAGAAGAAGGGCTCCAACCAGGAATGGAAGAACCCCTTCGACCCCGATGCCCGGATCGCCAAGATGAAGGACGGCTCCACGCACATGGCCCACAAAGCCGAGCATGCGGTTGACCTGTCCAGCGGCGCCCTCTTGGCGGTGACCGTGCAAGGGGCAGATCTGGGGGACACCACTACCATTCATGAAACTCTGGCCGAGGCGGCCGAAGCGGTGGCGGACCTGATCGGACAGGAAGCCGATATGGCGCCCGCCGGTACGCCGAAGGTGAACCTGGGCGGCGTCGAGGAGGTAGTGGCCGACAAGGGTTACCATAGCGGGGCCGTACTGGTGGACTTGCAGGAGGCCGGATGCCGCACCTATATTCCGGAGCCGGACCGGGGGCGCCGCCACTGGGACGGGAAGCAGGAGGAACAGAAGCAGGTATACGCCAACCGGCGGCGGACCCGGCGCGAGCGCGGGAAAGCACTCCAACGGGCGCGGAGCGAACTAACCGAACGAAGCATGGCCCACATGTACGAAACCGGAGGAATGAGACGGGTGAACCTGAAAGGAGGGGAGAACATCCTGAAACGGCTCTTGGTACATGCCGGCGGCTTCAACCTGGCGCTGGTCATGCGGAAGCTGACTGGGCATCGGCAAGCCCCGGAGGTTGCAGGGGGCTTCTTCCTCTCTCTTCGGGATCTTGGACTCTATTATTACCAGTCTTGGCCTTCTGTTTCGCCCAACTCGGTCCACCCACCGAACTGGCTTCACATTTCACATACTCCGGACTTACCAAAACGTAACCTTTCGCAGTGCTGTAACACCATAACATCACGTGGAGTTTTGCGTCTGCTCGGCGACCCCTCTCCAGAGAAAACTGTTTATTCCACGGGCTGCTAGACGGGCTTAGATGAGTTGAATGTCTCCATAATAATAACAAGCACCGACGCCTCCAATCTGTCGCACGCCTTTGAAGACTCAATAGAACCCAATTACACTTAGTAGTATCCCCCGTCCCCCCCGTCCCCTGTGCATGTGTTCGGCATGTTTGTACATTTCGGGCAGGAGGTGGTCCTATCGGAAAGAGTCGGCTTCTGACACGTGGTTGACGCCGCAGTTTGGGAGGCCGACGAGGCGTAGCTTTCCCGATTCGCTATTCCGGCGACTGCATCGCCGTGATGAGTCGCGCATAGTGGTGCGCGGTGCTGACGCAGCGGGCGTGCATACGAGGGCTGGTCTTCCACTTGTAGTCCTTGCCTGTGCGCAGATCCATGCACCAGAGACTGGTGGGAGGAGCATTAAACCTCTCACGAATGATGATGGCTAGCAATTCCAGATACGCCTTCAGATCATCGTCGTCCCACTTGGACGCGTGAACATACACATAGCGGGTTTCGCCTTTGTTGTCGGTGGTGCTGAAGTGAGGGAGCCCTCCGAGGGTAACGCCTTCGAAAACGCATCCTTGTTTGGTATCTTCGCGCAGAAAGCTCTGCCCGAAGGTGCCTATTCGCGGATAAAACTTACTCACGAACACATCGAATCCGGCCTGGTTATCCTTCAGCGGGTTTGCCCCTCGGCCAGCCACGACCGCAGACGCTGATGCGGCGAGCTGATTCAAGATCTGATCACGCTTCTTGCCGCCTGTCTTGCAGTAAGCGACAACGGCCTCTCGCAGCGGCAAGTAGTAGCGGTAGGCGTGGAGCTTTCCTTCCTCAATGGAGCGTAGTTCGGTTTCCCACGCTCCGGCAGAAGCATGGACCAAGCGGCTCAGGGGATAGATATGAACTGGAATTGGCAATCGCGCATACCTCGATGACAAATTCGCAAACAGCCGACTACTTGATTTTAAACATTTGAGAGGACGAATGTTTGAACATGCGGACTGTGCACGAATGGCCGGGCGGTTAGTCGTAACGAGACTTGCGGTAAAAACGCTCAGACGGCAGGAGCATTTCGTCTTCACTCTCGGGTTGATCATCGGGATCGGGGGAAGCGTTTTGCTCTTCGACGCTGAGAACTGTCAGGGTGCGACCGTACTCACCGAGCCCAACAACTTCTTCGGTCACTTCACCATCGCCGCCGGTGAACCAGTCACCAAGATCCGCGGTGTCGCTGGTTCGTCTGCCAGTAAGAACGTTTTCGGTATTGTTGTTGAACTTGGCGGTAGGACAGTTGGCTGTCAAACCTGTGCCCTTCCGTATCCACGTCAGATTAGGGCGCGCGCGCAGAGTATCGGACATGAACGCGAAATCGATCTTGCTTCCAGTTGAGCACACTACCGCCACGTCTTCATCGCACAGTTTCGCGTACCGAATCGCGGTCGCCGTGAGCGATGTGCCGCACAGGTGGGAAAGGTATTCAATCGCCTCAAGGCCCTGGCCAGCTTTGGCGATTGCATCTTTGAAAAGGTGCTTTGGCATTAGGAGGGATGCGGCAAAGGCGTCGGCCTCCCGCTCATACGGGTCCTTGGATGTAAAGCCGCTCTCAGAATGGTGCGTGCCTTGGCCGGACGGAAACAGATGCAGTGCGTGCCCATCCATAAAGTAATGCCCGAGTTCATGCGCCACAGTGAAATGTTTGAAACCTTCGCTCGAAAACCGAGAGCTGTAGATGATTCCAAAGTTGTCGCCCACCTTCATGAGGCAGCCGGAGATCCCGGATGACAGCGACGGGTTTTCCTGAACGAGGATGTCGCGTCGCCCAGCGATATGAAATGGATCAACCGGTAACGAGGTGATCTGAAGTTGTTTTAGGACCTCGACAGACCGACTTTCCGATTTCCAATCATCGTTCAGTGCCATAGCTCAGCCCTCCTTTTTGTCCTTCGACTTTTTGGCTAACATCTCTGCGAACGAGGTGAGTGTGTCTAGGTCGGTTGTGGACATTTTTTCCGCGTGGCGAAACAACTGAGTAGCTACGGTGCCCGTCAGGTGCGGCTGATCGACTCGACCCAGAAGATAGTCTGTCGTCACCTGGAGGGCATCAGACAGGACCTTAAGGTTGTCAAACGAGGGCGCTCGGCGGCCTGTTTCAAAATGTGAAACAGCCGACGGTTGCAGTCCCGTTTTCTCGGCCAGATCGGACTGACTGAGTTCTCTCATCTGGCGGGCGTTACGTAGGCGTTCGGGAAAGATATCAGACATGGCTTGACAGGGTGTAGACGATTTCGTATAGTACTTGTAGACGAAAAAGTGGTGCCCGACGAAAGCACCTTTTCTTGGATTTATCTATAGACGTTCTCGTCATAGCTTACTAGACGGAAGGTGAAACTTCAAGGAGAATCGAAGATTTATGTCAGACCAGAAGAAAGAATGCACCGAGGGCCTGGACAATCGCTGCCGCGATCTGGACGGAGAGATTCGTCAAAAGCGCGGAGACACGCTGGTGCGAACCCTACGTGAAACCTACGGTGCGGATTTCGCACCCGGCGTGCGCAGTGACACCAGGCTCGATACTTTACGCCAACGTGCCGGGGGAGCTTCGCTATCGAAGCTACTCAAGGGCAAATAACCAACCGAACCATAGGAGAATCCTCATGAGTACCGCACCCCAGCCTCAACCTCAACACCATCAGGTCCGTATTCACATCGACCAACACCCCCACCACTCGCCCAACCCGACAACCGGCGAAGCGCTTTATGTTCTCGGCGGCGTGGCGGCGGGATTTGAGTTGTTCCGCGAAGTGCACGGCAACCGAGAAGACAAGCCCATCGAGAATGACGCCGATGTCATCCGTCTCCATGAGGATGATCATTTCCATAGCGGCCCTGCTCAAGTTCATCAACTCGCGATCATCGTCAACGGCCAACAGAAGCACGTGAAAGCGAAGTCGCTGACGTTCGAGCAACTCGTTGCGCTGGCGTTCAACCCCGTCCCCACGGGCCCGAACATTCTTTTCACTATCACCTATGAATGTGGTCCACGCCAGAACCCAGAAGGCACGTTGATGCCGGGCGGTACGGTCAAGATCAAGGAGGGCATGATTTTCAATGTCACAGCGACCGATAAGTCTTAGCCCTGATTTGACCAAACTTCGGAACGAAGGCTTCGACCTGGAGATCCGCGCCGGTTATCTGCTGGTTAAAGACGTTCCCTACGTGAATGCCGCGCGGGAGGTTAAGCGCGGCATTCTAGTCTCGAAGCTGACGCTGGCTGGCGACATGACGGCGCGACCGGATGACCACGTCGCCTACTTCGCCGGTGAACATCCGTGCCTTTCCGACGGCAACGAAATCGTGAAGATCAAGCACGGCAGTTCGCAGCAGACGCTGGGCGAGGGTGTGGTGGTTCAACACTCGTTCTCAGCCAAACCGAAGCCACTTGACCATTACCCGGACTACCACGCGAAAGTGATCACGTATGTGGCGATACTATCCGGCCCGGCGCTGGAGATCGATCCCGCCGTCACCGCTAAAACGTTCCCGGTTGTCCTGGCGGACACCGACGAACCCGACTCAATCTTCAACTACACCGACACGGCTTCGAGCCGGGCCCAAATCGGCGTCGCCACAAAGAAGATCGCGTTGCGCCGCATTGCAATTATCGGGTTAGGCGGCACGGGATCGTATGTGCTCGATCTCGTGGCGAAGACCCCGGTACTTGAGATTCACCTCTTCGACGGGGACCTGTTTCTTCAACACAACGCGTTCCGGTCGCCGGGCGCGCCCTCGATTGAGCAACTCCGGGAGAAGCAGCCGAAGGCGACCTATTTCAAGAATCTGTATTCGCCGATGCGGCGGGGCATCATTGAACACCCGGTCTACATCGACGCGTCGAACTTAGACGAACTGCGCGATATGGACTTCGTATTCCTGTGCCTGGACAGCGGGGCTGCCAAGAAAACCATCGTCGAAAGCTTGGAGGCGTTTGGCTGCCCGTTCGTTGATGTGGGCATGGGTATCAACCTGTCCGACGATTCGCTGGGCGGAATTCTCAGGGTCACAACTAGCACACAGAAACTGCGCGACCACATTCATACGCGGATTTCTTTCGTGGACGGCAACGGCGGCAACGATTATGATCGCAACATTCAGATTGCCGATTTGAACGCGCTCAACGCCGCCCTGGCCGTCATGAAATGGAAGAAGCTATTTGGATTCTACCGTGACCTCAAGGGTGAGCATCACACCACGTTCACCATTGACGGCAGTCTGCTACTGAACGAGGAGCGCCAGCTATGAGTACGGACATCGCCCTGAAGCACGAGTTTGTGGAGTTCATCCCCGAAGACCTCAGGGAAGGAACTATCTACGTTTCGATCAGATTCGCCACCGCCTCGCACAAGTGCTGCTGCGGCTGCGGACACAAGGTGGTCACACCAATTACGCCCACGGATTGGAAGCTAATTTTCGACGGCAAGACGATCTCATTGGACCCCTCAATCGGAAACTGGGGTTTCGCTTGCCAATCGCACTACTGGATCAAAAAGAACCGAGTGCAATGGGCAGCGCAATGGTCCAAGGACGATGTAGACGCCGGAAGGGCCTATGACCAACGTGCGAAGCTGAAGCATTTCGAAGCGCCGACAACTAGAGTGGCGAAAGCAACTAGGCCGACTTCCGCGCCCCCGCAAGTCCTTGGAATTTGCCAGCGGGTGAAGCAATGGTGGCGGCGCAAACTCGGTAGGCAGCAGGAATAGGGTGCAGTTGACTCTGAAGCAGATCCTCTCGAAACCGTGAATCTGAGCGGGGTGTGAATGGCTAAAGGGACCCCTCCTCACCGAGCCGCATCTTGCGGCCGCCCGACTTCACCAACATGCCGTCGAGGTCCGTAGTGAGCGCGGTCATTCCCTGCCGCACATATGCGCGCAAGTCGCCGCTGGTCCGCAGATCGTCCGCTGCGACTCCTTGCAACAGATCACGGGCCCGGCCCACCAGGTTCTGCAACTGGCGGTCATCGGTCACGTTGCGGAATGAGAAGTTCGATAGGAACTCGACGAGATTCGATACGGTCGATTGTTTGAACTTTAGGGGCTTGCCGTCCGCGCCATCCTTCAACCGCTCCGCCATGTGCGCAACCAGATCGGCCATGGATTGCCGTAACACTTGCTGGATCTCGGACGACGCCTCCGCCATGCGCTGGGCGGCCTTGTCACGCTCCTGCTCCCACACTTCCTGGGAGATGCCCTTGAGTTGGTCCGGCACGCCGAAACTCACGTATTGCCAAGACAGCCCGAACTCGCGGGTGACTTCTTCGACGGGAGGGTAGTCGGCGGGGTTGTACAAACCGCGCAGCCGTTTGGCCGCGTCCTGGCACAGGCTTGGATACACCGAGAGGAACGCAGCCACCAACACCTGACGGTCGTCTGCGAACTTCCGCATGCGGTCCTCGACGATCTCCAATGCCGCGACAGGCAGCAGGTGAATGCCGATTTCGAAGGGCAGGCAGATGTTGTAGAGAAACCGGCGGATCTCGCCATCGAAGCGGCCGATCGCCTTCAATTCCGCTGAATCCAGCAAATGCTTCGATACACGCAATAGGTCCTTGTCGGCATCCGCCTCGATCTGGGAAGTCGAGACCTTGCGGGTGTTGCCCATCGTGGACAGCCGCATCTTGATGCAGACGGTTTTCTTGGCGAGATCTACGCCAGGGTCCTGGACAATCGCTCGCGCCGGTGGGCGTCCATTGTCGCCGTTGTCCGATGGCGCGTCGGCCATGAAGGACGCGGGCAGTTCAGTAACAGATGCGCCGTTGCGCAGAAATAGACTTACTTGTGTAGCCATCACGGCCACCTCCTGTGATTTGAATAGAATTGCGGAAAGGGATCGCCGCCAGAGCGTGCGGCAAGGAACTGTTGGGAAGAGACTCCGTTAGACGGGCAGACCCGCGAGGGGGAAGCCCGTGATCTGGACTAGTCCCGCGGATTCGATGTTGACTTCAAATTCCAAGGGCTTGAAATGCTCCTCGCGGTAGCGGCCGCTGAAGGGCCGTAAGACCTGATTGGCGCTGGTCCGCATCGGGCGCTGACTTTGCCTCGCAGCGACGAATCGCCCGAGCACCGCGAAATCGAGCTGTTGTTTGATGTTCGCCCAGACGGCCTGCCTTGCCTCCTGTCCGATGCCATCACGGGTCCAGAAGCGGCCACTGTCCAGCTCGCGTTCCGTGTAGCCGGAATACGTGCCTAGGCTGATTTCAGGCCGCATGCGCTTCAGTAGCCGCGTCAAGTCCAGCAGGTCCAACGCTTGTTGCATCGGCTCGCCCCCGGAAAATGTGACGCCCTCCAGGGCGTGCGCCTTGTGTGCGGCTGCCACCAACTCCGCAACATCTCGCACTTCGCGCGACGTACCTGCAAAGGCATGCGTCGCCGGATTCCAGCAACTTGCGCAACCCAGATTGCACCCCTGAAAGTACACGACGGCTCGCACGCCGGGCCCGTTCACCCGACTGTGCGCGACAAGCCCGTGAATCAGCATCGCTGCCGCGCAGTCCGCTGGAATGCTTCCAAGAAACCCTGGTCGTGGATGTTCGCATCCCACATCTCCATGAAGCCTTCGAGGTTGCGTGTCTCGCGGGGCAGGCATGTCATCGACCCGTCAGCCTCTCGTTGGCGGTTCCATCGCTCCATGCCCGCATAGTCATTTCTGAAGTAGTACGGCCAGAGCTTCGCTGCGCCGTTTTCAACGACAATCTCGGCGCAGATTTCCGGATCCCTCATGGCGTCGCCGTTCTGCTCGCCGTAGTGGGCAATCGACAACGCGCGGTGGCCGTTTGGGCCTGGCTCACCAAGTGACTCGATGACGAGAAGCATGAACGGCGGATTCTCGATCCGCGTCCAGGTGAAGGTGGCAAGACCGCCGGCCTCTTCGATGATCTGTAAAACCGTTTTCATGGCTCTCCGCCCTCCTGCTCGATTCCCGAAGGCAAGCCCAGCATCTCCCCGACACGGTCTGATGCTTTCAGGTATTCGGAGGCCACCAGCAATTGATCGGCATCAACCGTTCCGTCTACGTGAACTTCGATACAAGGCAGATCACTATGATTGAGCTGCGGCGCCTCGTGATACTTTCCGTCGGCACTCGCGAAGCAAGCTCCGTCATAACCTTCACCGGCATCGTGCCAACCACGGAAGACGATGCCTTTCTCGGCGAGAGCCTGAAGCTCGGCCGTAGCCCCTTCGGATGCTTCTGCGTCCACCATCCTCACCACGTTGGCAGGCAACGTATGACGGAACTCCTGTATGAATCCGAGAGCCTCAAACAGCGGCTCGTCTTCTTCACGGCACACGATCTCTACGTACGCACGATCTCCCATAACATGTTCTCCTTCGACGGAACTGCAGACTACGTTTGCTTCAGCGACTGCTTCACGGCAGTCGCCTGCGTGTAGAATTCTCGCTTCTTGCTTGATTGGGTGACGGAATCGCCACCACGGAAATCCTTCACGACATCGCCGCACCCCTCGCCGTGAAAACCTTTGAGGTCAATGGAGCTATTTCCGTTTTCGTCTATTTCGACGGTGATGAGTTTTTCCTGCATGATGTTTTCCTTGCCCTTCGTCTTAGCGAACAGCGAAACGCAACTGCACCTTTGGCCCGTGCGGCGTTTGAACTACTTCGCGGCCCCGGAACACGTAGCCTTTGGTCTTGGCCACCGCCATGGTCTGCCGCTCTTTGTAGGTCTGCGCGACTCGGCCGAGCCAGCTTTCATTCAAGTCGGTATACTTCCGGTCCAGATCATCAATGATCGCCTGGAAGACCCCGGTTTCGTCCCGACCGAAGCCGACGGGTGCCAACGCGCCGCGAAGCTGGTCCTTCGGGATAGTGACCTGTACCGGCCTGTTCCAACTGACCCCGCCGTATCCTCTCAAGGCCGTTCCTTCCATTTGTACTTCGGGCTTGTAGCCCATCTCCGTCAGCGCCTCGACCAGGTATTGCTGGTCCGTCATGGTTGTGGTGAGTTCCTCGTATTGGCTCATGGTGCCTTCCTATTCGGTTTCTCGAAATGCCCGTCTGCCGGGCGCAGCTGGGTTGTCTGATTCGGTCGAAAATACTCCCGGTCGCGCCGCGCTCAAGAATCGCCCGGACGCCTGTCGGCGCAGTGCTTCGATTTGATCCGCCGCCGATCTCGAAACCGGAACGATGTACTCGGCCGACTCCTTCAGCGAGAGATTCATTCGCCACGCCTTGCGGCAACACTCTCTGATCTCGGCACCGGTCCAGCCATCGTCGCTGGGCCGTTCCCCATCAAGGTTCCATTTCGCGAGGTAGATCTTCCAGATCGCCTCCCGCTCCTCGGCTGACGGTAGGTCGAAGAAGAACGTCCCCAGAGTGAACCGGCGTCGCAACTCCGGCGGCAGGCTCGTGATCGAATTACATGTTGCGATCCACAGGCTCTTTCCCTGGGAAATCGCATCGACGACTTGAAGCGCGGCGCGCAGCCGCTCACCTGAGCCTCCCACCAGCGAACTCTGCATTGCCGAAAGATCGAACGCGACGGTGGGAATCCCCGCCGTATTGCCCGCGGCTTTAGCGATCATCGACTTCGCCGCGCCCGGAGGGCCGATGGCAATGATGCCGTCTGCTCCACGATCCTGCATCCAGCCGAGCATCGTCCCGGTCATCTCGGTCTTCACGCCGGACGTGTCGGTGCCAGTGCCGGCGAACGCCTTCTCGATCTCGTCGACAAACACGATGACGCGTGGAGATTCCTGGCCCGTGAGCACAGCGTTGAGAAACCGCTTGATGTTGTCGCAACCGCCGATGTCCGCGAATGTTTCTCCGCCGCGCCAAATGGTCAAGCCCGGTGCCTGTTCCACGGCTTGGCGCTTTCGCTCCCATAAACGCTCGACATCCAGCCCTTTTTTCGACAGCGACATTGCCAGCGCCTGCTCCGCCGGAAAAGCCGCGAGTCCCACAAGGGCATCGATAGCTTGATCCACGACGGTCTCGTCGGGTGGAGCCAGTTCGCCTGACTCGAACAGGCCTGGAATGATCTCGCGCAGGTCGTCCGCCGATGGAAGCGGCTCGTCAATAACCATCACGTCGTTCTGCAATTCGACCGGCAGCACCGAACCAGGAGTCGTCACCAGCACGAGCATCTGGCCGCCAACCTTGAATGCGTCGCGGAGATTCCAGATGCCCTGCACGATGTCGACCTGCTCCCAGAGGCGCTGCGGGTTGTTGAAGAACACAATGGCATCCGCAAACTGTTTCACCGCAGCGCCCTTGTGAAGGGCCAGCAGCACATCCGCCGGACCAGCGACTGCAGCCTTCTCGCCGAACACGTGGGCCGCGGCTTCTTTGGCTGCCTTGTTGCGCGCGGCTATGCCGACCATGATGTCCCAGGCAAACACAGGAACTTCGGTCTTGCCGCAAAGGCTTGCCGAAACCTGAGCCATCGCGCTGGCCTGATCAGCGGTCCTGACTGCAAGGAGTGGCGTCCCGGCCCGGCGAGCCGCCTTGAGCAGGCTGCGAAAGTCTTCTGTGGATCGTATCATTGAACTTCTCTCCTGAAAGGAAAAAGGGGAGCCCGTAGGCTCCCCAGGTTCTGAAAGTGTGGTGGAAACTATTTCACGCGAGCAGCGCTGCTGCCGCGAAAATGATGGTGTTGTACGCTGAGTGCGCCAGGAACGGCGACGTCGTCGAATTCGACTTGATCCTCAGCCAGGCGTAGACGACGCCCATCACGAAGATGACGCCGATCTGGAGACCCGTGATGCCGGCCTTCGGAAGGTGGCAGAGCGCGAATACGGCGGCTATTGCAACACCCACTATCCAGCTTGCGTGGGGAACTCGCTTCCGGAGCCCCCACTCGGCCAAGCCAAAGAGATACCCACGAAATGCGGCTTCCTCCATGAGCGGGCCGAGCGTGATTCCGATCCAGGCATCCTGCCATTTGAACGGTGCGCCCTTGTACAGAGCTTGAAATAGCAGTGCGACGGCAAGACCGCAGACTGCCCCGAACGTAAGCGCCTCGACGCTCTGGCGCTTGCTCGTCCGGTGCCATGCTAAAAACTCAAGCCCGAATGCATTCAACCGATCACGCACCGCCCAGGCGAGGACAAGAAGCGCCACGGTGAACCCGACACCAGCGAGTTCGAGGGGATGAATCGAAACGCGAAACATAATCGAGCCTGCCTACATAGGAATCATAGCTGTCAGTCGCTCGAAGGCCAACGGACTTACCCCGTCAGCGGATGCGAAGGTGACTACCGGTCACGAGGTGCGCGCCGGGAACGAGTTCGTTGTTGACCAGCGTTGCCCGGACGGCTTCGCCGTTTACTTCCCAGCCGTCCTTGAGTGCCGCCTCAAGGCGCCGCCTAGCTTCGCCTTCGGGAAGTTGGTAAACGAGCTCCTGGAACTCAGTCTTGGTGAAGCGGACGGCTCGTTCGAAGAATCGCTCGGCGATTTGCAAAGGGTCATCGACAACAAGGGACGCGCTGCTGTTGCGTTGCATTCCAATGTCGCTTTTCTCACCCTCCAACTTCTTGATGCCGCGAGCCATCATGAATGCGAATAGGAATCCCTTCAGCCGCGCCACGCGATTCTCAGCGACCTTTTTTCGGGCCGCCAGCCGTTCAGCTTCCTTTGCGCTGATATCGGCGATGGACTGTTGCCATCGCCAGAATCCCACAATCTGATCTACCTTCAATCGGTATGCTTCCAGGTAGGTGTCGATCTCCTGGGCAAGTTCGGACGAAATCTCGGTGCCGGTGTCCGCAGCCTCCTCGACCAAGTCCATTAGTTCGATCAGGCGATCATCGAGATCAAACAGAGAACGATGGTCGCGGTCTGGCTTACGCAAGATCCGCCGCCGAAGGGCCTCAACCAGTACGGTCGCTTGCTCGCGCGCGGCATCGGGAAGCTGAATGCCATCAGCCTCGCTTTGCGCGAGCAAATCGGACAATCGACGGGATAGGCAAGACACCGGTTCAGATGCCACGGGCATCACAGCAAGTGCGGACATGATTTACCTCCCAACTCTCAAAACAGGGAAAGCTGCACCATCGGCCCAACAGGCTGAATCCAATGGGATGGCTCAGGTTGCTCTTGCATCGTCGGCATCGCGTCGACAACTTCAAGGACCACCCCGGTCGCTTGCTTCGCCGAATGGTTCACGGCCAGGCTCCGCCAGACTTCCGCGGCCCCTTCACCCACGCCTTGCCGCATCACGAGATCGCGCGCCATCGCAGTGAGCAGGTCGTCGTCCGCATCCATGGATTGAAGTCCATCGGCGTGGAGCTTGCCTTCCATTGGCAGCGACGCCATCAGCTTCTTTCCCATCAGCCGCAAGCACGATTCCTGCGCCGTCTCTGAGTAGGTCAGGAAGCCGACGCGAATGGGATGCTTTTGCCCGATTCGCCAACTCCGGCGGCTGGCTTGGCGTAGCGTGTAGGTCGAGTACCCCGTTTCATAGAACAGCAAGACCGGGAAGTCCAAGAGATCAAGCCCAACGCTGCACAGCTTGGGATGTGCGATGCACACCTGCATGCCGTTTCGAAGGTGCCACTCGTACCAGGCCTCCCGCTCGGCGGGCGGGACCTCCGCCGTCAGGATCTCGACCCGGATTCCTTCTTTGAGGAGGAGGTCCCGAAGCCTTTTCGTGACATCGCGTTTGCGCGTGTAGACGGCAAAGACGTGAACCTTGCGGCCCACGGCCAGTTCGCGTTTGATCTCATCGATCAGGCGCCGCTCCTTGGTATAGCTCACGCCCTCATCCAGGTCGGCAGGCTCGGAGATCACGAAGCGTTCGCGCTCTCCCGTCTCGGGATTGCGGTCGAACCCATAGAGCGTGCCCAGTCCGAACGGCCGATCCGGATAGAGTAGCAGCGCGTTCATTGCCGTGCTGATTACGGACGCATTCCCGTGATGCTCGCGCAGCGCGTCGCGCACGTCGTCTTCGAGTTTCCTGTACGCCTGCTTCAGCGCAGGGTCCATCTCAACCGAAATCACTTCCTCCTCGTAGGGAGGCAACGCGTCGGAGATGTCTTCAAGAGAGACGAAGGCGGCCAGATTCATCAAGAAGCTGCCGAACAGCAGCGGCGAAGCTCCCGGCCGGCGTTTCACCGTGGTGGTGACCTTGGCCTTTGAGCAGGCGTTGTCGGCGGCCTCTATTGTGGTCACCTTTTCGAGCACGCCATAGACGCTAGCAAACTGGCGTACGCCAGCCTCACCGTGATCGAACCCTTCCTCGCGCATCCTCTTGGGCTCCACGCGGTAGAGTATGTTGAAGACATCATCGGCATAGCCGCCCAGCAGGGTACCGGTCAAGATCACGGTCCGCTCGCATGCCGACGCCAGCGTACCAAGCGCGTTGCCCTGCGCCGTCTCGCCCTTCAACTCATGGACTTCATCAGCGATTCCATAGTCGAAAAAACCACTCAAATAGCGCCCGACGAATTCTATTGGCGCCATGCGCGCGATCTTCGAGTTGTCCGCTTGCCAAAGCGGGCTAAAGAACGATGCGCGCGATTTGGCCGACTCGGGCAAGACCATTTCCGAGTGCTTCACCTTCCGGAAGTCCGCACGCCGCAACTGGTCGTCCGATGTAAGAATCGGTTTGCCCGTATCCGGATTCACCACGCTTCCAAGCAATGGTCCGGACTGAGGTGTCCCGTAGGCGTGACGCCAGAAATAGCCCAGCTTGGCTCGTTCGCGAGAGATGATAAAGATCGATGGCGCACCAACGTTCGCATTCCATCGCGCCCGCGCCGACCGGTGCCGCTTGGCAAGTCGCAGTTCACTGAGCGTGGTCTTCAGCCCTTCACGAACAATCCGTCCGCTGCGGAGCCTGACTTCGTTCACCCCCGTGTAGCCACTCGAAGACACGCCGTTGCGCACGCCATCAATGAAGAAGACTCGAACGCCAGGCAGCGTCAGGAAGCACTCGCGAGCCCATTTCTCGACCAATTGCGGCGGAACCATCGTCAACGCCGTGAAGGTCTTCCCGCGAGCATGCGTGAAAATGCTCCCGAGAGAAATGAGGGTCTTACCCGTGCCGCACTCAGCGACGGCTGCCGCGCAACGAGCCGCTTCCCAGCGCTTCACGATCCCCATGATCGCCAGCGTTTGGGCAGGGAATGGTGCTCGTTTCAATTCGAGAAGCGCTGGCCAAGAGGCGTCTGCAGGTCGGTGGAGCGGCGGAAACTGGTCAACCACGCGCTGCCCGAGCGCGGACCCGTGGGTCTGCAGATAGTCATTTATGCATGTCAAGCCGCGCATATGGATAGCCTCAGCCTTTTTCAGAAGATCAGTCCCGGCCCGCAGCGGGTACAACGATAGGCGCGCCTCCGCGATACTGTTTACAGGGAAAACCTGAAATGAATCGGAGCGTTTCTCAAACCGCACGGATTCTAGGCGTGGACGGACAGCAAGTCAAAGCTCTGGCCTGGACTTACCGGGACTACCTGTGTGAACAATCGAATCCTGGCAAAGGGCGCGCTCGCACGTTCACAGACTCGGATGTCTTGGCGCTGATGTACATCTATGACAGGAGCGAAGACGGCGAGCCAGAGGACGAAATCCGCGCCGGCCTTGATCGCGAGGATCACTACGACAACGACCGCTATCGCGATCTGCTCTACGCGAACACTCCAATCCTTCAAGAGCCCCCGGAAGACCTGGACGGAACTTGGCGACACGGTATTCTCATGGCCGGTGCTGGTGTAGACGGCCCCCTTGCCCTTGCTCGCAACTATCGGGAAAGTGCAAACTTGCTTCTGGAAAATGCACTCAAGAGCGGCGAGCCGCGGGACTGGGGATTCCCCGTCCTATTCGGGTTTCGCCATACTCTTGAGTTGTACCTGAAGATTATCGGTGAGATCAGCGATCACATTCACTCCCTGAGCGAATGCGTGCTCTCAGTTGAAAGAAGGCACGGCGTGCGAATCCCATCGCCTGCGCGGGAGTGGATCGTCGAATTGGACAAAATCGATCCAACCGGGACAGCGTTTCGCTACGCGGATGACGATGCCGTGAGGGCGCTTCGCAACGAAGAGTTCTGGCTGGATTTCGTTCAGTTTAAAGCTGCCATGGCGCTGGTATTTGAGATGCTCGACAGAGCGATTTTGAAGGCGGTGGCGGACGGCCGAATTCACGGACTGGGGCTTGCCTAACGCTGCTCGTTATGTGGGAATGGCGATGGATCTGCGCCTAATGCCCGAACTCAGGATGCGCAACATACGGAGCTTGGTCCCCTTGATCGCTGCGGGCGAGCAGTTGAGCCCCACCAATTCCTCCACCAACCCGCGCCTTTCAAGATCCGAAAGGAACCATTCAGCCCATTCGGAAAGCACGGGGAGGCCGAAGCGAACCGCTAATCGATGCAGGACAAATTCTGCCGCGCCGTCAAAGAGGACGCTTCGTCGAGCCTGCCCATCGGCACCAAGCGTGGTCCCGAAGAGCGTCTGCGAAACGGCGGCCAGATGCCTCATCGGCCGTTTTCGGCCGGGAATTTGAAGCGAGGCGCGGTAGACAACGGGCTTCTCGCCGAGGTATCCAAAGAACTCTGCCCCGTCTGGCAGGCTGATCTGAAACCGCTGCTCATCCGCGATGGCCGCGGCGACCGCCCCGACTTCCTGGTCGCCGCCGAATACGGAGATCAGGTGAAGTTGTGTCGCGGATCGCGGATCGGTTGGTTTCTCCGCGACCAGGCGATCCATGTGCAGGGCCACTTCAGTGATCGTGTCGCGCGTCTGCCGCACAAACTTCAGTTTCCCCATCCGCAGGTGGGCATTCTGCATGCTCGGCCTCCTTGGCATCGCCGCGTGGCTTCTCGGATAGGAGTTCGATACGGCCATCGGCGAACAGTAGAGTTAAGCGTTGGCTGAACCGCTCCTTCTCACGGATGACGGTCTCCCCGCCATCGCCTTCCTCCTCGGTCTTGTCGACCACCTTGATCGCCTCCCAATGCGCAACATGGCGATCTGCACCCGTCCCGAAGACTCCGTTGAGCAAACCACTCACGGCGCACAGGCCGACATGCCCGGCGTGCAGCGGAGTCAGCGGCCGGCCGAAGAACTGCTTTCGCTGGGCGTGGGTTACCCGCTGCGTTTGCACCCAGGCAGGTGACTTCGCCAGCAGGTCCTCAACGATATCCAGCGGGAGCCCGCGATAGTCCATCCGAACCGGGCCATTCGGGGGGACGGCATAGGTACGATCCGGTTCGTCCGGCAGAGGCGGGATCGAGTCATACCTTCGCGTGAGTTCCTGGAGTTTCGAGTTCGCCTGGTTCACCGCATGATCGCCCAGCCGATTCCGTTCGGCTGCGGATCTGCGAACGCCAAATACCACCGCCTGTTTGTACCGGACGGAGTCGGGCTCGGTCAGCCTGTAGACCGCCTTGTCCTTGAAGTGCGGGCTCAGGACGTTCCGGCATTCGTAGATTCGATCGAATGGAATCACGAGCACCAGAACGCCACCTGGTTTCAGCCAGCGGAAGAACTCGTCGAGAAACAGCTTCTCCATTCGTTGGTTCTTGCCCTCGCCGATCTCAAAATCATAGGGCGGATTCAAGTACAACAGAGAGCAAGACTCGACGGGCGCTTTCACGTCAAAAGCGTTGCCTTGAATCACCTCATCCAATACCCGGCTTGCCTCGCTTGCCCGGTGCGCGTCGAGCTCGACGCCATAGCGCCTGGAACAACTGTTTGCTGTCAGGCTGAGTAGCGCCGTGCCCGTGCCCGCGCAGGGATCAACCGCACTCGTCGGGTCCGACGTAAAGGCCAGGAATCGCCGCACTCGTTCAGCCTCGGTCTGATCGAGCGGATAGTAGCCCAGCCGCATCCGCCCTTCCAGCCTCATACGATCACCCCAGCGGGCCCGAGACGATTTTCAAAGAAGCGCGAGTGCAGGGAGCCGAGTTCGAACGTCAGTTCAGCGCTGATCTCCCCCAGTTCCGGTTGGGCCGTGACGAATGCTTCAACCGATCTTGCCGTCAATAGTGTTCGGTCACCGGATTCAATCAGCCGATGACATTCTCCGCAGGCAGCCCAATCGCCGACGCTCTCGCCGGCGATTCCGCAAGCAACATAGCCGATGAAGCTCCGCGCCGGATATCTCCACGATGGATCCGGCGCGGAGCAGAAGTCGCACTTGTTTCCCATTGTTGGCTCCTTCGGGCTAGAACGGAACGTCTTGGTCCACGCCGTCGGCGCCATCCTGCGATGCATCCCCTTGAGGCTCTGGGCCAGTCGCTGGCCGACCGGTGTATTCGTTTCGGCCGGATCCCAAGAAGCGGACCGTGCTCGGAATGATCTCGACGGATACTTCCTTGCCGGTCTGCTTCGAGTCGTACTGGCGCACCTGCAACCGGCCCTCCACGAATACTGCGTCGCCCTTTTGCAAATGCTTGGCGCAGGCTTCACCCACACCGTTGAATGCGCACACGCGGAACCAGTCGGTCGCTTCCTTCTGGTTGCCTTCGCGGTCTTTGTAGCGGCGATTGACGGCCACCGAGAAGTTGACGACGGGGTCGCCGCTCGGCAGAAACTTCATCTCGGGCATTCCGCCCAAGTTGCCCATGATCTGAATCTTCGTGTATCCCAACATTTGTGTGTCTCCTTGTTCGTGTTGAAATGCGGACGCACCCGAGCGACGAGCGACAGGGCGGTCCGATGAATCTGAATTCGATTTCGATCAGCGGCTACGCGCTGATCGTTGCGTTCTGGCGGGCTGCTCGTTTGCAGGTCAATACTCTTTGCTGATAGTCACGGCTCTGTTGATTGAGCCGCCGCTTTGCGCAGGAACGGCAACGCTCGGCGTTCGGCGACGTGCTCTTGCACGGAATGCCGCAATCAGCGCAGTCGTAGCGCCTGAGCCTCATCTGTACGTACATGCTCGGCTCCCATTCCAGGTTGGAACGCGGTCCATTGATCCCGGTTGCGATCCACCCAGCGCAGGGTGTAGCTTTGGAGTCCCCGCAACCATTCCTTGCCGCTAGAGGACTGAATCAAGCGCAGTTCTTCGTCCGTGAACCCGTTGTCGCCCGCTTGCCGTTCGCGTGATCGAGCCATGTATTCGTCCAACTCGCCGGTCCAACGGGCCATCGGCAAATAGAGCCATGCCGGTGCGAGTGCAAAGGCTAGCTTGTCCGCCAGGCACAGGCGGCTGATGGGCCGTCCGATTCGACGGCTCCAGTATCGGGAGTGCCGAAGGCATTCGTCTTCCCACGCTGGCCCAAACAGTGCACCCATGATGCGTGCGCCAAGGACGACGTGCTCCTCGCCATCCGGACCGTCCATATCCCTCCGGCCCAGATAGCCGATGTCGTGAAGTCCAAAGGCAAACCACAGCCTTGGGTCCCATGGAAGGCCGTAGAGCCGTGTCCACCCCCAAGCAACCAGGACTGGATGCAGCAGGACGCAGTGCGCCCCGAAGAGAACGCTTTTGGTTCCAACGGTCATCGTGGCCCTCCTTCTCGCCCTACTTCATTACGTGCTCCGCTGGCTCCGTGTTCTCGGACTCTTCGTCCAAGACGACGACTCGTCTGCGCTTGGGAGCCGGAACCAGCTTTCGATACAGGGGCCAGAACAGGATGGTGCCCGTGAACGCTCCCGTAACGACGCCAAGCTCATTGGTGCGGCCCGAAAAGGCCGCGGCCAGAAACAGGAACATGCAGATCTTCGTCAGGTACTCTCTCACCGTGCCCCCCTTTGCCTACAGTAGGAATGCGATTCTGCCGCCGCTGGCGATGATCAAGATGCTGATGCAGAATGCGAGTGCACCGGTCGCCGCCCAACTCCTGTCAAACCGAAAGCTGAGCCATGCGCCCACGACGCAGATCCACAAGATCACTAAGGGCCAGTGCCGAGGCGGACCCGGCACGGTGTCGATCCAAATCGTCGTCGCGATCCACGCAAGTGTCACGAGGTAGGCGAAGGCTACGGGGAAGTCGATGACGCATTCATTCTGGGTTCGTGTCATGGTCTATCTCAAGAAGCGATCGAAACTACTTCGGCACCCGGCTCCGACGCGGCGGGCGTTCCACTCATCAGGCCGTGAACATGTTTGCAGTTGGTACAGGTTGCACCGGTCGCCACGAGCTTCACGGCTTCCAGATATTCACTTGGTACGGCCTTCACCTCGCCGCTGCGGGTCAGAAAGGCAGGCGCGAGCCCCTGCTTGCGTAACTTCTCCGGTAGTTGGCCGTCCATTCCCCGAAACAGTACTAATGACTCGACCGGCGGTCGTTTCCCGTCAACCTTGGGCTTTCCGAGTTCGTACCTCGCGATCACCAATTGATACGTCTCTTCCACGCGCGCGACCTCGATACCAACGAGCACCTCGCCGATTACGACGGCGTGAACACCGTTCGCCCCGATGCGATCTGCCTTTTGCAGCCATTCCAGGCGAGAGCCCGTTGGCGCGAAGAACGAGATGTACCTGCCGAATTCCCGTGCGCTTCCGCCGCTCTCAACACCGCGCAGGACCCAACGCCTTGCCCGTTCCTGCCTTTCCGCGGTGACCCAGGTTTGGCAGTAGATACCGAGCGAGTTTAGCTTGGCGAGCATCGGTTTCGGGAGCACAAGGCGCGATTCGTTTGCCATCTTCGTGTCCTAACGCGTGAGCACCGGAGCCGACGCACCGAGCGCGGCTCTGATCTGAAAGTTGGTGCAACCGGCCCAGCAGAGATACTTCAGTGGTTCCTCCACGGAGACGGCCAGATTATCCTTGCCGCGATCACGGCCCGCCGCTGCACAACTTGGACATCGCGTAACCCAGTTCCGCCCGACCCGCCGCAACTGGCTCCGATCCAAGAACTCCAAGATCTGAAAACCGGATCTGCTGTGGGTGGCGCACCCGCCCTGCGGAAGCGCGGCCTCTTCGGGTATCTCCAGATCCGCGATCAGACCGGCCAACTGCACCTCCGACACGCGCCGGAGTTGGCGCAGATACGCCAGTTGTGATTCGAGATCGTGAGCGGCACCGTAGAACCAGTAGCGACGATTGACGGCCCGATGAACGCCGAGCGGTCCGCGGATCGCGTTGCCATACTGCGAGGCCTCAATTCGATCCTGCTTCGGGAACAACTCGATTCCATCGGACGGTCCCGACGACTTCACTTGCACAGCCAGTTTCCCGGCCAGGTGCCGGATGTACACACGGGCATGCTTGGCGAGCACGGGAGCCTCAAAGAGGATCCAAAGATGTCCACCGCGGCGGCTCTGTTCGAGTGCCGCCTGAACGCCGTCTTGCTGAAGCTCGTACTGCAACTTCAGCAGATCGTCGAGCGACCGCCTGTAATCAGCGTCGATCGCCATCCACTTCACACGCTGGTTGCCCGGGTTGATCGCGTAGATACCCAAGGTGATTTCGCCGGCCAGGTGGCGTCGAACGTCCTCGATTTCCAATGCGACTTCCGCGCCGGCCTTCGAGCCGGGCCGGTAGTAGAAGTGCCGACCCGACTCCGGATGAGGCCGGTCGGACTGCCGCGTGTAGGCGCGCCGGTTGACGAACCAGTTCGAGTACTCGGCGGCCATCGCGGGCGTTGCCAGCAAGAGTTGTGGCATAGCTCTTCTCTACACCCGATTCGCGGAATCGCAAAACGAGTTGTGGCTAACCCTTTGCCGCCCGCAACCGGGACGGATCTTCGGCGAAGTCGAGCAGCCGGAAGTCCCTGATTTTCTGGCGCATGTCGGCCAGAGCGTAGCCGCCGAAGACGCTGTCCGCCAAGCTCAGTAGCCAGAACGTCCCCTTCTTGCGGTCATAGACGTAGAATTCGCCGGACCGGGCGTCGCCCGGGACCATCACGAACAGCAGCAGCCCCTTCGAGTATTCGACCCAATGAGCTACCACGGCTTCGGCCGCGCTCAGGAAGTGCCCGACGATTTCGGTCACGTCCCGTTCGGGCCGTACTTTCAAATCTTGCGTGCTGAGCACTTGGCTCGCGCATACGGTAACGTTTGCAGTCATCTCAGTTCTCCTTTTTGGGGTTTGGGTTTGGCAACCTGCTCGGGAGGCCGCTATATATAAGGACGGGTGTCCTTCGCTTGCTTCGATTGGCTTCGATTGCTGCGACTTGTGCTAGGATGAGGTCAGGAGCAATTAAGTCATGGGGCATGGAACTCAGGAACGAACCCTCACACCATCGTTGCCGTCTGAGGCCGAAGCGATTCTCGCCAAAGAGACCAGTGTGGTCCTCGCGTCGCGAACCCAAACGACGGACCCCCTGCAACTCCGCTTGCTCGACGATCCCTCCGCAGGGACCGTGAAGCTGCCAGCTTCAGCCGTGCGGATGCTCATTCACATCCTTGAGGAAATGGCGCGGGGCAACGCTGTGACGCTGATCCCGGTACACGCCGAACTCACCACGCAGGAAGCGGCGGACATGCTGAACATCTCGCGCCCTTCGCTGATTCAGCTTCTCGACGAGGGCAAGATCGAATATCGCCGCGTCGGCACGCACCGCCGTGTCCGTTTCGAAGCGCTCATGGCCTACAAGCGGCGCGCGGACGCCGAGCGCCGCGCAGTCCTCGCCGAACTCGCCGCCTACGACCAAGGGTTGGATTTATGATTCAACTTGGTTGGAGCGCAACCGGGGTTCATACTACGATTCAGTTATGCCGGAGATTGACCCCCTTCAACGAATCCCGCTTCTTTACCACTTCACTGACAGGCGTAATCTACAATTGATCCGTGACATGGGCGGCCTCTACCCGTTGGCTGAGTTGGAGGCTCGCGACGTAGAGATTCCTGCCCCAGGCAGTGACGAGGGGAGCCGTCTGGTTGATCGAAGACGAAATCTCGACCGCTACGTTCATCTTTGCTTCAAAAGCAATCACCCAATGGAATTCGTTGCGAGACAGCAAGGCAGGATCGCCGACAGCATATTCCTGCAAGTTCATGCCAGCGTCGTGCATTGGGAGGGCGTCCTTTTCGTGCCAGGAATGGCTAACACGAACAACATCGCGTTTCACCCGATGGAGCAAGCTCGCGCCATGATCGACTTTGAAGTCCTATACGCGCGCACGAACTGGAGCGATCCCCAGATTCAACAGCGATTGCAGGCGGCCGAGAAGTATGAAATTCTAGTTCCGAGAGTGATACCGTTGGACCTCATCAGGAATCTTCCAAATGGCTGAACGCCCGATCTTCATACCGGCACCGGATAGCCTCGAACTCATCAGGGAGATCCCGATGAGCCTAACGTGGCATCCCGGCTTTGCCGTGTCGCAAAAGAAGAAGAACATTTTGGCGCTGCATGAAGCCGGTGCACGGGCAGGGTACGCGCCGTTGCTTGAAGTTTCCACGAAATCCGAAGAAAAGGTTGGCCAAAGACTCAGTGCTTTCAATCTAAAGGTTCACAGCGCCAACTTGGGCGCGATGCCTCTAGAGCAAGCGTTCCAAGGAAGCAAGATCTTTGAACATGGCGGCCCCTTCACCGATTTGTACACAGTCGATGACGTTCGCGATGCCAAGCGAGATTCGCGCTTAAGGGAGTCGGGCCCTTTGAAGGGATTCAGGTTTGAAACCGTCTCGTTCCCGACGGAGCCCAAAACTGCTTTCTACGATTGGCTATACGTGACAGCCCTCTACGAGCATCGAGAATGGCTACGCCGTCACATCCTGAAGTACGCCGGATTTACCGACATCGAGTTCAATCCCGAACGCTCCATCAATTGCCAAGCGCGCTCTTGCGCTCTCCTCGTGACTCTGCTCAAGAATGACTGGATCGATGAGGCCGTCAGTTCGCCGGAAGCCTTCCTACGACTCCTGTCGAGTAAGGAGTACCGACCAGACCATAGCCATCGACAGGAAGCGCTTTTCCGCGGATAACGTTTTGCCGTACGGGTGCCCTTCTCGCTGGCGTCCCAGCCGAATGTCGGCACACGCATGTCTCCCGATTTTCTCGCCCAGATCTGAATAGTACTTGACTCTGGACCTAACTCCAGACTGTACTCTGAGTGTGGGTGCCAAGAAAGACGTGAACGTCGCCGCCAAAATCGGGTCGGTCGCCAGGGAGACCGGGATCAGCATTGACACGATCCGCTTCTACGAGAAGGAGGGTCTGGTCAAACGTTCCGGCCGCTCCGAGGGAGGGTTCAGGCTGTTCGGTCAGCGCCAAATCCAGGACCTGAAGTTCATTCGCAAATCCCAGGAACTAGGTTTCTCGCTCAATGAGATCCGCGAACTCCTTCTCGTGCGCGATGAAAGCGTGCCTTCGTGTTCGCACGTCAGGGAATTGCTGGAACGCAAGCTGACAACCGTGAGGGAGAAGATCGAGGAACTACGGAAGCTTGAGGGTAGCCTGAAAGCCGCCTTGCGCAAGTGCGCAGGTGAAGAGACGGCCTCAACTGCGGATCACGCCTCGTGTTGCCCGGTCCTGGATGAGCTCGCCCGAGCCGCGGGAGAGCGCAAATGAAGATTGAGATTCTGTACTTCGACGGCTGTCCAAACCACGAACCGGCGATCGAGCTTGTGCATCAAGTGCTGCGGGAACTGGCCGTCTCCGCTGAAGTGGTGGAGGTCAACGTTCCCGACGCTGCCACTGCAGAAACCTCGCGCTTCCTGGGATCGTCGACAATTCGCGTCGACGGACTGGATGTCGAACCCGCAGCCCGCAGCGCACGCGAATACGCATTGAGTTGCCGAACCTATTTCACCAATGGCCGCATAGAAGGGTTGCCGTCGCGGGAAGTCGTTCGTCAAGCGGTGCAAGAAGCTTCCAATCCCTTGGCGGATCGGGCACCGACTCCAACCTCGATTGACCCCGCGATGGCAGCCGCCCGTTGCGTGCCCGGTTCGCGCAATATTCGTCAGGCTTCTGGCGCGAAGAACCATTCTCTGGTGATGGCCGGTTCCGTGATCGCCGCATTCGGCGCAAGCCTGTGCTGCACGTTGCCGATCATCTTCGCGCTCACCGGTTTTTCGATTCTGGGCGCTTCGGCTTATTTCGATAGCTTGCGTCCGTATCTGTTGGCGGTGACGTTCGGGCTGCTCGGATTAGCGTTCTACTACGCTTACCGTCCAGTGCCCCAGACCGCATGTGCTCCCGGCACTGCGTGCGCGGTGCCCGCGAATCGGCGCTCCACGCGAATTGTGCTGTGGCTGGTCACGGCCATGGTGATCGCGATGGCGGCGTTCCCGTACTACTCTGGCCCGGTGGCGGAGTTTCTGTTGGCCAGCGGGTCATAAGTTCAAAATCGTGAAAGGCAAGGGGAAGTGAAAATGAAACTTAAACTATCCATGGCGGGCGTGGTGGCGGTGTTGATGGCCGGTGCGGCTATCGCCAAAGCGCCAAAGAAGCAACAGCCAACATCACTGTGCCGAAGATGGCCTGCGACTCCTGCGCTGTGGTCATCAAGCGTGCACTCACAAAGACGGCCGGCGTCAAGAGCACGGCCATCGACACGGACAAACGCCTGGTCAGGGTCGTTTATGAAGATTCGACCGTGAGCGAGGAGCAACTTCATCAGACCATAGAGAAGACAGGGTTCGAGGTGAAGGCGCCCGCCCAAGCGAAATAGCGCAGCAAGATTCGCGCACGGGCATTCGCCTACAATGGCCACTATGGATGGGCCAGGCACCACTGAGCGAGTACTTCGGCTTCGAGTGACACTCCTCCGCCCGCCCGTCGGCGTTCAGTTTTGCCTCCAGCGAGGGCGGTCTGAACTTGTCGATGCCGTCGTCTCCACAGGTGCCGACATTTCGTTCGATCTTGCGGTGCGCGCACAACCGGCGGAAACGGGCAAGGCGGTTCGCTTTCTGGGGCCGTTTACGCATGGCCCTCCGACCGCTCGGTTCCTCTATGTCTGCTCGGGAACCAGCGCGGGCCAGCACGATTCCTGTTGGACGCGACGCGCCAAGATTTCACTCACCGCAATTCCGTGGTCGCTGGTTAAGGAAGGTTGTGCCAGTCCGAACGCACGCCTGGAGGTTCAAATAGACGGCTGCGCCCGCGATGGCGGACCAGCCTGCGCAACTGTCCCGCCCTTGAACGGCGGGTGGCGAGTGTGCGTTGCGGGTGGAGCCCGGTGAAGGTTTCGGTCGAGCTTGCAGGCATTCACGATGCTGGCGCCATTGCGGCGCTACGGCGATCCACATCGGAACACCTGACCCTGCAATATGGACGCGGCCACTGGTCATCGTGTCCAACAGAACCGAGCGTAGTACGAGACATTGAGACCTCCCGAGTGTTGGTTGCCCGCAGCGGGAACGCGATTGTCAGCACGCTCAGCGTCGGCACAAAGAAGCCGTGGCGATCAACCTGAAGTACTTTACGGATGTTCCGCGAGCCGTCTACCTACACAGCATGGCAGTCACTCCCAACCACCAGCGCTGCGGAATCGGCCGCCGACTGCTAGGTTGAGGCGGGGGCCATTGCCAGGGCGTGGCCAAGCCACGCAATTCGCCTGGACGCCTATGACGCCGATGCCGGCGCGGGTGGGTTCTACGCGAAGTGTGGTTTTCGCGTAGGCAAGGCCGCATACAGGAACACCCCATTGGTGTACTACGAGATGCTGCTGTAGCGGCCCACCCATCGATTGGAGACTCAGGATGCAACGAGCTTGGCCAGCGCGGACTCAAGGACCGGAACGTCTTCGGCGCCGAGACTCTTCAGATCTGTCAAAGTTACTCGGCCTTCCGTCGCGTGGGCGATGACGTCTCCGAATTTGACAGGCCATCCCGGACGCCCGCTCTCCGCCACTTTCCGTGCTGCTTGTAGGAGCCTGCCACGAAGAACTTCGATAGTCGCGACTACAACCGGTGCGACCACGGCGGAAGCCGAAGCTCCGGCCTCGGCCTCCACCCGCTTGAGCATCGCGCACAGCGCGTCACGGTTTGGCAAATCATCCAGAGAATCGCTCGCGAGATTGAGTTCCTGGCAGATCGCCGCGTACCGGCCTTCGCTGAGTTTGCCAGATGCCGCGCGCAGACGCTCGACGCCTTTCGCCAAGTCGGTGAGCTTTTCAAGAACGGTCGTGAGCTTCGCGAAACCGATCTTGGACGCATCCGTCACGCCGCCGTATTTCTGAAGCGCGAACTTCGTCAGGCCAAGACCGACGCATTCGCACAGTTGCTTCACGTGCGCCAACGTCTCCTGCTGCACCAAACCTCGACGCGGTTGCGTTGGCGCTGCCGACTGATGCTTCGTTTGTGGGTGCGGTTGGCGTCTCAGATGCGTCGGAATCGCCCACTCCGGCAAGTTGGGCTCGCGAACCGGACGATTGTATTGGTCGAGATCTTCCCAAACCTTGTCGAGATCGTACAAGTAACGGCCGAGTCCGAAGCAGGCGCAGGCGCGCTTGAACGCCTGGGCTTCGGCGCGCGTGGCGGAGTTCTCGTCGTCCGCCCACTCTTCTCCGACGCCGGTGTGCGAACCAAGTCCGTTTACCGTGACGGTGGAAACCACCACGACCTTCGCGCAAATCGTGCTTTGCTTCTCGCCTTTCGCGCCTTGCCGTGTGACCCGTTCGAAGTTTTGGGCAACTTGAACGTTGTAGGTTCGCGTCCAGCCCCACTCACCGAAGATTTCGTTGAGCCGGTCTGTGTAGGCGCGCTGGTCGGCGTAAGCCACCAACTGACCGCGTCTGACCGTGCCATTCCGGCCATTCTGCGTCGAGGTCGCCGTCACCCGCCATTTGATCTCGGCGGGGTCAAAGGGATCAAGCAGTTGCCGCCGGATCTCTTCGAGCCGAGCCGGCGAGATTCCGGTGGGCGTAACCAGACCATCCATGCCGGGTGCCGTCGCGACAGGCGGCGCCAAATTGTCTTGCGGAACTGCTGCTCCGTTCACGTACATGTTGTTGTCTCCTCAATTTGATTTGTTGAATTCAACGCGGCTCAGTTGAGCGACCACGCGCCATCAGCCGTACACGAAGTACTCCGCGAGGCCGCCGGGCTGTTTCACCAACTCGCAAACGCGTTCCCGGAAGCTATCGTCGTACTCGCAGATCTTGCCGCCAAAGAAGCGCACATGCGCATATCCCATCGACTTCAGCCGCGGCTTCAACCAATTCTCTTCGAACCCGATCCTCCACTCGCCGTCATACGCGCGGTAATCGATCAGGACTTCCAGGTCCCGGTACCGCGATCTCGTCTCCGCAAATGCTCCGTATGCCATGTCAAATGTCTCCCTTCGATTTCGATCTCCGCGCGCTGCGACCGCTGCTGGCGCACACTTCGCCACACTCCACTTCCGTCCACGCATTCCTTCCCACTCACCACCACGCACACATCACACCGGCCTCTTCGCGCGCGCTGCGCACACCGGCTACCACCAACTCTTCGCCTCCCACTCCAGAACCCTCACAACTCCCTGCCGGTCAGTCCGGAAATGCTCTCCAGACCGAATACAGCCACAAACTACCGGTAGTAAGGCCGCAACTCGCTGATCCCGCGCCGGTTGCAGGCGCGCTAGAACGCCATAGGAACAGCAAAGGAACGCCAATGGCGCAGCAAAACGGAGGATATTGGTGGGTTTAGCTCAGGCAGTCCGCAAGCCGATGTTGCGCCTGCCGCGCAACGTCAACCAGCGTTGCTTCGGTGGGATGATCCGCGAATTGTTGTGCCTGACAGACGTACACCGGCTGCCGAGTTCCGCGCAGACCGTTCAACAGGAAGGATTCCATTTGCACATTGCAGACCAGGTACAGGACGGCAGCGACCTTTGTTTCGCGATTCAACGTGTCCGCGATTCGGCGATACTGCTTCGTCGATTTGGGGAACCGCTCGTACTCCAATGCCACCTTGCCGGACACGCTTCCATTGCGAAAGGTAACGATCGCGTCGTAATCCTTGGCGTAGCCGAAGTTCGTGAGCTCGTTGTCGGCCCGGATCTCTGGTTCGTAGAGCCAGGACGACACCAGTCCACTCTGGCGCAATTTCAGTTGAAGCTCGAAAAGCTCCACGTCGTGCCACACATGGTCGCGATTTCCTCGGCCCGTGTTCCGCGGCGCCGCTTCGATGACGGTTGCCAATCGCCCCTGTAGCGACCGCGCGCCTTCGTCGCCCAGGGCAAACACCGGCGCACTCATTCCATCAACAACCATGCGCAGCAGGAAGTCGCGCTGGCTCAGCAGCCCGAGTCGCCGGACGAAACACTTCCACTTGTTCTCTTCGAACACTGGATTGAGCGCGCGGTAGAGCTGCCACCCGGTGACGTGTCCGCCCTGATAGACCTTGCGCAACGCCGGAACGTCCAGCGAATCGGACAGCACGATGGAGCCCTTCGGGTATCGCATGTCACCAACCCCTGACAGCCCAATCGCCGTCGGCTGCGTTGGGGGTGAAGACCGCGGTGCCCGAGGTGCCGCGAATCCACGCATTGTGCCGCGCGAGAAAGAGCGCTTCTTGGGCACCCTTCCATTGCGAAATCGAAATCAGTTGCACGTTGTCTGGGTCCCAACTTGCGTCGTCAAGTGTTCCAGACAGCCGGTCTGTGACCGACACCAGCCACCAATCCGCCGGCGTCGACTGACTCGCGCGGCTCTCCAATGCGAGCCCACGGAATCCGAGTCGCTCCGACACCGGCGAAGCGTGCCACGTTGATCCGCGCAATCCGGTCGACCCCATCGCCTCATGAAGCAACCTCGCATGGAACCGAACCTGTCCCGGGATCTTCGATCGCGGGCTCGCACCGCGAAGATCGACAACGCCGGAGGTATTCCAAACGAACGGACGGCGGTCATCTGCGTCCCGCCAGCAGCTTCCCACGGACAAAACGCGGACGATCATACCTTCGCCTTTCGGACCTTCTTCCCGGCAAGTTCAGCTTCGGCGCGCTCCAGTCTGGCCACGAGATCCGCATCCGGGTGCGCCGCCTTGCGTTTCACCTCGGCTTCGAGGCTCGCCAGACGGCCATCCATCTGCGCGTGCTCCGCCTTGCTTTGATCCAGTTCGTGTTGCAGCCGGGCACAATTCGCGCGAGATGCCGCGAGTTCGGTCTGTAACTCCCGGATGGTCAGCGCCGCGTTGCCCGCCTCAGAACCGCCGCCAATCCCGGAACTCTGACCCTCGATCACGCGGTTGCACATCTCAATGTGCCGGTTGTAGCGCTCAATGGCTTCCACGGCCCGGCCCTCAGCCAGGTTCCGAGCATTCAACGCATCGGTCAGAAACTCCGCGGCAACCCACTTGATCTGGCGCATCTTGTCCCACCAAACCCAACACAGCATCAGCAACAAGACGATCAATCCCAACTGGAACGACGCCAACCGGAAGTACGGATTGCCCACCGACTGTTCGCGAAGGTTGGCAAGCCGCCGATCAATCTCGGCACCCCAGTTGATCTGACGTGGATTCAAAACGCGCAAATAGAACGTGAAGATGGAATCCCTGGGCTGCGCTGAGTTGACTGGAATGGGCCGATAGGGCTGCTCCGGATTGACTCCCACGACACCCTTGCCACTTTCGACATACCGAATCGGCGGGGTCTTCTTGTCGGGTGGTTGCTTGGCAGGCGGAGTTTGCGCGACAACGTGGACTGCTGTCCAGAGCAGGAGCGTGAATCTCACAATCATCTTCGCCTCCTAACGCCGGCGTGGGAATGGAACCATCGCCGCGAGTTTCTGATCTTTGAACCGGAGGTTTGCGCCCTCCGATTCCTCCCGCGACGACGCGAGCTTCGGCAACACCGTGGGCTCGAACAGGGGAACACGGACATCGCTGGGCGGGCGAACATGCAACCGTCCATGCAGCGTGCCCTGAACTGGATCGGTCATCAGGATCTCCATCTTGCCCTTGCCGAGATTCTTGATGTGGTGATCGAGCGCGCGAAATTCCAGTTGCTCGCGCTCCGAAGCGCCAATGGCTTTGTCGTAACTCTCGAATCCGAGGAAGTCTTTGCGCCACAGTTGCTGCGTCCTCTTTTGAACGGGAACCTGCGACGACGCCTGCTTGAAGTATTTGGCCGTCTCCTCATCGCGGGTTTGCATCAACATCGTGGTGCCCGGCGCCGACGAGACGTCCTGCTGGAAACCTTTTCCGACTTCGAGCAACTGCGGCAGGGATTGCAGCGAGAACAGGAACGCCGTGTTCGTTCCGCGAGCCGTGTTCAGAATTTGTGCAAAGTTGCGGTAGCCAAACGGCGCGAACTCATCCATCACGACCGAGAACAACGGCTTGTTGCGCCGCTTGCGCTCGGTCTCGGTCTCGTACCGCTTGCCGACGACCAATTGCAGATTCTGTAGCATCATTTTGCCGAGTGCCCGAACTGGCGCGGTGTTCTTGTTGATGTTCAGGCTCACGAACAGGATCAACTCGTTGTCAATCACGTCGTTGATCGAGAGCAGATTGTCGTAGGGTCCGGTGATGACACTCAGTTCGTCGTCGAGGAACGTCATGCACTCGTTCAGCAAGCCCTGGATCTTCGGCACGCGGTCGCGGTCGCCGAACGACTGAAACAGGTTCTTCGCCGACATCTCGAAGTTGAGCCGGCGCTGCGTGGAGATCTCAGGATCGCGTGCCATGCGGTGACGAGCGGCATTCACTTGGTCTTCGATCACCGACTGGTCGAGCGCCATGACCATAACGTCGTAGAAGTTGAACCGCTTGCCGGTGTAGTGAAGGATGCGGACGATGTCGGCCAGGTAGTTGAGCTGGTGCTTGGCGAAGAACTCGTCGTGCAAATCGAAAGCGCCGAAGATCATCGACACCTGGGCCATGTAGTTGTCGTCCTCGGTGGCAAACGGGTTGTACTGGACGGAGAGTTCCGGCCGCGACGGGTTCAGCAGCCGCAAATCGCCCATGCGGCCCGCACGGTGAATGTACGGAAGCAGCGAGTGGAAGAACTCCAAGTCACCCTTGCCGTCGAAGATCACCATCGGGATCTTGCGGCGATCACTTTCGGGGCCTACGCGCCGCATCAGGTCCTGCGTGATGATGTTCCGCAGTAGCGTCGTCTTGCCGCTGCCGGTTTGGCCCAGCACCAGCGCCTGCATAACGCGTGTTTCGTCAGCCCACTTCCAGGGCTTTCCGTGAACGTCATAGCCGAGAACGACCGCGGATGCCTCGTTCCAGGCCTTTTCGACCAGTTCCCGCTCGCCGCGTGTGGGCACGGTGGGAAGTTGATTGGGCCACGCTTGTTCCCGGAGTTTCGCGGCGCGGAGGAACTGGTGAACAGCGACGAAGATGGAGATGGCGATCAATAGAATCCAAAGGGTTCCCTCAACAATCTGCTCGTCACGAATGAACCATGCGTATTTCGCGATCACGACCAACAATAGGTAGGCGCCCAACAGCAAGAGCCAAACCAGGATGGCCGGGTTCTCCTCAATCAGCGACGGACGGTATTTAACGTTTGGGTTGTCCTGCACGCGCCTACCTCTATCGCAAATGGAAGTAACCGAAGATCAGAACGCCGAGGAGGGCAATCCCGCAGACGGCGATAACCCAGCGCTTGGCTCCCCTCCGGGCGTTTTGGAATGGATTCCGCGGTTCGAGAATGGTGTCGCCAAGAAGGTTGCGCATGCCCATGTGGTGGCGGTCGCACAACAGTTTGTCGAACTCGTCGTGGACTTCCCTCACAGAAAGGGGCCGTAGATCATTCGACGGGACGTCGGGCACGGGCCACCTCGGATGCAGGCACGGGAAAAAGAACCAGAAACGCGTCCACGGTTCCCTTCGAATCCGCCGCGAACTGCATCTTGAGTACAGACACGGTATCGGGTGCGGGCGAGGAAATGTCATTCACTACTAACCAGCCCCAACCTTGGCCACCGGGCGAGATCAGCGGCGCCTGGTCGGCGTCCAGAATCTCGATAGCCGTTTCTCCATCCGACCTGATAGTCCGCGCGATTCGCTCTCCCAACTGATGCTCGGTGGGCGAGATGAGCGACTGCTGAGCCTTCGCGCCTTCGAGAATCGAACCCACCGGCCGCACGGGCTGATAAGCCGTACTGGTTCGGTTGATGAAGGCATAGCGAAGGTAGAGCCGGTGATCCCGGCGGTACAGATCGCGGATGGCGACCTCCACCCGGCCCGCTGTGTCTCGTTCGCCCGTGACCAGCACAGGAATCGCCTCGGTCAACATCGCGGACGGGATTCGCTCAGGGGGAAGGGGTGGCGCGGAGAGCGCGGCCGCTACTACTGGCGCAGGCGGCTGATCGATCGCAAAGTGCATCTGCTCGACGCTCGCGGCGGGAACCAGTTCGTAGGAGTAGCGGCCACCGCTGGTCCAGATGAACAGATTGGTACGGGCGCTCTCGTCGGTCGGCGTGACGAACACCTTGTTCTCTCGCCTCTCGACGGTGAATGCGCTCCGGTTGCCGACGGCCACCATCGTAACGGTGTCTGCCAGCTCGATGACCGTGAGGTGGTCCTTCGCGGTCTCAACGCGAAGGACTTTCGCCGGGTCCGCCTTCTGCGTCTCCAGCTTCTGGGCGGCAACGCCAGACATCAATAGCGCGCCGACCGCGATCGTTTGGAACGGTTTCATGGGACCTCCTGTTTGTCCGGCCAAGGCCAGGAATCACGACACCGAAGCGCCGTGATCCTGAGCCAAGAGCCTTTGGTTACTACTGCGGCTTCGCGGGAGACGCAACCCACGGTACCTGCCGCGATCCGGGAACTTCGAGCTTCCCGTTGCGAATCTCACCCATGCCCGCCGTGTAGGGGAACGGATGGACCCACCGAACGCGGCCACCGTCGAAGACAACCTGTCCATCCTGCGTCACCGCCATCAGGAAGGTCGCCTTGGTGTACATCTGCCCGTCTCCACCATCGATTTGCTCGACAAGGAAGCATCGCCCCTCGTCGTCGATTTCGACTGTGCCTTCGCTCACCTTCGGTACGGCCAGTTGAACTGGACGGCCGCCGGTTCGCTCGACAATCGCCTGCAACATCTCGTTTGGGAACGCATAGAAAGGAAGGGATCCAGACGCCTGGTCGCTCTTCGTGCCACAGACCACCGTGTGGAGCGCCTGCAGCCAGCCCATGCGATTCTCCTGTTTGTGCCCGGCCCAAGTGCGCACAAGCCAGATCAGCGCGCGAATCTCTTCCTGCCACTGCTGGTCGTATGCACTCAAAGCCGCGCGAGCCTGACAGAGGGCGTGCAACAGCTTCGGCTTGCGCTCTTTGTCGTCCTTGCCCGACTCGAACGCAGCTTCAGCTTGCTGAACCGTCCCCAACAGCACCTGCTTCCGCGCGATACCAGCCTGGATCGTGATCGCCCAAGCCCTGTTCAGCTTTCGGCAGTCGTCGGCCATGTCGTGGGTGAAGTCGTACCCTTGCACCAGGCCGCGAAACTGCCCGACCGGCATCCGGTTCGTGAAGAAGTCGGTGAGTTCCTTGCGGACCAGGTTGTACATGGCTCCGATGCGGTCGCTCGGTGGACAATCGAAGTGTTCCGGCAGATCCTTGACGGACCGTACCTTTTTCGCTCGAAGCCACTGGGCCGCAGGAGTCTGTTTGATCTCGTCCCGGATGGAGCGGATCTTTTCCTGGTCTGGTGTTACGCCGTGTTTCAGTTGATCCAGCGCGTTTTGCAGCTGCTCGACCAACTCGC
>CAYLPH010000039.1:0-80462 GCA_964385495.1 uncultured Candidatus Solibacter sp.
GATTCAGATTTTGGATTTCGATGGAAGTGCGCGCCCGGTACGAGGGCGTTTGGACCATGGCCAGCATTAATCCGGCGGCAAGCCCGAGGACGCAGGCGAACAACAGCGACAGTTTACGGCGCCGGAGAGCGCTCCACATGCGGCTGAGCCCGTTCTGGTCATCGGCGACGGTGATTCGCGCCGGCTCGGAAAACTGGGGAACGCCGGAAGGATCGGGACGATAAGTTTGAAGTTTCATTTCTAGCAGTTCTGTTTGGGAAGAAGATCAGCCGCCCGCGGTCCCAGAGGGAACGGGAAACGGCAGGTTGACACGGAGCGCCTGGATGGGCGCCTATCGCTCGGCGATGGGATCCGCTGCTCTCTTCAGCAACAGGGCCGGGAGTGTGGCGCGCGCCCCCGCCGGCCAAAGGGGAGCTACGGCGGCGACCGTCAGCAGGGAGGCCGCACAGACAAAGAGTTCGGTGGACACCACGGCCCAAGCCATCCCTAAGTGGCCGAAGCGTGAGGATAGTAAGGAGCCGAGGGCGATGTTAAGTACCCCACCCGCCAGGATGATGCGATTCATGTGGCGCTCCAGACCCAGCGGCAACAACCACTGGAAGCCAAGGGCGATGGTCACCCCTGCGAAGGGCAGGAACAAGGCGAGAATCCGCAGGACCGGCACGGCCTCCCGAAACTTTGGCCCCATCAGCAGTTGGATGAGGTAGGGCGCGCCGGCGATCAAGGCCAGCATCAGCGCCGTTCCGCCGCTCAGCATCAAGGCCAGGCCGATACGTACCAGGCGCAGGGCTCGCTCCGGGGCCTGATGAACCATGTGGCTGAGGCGAGGGAAGAGCGCCTGTTCGATCGGATTCAGCAACCCGTAGACCGCGGTCCCGATCTTCTCCGCCGCCGCGAAGTAGCCCACAATGACCGGCGGCGCGAAGAGGCCCAAGAGGAACACATTGGCCACGCCGTAGAGACTCTTGCTAGCCTTCAGGAGAAACATCGGCCAGCTACTGACCAGCGATTCGCGCATACTGGCGAACGACGGCGGGCGTAAGGGCACGATTTGAAACATCAGGTAGAAGCCGGCTGCCGTAAAGAGCGCCGGGGCCACGCCGTACAGCGCCAACACCTTCCAGGCGTCCTCCGGGCCATCAACCAGCAGAAGCATGCCAACCAGGCTCAGCAATTTGCCGGCGATGTCCAGGCCCGCGATCATGCGCACGCGCTCCATGCCCTGAAAGAACCAGAGGGGACTGAGAGCCTGTGGCAGGGCAGCCAGTAGCCCCACCGCAACCAGGGCCGGATTGGCGCGAAGCACCGGAACGGCCCACGCGATGGGAACAGCGACGATAACGCCCGCCGCGTAGAGGAGCAATTGCACAGCGACCACCGCGGCCACGATGCGGGCGCATTCCGGGGTGGATTCGCGGACCCGCGCGATGGCCCGCGTGGCGGATAAGTCGAATCCAAACTCGACCAGCAGAATCAGAAAGGTGGAAAACGACAGGACGAAGGCTACGACGCCCCAGCCGGACGGCCCCAACGCACGAGCCAACACCGGCACGGCGATCAGGGGGATCAACTTCCGTGCGATCTGGACACCGTAGAGCGCGACGACATCCCGCAGCAGATGGCTGCCCAGCAACCTGGCGATGCGTGTACTCATTCCGGAGTAAGCTCGCGGCAAGGCGTCAGAGGGGGCTCGTCGTTCCACCAGCCGGCCGTTCGTCCGGAAAAGATAGACCAGTGGTAACGCGCCTTATCAGGCCGTAGCGCGGCCCAACTCAGGAGGGATCCGCCAAGCGGACGGAGCAGATGATAGCCGACCAGCGGCAGCCGGTAATGATGTTTCCGGAGTACCCGGCCGACGCCGCGCCCATAAGAGCGCGCCTTATCGCAAACCGCGGGCGTGTAGGGGCCCTTGCCCCACTCCGGGTGGTACACCATGAGCGATGGATCGTAGTGAATGCGGCCACCTTTATCGAGCACCTGGAGGAGAAAGTCGGTCTCTTCTCCCGCGCCCCACACGGTTCCGGCGCCGACGCCCAGCGATTCGTCGAAGCCGCAACCCTGCACGGCCGAGCGCCGCAGGAACATCGTGATGGTCACGCCGCGCTGCCAGACATTGATACGGGAGACGTAGCCGGCGCGGCGATGCCAGCGGCCGCTGGACGGTTCTCCTTCGGCGGTAACGGACCGCCCGGTTACGGCGCTCCATTCGGGGTGCTGCCGCAGTTGCACGTCGACCCGCGCCAGCAGGTCGGGGACGTACCAGCAGTCGTCGTCGGGGAACGCGATCACGTCCCCGGTGGCTTCCCGGAGGCCCCAGTTCAGGGCCTTCGAGTGGCCTTTCGCGCCGCCCAGATAACGAACGTCGAGCTTCGCGCCGTACTCGGTGACATAATCGGGCGTATTGGCGCTATCGCCGACGACCAGCAGTTCGAAGTCACGGTGGGTTTGCACGCTAAGCGATTCCAACAACCGCTCGAGTTCGAAGGTTCTGCGAATTGTGGCCAGAATTAGTGAGAATTTCATGCACGTAGGGAACTACAGGGGAGAAGTAGCATGAGAGTGCATCCGTTCAACCGGCCAGCGGATCCTCTTCGGAAGGTACGCTTCCGCACTCCGGTTCCGGAGGGTCGGAAGAAAGCCAGCCGGAGGTCCGGCCGGCGAAAATAGCCCAATGATAGCGAGCCTTGTCCGGCCGCCATGCCGCTAAACTCAACACCGATCCACCGAGCGGCCGCAACAGATGATAGCCAACCTGGGCCAAAGGATAATTGTGCTTGCGAAGCACGCGGCCAATGCCGCGCCCATAGGAGCGCGCCTTCGTTCGAATCGCCGGAGTGTACGGCCCTTTGCCCCACTCCGGATGAAACACGGTGAGGGTGGGATCGTAGTGGATCTGGCCGCCTTGGGCCAACACCTGGAGGAGAAAGTCCGTCTCTTCCCCGGCGCCCCAGGGCGTTCCCGCGCCTACACCCAGCGATTCGTCGAAACGGCAGCGTTGGATGGCATGGCGCCGGAAGAACATCGAAAAGGAGATGGCTCGCCGCCAGACGTTCACCCGCGACACAGGGCCCGCGCTGCGATCCCATCGCCCGCTCGACGGCTCCCCGGTGGGCATGATCGCCCGGCCGGTGACCGCGCTCCATTTCGGATTACGCTCCAACTCGGCCGCAACCCGCTGCAACAGGTCCGGCTCGTACCAGCAATCATCGTCGGGAAACCCGATGATGTCGCCGCCCGCGAAACGCAAGCCGGCGTTACGGGCTCGCGATAGGCCACGGCGCGCGCGGACATGGCGAAGGGCTATTCTCGATTCATAAACGTTGCGAAGATCGTCCAACTCCGGACCGGGATTCTGATCGACGAGGATCACTTCGAAATTGCGATGGGTTTGACGGCATAGCGAGTCGAGCATCCGGCCTAGTTCGTCGGTACGCCCGACGGTGCCGAGTACAAGCGAAAACTGAAGCGGAGATTGCATAGTTTGGAGGCCTGCGTTCACACGAGTTCTTTTGGCGCGAGCACGTCACGCAGCAGGTCCGCCACGTAACGGACCTGCGCCCGGGACATGTGGGGCGACAGCGGCAAGGATAGAAGGCTCCACGGGCCGAACGGGGAGTTCGCGGCGCCGCTGCCATAGGCGGTGAAGGTGGAGATCGGCTGGTAATGCTGGCTGACCTGGACCCCGGATGCGGCCAGCCGCTCTTTGATCTCCGGGTAGCCGCCATGCACCAGAACCGGCATGAGGTGACAGGCGGATTGATCGAGGGGGCGGTCCAGGAACGGCACCTGAATGCCCTCGACGCCTCGCAGCGCCTCCCGGTACCACGCACTCACCTGGCGGCGTCCGTCATTCAACTGGCCGATCTTGGCTAGCTGGCACAGGCCGATGGCGGAGCGGATCTCGTCGAGGCGGTAGTTGTAGCCGACCTCCACGACGTCGTAGCCGCTGGCATGCCCCTTATGGCGGTCATAGGAAGGCACGGTCATTCCGTGGGAGCGAAGGAGGCGGGCGCGGCGGGCGAAGCTGTCGTTGTTGGTGGTCAGCATGCCCCCTTCGCCGGTTGTCATGTTCTTGTTGCCGAAGAAGCTGAAGCAGCCGACATCCCCCATGGCCCCCGCGAACACGCGCTCGTTCCCGATACGGGTCCAGGCGAACGGCGCGTGGGCGCAGTCCTCGATGACGGGCAAGCCGTGACGCCGGGCGATGGCCAGAATGTCTTCCATGCGGCACGGGAACCCGGCGTAGTGCATTACGACAATGGCCTTGGTCCGCGAGTTCACCATGCGCTCGATGGCCGCCGGGCTGATGGTCAGGTCCTGGGCCGACACAACCTCCGCCAGCCGCACGGCGGCTCCGCTGTACCGCCCGGCGGCGGCGGAAGCCACGAAGCTTACGTCCGGGCAGATCACCTCATCGCCGGCCGCCACCCCGCACAGCAGGTGCGCGAGGTGCAGCGCCGCCGTGCAATTACTGACCGCAATCGCGTGCTTCACTCCCATCTTGCGGGCGAACGCCGTTTCAAACTCTTCGGTGACCGGGCCGGTAGTAAGCCATCCGCGTTGCAGAACGCGGACAACGGCATCCACCTCCTCGGCTCCCAAGGACGGCGCGGTTAACGGGATGGTCCACTGCATAGTAATTCCTGAAACGCGGGTATCTGGTGCACCTCGGTATTGGCGCGGTCAAAATCGTCGGGACGGCCCAAGTCCAGCCAGTATCCATCGTGCGGATACGTGTGGATGGCTTCCCCGCGCGAGAGCATGTCCAGCACCAGATTGTCGAGTCCGTACGGCCGTCCATCCGGAATCCGCGCGAGCAGGGCGCGGCTGAACACATAGATGCCCATGCTGACATGGAGCGAGTGGGTCGGCTTCTCCGAGAACCCGGTCACCTGCGCGTTCCCCGGATCAATCTGCAACACGCCAAAGTCGATGGGGACACGGCGTTGAAACGCGGCGATGGTGAGATCGGCGCCGGACTCGATATGCGACTCGTAAAGGTCACGGTACGGCAGATCGGTCAGAATGTCTCCATTCATCACCAGGAAATACTCGGGGAGGTCGTGGATGAGCTTCAAGGGCCCCACCGTACCCAGCGGGAAGGGCTCGGTCGAATAGGTAAGGTCGATGCCGTAGCGCTGTCCGGTGCCAAAGAAGCTCATGATCAGTTCCGCCATGTGCCACACCGCCATCGTGATGTCGTTGAAGCCGGCGTTCGCCAATTGCCGCAAGACGATGTGCAGGATGGGCTGTTCTCCGACGGGAAGGAGCGGCTTGGGCAGAGTGGTCGTATAGGGACGGAGACGAGTTCCCTTCCCTCCCGCCAGGATGATGGCGCGCATCCGCCTTCCCCTGTCCGGGTCGCTATCCTTCCTCATTGGCGGCTCACCACGGAGACGGGATCGCGTAAGGCGGCGGCGTTGGAGTGCGCCGCGTTGGAGTGCGCCGCGTTGGGCTCCATCCAGTTGCCATTCTCGAGGGCGTCCGCGATCTCGCGCACGCCGTCTGGAACCGTCAACACGGTCTGGAAGTTCAGTTCCCGCCGGATTCGCTCGAAGCTCACACGATAATCACGGGGGTCCTCGGCGCGGGCCACAAACTCTACCCGCGCCCCTGGCACACGCGCCTGGACGATGCGCACCAGGTCAATCTTGCGATAGTTCTCTTGCGTGTTGCCCACATTGAAGACTTTGGCGGCAACGGCGGAAGGCGAAGCCTCCAGCACGTGGCGGACAGCCCGCGCGGCGTCGGCCACGTGTACATACGGGCGCCAGAACTGTTCGCCATACACCAGCAGGCGGCGGTCCACCAGCATGCCGCGCACAAACTCATTCACCGTCAGGTCAAAGCGCATCCTGGGCGATGGGCCATAGAGCGTTGCGAAACGTAGTACGGTGGCGTTCATGGGCGATACCGAATCGCTCAGCAGGGCTATCTCCACATCCACCTTTGTGGATGCATACAACGACACGGGCCGCAGTTCATGGTCTTCTCCGGCGAACGTGGAGGTATCCGCCATCCGCCCGTAGTTGCTGCAGGTGGAGGCGAACACGAACCGGGACACTCCGGCCCGCCGCGCGGCCCGCACCAGCCCCAGAGTCGCGTTGAGGTTGATCTCCCGCGCTACGGCGGGTTGTTGGGCACAGGCCGGGTCACCCACGATTGCGGCCAGGTGTACCACCGCGTCCATGTCTTGAACGGCGGCGGCCACCGCCCCGGGGTCCCGGATATCGGCGGCGCGCAGCGAAAAGCCTGGGTGGCCCTCCACCTCCCGCAAGGGCTGCCGCCCGTAGAGAAGCGTGTCGAGGACACGAACCTGATTGCCGCCGTCGAGTAAGCGGCGGACGAGAACCGAGCCCAGATAGCCGGCCCCGCCGGTAACGAGAATGTGCATGTGTTTTCCTGTTTAAGGGACTGTCGTAAACGTCCAAACGCGGTCAGCGGCCATGGCAAGGTCGGCCAAATCCTTCACTCCGGACGCACCGCCCTTCACCGTCATCGTGTATTGCCGGTTTCGCTGCAGTGTCGCGACCGGATTCAAAGTAGCGCGGCGCAGGTCCGCCGAGTAGCTCACCGTGGCGGCCACCGGCGTGGTCTCGCCTTGCAAAGTCAGATAGACCGTGGCCGGCGTGATACTGGCGCCTTTCATCTCTTCAGCGAAGACCGCCGTGACGTCCGTGGTTCTCGAGACGCCCGTGGCGGCGTTTGCCGGAGTGGTACCGGAAACCACCGGTGCCGTGGTATCGGTGCATGTCAGCCGTGCATCGGCCCAATCGGCGTGATCGGAGCCAATGCCGTTACCACCGTCGGTGACGAGCAGCCGCAACTCCGACTTGCCGCCTACATTCAAGTTCAGGCGCACGGTGGCGCTGGACCCGGTCATGAGACTGCTGGCGAAGATCTGCGCGCCATCCGCCCACACCTGGAAGGCAACGGATCCCCGCACACCCACTTCATCGTCGATACCGATATCCGCCTGGAAAGTCGAGCAATTGCCGCCGATCTGGAAACGAACGTCGGAATGCGCGTGAACCCCGATGCCCCTGGCGTAGGTAGCGCCATTCAACGTGATGGTCCGCCCATCCCCGGCGATCGACTCGCCGTTGCTCTTATCGCGCTCCACGGGCCCCCAACTGTTGGTAGCCAGCGTAAAGCTGAGGTCGCTGACATACTTCGTGAAGCTAGGGGCGTTGGCGGTCTGGAACGTCCAACTCTGGTCGCCTACCAGTGCGTTGCCGGCCAGATCCTTGATCCCCGCCGCGCCGCCCTTCAGGGTTGCCGTATAGCTGGTGGCGAACAGCAGGGGTTGCGACGGAGTCAACGTTACCGTCCGCGTTGCGTTGTCATAGGAAACCACCGCCGCCAAGGGCGTGGTGGTCCCCGCGCGGACGAGCGTCGCGGTGGTTGCGGTGACGGTGGAGGCCTGCAGCGATTCCGAGAAGATCGCGCTCACCGTAGCGGTCACCGCCACGTTGGTTCCCCCGGAGGCTGGGATGCGGCTGGTGATGACCGGCGGAGTCGTATCAGTACCCGTAAAGACGGCCGTGTACGTGACGGCAGTGGTTCCCACGACGATGTCGTGCTGCTGGGGCTTGCCATCGGACCAGGATTGGAACGTCATGTTGCCCTGCGGGGATGGCGCGAAGATGCTATGCGTCGAGCCCACGATGCTGTTCCAGGTCACGGGGGCTGTCAGTGCCGTACCACCGTCGACCACCTGTAGGCCCGCGGGGTTGGTGGCTAACGTGAGCGGCACCGTCAACGGTTGCAGGCTTCGCGAGACGGAGTCGGACAACCCACCGCTGTCCAAAGCCGTGAGGATGACTTCGAAATAGCTGTCGTCGCCGTGGTCGGGCACCGTGAAACTACCGCTCGCTCCGGTCGCGGTGGTGAAGTTGTGGACATGGCAGACCCCACCGGGACAATGGTGGATCTTCACCGCCCAACTCAGTTGAGCCGCCGGAATGTTGCCATCTTCCGGATCGGTGGCCGAACCGCTGAAAGCCACGACGTCGCCCACTTTGTAGCGGAACGTCGAAAGCGGCGCCGAAATGGTTGGCACCGGCTTGTTGTTGGAACTCACGCACGTGATGCGCGCGTCGGCCCAATCGGCATGGTCAAAGCCCACGTTGTCTCCGCCGTCGGTCACCACCAGCCGTAGTTCATTCCGCCCGCTGATATCGACATTCACCAGGGCCGTGGCGGTGGCGCCGGTCATCAACGTGCTGCCGAACAATTGGGCGCCATCGGCCCACACCTGGAAGTTTACCGAGCCCTCCGCCCCCGTCTCATCATCGACACCAATCGCGGCTTGAAACGTGGAGCAAGCTCCGCCAAGAGGGAATCGCACGTCGGAAGGCGCATGCACACCCAGCCCCTTGGGATAGGTCACGCCATTCAATTGAATGGGCAGTCCGTCGCCGGCGGCGCTATCGCCGTTACTCGTGTCCCGCTCCACCGGGCCCCAGCCATTGGTAGCCGATGTCCACGTGAGGTCGCTCAGATAGCGTGTATTGGCGCTCGTCGCGGCGGTCTGGAAAGTCCAGGTCCGGTCGGCCGCCAGGGGGTTGCCGGCAAGGTCTTTGACGCCGGCCGGCCCGCCCTTCACGGTCGCCGTGTATCCCACGCTGGTCGATAGCGCCTGCGATGGGGCCAGCGTCACCGTGCGGGTTACGGCGTCATAGGTCACGGTTGCCGCGACGGGTGTCGCCGATGCCGTTGGCCTGAGAAGCATCGTGGCGGTGTTCAGAGTGGCCGCATCCATCGCTTCCGAGAACACTGCCGTCACGCGCGACGTCACCATCACATTGGTTGCTCCGGCCGCGGGTGAAGAATTGGATATGGTGGGTGGCGTCGTGTCGGAAGCGCCACCGCCGGTGCAGGTGATACGGGCATTGGCCCAGTCCCCGTGATCCGCCCCGATCCCGTCACCCCCGTCGGTGACAATCAGCCTTAACTCGTTCTTGCCGGTAAGGTCGACCGAAAGGCTTTTCGTGGCGGTGGTCCCGGTCATCAATCCGCTGTCGTATAGCTTCACGGCGTCGCCCCACACCTGGAATACGATACTGCCCTCGACGCCCATTTCGTCGTCCACGCCGACATCCGATGTGAGGGTGGAGCAGGTCCCGCCCAGAGTCAGCCGGATCTCCGAAGAGGCGTGGACGCCGACTCCCTTGGTATAGCTCACGCCATTCAAGCGCAGGGGCCCGCCATCGCCGGCCACATCGCCGCCATTGCTGCGGTCACGCTCAGCCGGTCCCCATCCGTTGATCGTAAGGGTCCAACCCAGGTCGCTGATGTAGGACTGGCCGGAAGGCGGAACGGTGGCAGTCGTGAATGTCCAGGTCTTTGTGGCCGCCATCGGATTCCCGGCCTGATCCGTGACACCTCCCACGCCGCCTTGCACCGTGGCGACGTAGCTGGCCGCCAATTCGAGGTTGGCGTTTGGATCCAACGTCGCGGTACGCGTCGCCGTGTCGTAGGTCACCGTGGCCGCAACGATCGTCCCGCTGCTTTGCTTGATCAACCGGAAGGCCCCCGTGATTGTCGCCGGATTCATCCCTTCCGAGAAGGTCGCCGTAATGTTCCCGGTATGCAGCGAGTTGTTCGCGGATTCGGCGGGGTTGACGCTGGTGATCACCGGGGCAATGGAGTCCGACCCGGCCACGTAACGGATGCGCCGCAGTTCGCCAGTCCCCAGGGCCAAGTAATAGAGGTTCTGGTCGGGCCCCATATCGATGGCGGTGGGGGCGTCGGCGGAGGTCAGGAAGTCGTACGGACCGCCCACCAGTTGCTGGTTCGCGTCGACGTGGATGCTCTTCAGAAAGGACATGCCGTAGTCGCCATAGAAGTAGGCGCCCTGGTATTCGGCCGGATAAGCCGTTCCGTTGTAGAAGGCGCCGGCCGTGACGGCGGAACTGATTCCGCCGTGGTACCACTCCACCACGGAGAAGCGAACGGCGGTATTGCCCTGCGCATACAGCGCCTGGCATGCCGGCTTTGGCTCATAGCCTTCCTGCCGGAACGCGCCCTCATAGCAGGGCCAGCCGAGATTCGCGCCGCGGGCGGCGACGTCCACTTCGTCCATCTGCCCCCAACCCACGTCTCCGACGTACGGGATGTCCGTACCCGGCTTCAGATTGAGCCGGAAAGCATTGCGCACGCCATAAGCCCAGATCTTGGAGCGATTCGTGTTCAGATTTCCGGTGAAGAACGGGTTGGTAGGCAGCCCCTTGCCATCGGGGGCGATGCGCACGATCTTGCCGGCAAGGGAGTCCAGATTCTGCGCGCGCAACGCCTCGTCGTCCACCAGGTTGAAGGAGGAGGCGTCGCCGAACGATGCGAAAATCGTCCCATCCGGAGCGAAGCGCAGGTTCCCCACGCTGTGCGACGCGCTCTCGGCGGGAATGCAATCGCTGCCCGCGGGAAATCCGCCGCAACCCGGCCCGGCGAGGCTCCCCAACAGAACGGTTTCGGTGGAAGGATTGGCCGTATCTCCACTCACCGTAACCCGAGTCAGCCGGCCAGTCTTCGGGCCGCCGTAAGCCGAGGCGTCATGCTCGTAAACGTAGAGAAAGTAGAGATAGCCATTGCTGGCGAAGTTGGGGTCGGCCGTCATGCCAATCAGGCCTCTGTCCCAATAGGCGTTCACCCGTCCCCGCAGGTCGATCAAGGGGGTGGGGAGGATGGCGCCGTTCTTGTAAACCCAGACGAGCCCCGTCTGTTCGGCAATCAGGATGCGGCCATCGGGTAGAAACGTGAACGCCGTCGGAAGCGTGAAGTTACTTGCCACGGCGTCGATCACAAAGCCTTGCGAGAGGGCTGGGCCGGCGGCGGCGCTGCGCTCGCCATCGACCCGCGTAGCGGCCCGTTCGGCCTTCGGAGTGGGGATGTCCTCGACGACGGGTTCGTTGAAGGCGTTGAGGGCGCGCCAGACGCATCCACGGCGCGCCGTCCGCGCTTCCGCCTCGGCGCGCAGCAGGTCGGCCAACAGACGGCCTTTCCCGTTGATGCGCGCGACGCCAGCCTTCGCCATTTCGAGCGCCAGCGACCTTCCCAGCACGCTGGGGTTATACATCCGCCGCTTCCGTTCATCGAAGGATTCGGAGGAGTCCTCTTCGAGCCGCAACAGACCGAGCTTGAGGATGTTCGTCAGCAGGTCCCGGGCTTCGCGCCCGCACGGCGTGTTCCCTTGCGGCGCATCCACTCCGAGAATGCCGATGCCCACCTGGTTGCCGTTGATGCGGACTTCCAGCGTATTGCCGTCAATGACGCGCACCGGTCCGCGAATCTCTAGCGGTCCGCTGCCCGGCGGCGGAGCGCCCCCGGCGGGGACACGCTTGCTGTCACGGGCCGTCATGGCGGGATAGGAGGCAGTAAATAGAATGAAAAGGTACAAATACAGTTTTCGCATCGTATTTGCAGCCGAGTTACCCGTGGCAGGCGTAACCGCTGACTTCACTTAGGTTGGTTTAGGGTACGTATTCTTTCAGGAGGGTGCTTGCAAAACCGGCCATGCTCCCGCTTTCTCAGGTATCACTCTCTCCCTGAGAGCGGCGGACATAGGCCGCCAGGCAAATTGGCAACTACGGCCAAAGCCGCAGTAGAACCAAGCGAACAGTTTTTATCATGATCTCACCGGACGGGGGTTGTCAACCAGTAGCGCTGCATTTCCCGCAGAACGGAAGTAACTGGTGTACGCATGCAAACGTAACATGAACGCACACCATTTTGAAACGTTTTTGTTAATGGGGTTGTGTAAAAATTCACGTTCACTTAGGTATACATTAGTGCCGCCCGGCGTCGCGATGCGCTTCCTTTACTTTGTACCCGGCCTTGCTGAGCCGCCGCTTGATCTCGCGGGTGATCATCACGGACCGGTGTTGCCCGCCAGTGCACCCGAAGGCAATCGTTAGATAACTCTTCCCTTCCCGCATGTAGTGTGGAATCAGGTACACCAGCAACTGCGTGATGCGCTCCATGAACTCCTGCGTCTGCGGGAAACCGCGGATGTAGCGGGCCACGCTGGGATGCTTGCCGGTCAGATGTTTAAACTCGGGAATGTAGTTCGGGTTGGGCAGGAAGCGGACATCGAACACCAGGTCGCTATCGGTGGGGATGCCGTGGCGATAGCCGAAGCTGGTCACCGAGATCATCAGCTTGGCTTCCTGCGAGGTGCCACGAAACTTCTCACTGATGATGTCGCGCAACTCGTGCACATTGAAGCGCGTGGTTTCGATGATGTGGTCGGCGAGGTCGCGGATGGGCGCGAGCAACTGCCGTTCCTTGCCCAGGCTCTCCGACACCGACCCGTTGCGTCCGAGCGGATGGGGCCGCCTGGTCTCGCTGAAACGGCGAATGATGGTGGCGTCATCGGCTTCCAGAAACACCAGCGTGATGTGTACGTCCTTGCGCAATCGCTGGAGAAGCGCGGGGAACTCGCTCAAGCTGGATGGATCGCGGATGTCAACGCCCAGCGCGGCGCAGGCGATAGAAGGGGAGGACTTGGTTAACTCGGCAAACTTCGGAATCAGCGAAATCGGCAGGTTATCCACCGAGTAGAAACCCAAGTCCTCCAGGCATTTCAGAACCGTGCCTTTCCCGGAGCCGCTAAGACCGGTTACGACCACTAATTCCGGTTGGGAGATATCGTTCGGTCTTGCCATGGGGAAAAGCCAATTTTACCTCCTAACCCTCGATCAGGTCGAAGTGGCCGTCGGCGCGGCGCACCAGGACGCTGACACGATCGCTTCCGGCATCGCGGTAGGCGATGTGGCTTCTACCGTTGGTGAGTTCCAGCATGGCCTCGTCGACGGTCATCGGCTTGCGAAGCGACTTCGGATTCAGCTTGAACACGCGCGCGGTGGCGGGAGCAGCCTTGGCGGCCGCGGCAGCCTTCTTGGCATCGCTCTTCTTGGCGGCGGCCGATTTGCCGGCAACCTCCTCCGGCGTATCGCCGATGGCCGGTTCGACACGTTTGGTCTTGGCGACCGGCCGGCGGCTGGTGTCGCGCCGCTTCTCCCCTGCCCGTAAGACCTGCTTCTCCAACTTCTCCACGGCCAGAATTCCGGCCTGCAATGGATCGGGGTTGGAACCGATGCCCACGAGTGGACGGTCATAGTACTGCACCGTGATTTCCGCGTGGTGCAGATGCCGCTCGGTGGTCAAAATGACTCGGGCGCTTTTTTCTCCGCGCCGGTCGAGAAGTTTCGCAATTTTGGCGAGTTTCTCCTCGAACTTCTTCTTCTGCGGAGGCGCTAACGCGGCCTGTCCGGTGTAAGTAACGGTCATGGTATTTCCTCCCAAACGGGAGCGGGCGAGTAACGGCAGATAACCGGTCCGCTCCAAAACAGGGAAGGCCCAATCGGGAGGGCCTTCGGCGAAAAATCGAGATGGAGAACCACGGCAAAAGCCGTCATGGGGGCTCCGGGGTTTATTCGCGTTTGCGGCGCTGGTGGGTGGAAGGGATTCCCATATCTTCCCGGTACTTGGCAACGGTACGACGGGTTACCTGGATCCCCTCGGCCTGCAACCTCTCCGTAATCTGCTCATCGGTAAGTGGCTTGGCGGAGTCTTCTTCCTCGATCATCTTCTTCACCCGGCGCTTCAGGATCAGCAGCGGCGTGCCGCCACCGCTGGGGCCCTGGACCGCTTCGGAGAAGAAAAAGCGCAATTCGAAGACGCCCTGGGGCGTGTGTGCGTACTTATTGGCTACCGCCCGGCTCACCGTGGAAGCGTGCACACCTATCTCTTCGGCAACATCCTTGATCATCATCGGGCGCAATCGATCCAACCCGTGCTCCAGGAACTCCTCCTGGCGCCCGATAATCGCCTGGCACACCTTGAAAATGGTCTGCTTGCGCTGCTCGATGTTCTTCATCAGTTGGAGCGCGCTCTGGTAGCGCTCCTTCATGTAATTGCGGACTTCCTTGCTGGGCTCCTGGTCGCGATCGAGCATGCGCCGGTACTCCGGATTCAAGCGCAGGATCGGCAGGTCGTCATCGCTGATCTGGATCAGGTAATCCTCGCCGTCCTTAGAGATGTAGACGTCGGGCTGCACGGCGCGGGCGCCGGCTCCGGAATAGCGCAGGCCCGGGCGCGGATCGAGATGGCGGATCACATCGAGCGCAATGCCAATGTGCTCCAGGGGGCGCCCCAGCAGACGCGCGATCTCCTTGGGCTGCCGGGCTTCCAGAAACTTCATGCAGTCCGCCACGATCTGCCACGCCACGCCGCCTTTGCCGTTGCGGCTTTCCAACTGCAGGAGCAGGCATTCGCGCGGATCACGGGCGCCCACGCCGGCCGGGTCGCAGGACTGCACGGCCTTCAGCGCGACTTCCAGGTCTTCCATCTTATGGCCGCCCTCGGACGAGAGGTCCGCCAGCGTTTCGGTCAGGTAGCCGTTCTCGTCCAGGTTGCCGACGATGGTGTCGGCGGCGTCGCGCACATCGTCATTCAGCACCATCAGCGCCAGTTGCTGGTCCAAATGGCTCGATAGTGTTACGGGTGACGACAGGAACGTCTCAAACGACGGCTTCTCCACCGATTCCGATGCCGGCGACTTATAGCCGGGGTCCAGGTAATCGTCGAAGTAGCTGCCGAAGTCGATTTCGTCGAAGCTGTCCTTGCGGTCCGCGGCGGCGCCATCTTCGGCGGTGGCGGGACCACCCGCTTCCGATAGCGTCCGCTCGGCATCCACCGTAGCCGGCATCTCAAACTCGAAGGAGGACGATTCGAAGCTATCGGACGTCCCGCTCTGGGCGGCCTCGGTCACCGAAAGGTCGGAAGGGTTGGAGACGCGCTCGGCTTCCAGCAGAACCTGGACTTCCTGCGGAGTCAGCTCTTCGCCCTCGGCGGATTCCTCCAGGAAGGGGTTGTTGGCCATCTCCTGGGAAATCATCTCCCGCAGTTCCTGCCGGTTCAACTGCAGGACCGTCACCATCTGGACAAGGCCAGGAGTGAGGATCTGCTTTTGCGCGACTTTGAGTTGCAGATGTGGCGAAAGCAAGCTCATCTCTCTGCAATCATTCTACCAGTCAAGGTGGGGAACCGAGCCCTTGCATTTGAATATACTTCGCGGCTAGGCTGGGCCTGTGGTGAGGGTCGCTACGCTCGCGGTATTCCTTACGCTTCTGCGCGCCCCGGCAGACGCCCGGTGGTGGCGTGTGGAGGCCGGGCCGCTGGTCGTCTATACGGATGCCGGCGCACAGGCAGGATTGGACTTAGCGCGGCGGCTGGAACTGGCCCGGCGGCTGTTTGGCGCGACCCTGCTGCGCGGCCGTCCCCCGGTTCCAGTGGTTGCTTTTGGGCTAGGAGACGCCAACCGCTTCCGGGTTCTGCGCCCCACCGGGATCACCAAAGGCTTCTATCAGGGCGCCGCCGAACGCGATTACATCGCCGTGCAACTGGAAGATCAGGGTGTGCCGGCACGGGTCGCTTTCCACGAATACGCGCACCTGGCCTTGCACCATTCGAGCGGTCCGCTGCCGCCCTGGCTGGAGGAAGGCTTCGCGGAAGTCTATTCGACGGTGGAGGAGCGGAACGGCAAGGTGCGGCTGGGCGCCCCGATCCCCGGGCATCTGCGGCTGCTGGCGCGCTCCCCGCTGATGGCCGCCTCCGAACTCGGCGCCGTCACCAAGGAGTCGGCGGTTTTCTCGGAAGCCCATCAGGCCGGAATCTTCTACGCGCAGAGTTGGGCCGTTGCCCATTACCTGCTACTGGACCAGCGCAACCAGGGCGGCTGCGGAGGGCTTTTGGCGGCGCTGCAGAGCGAACCGGCGCAGGCCGCGCTGCAACGCACGTGCGGGCGCTCGCTTACCGAGATCGTTGCCGGGCTGCGGCCTTACGTTAGCCGTACCATGCTGCCGGCGATCGAATTCGCGCTGCCAGCGGAGCCAGCCCCGGAGGCGAAGGCCAGTCCGGTGGAAGAGTGGGAGGGCGACCTGGCCTATGCCGAACTCGCGCTTAGCGCGGGACGTGTGGAAGTCGCGGAGAAGGTGTATCGCAAATGGGAGAAGGTGAGGCCGGATTCGTCGCTGGCGGCGACACGATTGGGTCTGATGGCGCTGGCCCGCAAGCAGGACGACGAAGCCATGCGTCTTTTCGAGCAGGCGATGCGACTGCCCGGCACGCCCGCCACGGCTCCTTTCGAGTATGCCATGCTGCTGCGGGAGAAAGGCGGCGATCGGGGGCAGGTGCGGGAGTATTTGCAGCGTGCCGTCGATCTGAACCCGCAACTGGCCGAGGCGCAATATCTGCTGGGCCTGATGGATGCGTCTGACGGCCGCCACGCCGAGGCGATCGGGCATTTTGAACGCGCGCTGGCGGTGTTGCCGAGACAATCGCCGTTCTGGCGTGCTTTGGCGGAGAGTTATGAAGCCGACGGGGAGAAGGCAAAGGCCGCCGCCGCCGCTCGCCGCGCTGTGGATGCCGCGCAGACCGGCGAGGATTCGGCGATGGCGGCGGGTCTCTTGCGGCAGTTGGAGTCGGGCGAGACGCCAAAGCTGAAGACACGCAAGGAGGAGACGCCGGCTGCGTGGCAGAACAAGCAGGGGGCGGAACGTGTGGCGGGGATGTTGGAGCGAATCGATTGCCTGGGCTCGTCGGCGCGCTTTCATATAAGGACCGAGGGGCGCCTGCGGACGTATTGGGTGGAAAAGCCTGGTGAGGTGCTGCTGCAAAACGCCAGTTCGATGACGTTCACGTTCCGCTGCGGGGTGCAGCAGCCGGTGGCGGTGGTTATTGTTTATGAGCCGAAGGCGGATGCGGAGCGGCTGACCAGCGGCGTGATCACGGGGATTGAGTTTCGTTAGCGCACGATGGCGAACTTCTGCACGCGCCAGTTCTTGATCTCCGCGACATAGATGGCCCCGCTGGAATCCACTGCCAGATGATGGGCGAAGTCGAACTTACCCGGAGCCTTCCCGAACGAGCCGAGCGTGCCGATGATCTGGCCGTCCAGATTCAACTTGACCACGCGGTTGTTCTCGCCGTCGCACATAAAGATGGCGTTATCGCGGGACGCATAGTACAGGCCCCAGGGCTGGCCGATACCGGTCCACTTGTTGAGGAAATTGCCCTCGGCGTCGAAGACCTGGATGCGGTTGTTGGTGCGGTCGGCGACGTACAGCTTGCCGTCGCGGTCAACCGTAATGTCGTGCGCGATGTCGAACTGGGAGTTGCCGGTGCCCTTGCTGCCCCAATGCTTCACGTAGTCGCCATCCTTCGTATAGCGGACGACGCGCTGGTTCACGTAGCCATCCGAAACATAGAAACTGCCGTTGGGATGAAAGGCCAGCGAGGTCGGCCGGTTGAAGGCATAGGGTGTATCGTTATTGCCCGGCTGGTTGCCGGCGTTGGTAATCACCATCAGCAACTTGCCCTGGGGCGTAAACTTGAGAAGCGCGTGGCCCACCACGTCCACCAGCCAGACATTGCCCTGCGGGTCGACCCGGATGCCGTGCGACGACTTCACGGGCACCTCCTTCCACGCCTGCAGCAGCTTGCCGTTCTTGTCGAACTGCATGACCGGATGCGGGCCGCGGTTGAAGACCCAGACGTTATCGTGCCGGTCGACATCCACACCGGAGACTTCGCCGAAGTTCCAGCCATCCGGCAACTGCGCCCAGTTCGCCACCAGCCCATGCGGCAGCGGCGGGCCGGACTTCAGCGATTGCGCGGGGGCGAGCGCCAACACGGCAGCGAAGGCAAGGACGGCGGGAAGCAGTCGGGTCATGAGCGCTAGCGTATGAGAGACGGGGAGCGAAGTCAACCTTAGAGAGGTGCTTACTGCTGGGTGACCGCGACGGCCTTATCGGCGATCCACACGACGCCGCGGCGAGTCTGCGCGTTGCCGGTGAACGCGCCGGCGCTCACCTCGATGCGGCCGGGACCGCTGCCTAGCGGTGGCTCGGGGAACGTCAGCCAGTTGGCGCTGGGCAGGGCGCTCCAGCGGCAGCCCTCCTGGGTGTTGATCTCGAGGGTAAAGCGCGAGGCGGCCCTGGGCGCCTGCACGGCAGTGGAGTTCACCTGGTAGGTGCAGGCCTCGCCAGGGCCTAGCCAGACGCGATACGCCCCACGTCCGTGCGTAAAGGCAAACAGGTAGTAGCCGGGTCCGGTCTTCTCAAGTACCAGGGTTTCCACGGTCGTGTAAGGAACGCCCAGATCTTCGCGCGCCCAACTGGCGCCGCCATCCAGGGAGACGAAGATACCCATGTCGCTGCCGGCGTAGAGCGTCTCCGGATTCTCCGGATGCGCCAGCACGTGGTGGACGGGGATGTCGGGGATGGCCGCATCGCCGCTGCCGTCCAAGCCGGTCCAGGTGGCTCCGCCGTCTTCGGTCTTGTAGATATGGCGGTCCGAAGCGGCGCTGTTGAAGCTGCTGTAAGCCGCCCAGGCAATGTTGGGGTTGGTGGGGTGGTATTCGATGGAAGACACAATGCCGGACGTGCGCGGGCGTGCGGATTCGAATACGGTCTCGCCATCGGAAGTCAGCCCCTGCTCGGTCCGATAGATGCGCCCGTCGCGCGTTCCGGCCATCACACGGTTGGGATCCACCGGCGAGATCGCGATGGCATTCACGGCGTTGTTGGCATTCAGTTCGGCGCTGGCCTTGGTCCAGTTACGGGCGCTATCGGTGGAGCGCCACAGCGAGCGGCCGCCTATCCACATGCGCTCCGGCTCCACGGGATCCAGGCGGTAGGGAGCGATGAAATCGAAGTTCGCGGAAGGCTCCCCGACGCCATTGGTCGCGCTGACGAACGTCGCCGTGCCATTGTCGGAGCGGCGTAGAGAAAGGGTGGTGGTGCTGCCGAACACGATCCGCGGGTCTTTCGGATTCACACCCACGTAGCCGCCATCGCCGCCAATCAGGTAGTTCCAGCGATTCGGCCCGTCGGCGGTCATGCCGAGTTGCGTGGCATTATCCTGCGTCCCGCCCAAAAACGCGTGGCCGCCGGGAAACACGGCGCCGTGGTAGAACTGCGTCACGCCCAGGTTGTTATTGAGGTTGGCCCAACGTACCTGCGTGTTGGTAATGCGGCACGGACCTTGGGCGCCAGTGGCCACCTCGGCGCGCGCATTTTGGGTGACGAACACGCCGCCATCGTTCACCACGTACATGGCCTGGTTAGAGTCGCCGTTGTAGTTGGGGTGGAAGACAATGAGGTGCTGGTCCGAATGCACCCAACTGGGCGTATCGCGGGCATTCCAGAAGCTGGCCATCCCGAAGTTGGCGCCGCCGTCGTTGGACCGAAAGACGTCGATGCCCCCGACCCAGACAGTCTCCGCGTCGAAGGGATCGACGGCAATCGCCATGTCATACCAGGCCTGGCTGGAGAAGGTCTTCACGCCGCCGGTGCAGAGATCGCGATAGTAGCCCTGGGAGTTTGTGAACAGGCCGGGGTTGATGGGGTTCTCCGACTGGTTACTGGTGCGCTCTTCCCAGGTGTCCGGATCGCCGCCTTCGGTGGAACGCCAAAGGGCGAGAAAGCCGTTGCGGAAGCACTGCCCCGGAGGCCGCGCGCCGGGACTACCGGGGCAGGCGCCCGGCATGCTGCTTTCGGCAATCGCGTAGATGGTACGTGGCCGCGAAGGGGCAATGGCCAGCGCCACGCGCGCCATATGTTGGGCGGTGAACACAGCCTGCCATTGTCCATCGCCGCCGGCGTTGGTGTTCCGGAAGATGGAGCCTTGGGGCGAACCTTGGCAGGCCGCGAACAGGGTATCCACATTCTCTTCGGTATGGATCACCAGGTCCTGGCAGCCCAGCGCGGAACTGATGGGCAGCACCTGCGTCCAGGTTTGGCCGGCGTTGAGCGAGCGGAAGATACCGGTCCAGGTGGCTGCATAGACGCGGTTGGGATCGGCTTTAGAAACCACGATGCGGTTCACGTACCAAAGTGTGGAGCGGTTGCTGTTCTCCAGGCGCGTCCAAGTGGCGCCGCCGTCCGTGGTTTTGAAGATGCCCGCGCCGCGCACGCGGCCACGATTGGCATAGCCTTCGCCGGTGCCGGCGTACAGCACATCGAAATTGGAAGGATCCATGGCTAATGCATTGACGGCGATGTTCGGCAGGAAGTCCGTCAGCGGAAACCAGGAGCCGCCCGCGTCGACGGTCTTCCAGACGCCACCCGCGACGCCCGCCGTGTACATGATGTTGGGGTCCAGGGGGTGGATCACGAGAGAACGGATGCGCCCCCCGGCGTTGCCGGGACCAAGCCACGTCCACTGGCCCAGGCTGAGATCGCGGGCGTTGCGGTTCTTGCCGGCCTCCGGCACGAAGGCGCGCTGGCGGGAAGAATAGAGGCGCATGCGGCTCATACGGTCGCGTGCAGTGAAATAGCGTTCGACGGGGATCTGATCGGCGCCGGCGGGCACGCGGTCTGCCACGTAGTGTTCGGCGGCCTCGCCGGGCCGGTCTTCGCGCTCGACTTCCGGCGCGGGCGTGGGCGGCGCGACCAAGGCGCGCGAGACACGGCTCTGCTGACAGGCCGTTAACAGAAACAGACCAAATACGAAGACAACCCGCACGACAACATCGTAACAAGGGCGCCGGGGACGATGCTGTTACCGCAGCACGCGCTTCAGGGTACCGGCGTTGCCACCGGCATCGACAGCGCGGATAGTGACCGCCAGTTCCCCCGCGGGAACGCCATCCAACCTACCGCTGAACTTCTCGGACTTCGAATCCGCGACGCCATCGTCCGCCGCCAGCGGCGTCCACGGACCGGCGTTAACGGAGACCTCCGCCCGCCGCAAGGCCGACGCGGTATCCGTGGCGGTCACTTCCACCGTCAAAGCCTGGCCGCTGCGCGTTACGTTGGCCGAAATCGTAGGCGGCGTGTTGTCTAAAAGGATCGGCGCGCTGATCGCGCTGCCCGTGCGCGCCTGGGCGGGCGGATTCGCCGAACTGTCCGTGGCTTCTACTTTAAACAGATACTTGCCGTCGGCCAAGCTATCGGCCTCCAACGCGAACGACTGATCCGGCAGATCCTTCTTCAGCAGCTTCCACTCCGATTCCTCCTCACCGCGGAACCAGACGGTGTAGAGCAGCTTATCGCCGTCGGTATCTTCGGCCTGCCACGTGAGGATGAGGTTGCCGCTGGCCGAACGGGTGACGGTCTGGGTGGGCGTGCCGGCGCTGGTGGCTTGGGCGTCGGTGCCATCGGTGACGGTAACGCTGTACACCGTATTCGACGCCTGTCCGGCCGCGGCGGCGGTGGTTGCGGCTCTGGGTACTCCGCCGCCAGTGGCCGTAGCCTGGATGGACTTCACCGCTGGTGGGGTGTTCTGCGGCAGGTACGCCAACGTGACGGCATCTACCTGCGGCGCGGCGGTGGCGCTGCCCGTCAGTTCTACCTTCCATTGGATGTAGCGCGCGTTGGGGCTGGTGATGGGCGCACCGGGAGTGGTCAGCGGAGCGGACCAGTCGCTCCACGTCTTATCCGGCCGGGCGGAGTTGCCGGTGCGCGTGCGAAACGCCACTTGCGAGCCGGCAGGCGCGGCGCCCAGCCAGTTCAGGCGGCCCCAGCGCGCGGCGTTCGTCGCATCATGCACCGGCGATTCGTACTCGCCTCGCGGCCCAGGCTGCGATCCTAACCGCAGCAGCTTGGCGGCATGGCTGGTGGCCACCAGGATGCCGTTCGGCACGGGAGCCAGGCGCGTGGCCTCGCCCTCGCGGGTTTCGATGAGCAGCGTCGGCTGGCGGTCGGGCTCCAGACGGTAGACGCGCCCTTGCGAGTCGGTGGAGAAGAGGATGCGGCCGTCCAGCGGCGCCAGATCGTAGATGTTCTCTTCCTTCGACACGAACAGCGTTTCGACCAAGTTATCGGGATGAATGCGATAGAGAGCGCTCTTATCGACACCGGTGAGTTCCAATACCGGAGTGGCCGTGACGGCGGGGGTTACGGCAGCCGTTGTAGCGGTGGCGGCGGGCTTCGCCTGGTCGGGCTTCACTTCGGCCACACCCTGCGTCTGCGCGGCCTCTACGGTGATGGTGGTGGTAGGCGCGGTAACCATCACGCCGGAACCTACGGCAGTGGCGGCACCCGCCGCGCCAGCCTGTTTCTTTCCATAAGCGCCGCCCAACGCCGCGACGTACAGGCTGCCATCGGGCGCCGGGACAATCGCCCGGATCTCGGGCAGATTGGCATCGTATAGAACGAAGGCCTTGTCCTTGGCTTGCACGTGATACAGGATGCCGTTCGGTTCCGAACCCGCCAGCAGCCGGCCTTTAGCGTCGATGGCCAGAGCCGTAATGTGCGTCTGTCCGGACTCATACCAGAGCTCGCCGGTGTTGAGTCCGGTGATGCGATAGACGCGGCCCTGGTCGCCAGTGCCGGCGTACAGCTCGCCGCCCGGCGCCACCGCCAGGGACCAGATGTACTTCGCCTTCGGATTGAAGTATTCGACCGCGGTGACCGAATTACCCGGCGTGATCTTGTAGATCTTGCCATCCGGCGCAGTAGCGGCATAGAGCGAGCCCTTGGCATCCACCGCCAGCGTGAAGACTTCCGGCTCCGGCGCGGTCCACAGCAGTTGCGCCTTGCCCGCCGCATCCACCTGGAAAACCTCGCCGCGATGACCGGTGGCCAGGTAGAGCGTGCCGGCAGGCCCGCGCGCGATGGCCCAGATCACCGGCTGGTCCAGGGACGACAGCGTGTCGAGCTTTGGCGCCAGCAGCAGCCGCCCTTCTCTGGTCAGCGATACGCCGGTGAGCTTGCCTTTGGCGAACTCCGCGTAGTTGTTCAGTTCCCAATAGGCCGTGGTGGCGGCGGCGGCGGGCAGCATCGCGGCCAGCAGGAGAGAAACGAGCCTCACTCCTTCACCTCCACGGCAAACGTCTTCGATCCGGAAACCATCAGATTCTCTCCCGGCAATACCAATTCGGCCAGCTTTGTGGTGAAGTTTGCGATCCCCGCCCCGGACTGCGAGCGCGCGAGGATACCGGCGATGGATGGCGGTGGGCCGGGCAGGTCGCGGCCTTGTGACGAGTAAGCCGCCTCGGCACGCCACACGCGGATGTAGGCCCGGTCATTGGGCCGTAGCGCCGCCAGCAGTTGCGAAACGTCGGCGGGCTGGCGCGCGGGCAGGCCTACTTGTTGGCGCAGGTCGAGCAGATTGGCCGTCGGCCCGTCGGTGACGGTGAACTGCAGCGTCCCCGCCTGCGCCCCTACCGGCACAGTGTAGTTCACGTTATGCACGATGCGCTTGCCTTCCGACGCCAGAATCACCTGCAGCGGCACGGTCTCGCCGGGCCGCACGGAACGCCGCAGGGGGAAGGCGTCTTCCACGATGGCCTGCCGCTTGCGGTTCTGGGCGTCGATCGCTAAAGAAATCGACTGGATCTCGAGATCGGGGAAGCCCGCCTGCATGACGTAGGAAACCGGGATCGCCCCGGACTGCGCCGCCATCTGCGGCGTGTTGAACTCGCCCGAATAGATGTTCGATGCCTTGTAAGGGGGCGCATTGCGGAATTGGATGGTCTGGTCCACCGCATAGCTCAGCCCGCCCATGGTGCGTTCGGTGGCGTCGATAGCCGAGAACGCCACCATCTGTAATAGGAAGGGTGTAAGGGCGGCATCGCGCACGAGATCCATTTTGTATTCCGACACACCGGCCACGCCGCGCAGGCTGATGGAAACGGGGATGGTGCGCGCCGTGCGCCCGAGTTCGCCCTGGATGGCGGTGCTGTAATCCTGCGTAATGACGCCCAGCCGTTCGCGGGCTGTGGAGATCTTGAACGACACCTCCAGGTTCGGCAGCAGCGTCAATACTTCGGAGCCGGCAAAGGGCATCTCCACCGGACCGGCGGACAGGAACCGGTGGCCGAAGGCATAAATCTTGCCGCCGTCAATATGGGTGACCGTACCATCGGCGCCCACCGCCATATCGCCACTCACCAACTGCACCGAGATCATACTGCCCGGCTTCAGAGACGCAGGGCTCCCTACCTGCGGTGGTGAAGTGCCACCACCAGTTAGTCCCTGCCTCGGCTCCAGACCCAGCGCCCGGAGTTGCGGCGCGAAGTTCTGGATGGTGGCTGGGGTGAAGCCGCTGAAGGAAACCGGCGTGGCGATCTCCTGGAGCTTGGCCTGCCCCCAAGCGGCGGGAGCGGGGGCGGCTTCGGCCAGCAGGCGGCGATTCGGGCCGGGCGCCCGCGGCGCGATCATCTCCTCGAACGGACGGATCCCAGCGATCGGCTCCTTGGCCAGGGAGAATGCCAGAGCCACTGCCCCGATCAGCTTCCCCTCAATATAGACCGGGGATCCCGACATCCCCTGTAGGACACCAGTCCTTTCGATAGGGCCACCGGAAAGACGGGCCAGGATGATGGATTGCTTCGGACCGGCGTTCTCGAGCACACCTAGAATTTCCGCTTCGAACGGCTCGACTTTCGTGCCCTGAAACACGGTATAGCCCGTTCCCCGCATGCCGGGGCGCACATCGCGCACGGGCAGGATTCCCATAGGGGCCTGCGCGAAGGACGGCGCCGAAGCGAGGCTTAGGAGCGCACTTAGGAGTTGTACCAACTGCATGACAGCTTTCTTCTTACTTATGATCGACTGGCTTGTGAGGGCCCTTCGCTTTATGGTCTACTGAGAGTGGTTTCACCGGAAGTAACATCCATGGGGACGCATATTCAAACGGCGCCGGGCCAGCAGCAATCTCGCGCCGAGGCGCCGGTGTTCGGCATGGGGGCCATCGTATGGCTGTTCGCGCTCCTCATTCTCTGCTATGCGCCCATCCTTTACCGCCTTGTTAATCAATGGTACACGGATGACGACATGGGCCATGGCTTTTTTGTTCCGGCCATAGCCGCCTATATCGCCTGGTTCAAGCGCGACGAATTGAAGGCCGCACCCTTGCGGAGTAACCCGCTGGGGCTGGTTCTGATGGTTTGGGGGGCGTTGCAATCCATCATCGGCACGCTGGGCGTGGAGCTTTTCCTGTCGAGGACTTCGTTCCTCATTTCGGTGTACGGCACCGTTCTGTACATGGGAGGGATGGCGGCCATCCGCATTTTGTTCTTCCCGTTGTTCCTGCTGCTGTTCATGGTGCCTATTCCCGCCATCGTCTATAACCAGATCACGTTCCCCTTGCAATTGCTGGCCAGCCGTGTCGCCGAAACGGTGCTTAGCCTGCTTGGCATCCCGGTGTTGCGCGACGGCAATGTGCTCGAACTGCCCAGCCAGCGGCTGTCGGTAGTGGAGGCTTGTAGCGGCATCCGGTCGCTGCTGTCGCTGAGCTTTCTGTCGCTGGTGTATGGCCAGTTCTTCGATGGCAAGGAGTGGATGAAGTGGGTGCTGCTGCCCCTGACGATTCCCATTGCCATCACCGCCAATGCCACGCGCGTAACCGGAACCGGCATCCTGAGCGAGATCAACCCGGAGTACGCTACGGGTTTTTATCACACGGCCGAAGGCTGGGTGGTGTTCATGGTGGCGATGGTGATACTGGTGGCGGTACATCGCCTGATCAACTTCATCTACTCGAAAACGAAGAGGAGCTAATCGATGTTTCGTTTTCTCTCGTACCCGCCGGTGCGGGTCTTGACGATCTTCCTTCTCCTGCAATCGGTGGCTTTTTACGCTCTGGGCCGCACCGAACCGCAGCGCCCGGTGGCCCCGCTCTCGGAATTGCCCAAGACGCTCGGCGGTTGGACGCTTTACCAGGAAGGGGTGATCGATAAAGACACCCAGGAAATTCTGAAGGCCGACGACACACTCACCCGCACCTATATCGACCGGGAGCGGAACGCGGGCGCGAATCTGTTTATCGCCTATTTCCAGACACAGCGCACGGGCAAGGCACCGCATTCGCCGAAAAACTGCCTTCCGGGCAACGGCTGGACACCGGTTGTGAATGACAAGATCCAAATAGAAGTACCCGGGCATCCGGCCATCGAAGCCAACCGCTACATCGTCCAGAGAGGCGAGGACCACTCCCTGGTGGTGTACTGGTATCAGACGTCGACACGCACCGTCGCCAGCGAATACAAGGCGAAGGTCTATACAGTGCTCGATTCCATCCAGCACAACCGCTCCGATACGGCCATCGTGAAGATAACTTTGAATATCCCGCGCGGCTCGGACCACGAGAAGACGACGGAGATTGCCCGCCAGTTCGTAAGCTCTTTCTACGACAAGCTTATTGATTACTTCCCGGCCTAATCGGGCCGCCCGGTGGCAAACCCGCTTGGCCGTCCGAGCCACTCTCAGCCCAGCATCTTCACGGGAATGGTGAACGCCACGGTGTTCACTGTCCCGCGGTTCTGAAACTGCACCCAAACTCTGTACAGCCCCGCGCGTGGGAAGATCAGGTTGAACTGCAGCTTTGGACCGCCATCGGCGATGAACGGGTGCGTGTGGACCATATCCACCAGGTCCCAACTGCCCGCCAGCATATGTCCCCAGGCGCCCAGGTAGGGATTCAGGCGTAACGGTTCGGTCCGGCCTTCGAGTTCGAAAAATAGCAGCGTCTTGAAGCCCGCCAGCGGTTGCTCCGGCTCGGTCCGCATTCGCGCCCGGAGGTTCTCGCCCTCCTGCGGGGTGAGATCGGGGGCCAGCGCCCTGGCGGCGGCATTACGCGGTCCGGCCACGTAGAGCGTCTGGGCATTCATCTGCGGCGTGCCTTCCATAGGGAAGAAGTCGGTCAGCAGGCGATGCGGCCCGCCGTAGGGCAGCGGCAATTCCAATAGAAACTCGCCGCTGCTCAACTGCTCCGGATGCTCGTGGACGAAGTAGGACAGGTCTTCGCTGATCACGAACAGGTGGAACAGACGCTCATGCATCAGTTCGAACTTCCGCACCAGCGTTCCCTTGCGCGGATCTAGAATGCGGAAGCGGAGCTTGGTAACCTGCCCGGCCCTGGGCGGCTTCGGCGAAACGGTCAGATCCACCGGATACTCCAGCGGATCGGCGATGCTGGGAATCAGTTTCATGCCGCAGCGCGGGCATTTCCCGATGTCCTTCGACCGGATGTCCTTGTCCATCGGACAGTAGAAATCAGGATCCGGCGGCGTATCGTCATCAATCCGCTTCGCGGGCGGCGCCTGAGCCTGGCCCAGCGATACGGCGGCTAAACTGGCAAGGGCGCTCCTGCGGCTGATCATGGGTTATCCCTCAAAGGGCCAGACGGCGGTGGTGGTGTAGCCGCCATCGACAGCCAGCACCTGCCCGGTGACGTAATCGGCGGCGGGACTGGCCAGAAACACAGCCACTGAGCCGATATCCTCCGGCGTGCCCGTGCGCGGATTGGCCTGGCAGCCTTGCAGCCATTTCTTCATGTGTTCGGCTTCCCACATCTTGCGATTGAGGTCGGTGATAATGAATCCCGGGGCGATACAGTTCACCTGAATGTTGTGACGGCCCCACTCGGCGGCGAGGGTACGAGTGAGTCCGGCCAGCGCCGACTTCGTCATGGCGTAGACGGTCAGGAACGGCAGGCCCAGCACCGACATCAAGCTGCCGATATGCACGATCTTGCCGCCCTTGCCGCGCTCCAGCATCCCGGCGCCCACTAATTGCGTGAGCCGCACGATGCCGTGCAGGTTGGTCTGCATCAGGTGCTCATACTCTTCCTTCGTGTAGGCTTCAAAGCGCTTGCGGACATTGGTTCCCGCGACGTTCACCAGGATGTCGACTTCGCCAACGGCGGCCGCGCAGGCTTCGATGGTGGCTACATCGGCCATATCCAGCTTCATGGCGCGAGCCTTCCGTCCGCGCGCCCGCAGCTCTTCGGCGTTCTTTTCCAACTGCGGCAGGGAACGCGAAGCGAGAATGACATCCGCGCCGGCGTCGGCCATGGCGTTGGCGATGGCGAGTCCAATGCCCCGGCTGGCGCCGTTGATAAGGGCCGTTTTGCCCTCGAGTGAAAAGGGAGTGCTCATAGTGAATGGGGGATGCCCCAATGTTCGAGGCTACCACCACACGGAGGCGTAGGGTAAAATTCCTCTTTCCATGAAGAACTATCGCATTCAGGTCATCGCCGGAGATGGGATCGGTGTGGAAGTCACCGAGGCGGCCATGCGCGTGGTGGAACGCGCGGCCACGTTGCATGGCTTTGAAGTCAGCTTCACCGAACAGCCTTGGGGATCGGACTACTTCTTCCAACACGGGCGCATGATGCCCGCCAATGCGCTGGAGGAACTGCAGGATTCGGACGCCATTTTGTTGGGCGCCGTGGGCCATCCCGATATTCCGGACCACGTTACGCTGCACGGGTTGCTGCTGCCCATCCGGCGCTCCTTCGATCTGTTTGCGAATGTGCGCCCGGCCGTGCTGTTTGATGGGGTCGAGTCGCCCTTGCGCGGCTATCCACCGCATGAGATCGACATGGTGGTGGTGCGGGAGAATACGGAGGGCGAGTATGCGCCGGTAGGCGGCTTCGTGCACCATCATCACCCGCAGGAGGTGGCCGTGCAGGCGGCGGTGTTCACGCGCACTGGCTGCGAACGCGTCATTCGCCACGCCTTCGACCTTGCACGCCGCCGCAACAAGAAGAACCGCGTGACTTCCATAACCAAGAGCAACGCGCAGGCCTACAGCATGGTGCTGTGGGATCACGTGTTCCAGACGGTGGCCGCCTCGTATCCCGATATCGAAACCGAATCCCTGTTGGTGGATGCCGCCGCCATGAACTTCGTGCGGCGTCCGCATAGCTTCGATGTGGTGGTGGCGTCGAACCTGTTCGGCGACATCCTCAGCGACCTGTCGGCCATCGTCACCGGGTCTATCGGGCTGGCGGCGAGCGCCAACATCGATCCGAGCCGCCGCTTTCCTTCCCTGTTCGAGCCAGTGCATGGATCGGCGCCGGACATCGCCGGGCGGGGGATCGCGAACCCGCTGGCGGCGATTGTTTCCGCCGGCATGATGCTGGATCATCTGGGCGAAACCCACGCCGCTTTTGCCGTCGACAACGCCATCAAGCGCGTGCTGGCCGGGAAGTCCGTGCGCACGCCCGATCTGGGCGGCGCCAACTCCACCAACGATATGCGCGATGCCGTGTTGAGCCATCTATGAAACTCTCGCTGTCGGTCCGCGTCGCCGAGTCGTTCACGAATAAGGAGAAGAGCACGGTCCCGTTTGCCCAGTTGATCGCGGTGGCGCGCAAGTATGAATTCAACGCCATGTGCATGCGGGCGTCGGTGGCTGGCATCCATACGCCCATCGAAGTGGTGCGCGACTACCGCAAGCAGTTGGACGCGGCGCGCCTGCCGGTGTCGATGATGACGGGGGACTTCGCGGTGCCCGTCAATGGCGACGCCGGACCCGATTGCTTGCGCTGGATCACGCCGTATCTGGACTTGGCCAAGGAACTGAACGCTCCGCTGATCCGCGTCTGCATGAAGGTGGAAGAGGATATCTACTGGGCCCAGCGCGCGGCCGACGAGGCGAAGGAACGCGGCATCCGCCTGGCCCATCAATCGCATTGCGCCAGCATGTTCGAATCGCCGGAGAACTCCGTGCGTGTCTTGCAGAAGATCAACCGCGATAACTTCGGCCTGATCTATGAGGCGGCGAACTGGTTCGTGGCCGGGGAACGCTACGGCCCGGACGCCCTGGAGATGATCCGGCCGCATCTGTTCAATGTGTACGTGCAGAACCATCGCCTGAATGCCAGCGGGCAAGCCAAGATCGACACGTGGAAGCGCGGCGTGGTGGGCGTGGATCACATTGGCATTTGGGAAACGGATGGCGTGAACTATGACCTGGTGCTGTCTACATTGGCGAAGAGCGGCTACAGCGGCTATGTCACGATCCACCAGGCATTCGCCGGCGTGATGCCGCTCGAAGAGAGCATCCGCCGAAGCGTCGCGTATTTGCGGAGGTTTTAGAAGATGACCCGTCGCAGTTTCCACCAGATCACCTCGTCGAGCGCGCTGGCCTTTGGCGCACAAGCAAACTCCGCCATGACCATCGGCTTATTGGGCTGTGGCGAGCGCGGCACCACCGTAGCCGCCATGATGGCGCGCGACGACCGGGTACGGTTCACCGGCCTGTGCGACGTTAGCGCGAAGAACGCCGGCCGGGCGCGCGAACCGCTGCGAGCCGCCGGCGCCCGCCATTTCCAGGACTACCGCGAACTCCTCAACTCCAATGTGGAGGCAGTGCTCATCGCCACGCCCGTACACCTGCATCCGGAGCACTTCGAAGCCGCCGTGCAGGCCGGCAAGCATATCTACTGCGAGAAACCGATGGGCGTGGATGTGGCCGGCTGCCTGCGCGTGATCGCCGCCGCGAAGAAGGCATCGCCCACGCAGGTGATTACCATCGGACTGCAGAACCGCTACGGCCCCGGTTATCTGAAGGCTGAGAAGATGATCCAGGAGAATGCGATCGGGTCTATCAAGATGGCGCGGAGTAACTGGATCGCCAGCACCGGGATTGGCAAGCGCAAGCGGGCGGCCGTGCCCCCGGAGCAGGAGAAGCTCATCTACTGGCAAGCGTGGCGCGAGTATAGCGGCGATTTTATCGTGGAGCAGGATGTACACGGTATCGACACGCTGAACTGGTTTCTCGGCGGCCCGCCGCTGAAGGCGCATGGGACCGGCGGGCGGATCCTGCGCACCTACGGCGACACGCTGGATCACTTGAACGTTACCTACACCTATCCGACGGGCGTGCAGGCCGTGCTGACGGCATCGCAGTTCGGACCAAACGGGTACCGGGTGGTGTCGGAGACCTTTATCGGGACGGAAGGCGTGATTGAAACGACGCGCCAGACGTTGTGGGTTTATAAGAACGAGAAGGAACAAACGCTGGAGAAGATCCCGAAGAACATTACGGAGAATGCGGCGGAGAACTTCGTGGCGCGGGTGATGGAGAGAAGGCCGGAGAATCGGGCGGTGTCCGCCGCGGAATCGACGCTGACGGCGATCTTGGGGAGGATGGCGATTGAACGGAGACGGGAAGTGCCGTGGCGGGAGATGGTGTGAAACCGTCTCGTCTATGATGTAAGCATGGTAGGCATCCAGTACCTGACAGATGAGCAGGGCCGCAAGGTCGCGGTCCAGATCGACTTGGCCAAGCACGGTCAACTCTGGGAGGATTTCCTGGATGCTATCGTTGCTAACAGCCGGCGGAAGGAACGTGGGATTCCGATCAAGAAGTTAAAGGCTTCCCTTCTGAAACCAGTGCGCAGCGCCTAACTACACGGTAGCGGTCAAGCCGTCGGCGGCGAAAGAGATCGCTCGCCTCACCGCATTAGCGCTGAAGCGAGTAATCGAAGGTATCGAGAGTCTGGCCAGCGATCCGCGGCCAATCGGGTGCAAGAAGTTGCACGGGCCTCCTGGAGACCTATGGCGTATTCGGGTCGGCGACATTCGCGTAGTCTACTCCATCAACGATAAGTCGCTCAGAGTAGACGTGCTGCGTGTAAGGCATCGGAGCCAGGTTTATGAATAACCGGCTCTGCCCTTGAATGTACGCCTGTCCGAAGGGCCGTCCTGACCGCACGCAGTTCGGGCCGAACGGGTACCGTGTGGTGTCGGAGACGTTCATCGGGACCGAAGGCGTGATTGAAACGACGCGCCAGACGCTGTCGGTTTATAAGAACGAGAAGGAACAGACGCTGGAGAAGTCTCGTCTATCTCCCCAGCCCCCGTTCACCGCACCTTCCGCAACTCCACCGCAAACGCATCCAGCGCGATCCCCTTTTGCACATTCCGCCGCGCGAACTCCACCAACTCATCCGTCTTCGCCGTCGCCGCGCGGATCCAGTCGAAACTGACCGCCTGCGCCACCGCTCCCAACCTTGGGGACAAGTCAGGGTTCCGGCGGGCCGCGATCCCTTCCCGCAGCAGCAGGATGTCCTCCAGAAACCCGTACATTACCTTCAGGTAGTACTCCAGCTTTTCGCTCTTGCTGGCATTGATGCTTTCCGAATGCTTCACCCAGGCCCCAAGCTTCGCCTGACCGCTGGCGACTTCCATGAGGGCCAGCACGCGCTGCCGCCGCATGTCCCACTGCTCCAGATCCATCGTCACGGAAAGGCCGGGCGCCCCGGCGGCGAGCGTGACCCGTGACTCGCTGGGATGAAAGCCGCGCGATTCGGCGAACTGCGCCATCTCTTCGTCCGAAAGATGCGTCATGTGAAACATCACGGCCCTCGACCGAATAGTCGGCAGCAGGTCGTAGACGTTCTCGGCCGTCATCACCACGATCAGGTGCGCGGGCGGCTCTTCCAGAATCTTCAGCAGCGAATTGGCGGCCTGCTCGTTGGCGCGGTCCAGGTGGTCGATGAGAAACACGCGGTAGGGCCCCTTCATCGGCCCATACTGCGACCGCTCCTTTAACAGGCGCATCTGCTGGATGGAGATCTGCCGCAGCGGCCCATCGGGCGGGAATGTCACGAAGTCGGGGTGGGAGGCAAGCTGCAGCGGATCGTCGGCGCGCTTGTCCGACGCCAGCTTTTCACGCTCCGCCAGCAATTCGACATTGTGCGGCAGACTCAAATCGTCGTTTTCGATGCGCTCTGTGCCACCTAACAGGCGCGCGGCAAAGCGGCGGGCGAGCGTCGCCTTGCCAATGCCTTCCGAGCCAGCCAACAGCAGGGTCTGGGGAATGCGGTCCTGGGCAATCATGTTGGCCAGGGAACTGGCGGCAGCGGCGTTGCCGTAGAAATTCGGGAACCTCATTGGCGGAGGGCGGCGGTCAACACTTCGGAAAGCTGGTTCAGGCGATAGGGTTTCTGCAGAAACGCGCGGGCGCCTCTGTCCAGCATCGCATCGACGGACGCGTCCTGGCTATAGCCGCTGGTCACCACCACGCACACGGCCGGGTCGCTCTGGGTCAGTTCCTGGAGCACCGCCTTGCCGTCCATATCCGGCATGATCAGGTCCAGCAGCACCAGATCGATGTCCCGGCGGCGGCGCTGGTAGTAATCGATGGCCTCGCGGGCGCTACCGAGGCAGATGGCATGGTAGCCGAGACTCTTCAACATGCGCGACGCCACCTGGCGCACTACGTCCTCATCGTCGATGACCAGAACCGATCCCTTGCCGCGGGCCGGCACGGCGGGTTGCGCCTCGACGCCCGCCGCCACGCGGCCGGCCGCCACCGGGAGCCAGATGTGGAAGCGGGTGCCGGGCGGTGGATCGGTGTCGACTTCAATGCGGCCGCCGTGGGAGCGGATGATCGTCTGCACGACGGTCAGGCCCATGCCTGTGCCCTTACCGGGCTCCTTGGTGGTGAAGAAGGGCTCGAAGATACGATCGCGGATAGCTGGGGGAATGCCGGTCCCGCTGTCGCCCACCGTCGCCCGCACCCAGGCGCCCGAGGTGCTGGTGGCCAGCGTCAGGACTCCGCCGTCGGGCATGGCATCGCGGGCATTGATGGAGAGATTCAGGAACACCTGGAACATCTGTCCGGGGTCGCCCATGATCTGCGGGATAGCGGCATGCAGGCTGGTTTCCAGGCGAATCTTCTTATTGATCGTATGACGCAGCAGTTCGGCCACTTCAGGCAGGGTCTGATGCAGATCGACGCGCACTCGCTTGGGTTGGCCGACGCGCGCGAAACCGAGCAATTGCGCTGTAAGCTGCGAGGCGCGGTCGGCGGCCTTTTCGATGACGTCCAAGGCCTCGGCCACGTTCTGCAGTCCCGCGGCATCTTCCCGCAACAGGCTCACATAGCCAAGGATCGCGGTAAGCAAGTTATTGAAATCATGAGCCACGCCACCCGCCAACGAACCGATGGCGTTTAGCTTCTGAGACTGCGCCACCTGCTGCTCCAGGTCTTCCACCCGGCGGCGCAGGATTTCCAACTCCGAACTGGCGGCGCGGGGCGCGGGCACCGCGGGCTCAGGCATTTTTAGAGTGTAGCGCGCGTACGGAACGGCACGGTGGGGCCCTGCCTACCGTTCCCCATGTTAGGATTGCAATAGCTACCCTTACCTCCGCCATGGTGGAAATCCTCCCATCAATCCTGTCCGCCGATTTCGCACGTCTGGGCGAAGAGATCGCCCGTGTGGAGAAGGCCGGCATCACGAAGCTGCACGTCGATATCATGGACGGCCACTTCGTACCGAATTTGACGATGGGACCACCGGTAGTGAAATCCATCCGAAAGATCACACGTCTGACACTCGACGTGCACCTGATGATCACCGACCCGGACAAGTACGCGCCGATCTTCATCGAGGCGGGCGCCGACCAGGTTTCGGTGCATCAGGAAGCCTGTCCGCACCTGGACCGGACCCTGCGCATGATCCAGGCGGAGGGCGCCCTCGCCGGTGTCGTGTTGAATCCCGCGACCCCCGTGTCCACCTTGGATGAGGTACTGGATTTGGCGGATTACGTGCTAATCATGAGTGTGAACCCCGGTTTCGGCGGACAGGCGTTCCTGCCGAACTCGCTGCGCAAAGTGCAGCAACTGGAACAGCGCCGGCGGACCAGCGGCCGCCATTTCTACATTGAAATGGATGGCGGTTTGGGTCCGGATAATGTTGGCGCCGCCGCGCGTGCCGGGTGCGACTGGATTGTGGCCGGCTCCAGCGTCTTCCATAGTGAAGATCCGGAGTCAGCCGTGAGAACCATGCAACAGGCCGCCCGCGATGCCATGATGGTGCGGGCGTAAGAAGGCTGAGGAAGTGGATGAAGGTTATTGAGCCAATGTTCCGACGTGCGTTGATTGCCGCGCTTTGCCTGGGGTTGCTGGCCTCCTGCGGGTTCCGCCGCAAGAAGTACGAAAACCCGATCACCAAGGATACCCAGCAGCCGGACAAGGTGCTGTTCGACAAGGCCGTGAAGGATTTGGAGCGCAACCGCTTCGAAATCGCGCGCCTCACGCTGCAAACGCTCATCAATACGTACGACACCAGCGAATACCTGGCCAAGGCAAAGCTGGCCATCGCCGATAGCTGGTTCCGCGAAGGCGGCTCCAACGGCCTGGCGCAGGCTGAAGCCGAGTACAAGGACTTTATCCTGTTCTACCCCACGCTGGAGGAATCCGCCGAGGCCCAGGAGAAGGTCTGCATGATCCACTACCGGCAGATGGAGAAGCCGGACCGCGACACCACGCACGCGCTCAAAGCCGAAGAGGAATGCCGCCAGTTGCTGGTGCAGTTCCCCAATAGCAAATACGCGCCCAACGCCCAGCAACTGCTGCGCAATATCCAGGAAGTACTCGGCGAGTCCGAATACCGCGTGGGCAACTTCTATCACACCAAGGGCAGCAACCCGGCCGCCGCCAACCGCCTGCAATCGCTGGTGGACCAGTATCCGCTCTATAGCCGCTCCGACGAGGCGCTGTGGATGCTGGCCGATTCCTACTCGCAGATGGGCCCGCGGTTCCGCGACAAGACCGGGCAGGCTTATTCCCGCATTGTGAAGAGCTACCCCTTGAGCCCGCTGGCCGAGGAGGCCAAGTCGAAGCTGAAGGAAATGGAGTTGGAGGTTCCGGAGCCTGATCCGGTGGCTGTGGCCCGCATGAAGTATGAGGCGGAGAACCACACCAAGAAGGGCATGTCGTCGAAGGCGCTGAGCATCTTTAAGAAGAGCCCCGACACGGCGCAGGCAGCCAAGAGCGGCACACCCGCCATGGAACGCGGCACCCCCAGCCTGCCGGCCAGTGTACCCGTACCCGTTGCCGCGGGCGCCGGCGTCACCGACGTAAGCATCGGCACCGTGGACGGCAGCAACTCCGCGCTGGAAACCCAACCGGACGCCCGAGCGCCTAAGCCCGAAGGTCAGGGCGGCGCGGCAGCCGCCGGCACCACGCCCGCATCCGGTACCTCCGCCACCGGCGCGCAGGGTTCCGATCAGCAGCAGCAGACACCCACCAATCGCAGTAACCAGAAGGGGTCGAAGAAGTCCAAGAAGAAGAAATGAGCCGCGTTCTGCTGGCCGACGATAGCCCTCACGCGCAGCGAATGGGGGAGCGGATCCTGCGCGAAGAGGGGTTCGAAGTGCTGTCCGTGACGGACGGAGAGGCTGCGCTTGCCCAGTTGACCGAGTTCGATCCCGATCTACTCTTGGCTGACGCTTTCCTGCCGCGGCGCTCCGGCTTCGACATCTGCCGCGAGATCAAGGGCAATCCCAAGCTGAAGCATGTGCGCGTCATCCTGACCGCGGGCGTGTTGGAGCCGCTCGATGAGACGGAAGCCGCCCGCGCCGGCAGCGACGGCCTGTTGAAAAAGCCATTCGAAGCCACCGCCGTGCTGGAGGCCATCAAGCCGCTGCTGGAATCGGCGCGCCAGGATCGGGAGTTGAACGAAATCGCGGTGAAGGCCGTGGCCCCCGCGGTGGCCGTTGCCGGTGAGAATCCGCTGCGCATTCTGCAGCCCGACCCGGTATCCTGCGCGGTTCCCTCCCTTTCCACAGTCCCGGAACCGGAAACCGACCTATCCGATGAGCGCGTGCGCGCCGCCGTGATCCTGGCCGTGGATGCCGCCATGCCCGTCCTGGTGGAGGAAATCACCCGCCAGGTTTTGCAGGCGCTCAAAAAGTGAGCTAAGTTCAGTTAGAAGCATGCCCGACAATTCATTCGACATCGTCTCCCAGATTGAGATGCCGGAAGTCATCAACGCCATCAATCAGGCGCTGAAGGAGATCACCACGCGCTACGATCTCAAGGACTCCAAGAGCGGCATCGAGATCAGCGAGAAGGACAAGAAAATCACCCTCGCCAGCGCCGACGAGTTCAAACTGAAGGCCGTCACCGAAATCCTGGAGCAGAAACTGGCGAAGCGCAAGGTGCCGCTGAAAGGCCTGGTTTACGGGCCAATCATCCCGGCGTCCGGCTCCACTGTGCGCCAGGAGATTACGCTCCAGCAGGGCATCTCTACCGAAAAGGCCAAGGAGATCGTCAAGGTCATCAAGGACAGCAAGCAGAAGGTGCAGGCCGCCATCCAGGGCGACCTCGTGCGTGTCAGCAGCAAGGATCGCGATACCCTGCAGGCCGTCATCCAACTGCTTCGCGGCAAGGATTTCGGTATCGACATGCAGTTCACCAACTACCGGTCGAACTGAAGTGCCGCGGCGCATCGAATCGCTATTCATCCCCGGCCCGGCGGGGCGCATCGAAGCCCTCATCGAGGAGCCGGAAGACCGCGACCCCATCCGGGCGGCGCTGGTCTGCCATCCGCATCCGCTGTTCGGCGGTACGCTGCACAATAAGGTGGTGCACCGGCTGGCCCGTGGCATGCGCCGCGCCGGAGCGGTCGTACTGCGCTTCAACTTCCGTGGCGTCAACCTCAGCGAAGGCACGCATGACAAGGGAATCGGCGAGGTGGACGACGCGCGCGTATGTTTAGAAGAACTGCGCGCCCGCTACCCTGCCCTGCCGTACTCCCTGGCCGGATTCAGCTTCGGCTCGCGCGTGGCCTTGAAACTGGCGCAACTGCATCCGCACGCCACGCAGGTGATCGCTGCAGGCTTCCCGGCGCATATCGGCGGCCTGGACGCGCTGCGCGATTGCCCCATCCCGCGCGTGTTCATCCACAGCACCAAAGACGACACCTGCCCGCCGAAGCCCGCCCATGATTTTTACGAGTCGTTGAGCGGGGAGAAGCACTTTTACTGGATTGAAGCGCAGGACCATTTCTTCGCGGGGAAACTGGAGGAGTTGGAAGCGCTGGCGGAGGACCTGGCCACGCCATCTACGCTCGCACAAGGCTAGTCTTGCCAGTGGAAGACCTTATGCGTGATTTTCCATTCCCCATTCACTCGGAGCAAAGTGAACACGTCGGAGGCTCGTGCTTGGGAGCCCAGCAGTTTGCCAGACCATCTCTGCACTTCCAGGTGCACGACCGCAATCGACTCAACAATTTCAATCCGGGCAAACCTCGGCTCGATGTTCGGAGCCGGACCGTTGGCGGTTATCCAGTCAAATACGTGTTCCATCGAGCCGCTATACTCAACACCCTGGCAAAAGCCGGCAATGGTTGCCTGGGGATGGCAGGCCGGGCGCAGTAGCTCGCCGTTCCCTTCGCGGGCGGCGGCGATGTAACAGTGCATCGTGCGAGTGATGGCGTCATGTTCCAGCAAGTAGGCATTCACAGTGCTGGGCACGCCGCGATCGGGCGGCGGCCCGGTTTCCGGCAAGGGAGCGTCGATGCGGCGCTGGCGCCATGCCTCGAGTTCATGCCGGTAAGCGAACACGGAGTCCTGCTTCTGATGGCGGCGGCGGTGCACAGGAAGCCCTTCCGACGCCTCCCAACGCCTCACGGTACGTTCGCTCCGCTCGAGGTAGGCCGCAATCTGCTTCCAGGACTCCAAGGTCCGGTGAGGCGTATTCCGCTCTGCCATAGCTAAGCTTTATACCAGAAAGCCGCTGCCGGACGCCGTTAATGCCAGTGGAAGGCCTTCTGGATCACGGTCCAACCGGCGGCCGTTTTGAGCAGTGTGAATACGTCCGACATGCGAACATCGGCGCCTGCCAGCTTCCCTGAGAATCCAGCCACCTCCAGGCGCACCACGGCAATCGAGTCCAGGATGTCGACACTCACGATACGCGCCTCAATGCCGGGCGCCGGACCGTTGTTGTCGATCCAATTAAACAGGAAATCGGTTCCCGTGACCAGACTCCCGCCGGCGTAGCCAAAGAAGGACGCCTGTGGATGAAAGGCCCCGCGCATCAATTCGCTACGGCCTTGCCGGCAGCCTTCGATGTAATGCTGCATGGTTGCGACAATGGCGTCGTACTCAGTGGGATAATGCGCTGTTTGCATATTGCGACTGTACGTTGGCCTTGGGCGGGGCGGCAACGGACAAAGGCGGTCAGATGCGGCGCGGACTTATCGCGCGGCTTCGCAATGGCGCCGCGTCACCTCATGCCGGTGCCGGAACATCGCGCGCAACTGCAGCCGCACCGCTGCATGCGCCACCACGCTCAGCGGATGAAGCGGCAGAGTGAATTCCACATGGTCGATCAGCCTCGTCCCGCTGCCTTCCGGCACGAACCGGTGATCGTGGACCCAGCTTCGGAACGGCCCACGTATCTGTTCATCGCGAAAGAGGCGATGCCGCTCGTAGGCCGTATGGCGGGCGAGCCAGCGGATGCTGAACGGCCCGGCGGGGATGAGGAACTCCACCTCCGCGCCGGTTTCCAGGCCACCTTCGCGCCGTAGCACCTTTACGTTCGAAGGCGCCAGCAACCGCAGCACGTCCTCGCGTTCGTGGAAGGCCCACACGCGTTCCACCGGTGCATCGATAAAGACACTGGCTTCGAAGCTCGCCATCACTCAATGTCTTGAGATGCTGCCGGAACGCAAGGGGATCCAGAAGCGCTTGCGGTGAGCCACTTTGCGGATGCGGGCGTATAATCAAAGCAGGAGCAAGGCCATGCACAGCGAATACATCGAACAGCGCCACGGAGGCTACTACGTAGCCGGGACGCGGATTTCGCTGGATTCCGTGGTGTACTCGTTCAACGAAGGGCAGTCCCCTGAGGCAATTCACGAAGACTTCCCGTCGCTGAAGCGCGCCCAGATCTATGGCGCGATTGCTTTCTACCTCGATCACCAAGCCGAGATCGATCAGTACCTCGTGGACACCGAGCGTGAGTTCGAGGGGAACGCCATCCCGCTGGAGCAGGCCAACCCGGCGCTTTGGGCCAAGATCCAACGCGCTAGAGCCGAGGCAGCCCAAGGCGAGCGGCGTTCTTGAGCATCCGCTTCCAGGCTGACAACGACCTCAAGTTCGGAATTGTAAAGGCCGTCCGGCGGCGAGAGCCGACTGTGGATTTTCTATCCGCGCAGGAGGCCGGCCTGGACGGTGTTCCCGATCCGGTGTTGCTGGACCGCGTGGCAGCAGAAGGCCGAGTCCTGGTCTCTCATGATCGGAGAACGATGATCGATCATTTTCGCGACCATCTGGCTGCGGGCAAGTCCAGCCCCGGTTTGTTGATCGTTTCGCAAGGTTCGGCTATTGGTGATGTCGTCGAGGCTTTGCTTGACGTGTGGGCGCTTTCCGATCTGGCCGAACTTCGAGATCAGGCCTACTACCTGCCATCGATATCGCGGCACTTCTTTACGCGCTGAACCCATTGGGCCCGGGTGGTTGGCGGAAATGCGTCCTATGGCAGCGCGTGTTATCGTGAGTTCCTGTGCGACCCAGAATGCTAATCCCGGCTTTGTTGCTGTGCGTTGCCGTGTGGCCTCTCCGGGCCGAAGACGCTCGCATTGATTCCAGCGGATTAAAGAGCGGCTTCGCACGAACGAGTGACGGTGTCAAGCTGCACTACTTCGAGGCAGGGAAAGGCGCGGCTATTCTGTTCCTTCCGGGTTGGACCGGAGCCGCTGAATTCTGGGCGCCCCAGATGCGAATGCTATCGAGCCAATGGCGAGTAGTTGCGCTCGATCCCCGATCCCAAGGTGATTCCGAGAAGGTCCAAGAGGGAAACTACACGGAACGGCGCGCACGAGATGTGCATGAGGTGATCCAAGCTCTCGGTCTCGGGCCGGTGGTACTGATCGCGTGGTCAAGAGGCGTTGTGGAATCGCTGAGCCTCATCGAGCAGTTCGGTACTTCCTCATTGCGAGCCTTGGTTCTGGTTGACGGCACTTTGGTCCGGACACTTGACGCAGCGGCAATCCGTCAATTCCAACAACAGGCGAGTGCCATGCTGCGCGATCGAAAGAAGTTCGTATCAGAACAGGTTCCCGGTATGTTCCAGAGGCCGCACGGCAAGGATCTCTTTCATCGGATAGGCGAGGCCAACCTGAAGACACCGACTCCCATTGCCATCGCATTGCAGGCGGATAACCTGGACCGGGACAGCCGACCGGCATTGAAGCGATTGGACAAGCCTGTTCTGTTCATCAACCGTTCCGGTGCCGGTGCCGACGCGCTCGCAGCCATTCTGCGGAAGGAACTACCGGCCGGCCGCTTGGACATCATGAACGATGTCGGACACGCCGTCTTTCTGGATGATCCCGAACGGTTCAATGAGCTTCTGAGGGGCTTCTTAGTCACGGTTGCCGATGCCGGAAGAGAGAGCCGCTAGCAGCCCGTGGCCGGCCCGCGCCCCTGCGGTACGCCACCATCTGAATCTCAATCAACGCCTCGACTGACGAAGGCGGAATCCCCACCACTGTAATCGCGGATGCCTGCCCGCCCAGGCGTGCTTCGATGGCCTGCTTCGCCGCTGGCCCGTCCTCCGGCCGCCGCAGCCACACGAGCGTATCCACTACGTTCCGAAAGGACATCTGGTGCCGGGTGAGTTGCTCTTCGATCGTCGCCAGACTCACCTCCGCCTGCGCCCGAACATCGTCCCGGGCGAAGGTGCCATCCGCCCGCCGCCCGGTCATTCCGGTGATATAGAGCCGCGGCCCGGCCATCACGGAATAGCTATGGATGGGCGAAGTGATCCCCTCGCCCGAAGGCCGCCCGTTTCCCGAACCACGCACGGCCACCGATTGGATCCGCACCCGTTCGCCGGGTCGCAGCGGCGTGCTGTTCACCGTGGCACGAGCTGGCGGCGGCGCCGTCACGAACTCCCGATAGGCGCTGTTCAGACCGGCGTAGTCCTTCGGATCGGAAAGGTAGATGCGGGTCAGGGTAAGGTCGGCGAAGCGCAGCCCGGCGGCATCCAGAATCGCCTGCTGCTGCCGCATCACGGAGCGCGTCTGCTCTTCGATGCCCACCGTCGTATCCAGCGGCGCGAGGCCCGGCAGGAACAGCGTGTCCCCCGCCACTACCCCGCCGCCCTCTACACTCCGCTTTCCAACCCGCGACAGGATCAGGCTCACCGCTACCCGCGCCTCGCCTTCCAACCGCGCCAACAACACGGTTCGCGCCGGCGGCGTCTTTCCGAACGCCCGGCCCCAGTGGCCTTCCACTTCCGCAAGTACATCCGGAGAAGTGATGTAGAGATTCGCGCTGGCGGCGTCGGAGAGCCGGAAGCCATGAGCGGCGGCCCGCTTCGCCAATTCCCGAAGCACGGAAGCACCGTCCGGGCCAGCGGTTCCCGCCACGTAAACCAAGTCCTCGGTGGGCACCAGCGCCGGTGAGGCAAACAGCGCCAGCAGCGCGGCGAGAGCCTTCATTTGCGCTGCAGCGCCGTCCCTCCGCCCGCCACGGCCTTACGCGACATCGCCGTTCCGCCGTACCGCGCCACGCCGATCTCCACCTGGGACAGCACCTTGCAGCCCTCTTCCAGATGTCCTCCGAAGGCACCCTTGGCCTTATTCGAAACTACGATGTGCAGATGCGGCTTGCCATCGGCAATCAGCCCGGCCAGGTGCAGCAACTCCACGGCTTCATTCACCGTGGTCATCGTGCCGTTCACCCCGTGGAAGCGGCAGGTTTCCAGGCCGCCGACCGCCGACAGCACCGCGCCGTCGCGGATCTTGTGATCGTCGATGATCTTCTGGAGCGACTCCAACACCAGGTCGCCTTTGTCCAACCGCACCCACAGCACCTCGGCCACGGTGCCGCCTCCCACGATCTTGGGAGGCCTCGCCTCGTCAGCCGCCAGAACCGGCAGCACCAGTGTCCACGCCAGCATCGCCAGCCTCATGCCCAAAGCTCCTTGATTTCCGTACTGCCGATATACGAGGTCCCCGACATCGGCTCGACAAACTCGAACGCCCGTCCGGATGGCGTTGCCTCGATCTTCTTCGTCCAGTCAATCCCCAGCGCCGAGTAGATGGTCGCCGTCACATCTTCCGGGTAAATGGGGCGGTTCTTGTGAAAGTCGAAGCGGGTGATCTTGCCTCCCTGGTCGTCGGTCTGGCCGAGCACGCGTCCACCCTTCACCCCCGCTCCGGCGAACAAGCCGCAGCGCACGGCGGGCCAGTGATCGCGGCCCTTGATATCGGTCAGGTCGCCGGGGGTACGGCCGAATTCGCCCATCACCAGCACGAGCGTGCGCGAAAGCAGCGGCTCGCCGTTGCGGCCCTTGGTCCGCTTCAGATCCTCCACCAATGCCGCGAAGGCCGGGTCCAACTCCCCGCAATTGGAGTACAGCCCGCCGCGCATCCGCGAGTCCTCCATCCGCCCGGTATCCGACTTGCCATAGATCTCGCCGTGATGATCCCAGCCGCCCTGGTTCACCAGGATGTATCGCGTCCCCGCATCGGCGGCCACCATGTTGTGGGCGATCGCGCAGGCATCGCCGAACGGCGTGCCTCCATACCGCTTGCGATCCGCCTCGCTCACTTCGAAGATCTTCGCCACAGCCGGCGATTGGATCATCTTCTCGGCGCTGCGGCTGAAGGAATCCCACTCCAGCAGCAGTTTGTTCACGCCGGAGCCGCGCTGCTGCCGTGAGGTGTCGAACGTCCGCAGGAAGTCCATCCTCCGGCTGAACTGCTCACGATTCTCCTCCTTCAGACGAAACGGCATGTTGCCGCCTTTGCGGATGTCCAGCGCCAGCGGCGCCGTTGCGCTGTCCAGGAAGCCCTCGCGGATCAGCGTTCCGTTCACCGCGCCCGCCGGGAAGTTCATCGACACGAAGGGCGGCAGGAAGTCGGTTGGTCTCGCCTTGGACAGCAGTTCGTAAGCAATCACCGCGCCCATCGACGGTAACTCCTTGGCACGCGCGGCCGTGAACTGATGGCCCACTTGCAGGTAATACTGGCCGAGGTTGTGGAAGGTCTCCCAGGCCGCCATGGATCGCACGATGGCCACATCCTCCAGCACCTCCGCCGTGCGAGGCAGCAGCCCATACGGCCAGCGAATGCCGGTCTTGTGCGGGCCGATTTTCAGATCCGGCGGCGTAAAGCGGTACTCCTTCACATCGAAGGTGTCCATCTGCGACGGACCACCCACCAGGTTGAGAAAGATCACACAATCGGCGGTCCCGCGGGGCTGCGCCTTGCCGGTCGCCGCGGCGCGAAGCGGGGCTACGGGCAGCAGCGTCCCGCCGGTTACCGCCACCGCTCCAGCCTGCCAGAACCGCCGTCGCGTCAGCATCGGGAGGTCGGTACGCATTTCAGACATCGGCATCACTTCCCTTCTACTGGTTGAAGATAAAATCGACACGGTTCAACAGCGCCCAGAGCAGATCCTCGGCGCCCTCCTGCCGCGAGCGGCCCAGCAGAGCCAGCGCCTGGCGGCTCTCATCGCTCCGTGGCGGCCGTCCGATGGTGGCCAGGAACAGCTCTTCCACCAGCTTCTCGTTACTGGTTTCGCTCGCCAGAAGCCGCTCCAGCCGGCTCCCCTTCTTCGCCTTCACCCGGTCCAACACCAGATCGTGATTCATCAGGCTGGCCGCCTGGATCATGCTGCTGCGATCCGTGGGAGGATCCTCGCGATCGGTCTGGCCCCAATCCTGCAACAGGTTCCACAGATCCTTGTGACTGGCCGCGAAGTCCAGGTTGAAGCTGGTTTCCATGACCGAGTTCACCTTACGGTCCAGATCCTTCACCTGGAACTTCTCGGGAATCCCGGTCGCGTCCGACACGGCATCCCAGAACTCCTCCGGCCCCAACCGCCGCGGCTGGTGACGGGCGAAGTACGTGTCATAGCGCGCCTTCCATTCCCCCGGATAGAACGAAGCAAGCTGGTAGGCGCGGGAGTTGACGATGGTCTTCATCAGGTGCCGGAGGTCGTAGCCGCTTTTGCGGAAGTCTTCGGCGAGCGCGTCCAGCAACTCCGGATGAGACGGCTGGATGGTCCACGGCGCGGGCGGCGGATTCTTAGGATCCTGGCGGTCCAAATCGAAGCCAAGGGGCGGATCGACGATCCCGCGCCCCATAAACTGCGCCCAGAACAGATTCACCGTTGCCCGTGCAAACTGCGGATGGGACGTGAGCATACGCGCGTAGGCCTGGCGTTCGTTCTCGCCCGACGCCGGATCATAGCGCTTGCCATCCAGCAGAAACGTTGGATGCACATCGGCGGAACTGCGCGGCGTTCGCACAATGCTCTTGGTCGTCAGCTTATAGCCCTTCTCGCTGTCGTTCACGCGGAACTCCGGGATGCGGCCATACACCGGCGCCACGTACGTCTTGCCGAAGAACGCCGCCTGCCGCCAGACATCGGCCCGCTTCTGCCGCGCCAGCCACAGGTTCACCTTTTCCAGATGCCCTTTGCCGTCGTGGCAGGAGATGCAGCCTGCGTCCACGCCCAGGAACAGCTTCGACGTCCAGACCGCGAGTTCGTCGGCGGTGTCTTCGTGGTTTACCTCGGAGTAGCCGTCCCCGCCCATCACGCGATGCCGCGCCACGAAGTTGGCCGGTCCGGTAGTCCAGGTGGATACCGCCGATGCCGTGATCATGTCGCGCACGAACTCGTCGTAGGGGACGTTCAACTCCAGCACTTTGTAGATGTAGTCGTGGAAGCTGTTAATCCCTTCGCGTAACTGCTCATTGTTGCGGAACATGTCCCCGAAGAAGGTGGTCCACTTATCCAGATAGGGGCCTACCCGCGACGGGCGGCGGCCCATGCCGAGCTTCGGCAATGCCGGGAACAGCCCGTCGATGGCCTTCGCCCGCTTGTCCGGATCGGTATCCGCGAGAAAGCGGCGAACCGTCTCCGGCGATGGCAGCCGTCCCGTCACGTCGAGTGTGACGCGCCGCAGAAACTCGGCATCCTCCGCGAGAGGCGCCGGCGGCACCCCATCCCGCTTCATCTTGCCGAAGATATGCTCGTCGATGAAGTTCTTCGGCGGCGGGGTAGTCACTTCCGCCGCGCCACACAGCCCACACAAAAGCAGATAAACAGCAAAACGATACATAGCTTGCCTTAGAAAATAAACTTCAATCCAAGCTGCACCACGCGCGCATCCCTCGCCCGCGTGATCACCCCGAACGTGGCGCTGCGATTGCGTCCGTCGGGGCCCGGCACAAACGTCGTGTCCGGCGATAGCAGATTCACCCGGTTGGCCATATTGAAGGATTCGGCGCGGAACTGCAGATTCATCCGCTCCCGCACCGCCGTGTTCTTAATGATCGAGAAGTCGATATTGTTGATCCCCGGTCCCCGCACGTCGGGAAGCAGGCGCCCGACATTGCCGAAGGTGAAGTCGGGCGGATTCACAAACTGCGTGGTATCGAACCAGCGCGCGGCGGTCCGCTGATCCCCCGGCAGCTTGGCGCTGGTGCCGGTGGAGTTCGGCCGGTTGGCGGTGAAGTTATTGGCGCCGCGAATACGCAACGGCGTTCCGGCCTGCAGCGTGACCACGCCATCCACCTGCCAGCCGCCCAGCACTCGCCGCGCCACGGGACCGTTGAAGTTCCAATGCTTACCGGGGCCGAACGGCAACTCGTAGATGGTGCTAACCACGAATCGCGACGCCGAATCGGTGGCTTCAATCGACCGGTCCAGGCGGCGGTTGAAGGCGCCGGCCTGCGGATCCAGCACGTTGACCAACTCCGAGCCGGCGAAGCCAAAGCCATTTAATCCGTCGCTGATCAACTTGCCGAACGTATAGGAGGCGAGCATCACGAAGCCCGCCGACATGCGTTTTTCGACATTCAGCAGCACCGAGTGATACACCGAACTGGCAAGATGCGGATTCCGCACCTCCACCCGGTTGTAATAGGGGAACGGCCGCAACGCCTGCTCCCGCGTGAGCGTGGCGCCGCCGAACGCGCCGGGAACCCGGCCCGCGTAGGGATTCGGCACGCGATCCTGCAGAGCCCTGCCTAGAGCGAGATTCTGAGGATCCATCTGGTTCAGATCGTAAGTGGGCCCGCGGAGCTTCGACCCGCGATTGCCGGAGTACGTCGCTTCCAATAAGAACCGGCCCGGCAACTCATGCTGGAGGCTGAAGACAAACTGCTGCGAGTACGGCGTACGCCCGCGCCGCTCATCCAGCGAGACGTTCTGGCTGAGAAACGCACTGGGGCCGATACGCGCGCCAATCGGAGGCGTGACGGCGAACGGGAATCCTTCCTGCAGCCGGAAGGCCGGCAGGTCGGCGTTGCCACCCGGCGCGGCATACACGGTGGTGTTGCCCCGGAAGCCGAGCGCCCCGAAATCGGTGGCGAAGTTGAACGTCAGCGGATAGTAAATCCCATAGCCGCCGCGGATCACCGTCTTGGCCGTGCCGAAGACATCGAAGGCGAAGCCGATGCGCGGGCTGAAGTCGTTGTAGTCGGGGTCGATGACGGTGCGGCCGAAGTCGACGCCGGCGAACTCCAGCCGTCCCTGCAGACCCGTCTCGGGATTGCGCGCGTTCGGGTTGAAGTTGCTGAGGCCGTTGTGGCGCTCGCCGGGCACCTGCTGGTAGTCGTAGCGCAGACCCACGTTCAGCGTCAGCCGCCGCGTGATCCGCCAGTCGTCCTGAACGAAATACACCTGCGAAATGCCGGTATTCGTGGTGCCGACATTGGAATCGATGTTGGCGTCCGCAACCGCGCCTAACAGGAAGCTCGCCATGCCCGACCCGGTGCCCGCCAGCGCCTGGGGATTCCCCGTCAACCTCGTATTGAAGTTATAAACGCCGGAACATTGGAAACAGGCATTGATGCTGTAGAGCGTTTGCCGCAGTTCGCCGCCGAACTTGACCGTGTGCTTGCCCTTGATCCAGGTGAAGCTGTTGGCAATCTGCCGCGTGTCCATGGACAGCAGCCCGTTGATGGTGCCGAACCCCTGCGGAAAGCTGGTCAGATTCGGTATTCCCGCGATGTTGATTCCCGGAAACGTGATGCTGGGGACGCTGGCCGGCAGCCCGACGGTGCGCGCCGGATCGGTGCCGTCGGTCTGCGGAATGAACGGGAAGTGATTCCGCACGTAGGAGACACGGAATTCATTGATCTTGTTCGCCGCCAGGAAATGCGAGTCGGTGAAGTTGAAGTTCTGATTCTTGTAATTGTCGTTGCGTACCCGCACCAGCCGGTCGGGAAAGTAACTCGTCCCCGTGCTCCCGTTATCGTCCTTGTGCTGCCACAGAACGTACCGGAAGGATGCCTGGTTCTTCGGACTGAATTGATGGTCGCCCTTGGCGGTCATCTGGCGGGCATCGCGGCGCGCCCCCAGGTTCGCCAGATGGTTATTGGCCTGCGTGAACGGATCGGATGGGGGCCGGTTCGGCCGCGGGTAGTATTGCAGTACGTTCTGCGCCACGCGATCTAGCCGGTTGGTGGGGATGATATTGCCTGGAAAGGGTGTCCGGATAAAGCCGCCGCCGGCCGGATTGGCGACCGTCGTGTTCGGATCGTAGATCGGAATCGGCGTGCCGCGATTGTCGGCCAGGGCCGAGAAGTCGCCCCGCCTCCAGGCATCCGTTGGGGCGGTGCCGAGGGTCGTATACTCGCGCCGGAACTTCCATTCCTCGAAGTTATAGAAGAAGAAGGTGCGATCCTTGCGCACGGGTCCCCCAATCGCCCCGCCATACTGGTTGTAGCGGAATGGCGCGCGCACCGCGGCGAACGAATTGCGCGCATCCAGTTTATCGTTCCGCAGGAAATGGTAGAGGCTGCCGTGGAACTGGTTGGTGCCGGATTTGGTGACCATGTTCACCACACCCCCGGCCGTGTACCCGTACTCGGCCGACATCACCCCGCTCTGCACTTTGAACTCCTGGATGGCATCCACCGCCGGATTGACGTTCACGTCGCCAGCGCGCGGATTGATGTTCGAAGCGCCATCGAGCGTGATGTTGTTCGCCCCGCTCGGCCCGCCGTTCACCGAAAAGCCCGACACCAGCACCCCGCGGTCGCCGAACCCATGCGGCGATTCGGCGTGTGACCGTACATTCGGTGTCAGCACTACCAACGACAGCGCGCTACGCCCGTTCAACGGCAGACTGGTCATGCGCGCATTCTCGATCACCTTGCCGACGGTGGCACTGGCGGTGTCCACCAGCGTCGCCGCTCCCTGCACTTCCACGGTCTCGGCAACCACACCGACTTCGAGTTGGAAGTCCGCCTGCGCGCGGTCATCCACCTGCAGCACCAGGCCGCTCCGTACGGCCCTCTTGAATCCCGCCGATTCCACCACCACCTGGTAGGGGCCTACCGGCAGACTCGGGAAGGTGTAAAGCCCCGCTTCATTGCTCTTGGTTTCGAACAGCGTGTTCGTCTCCGTCTGCGTCACGCGGATGGCCGCCCCGGCGATCACCGCCCCCTGCGGGTCCGTCACCGCACCCAGAATCGCCGCGCGCCCGATCTGCGCCTCAGCCGTTTGATGCAGCAGCCCCGCTAGCAACAGAGCCATAAGGATGGATTGCATAAACCCCTTCTTCGAAATCGCCGGCGCACAAATTTCCCAGACGTGGGGCGCCGGTCGAGTTTTAGCGAGTCTACGGGTGGATGCTCGCGAAGAGGGAGTATCTAGGTGTGTGTTACGTGGCTGTTACGCTTTGGAGTCAATGTGTTAGGCATGTTGCCAGATGAGATTATGGCATCGCCCGCACCGCAATCGGTTTCGCCCGGAGTACGGTTTTGCCATCCACTTCGGATTCCACCACCGCCTCGTAGTGCTCAGGCGACCCAATGGATCGCACCGCGTTTTCCAACAACTCCAGTGACGCCGGCGAGATCAGGAAGGACACCAGCGCATAAGAGTCCTGCCCGGCCAGCACCAGGATGCGCGTGCCCTCCGCCCGGCCCGGAGCCAACGCCACAATTCCCAAAGTCGTGCGCCGCGAGTCCGACAACTGCGCCGGCTCAAACCGCCGCGGTTCCTTCCCCTGTGGTGCCCGGTTGAAGACGTACCGCCCCTCCCCAGGCACCAGGTGGAAGTTGTGCTTCTCCAGCAACTGTGAGATGTGCCGGCTGGTGCCCGGAATCCCGATCAGTACGAGATTCTGGTCGTTGAAGGCTTCCAGCGACAGATCGGCCGAACTCCCCACAGTCACGTCCACGCCTTTGCCCCGCAGGTAGCGAACCAGCTTGAAGGCGGCAAACGTGTCGGAGGTGACGGTGTAGTTCTGCAGCAGACGCGGCGGTCCCCAGCGGTCCGCCAGTTCCTTCAGTTCCTTCGACCGGGCGAACTGATCGAAGTCGTTGACCAGCGGGTCGCGGGCCTTCAATGTCGTCCCGGGCCATTCAAAGAAGACCGGCATCGGCAGGTACACGTTGGCCGGCTTTCCGCTGGAAAAGAAGTTCCGCCAGAAGACTGGCTTCGTTTGGTCCGCTTGGAAGGAGCCCAGCCGCGCCCTTAGCCGCGCATTGTCGAATGCCAGCAGCAGCGAAACTACACCCAACACGGCCGCGCCCGCCACCGCCAGCGAGGTACGGCTGGGCCGCCAGCGCACCGGTTCGGCGACCACCGGCGCGGGCACCCCCACGATCTCCACCTCGTGTCCGCCCAACGGAATGCGAATCCGAAAGGGCCCCGCCGCGCCCTCCGACTCATAGTATTCCTTCAGCTTCTGCCGCAGCCGCGACACCTGTACGCGCACCGTCGCATCGAGCTTGGGATCGAAGCCGGCGCGCTTGCCCAAGGCCTCCACCGCCACCGCGTACTCGCTGATGCCCGTCCCGCGATGCCGCCACAGAAACTCCAGCAGGCTCACCATGGAGGGCGCCTTACGAAAGGGCGCGCTCTCCAGCACCGCCCGGATATGTGCTTCCAACTCTGGCCGTTCAACGCCCGCCGGACCCACGCCTGTCATCGAGGAGGACATGTGCGCCTGATTGTATCCCAATGAATTCCCGGTGTCGCGAATGCCGCGCCGCTTCCCGCCTGTGCGAGAATCCATTCATCCATGACCTCGCCAGCTCCCGCTCCCGCGACCGAGTTTAAACGCCAGCTTGGCCTGCTAGATTCCACCGCGATAGTAATCGGGTCCATGATCGGGTCCGGCATCTTTATCGTATCGGCGGAGATCGCGCGGCAGGTGGGCAGTCCGGGGTGGCTGATCGTGGCGTGGCTGATCGCCGGCTTCCTGACCGTCACCGGCGCGCTCAGCTATGGCGAACTGGCATCGATGTTCCCACGCGCCGGCGGGCAGTACGTGTATCTGCGGGAGGCGTTCTCGCCGCTCTGGGGTTTCCTCTATGGCTGGACGTTATTCCTGGTCATCCAGACGGGCACGATTGCCGCCGTGGGGGTCGGCTTTGCCCGATTCACCGGGGTGGTGCTGCCGGGCATTTCGGAGTCGAATTACCTCATCCCGCCGATCCATGTGAGCGGAGGCTACGCGCTGTCGTTATCGACCGCGCAGTTGCTGGGCATCGCCGTCATCGCGCTGCTGACCTGGACGAACACCCAGGGCCTGAAGTACGGCAAGATCGTCCAGAACCTCTTCACCACCGCCAAGACCGGGGGGCTGGCGGCGCTGATCCTATTGGGGCTATTCGCCGGCTATAACGCCACTGCCGTGAGCGGCAATTTCGGCGACTTCTGGACGCCGCGTAACCTTACGGCCATCGCGCCGGGTCTGGATGCCACCACCGCCTTCGGGCTGCTGGTGGCGCTGTGCGTGTCGCAAACAGGTAGCCTGTTCTCCGCCGATGCCTGGAATAACATCACGTTCACCGCCGGCGAAGTGATCAATCCGAAACGCAATGTGCCGTTATCGTTGGCGTTGGGCACCGCGATTGTCATCGGGCTCTATCTGCTGGCGAACGTTGCCTACCTGGTAACGCTCCCGGTGCAGGCCATCCAGACGGCCCCGTCCGATCGCGTGGCCACCGCGACGCTACAAGCCATTTTCCCCGGCGCGGGTACAACCCTGATGGCGGTGGCGATCATGATTTCTACCTTCGGCTGCATGAACGGGCTGATCCTGGCCGGGGCGCGGGCGTATTTCGCCATGGCTCGCGATGGGGTCTTCTTCGCTAGGGCCGGAGAACTAAACGAAGCCAATGTGCCGAGTTGGGCGCTGCTGTTCCAGGGACTTTGGACGGTACTGCTGGTGCTGCCCCGGACCTACAACCCGGCAACGAAGGCGTACGGCAACCTCTATGGCAACCTGCTGGACTACGTCATCTCCGCCGCGCTTATCTTCTATATCCTTACGATCGCCGGCATCTTCCGTCTGCGGGCGACGCAGCCCCACGCCGAGCGTCCCTACAAGGCCTTCGGATACCCCGTGATTCCGGCGCTGTACATCCTGGGCGCTTCGGTGATTCTGGTGGTGCTGTTCGCCTATCGCACGGCTACGACTTGGCCCGGGCTGGTGATTGTGCTGCTGGGCGTGCCGGTCTACTACTGGTTCCGCGGCCAGTCGCGCCGCTAGCGTTTTTCATACACGGTGCGGTAATCGGAACTGAGAAAGCCAAGCGCGCCGACACCCGCTCCCACCGCGATGCCCGGCCCGACGTACTTGGCTCCGGCACCCTCACCGAAGCAGCCGGGGCATACCGCAAGACCGATACCGGCCCCGGCGGCGGCGCCGATCACCGTGGACAGCACGCCCAGCCGCGTGCGGCGCCCCGGCTGTTTGAGGCGCACCCGCTGCACATCGGCCTTGGGCACCGATTGTTCACTGGAGTTGGTGGCGATCACCAGGGAATCGGCCGAGGCGGAACGGTAAGTAACGTTACGCGGCTTCTCACCGCCGGCGGTAAGTTCGATGGTCTCGCCAGGGTTCAGCTTTTGCAGGGAATCCCAGGAGGCGCCCAGCAGCGTCAGGGTGCTGAGCACAAACAATGCAATGATCTTCACACTCATTGACGCGAGGCCTCACGGTTTAACAGATCACGAACGCGCAGGTAGCCGTCCGGGCCGAGCGGCGAGACGGCCCGTTCCCCACCGCAGAAAGTCTCCGCGCTGGGCGTTTCGAACGCTTCCATGACGCGCTTCAGCAATTCCTCGCGCCCGAACTTGATCTGCAGGATCTTGGCGAGGGCCACGTCCTGCAGGGCATTGCGGTAAACCAGGCTGCGGGCGCTGACGCCGGCCTGCCGCGGCGCCGGCTTCGCCTCCTCCGCGCAAAGCCACTCCCGCCAGGCTTGCCGCGCGAAGGCGTCGGACGGCTTCGAGGCAGACGGCAGTTGCACCGGTTGGGGCTTCAACGCCGGGAGAATGCCGCGCAGGATGCGAAGTTCCAGGGGCGCCATGTGCCAGGTATCGCCGTCGTGCAGGTCCACCTCGACTCGCACGCGCCGAACCAGGGCGGACGCCGGCACCTGCATGTCGAGCCAGAAGCTCTCCGGCGCGGCGCCGATACCCGTTACCGGCGTCTTCACGGGCAGCAGCGCATCGCCCACTTCCCGATACAGCTTCAGGATCACGGAGTTCTCCGGATTCTGTGCCAGATCCAGCGTATAGGGCTGCCCTTTCGGCGGGCGGATCACGACGCGCACCGAATAGTAGCCGTTGCGAATGAGGCCGGGAGAGAGGATTTCGCGCGGTTTCCCGGCGGCGTCGGCGAGGCGCAACTCGCCCTTCGGATCGACGCGGCGGAACTCGCTCAGCAGTTGCAGGGTTTGGGCAGGCGCCGTGAGAACCAGCAGCGCCCCGAAAAGCAGCATCACGCTACTATGCTACGCCTGTTGCCTCTTTGGCCAGTCGCCGCTCGCGGCGGGCGATGTCGGCGGCAATGGTGCGCGAGCCCGCCCAGAGCACGATAGCCAGGCCCAAGGCCAGTACCGGGATGACAAGCATCGCCTCGCGCAGGCCGGTGGCGCGGAAGGCTTCCGTGATGGTGGCCGATCCGGCAGCTTCGGCGGCGGCACGGGCTCGCAGGTCGCTCAGACGCCCGGTCAGCAGGGGCCCGAAGCTCGCGCCGCAGAGGTACATCGCCATAAAGTAGACGGCCATGGTCGTGCTGCGCAGCGCCGGAGGAACAATGTCCTGGATGGAAGGATAGACGAAGCCGTAGTAGCTGTTGCAACCGCCGTAGGCCAGCGCCAATAGAAACACGGAGAGCATCGGATCGCCAGACTGAATACCAAACAAAGCCAGTGGAGCCGTGGCCAGCGCCAGCCAAGCGCCCATCCGCATGCGGCCGTTCTGCCGTTTGCGGATCGCGGCGTCGCCCAGACGGCTGGCGAGCAATCCACCGCCGACGCCGCCCACCAGGCTAACGATGCCGGCCAACACGCCGCTTTGCGCCAGCGAAACGCCATGGACACGGGCGAAGAAAGCCGGCAGAAAGGTGCCGAAGGCGTACATATTGAAGTTGAGCAGCGCGCCGCTGGCGATGATCCACCATAACGTGGGGATGCGGAGAACGCCCCAGGCCGAGCCGGTGGCCTCGGTCTGGCCGTGCCGTTCGGTGGCGCCGCGTACGGGCTCGGGCAGGCTGAGCAGGAGCGGAACCAGGAGAAGACCGGGAACGGCGGCCAGAACCATGGCGGCCCGCCAACCGTAGAGTTGGGCGAAGTAGCCGCTGAAGAAGCCGCTGAGTCCGCCACCGATGGGCACGCCGAGCATGAAGATCGCCAGGGCTCGCGAGCGCTGCTCGCGCTGATACAGATCGCCGATCCAGGAGGTGGCCGTGGGCGCGCAGGCCGCCTCGCCGGTGGCGACCCCCAGCCGCGCCAACAGTAGCGTGGTAAAGCTGGTGGCGGCTCCGTTGAGGGCAGTCAGCAGGCTCCAGACGAGCGTGCCCAGGGCCAGCAGCTTGCGCCGGCTCCAGGTGTCGGCCACGCGGCCGATTGGCACGCCGATGAAGGCGTAGAGCCAGATGAACGCCGAGCCCAGCAGGCCAAGGTCGGTGTCGGTGAGGTTGAACTCACGCCGTATGGGCTCCGCCAGCGAGCCGATGACGTGGCGGTCGTAGAAGTTGAGTACGTTTACGGCGAAGAGCACCCAGAGGGTCCGGCCGAGCTTGCCTTCCGACATGGGGGAGAGGATATCAGGTTTATAGGAGGGCGGCGCGGAGGTGGGTGAACTTCGCGCTGGGAACATTGTTGGCTTGCAGGGCTCGACCCAGCCCTACGGCTAGCAGCAAGCCAGGGTTGCTCATCGATCACACCGTCGCCACCGGGCGCAGTTGCATCGCGATGAAATCACCGGACTCAGAATCGATCAGAAAGCGCTTGTATTCCCTAATGCCGAATGCAGAGGCCGAGATCCCAAGCCGAGCGCCTCTTGGAACGCCGAGCGTGATACTCCAGACGTTACGGCCTTTGTAGTCTTCGCGCTCGATCTCTTCCAGGGTAAGGTCCTGAGTTTGCAGGACATCGGCAGCAGCCTCGCGTGCAATCCGGACAGCTTCTTTCCACGTGATCATAGCGCTCGCCTCTAGGATAGCAACTCCGTTCTCAGACAAGACCCACAGTGCTCCCCATACTATAGGCTGTCGCCACGCCTGCCGCGCCGAACATCAACGAACCGCTTCGATAGCCTCGTTGACGATGTCATCAATCTCGCTTTCCGCGAGGCGCTCCGCCTTTCGCGCGGTGTCGTCTACCCGAGCGTAGAATTGCCGATAGGCAGCCTCCAGGGCTTCGCCGCTCAGTCCTGGCTTGAGAATCCGGCCCGCGGACGAGCGCACGCTGAGCAGTTCATCCTCACCGAGGGTAGTGCCGAGCAGGAGTTCGGCGGCTTTCCGTTTTTCGGGCGAAAGGTCTCGGGCCTGTACGAACACGCTCTTGTCCATAGTCGAGTCCCCTTCCCTGATGGTATCAAGCCCGATTCTCAGACCGCCGCAACAACTCGGTTCTGGCACAATAACGGCAATGCTCCCCATCGACCGCGCCAGCGGCAGGATCGAGAATCTGGTGGCTGTCACGCGCGGTGCCGTCAGTGGGTCATTTCGATTTTTTCGGATTAGGAATAGTGACACGCCTGCCGCCCCAGAGCCCATGGTCCATGAATTTCTTGAGGTTTGCCAGTAGGATTGATCGCCAGTTTTTGTCCACAGGTTTTACCTTGAAGGACTCAATCATAAGCCGGATGACTTCTCGGTCATTCCACATGGGGCAGGGCAGTGGCGACTCTGCCCAGTTTTGCGTGACAGATTCCGGGATTGGGGTTATAGTTTACCTTGCTACACTTTAGAAGAGCGAGACTGCAATGACCATCACGGTTGAGCTACCCCCTGAGATCGAAGAGCGATTCCTAGCACAGGCGCGGGACCGTGGGCTTTCGCTTAATGCCTACGTGCAGGAGTACCTAGCCCTTTCTGCCCAGAAGCAGCTTCCACCGACGAAGCTTTCGCCCGAAGACTTGAACCGCATGTTGGACGAAGCCGCTGACCTGGTGCCAAGCGGTGGGCCGCTGTCGGATTTTGCGATGAGCAGGGAAAGCATCTACACCCGTGAAGATGAGTGGTAGTTCTTGCAGGTTCTAGCCGACACCAATATTCTTCTTCGCCGAATTCATCGATCCCATCCCCAGCATCGACAGACAAGAGATGCCATCACTCGGATCGTTGCTCGTGGTGATGTCCTGTGTGTCACTAGCCAGAATCTCATCGAGTGCTGGGCCGTCTGCACGAGACCCGTGGAGAACAACGGCCTCGGCCTTCCTCCAGCGCATGCTGTCCGCGTTCTTTCTCGTATCGAGAGCGCCGCAGTGCGGCTTGCCGACGACGATGCGATCTACGCAGAATGGCGCAAGCTCGTAACCAGTAACGCAGTGTCAGGAAAAAAGAGCCACGATGCCCGTCTGGTTGCCGCGATGAAGGTTCATGGTGTAACGCACGTGCTGACTTTCAATGGAGATGACTTCCGGCGCTTTGACGGTATTCAGGCTATTCACCCTGATGAGGCCGGGCTCGGAGAGACAGATCGATATATGCCTTGACTGCTAAACGATGAGTACGTTCAGGCAACGCTTCATTCGACCAGTGGTAGGAGTATAGTGACTGCGTCTAGCCTTCGCGAGAGCTTACGCTTGTTTTTGAAGTAACCGGCTCTCCACTTGCGCAGGAACTCATCACCACTCATACCTAAATGGCGGCGGGCGGCGAGGTCAAAAGTAGCCAGAGCTTCCTTCTTATTCATGGCCTCCTCTTCACGCCGTGATCCGTTGATAGTCGACGCAGGCGGAAGCTCGATCAGCGATCGTGACTAACCGCTCTGAGACTGGCTTAATTCTGAGACCGCCGCAACAACTCGGTTCTGGCACAATAGCCACAATGCTCCCCATTCTCCTGGCCGTCATCGCGCTGCTGCCGGCGCAGACCATCGACATCGGTTCCCGGCGCGAGTTGCTGGTGGACCATCACTTGGTGGATCGTCTGACGAACGCCGAACTGCGTCTGCAGGCGCCGCAGGATCGCGGTTCGGTCCTCACGTTCGATCGCGCCTGGGAGGGTCCTTTCAGCGGCTACTCCACGATCATCCGGCATGACGGCGGTTACCGCCGTCTACTATCGCGGCAACCCCACCGCGGGCGCGGACGGAGCCAACACCGAAGTAACCTGCTATGCCGAATCGAGGGACGGCATTCATTGGACCAAGCCCGCCGGCAACGTGGTGCTGCGCGACATGGCGCCTTACTCCCATAACTTCACGCCCTTCCTGGACACCCGTCCCGGCGTGCCCGCGGACGAGCGCTGGAAGGCGCTGGCGGGCGTGTCGCGGACCGGCCTGGCAGCCTTCGTCTCGGCCGATGGCCTGCAGTGGCGCAAGATGCAGGACGCGCCCGTCATGCCGCCCGCCAAAGTCACCCGTTACGACTCGCAGAACCTCGCCTTCTGGTCTCCGGCAGAGAACCGCTACGTGCTCTATTTCAGGGTCTTCAAAGATGTCCCAGGCATGGGCCGCGTGCGCTGGGTAGCTCGCGCTACCAGCCTCGACTTCCGCGGCTTCACCGAAGACGGCGAGATGATCTTTCGCCACAAGGACGGCAACGCGCCGCCGGAGCATCTGTATACCAACCAGACCAGCGCCTACTTCCGCGCCCCACACCTTCTTGTCAGCATCGCCGCGCGCTTCCTGCCCAAGCGCCAGGTTCTGAGCGACGAGGAAGCCGCCGCCATCCAGGTGAATCCGAAGTATTTCCAGGACGCCTCCGACGCGGTGCTGTACACCTCGCGCGGCGGCCTTATCTATGACCGCACCTTCCTCGAAAGCTTCCTGCGCCCCGGCCTCGGCATGGAGAACTGGACCTCGCGTACGAACTATCCAGGGCTGAACGTGGTGCAGACCGGTCCGGCCGAGATGTCCTTCTACGTCAACCGCAACTACGGGCAGCCGACCGCCTATCTTGGACGCTACTCGCTGCGGCTGGATGGATTCGCCGCCCTCCATGCCGGCTATGCAGGCGGAGAGATGGTGACCAAGACCGTGCGCTTTAGCGGAAGCCAGTTGGAGATCAACTACGCCACGTCGGCGGCCGGTTCCGTACGCGTCGAGATCCAGGATGAGAACGGCAAGCCGCTGCCGGGCTTCGCGCTGGCCGACTCGCGGGAAATCATCGGCGATCAGATCGCGCGCACGGTATCGTGGACAGGCGGCAAGGATGTGTCGGCGCTGGCCGGCAAGCCGCTCAGACTGCGATTTGTCTTAAAGGACGCCGACCTGTTTAGTTTCCGCTTTTACTGAGCCAATCTCGTGAGAGGTGTCGATCTTCAGCCAGAGCAGCGCGCCCAGGAATAGCAGGCCGGCCATGGGGACGAATGGCGCATTGTAGTTGCCGGTAGCCTCGACAATATAGCCGAACAGCACCGAACCCAGCAGCGCGCCAGCCTGGGCGAAGGTATTCGTCAGACCCATTAGCGCGCCGGCGTGTTGTGGGCTGAGGTCGAGGCACGCCGCGGCCAGGCCCGATTGCTGGAACCCGATACAAGCGTAAGCCGCCGCCAGGGCCAGCACCGTCAAGAAGGGATGACGCAGCGCCATCGCCGCCAGCAGGAACAGGCCCGCCGCGGTCAACAGCGTTACTCCTAAGGTCTGCCGTCCGCGCCGTGGTCCCAGCCGCCGCACCATCACATCGCTGACCGCGCCGCCCGCCAGATTCGCCCCCGCTCCCAACGTATACGGCAGCGCCGAGAGCCACAGAAAGCTTTCACTGAAGCCGCGTCCCTTCACCAGGAAGGTGTGGATCCAGCCGTGATAGAAGCTGAGCACGTAGAAGTAACAGAAGGCGGTGCCGAGCATGGCGATCACGCTAGCGCTCGAAAAGGCTGGGCGCCAAGGGAAAGCCTCATGGGTGCGCGCCGGTGCCGGCGCCGCCGATTGCCGCTCGCCCGGCCAATCGCGAAACCAGCAGTACCACACGGCGGACCAAACCACCCCAAGCATCGCGAATACGAAGAACGACGCCCGCCAGCCATAGCGCATCTGTATGGGGACCACCAGCAGCGGCGCCAGCGCTCCGCCGATCTGCGCCGCCATCAATGTGACGCCCTGGATGGTACCCCGCTGCGAGGCCGGGAACCAGCGGGTAACAACGACGGCGGCGTTGGGGAACGCGCCCGCCTCGCCCATTCCAAACAGAAAGCGCGTGACGAGCAAAACGTAGTAGTTGGAGATGCTGCCCGTCAGCGCCGTGAACGCCGACCACCACAGCACGATGCGCGTCAGCACGCGGCGCGGGCCCAGGCGGTCGCCCAGCATTCCGGTGGGCATTTCGAACAGGCCATAGGCGATGGTGAACGCCCCCGTCACCCAGCCCCAACCCGCCGGCGAGATGCCGAGTTCGGCCTGCATGCGCGGCCCGGCCACGGAGATGCAGACGCGGTCCAGATAGGTGATGGCAAACAGGATCACCAGCAGGCCCAGAACCTTATAGCGCTCGCGTGCGGGCGGCTCTTGCATGATCCGCTATTCTCCCATGGCCCGTCTTCCCTGCCGCGACCGGTTTTCAGTAAGCTGGATGCACATCGAACTTATGAAACGCATCCTGATGGACCGGCCCGGTGCGCCGGCGGAGGTAGTCCGAATTGAGGAAGTGGCCGAGCCCGCGGCGCCCGGCCCTCATGAAGCCTTGCTGGAGTTGGTAGCCAGCCCGGTGCATCCGGCCGACCTGCTGACCATCATGGGTATGTATGCCGGCGAGCCCGGGCCCATGCCGAAGGTGCTGGGCAAGGAAGGCCTCGGCAAGGTGCTGCAGGTGGGCGAACTGGTGAAGCATCTCAAGCCGGGCGACGTGGCCCCCGTGCTCCTGCCGCACGACGGCGTCTGGCAGGAGCGGCAGAACGTCCCGGCTGAAAACCTGGTGGCGCTGCCGCCGGGTGGCGATCCGCTGCAGTACGCGATGAGCTTCGCCAATCCCCTGACGGCGCTGCTGCTGTTGCGTCCGCTGCAAATGGGCGACTGGGTAATGCAGAATGCGGCGAATTCGTCGGTGGGCCAGTACCTGATCCAACTGGCGAAGAAGCAGGGCATCCGCACCATCAACGTGGTGCGGCGCGAGGGGCTGGCCGGCGAGTTGCATAACCTGGGCGCCGACGTGGTGCTGGTCGATAACGCCGATCTGCCCCGGCGTGTACGGGCAGCTACGGGAGGCGCGCCGGTGAAGCTGGCGATCGACGCGGTGGCCGGCGAGGCGTCGGCACGGCTGGCGGCCTGTCTGTCCCCCGGCGGAGTGCTCTGCAACTACGGCATGATGAGCGGGCGCAACGTGCAGGTATCGCCCGCGACGCTGATCGGCAACGACATCACGGTACGCGGCTTCTGGCTGCCGGTGGCGATGTCAAAACTGCCGGCGCCGGAGCGGGTCAGCGCGTTCGGCGAAATCATTCCCCTGGTGGCTTCCGGTATCCTGAAGGCGAAGGTGGAGGCCACCTATCCTATGGCGCGCATCCACGACGCGCTGGAGCATGCGGCTAGAGGCGAGCGTACGGGAAAGGTGCTGTTAACCCTGCGATGAAGATTACCGCGATTGAGACGATCCACTTGGCACGGGGCATTACGGTCCATGCCGGGCCGGTGCAATGGCTGTGGGTGCGCATCCATACCGATGCGGGCCTGGTGGGTCTGGGCGAAACGTATCCCGATCCGTTGTCGGAAAAGGCCGTGATCCATCAGCGCCTGGCGCCGGTGCTGCTAGGGAAGGACCCTTCGCGTATCGACCGGCTGTGGGCCGACATGTTCGAAACCATCGCCTACAGCGGCTGGGCGGGCGCGGAACTGCGGGCGATCAGCGCCATCGACATCGCATTGTGGGATCTGGCGGGCAAGGCGGCCAACCAGCCCATCTATAAGCTACTCGGTGGCGCCTCGCGCGACTCCATCCGCACTTACAACACCTGCTACGACAACTTCAGTTTCCTGACGCAGCCCGTGGAGTTGGCCGAATCGCTCTACGCCAGCGGCATTCAAGCCATGAAGATCTGGCCCTTCGATCCGATCGCGAAGGAGACGCGCGGCCAGTACATCACGGCGGAGCAACTGCGGCGCGGCGCCGAACCGCTGCGCCGGATCAAGGAGCGCTTCGGGGACCGCATGGAGGTAGCCATGGAGTTTCACGGCTTCTGGAACCTTACCTGCGCCCAGCAGATCGCGCGCTATCTGGAGCCGCTGGAGCCGATGTGGCTGGAGGAGATGCTGCCACAGGATAACCTGGCGGCGTATCGGGAGTTGGGGCAATCCACCCGCCTGCCGCTGTGCCTCAGCGAACGGCTGATGACGCGCTGGCAGTTTCGCGAACTGCTGGAGAACCGCGCGGCTCGGTTCATCATGCCGGATATCTGCTGGACCGGCGGCATTTCCGAGACCAAGAAGATCGCCACGATGGCCGAGACGCATTATCTGCCGGTGTGCCCGCACAACTGCGGCGGACCGGTTCTGCATTACGCATCGGCGCATTTGGCGGCGAATATCCCGAACTTGTTTATTTGTGAATCGGTCAGGAAGCATTATCTCGAAGAGTATGTGGGGATTGTGCCGGATGCGCTGGCGGCTCGGGATGGGGAGTTGCCGCTGCCGCCGGGTCCGGGATTGGGGGTAGATCTGTCGCCCGAGGTCTTTGCCCGGCCGGATATCAAAATCGAAGTTTCCCGCGCTTAGAACTACCGGCTCTAAAGTTCCATACCGCGCCCGCCGATGTTCGCTCCAGAAGGAGATCTATGTCGCTACGACTCATCGGCGCGTTGCTGCTCACGGCGGTGCTGGCCTATCCGGTATCGATTCCGAACCCGTTCAAAAAGAAAGCCAAGGCCAATGCTCCGGCCGCGGTCAGCCAGACCCAGGAGCAGCCCTCGGTCAAGCCGGCCAAAAAGGCGGAGACCCAGGAAGAGCCGAAGGGCTTTGCCAGCACGTTCACCGGTGGGACGGTGGCGTACATCCCGCGCTATAGCGACGGGCACCTGGACCTGTCGGATCGTACTTCGTTGAAATTCCAGTACGGGCAGCCCTCGTGGAGCCTGGCCTACAACCGCATCACCAGTATCGAGATTGCGGATCGCAAGGTGTCGAAGCTGATCAAGATCCCGGTCTTCTCGCGGGAGCGCCGCGTCCTCAACATCACCTTCCTGACTGAAAAAGGCCGTAGCGGCAACCTGCAACTCGAAGTGGACACGAAGGATTCCGTGGAGCTGCTGCCATTGCTGGAAAGCCGTACCGGGAAGACCGTCGCCGTGGCGGGCGCGATCGATCCGGATGGCTGGTGGGGTGATAAGTTCTGGCGCACGAGTGCGAACAAAGCCTCCTGGGACCAGCGGACGCAGGATGCCAAAGCCGCCGCGCCACCGCAGGCCCAGGAATAATCGCCGGCTCTACGCTTTCGGACGCTCCATTAGGAAAATGCAGTCCTGGAGGCGGCTTTTGCCGTCCACGGCATAGGAAAACTGGCGGGGCCGGAACTGGCCTCGCCGCCACACCCCGTTCCAGAGGCTGGCGCCGGCGAAGTCGCCATCCTTCCGTAGCGCGTAGAAATTGATGTCGAACCGCCCGAGCCGTTGCGCATCGTCTCCGTAGTTGCGGGAAATGCGCTTCAGCACATCCAAACAAGCGTCCTTGGCTGACATCCCATGCCGCATGTTCTCGACGATGGAATGCGCCCCGCAGACCCGGATGTTTTCCTCCCCGCGTCCGGTGGACCCGGCAGCACCCACATCCTGGTCCACATACAGGCCGGCCCCGATGATCGGCGAATCGCCGACGCGTCCGGCAATCTTCCAGGCCAGGCCGCTGGTGGTGGTCACGCCGGACATCTCACCTTTGGTATTCAACGCCAGACAGTTGATGGTGCCCGTCACCGGATGGACCGCGCGGTCCCAGGCATAGGCAAGCAGTTCGTTCGAAACTTCCGGGAAGGCCTGTTTCAGAGCGCTAGGCGCCGCGCCACCACCCGCCGGGGCATCCAGACCGTCCGTCCAGTTATTGTGCCCTCCGGCATCCCGCAGACTCCGCTTCCAGATCAGCCACGCCAATCGCGACTTCTCGGTTAGCAGGTTCTCCGGCCGGAAGCCGTAGGCTTCGGCGAATTTCGAGGCCCCCTCCCCCACCAGCATGATGTGGTCGGTCTGCTCCATCACCAGTTTGGCCACCTTAGAAGGCGTCTTCACACCGCGAATGCTGGCCACCGATCCGGCGCGGCGCGTGGGACCGTGCATGACGCTGGCGTCCAATTCCACCACGCCGTGCTCATTCGGCAGGCCGCCATAGCCTACGGAATCATCCTCGGGATCTTCTTCGTTGATGTTGACGCCCGCAATGGCCGCGTCAAGAGTGTCGGCGCCCTTGCCGAGCATTTCCAATGCCCTGGCGCAGCATCGCTGCCCATTCCCGGAAGCAATAACGAAGTTCTTCGGCCCAGCCGCCCCGCTCTGCTGCGCCGCGGCGAGCGCCGCGCCCGATCCGGCCATCCAACTTCTTCGTGTCACCTTCGATCTCCTTTATGAAGGCGAAGCCGCTAAACTAGGAAAACATGAACCGCCGGTCGTATCTCTCTCGGCTGCTCTACGGGGTGTTCCTGCTGGCGTCCTCGCTGTGGATTGCCTCATTGTGCTTCGCTTTGCAGAAGAAAGGCAAGACGCCCAAACCTCCCGAGATCGCCGTCCTCGAGATCACGTGCCGTCGCGAGAACGGCGACGTCACCGTGGACGGTAAGCTGAAAGCCGGCGGCGAGCGCCCGCTCAAGGAAGTGCAACTCATCGTCGATTTCCTCGGCACGGGTAAGCAACTGCTGGAGAGCAAGCGCGGCCCGGTCGACACGGAACTGCTGCAGCCGGGCGAGGAAAGCGAATTCCATCTCCGCGTAGCCGATCCCATCCGCGCCGTACGCTTCTCATTACGTGCCGAAGAAGGCGACGGACGTGATCTGCGGATTGAAAACACCGGGCCCTTCCCCATTGAGTAATGGTGTTGTAAATCTCTCAGAGAAAAAGACTTAAATCGTTCACACCTTTTACAAAACTTTTACAAACACGGCAAGACCTTTCTTCGTAATACCCGTAGTATCAAGGTGAAACAACCGAACTAGGGGGATCACGATGTATCAGACCAAGCCCGCCTCCGTCGAACGTAACTACAACGACCAGCACCTGGCCTTTGACTACCACAGCACGTCGGCTTACATTGACCTGCGCGAGATCATCCTGACTCGTAAGGAGCATGAACTGCTGGCCTTGCTGGTGGATAACGCCGGAGAAATCGTGCCGCGCGAAGTGTTGCTGGAACGCATCTGGGGTTACGGGCGTGACATTCGCACGCGTACGCTAGACGTCCACATCCGCCGCCTGCGCAAGAAGATGTTCCCTTACGGCGAGGTATACATTGAAACGATCTTCGGTGTCGGCTATCGCTTCCAGCGTTACCGCGAACCACGCAATTACATGAATTTCATGCCGGAATTGATTGCCGTTTAGCCGGCGGTCAGTTTGCGTTTGCGGAGTTCGTCCACCGACACGGCCAGAATAATGACGGCGCCAATAATGGCCTGCTGGACGTAGGGACTGATGCCGAGCAGGTCACTGCCGTTGGCGAGCAGTCCCATGATGAAGGCGCCAATCAGCGTGCCCATCACGCTGCCCTCCCCGCCACGCAGGCTACCCCCGCCGATCACCACCGCCGCGATGGCCTGCAACTCGTAGCCCTGGCCCGCGGTGGGTTGCCCGGTCATCAGGCGCGAGGCTTCGATCATGCCCGCCAATCCCGTTAACGCGCCGCCGATGGAATAGACGGCCGTCGTGTAGAGATTGACGTGGATGCCGGAGTAGGTGGCCGCATCCACGTTGGATCCAATGGCGAAGGTGTAGCGCCCCAAGCGGGTGTGCTCCAGGATGACGTGGGTGCATATCGCGCACGCCATCAGCACCCACAACACGAACGGCACGCCCAGCAGGTTGCCCTCTCCCAGATAGCTGAAAGCCTGCGGGATCTGGTGTACCGGTAGGCCGTTGGAGATAATCAGCGTCACCCCGCGGATGATCCCCAACGTGCCCAGCGTCACGATGAATGGATTGATCTTTAGCCGCGTGGTCAGGAAGCCGTTGGCAAAGCCGCACAGGCAGCCGGTGACGATACCGATGGCGATGCCCAGCAGGATGGGATAGCCCTTTTCCATCGCCATGGTGCCCAGCAGTCCGGCCATGGCCAGGATCGCACCCACCGAGAGGTCTATGCCGCCGGAAATGATGATCAGCGTCATGCCCAGCGCCATGAGGTTGATGACGGCGGTCTGGCGAACCACGCTCGACAAATTGGTCTTGCTCAGAAAGTGCTCGGGCGACGCGATGGCCAAACCCACGAACAGCACAATCAGCGTCAGAAACGGCAGCAGCCGCTGGATCATTCCGAATCTCCCAGAACGGCGCCGCCCTGTTCCAGGGCCGCCAGCCGCATAATCTCTTCCTGCGTGGTTCGGCCGGGCAGTTCGCCGGTAAGGCGGCCCTGGCGCATCACCAGGATGCGGTCGGCCACCTGCAGCAACTCGGGCAATTCCGAACTCACCATGAGGATGGCGGCGCCCGAGCGCGCCAGTTCGTCCATCACCTCGTAGACTTCCACTTTGGCCCCAACGTCGATGCCGCGCGTCGGCTCGTCAAACAGGAACACGCGCGCGCCCCGCACCAGCCACTTCGAGATAACCACCTTCTGCTGGTTGCCGCCCGAGAGGCGTCCGGCCAGTTGCCGTGGCGAGGAGCAGCGGATCCGCAGGCGCTCGATCTGCTCGCCGGCGATGCGGCGCTCCTTGTCCGGGTCCAGGAAGAAGCCCAGGCGGCTGACCTGCGCCAGGTCGGCGATGCTGAGGTTGTGGCCGATCGGCAGGGCCGTGGCCAATCCAGTCTTCTGCCGGTCCTCAGGGATGAGCGCGACGCCTTCCCCTACGGCCTCCCGGGGAGAACGCACGCGAACGGGCTTGCCGGCAATGTGAATGCTGCCGGATTCCACCGCGTCGATACCGAAGATGGCGCGGCATAGCTCGGTGCGACCGGCGCCGATGAGCCCTGCCAGCCCGGCAATCTCCCCGGCGCGAACATGAAAACTGATATCGTGCAGCACCGGCTTGCGGACGATATTCCGCACTTCCAGCAGCGTCTCGCCAGGCGTGCAGGGCTCGCGGCGGTAGAGCGAGCCAAGCTCCCGTCCCACCATTTGTGCGATGATCTGGCCGTTGGTGATCCCGCTCAGCGCGCCGTTGTGTACCGTTTCGCCGTCGCGGAGGATGGTGACGGCGTCGCCAACGGTGCGCAGTTCCTCCAGCCGGTGGGTGATGTAGATGACGCCCATCTGCTGGTCCCGCAGCCGCCGCACGATCCGAAACACTTCCTGCGTCTCGTGTTCAGACAAAGAACTGGTGGGCTCGTCGAAAATGAGCAGCGACGACCCGTGCTGGATCGCGCGGCAGATCTCGACAAGTTGCTTGCCGGCCGGGCTGAGCTTGTCCACCCGCCATTCGGCCTGAAGAGGAAATCCGTGTTCCTCGATCAGTTTACGGGCCGCGGCGGTCATCTGGCGGCGGTATACCCAACCAAAGGGGCCCTTTGGCTCGCGGCCCAGAAAGATGTTCTCGGCGACCGACAGGTGCGGCGCCAGCAGCGATTCCTGGTGCACCATCGCAATCCCCATCGCCGAGGCGGCGGCCGGATTGCTGAACGAGACCGGCTGGCCGCGCCACGTCATGGTCCCGCCATCGGGCCGGTGCATGCCCGCCACGATCTTCATCAGCGTGCTCTTGCCAGCCCCGTTCTCGCCCAGCAGCAGATGCACCTCTCCTGGACGGACGGTAAGGTTACCGTTACGGAGGGCGGTCACGCCCCCGAATCGCTTCCGGATTCCCTCGAGTTGGAGCAGCATCTCAAAAACACCATAGTCTACGTTATGGCGCGCTTGGAAGCCAGTGTTTTGTTAACCCACCCGTCGTCGCCGGGCAATCAGCCGTCTTCTGCCCGCCAATCGGTTATACCCGACCTAAATAGTCCTATAGACCTGACGGTACTCCTGACCACCACTCACCCTAGCTCCTCCCCGTTCAGCCTTATTCTTCACCGTTCAATGAAGTTTGTTTCCCTTTGGATGCGAACCCCGACAAACTCTTACATACTGGGATGAACAGGTAGTTTGACAATCTTGACGAAGTTCGCAACTTAGGACTTCCAGACACGGTTGACATCAAAGTCCACCGCTAGCTCTGCACGCGAAACTGCATTATCCTTGCTGTTGGATGTTGGAAAGAAAAGAGAGGCTTACCCGACGATGAGCACACAGCCGTTTGAACCGAAACCCGCGCTGGGAAGCGGTCTGGTTCAGATCAACCCTTCCATCGAGGACATTATCCAGAAGCGCCTGGCTGAGGAACGCGCGCGCCTGGAGAAGGAAGCCGGATTAGAGACACGGGAGGTCCATCATTTCAAGCGCCCGCTGGAGCGGACCTTCAATAAGGGTCAACGCGGCCATACCACCCTTCTGTTCGGCGGTCTGACCTGGAAGCATGAGCGCCTGGTGCACGGCGCCCTGGAAGGGCTCGGCTATCTGGCCGAAGCTATCCCCACTCCGAATGTCGCCGCGTTCCAGCTTGGCAAGGAATACGGCAACAACGGGCAGTGCAACCCCACTTACTTCACGGTGGGCAACCTCGTCCAATACCTGCAGAGCCTGGAAGAACAGGGCCTGACCAAGGAAGAGATCTGCGACCGTTACGTGTTCTTCACCGCCGGCGCCTGCGGCCCGTGCCGTTTCGGCATGTACGAGGCGGAGTACCGCCTCGCGCTGCGCAACGCCGGATTCCCCGATTTCCGCGTGCTGCTGTTCCAGCAGTCGGGCGGTCTGTCGCAGTCCGACGCCGAAGCCGGCCTGGATATGAGCCCGGATTTCTTCCTCGGCCTCCTGAACGCGCTGAACTGCGGCGACGTGCTGAACGAAGTAGCCTACGCGCTGCGTCCGTACGAAACTACTCCCGGCCAGACCGACGTGGTGCTCGACCGCATCATGGAATACATGCATGAGGTCTTCGTCAAGAAGCAGCCGTGGAAAATTGGCGACAGCCTTGGCGACTACCTGGGTAACTTCAAGGACAACGCCGAGTTCATCGGCAAGTTCGTGAACCAGTTGAAAAGCGACGACATCACCGCCAGCCTGGAACAGTGCAAGACGATGTTCAACGAGGTCGAAATCGACCGCCTGCGCGTGAAGCCGATCGTCAAGATCACCGGCGAATTCTGGGCCCAGACCACCGAAGGCGACGGCAACTTCAACATGTTCCGCTTCCTGGAGCGCGAAGGGGCGCAGGTGCTGGTGGAACCCATCGGCACCTGGATCATGTACATGATTCACCAGGTCATCCAGAAGATGAGCGACACCAAGGGCCTGAACGAAGGCGCCGTGCTGCCGCCGCTGTGGCGGCTGGACAAGCGCGCCAAGATCGAATGGAACTTCCGCAACAAAGTCGCCAAGCTGAAGCTGGCCGAAGCGATCTTCAAGCGCGAGTACCACCGCATTGTCGACACCCTGGGCGGCGTGGCGCATCACCTGGCCGACCAGTACGAACTGCAGCGCCTGGGCCACCCCTACTACAACTCCCGCGCGGGCGGCGGCGAAGGCCACCTGGAAGTCGCCAAGAACATCTACTATTCGAACAAAGACCTGGCCCACATGGTGCTCAGCCTGAAGCCGTTCGGCTGCATGCCTTCCACGCAGTCCGACGGAGCGCAGGCCGCCGTCACCGGCCACTACAAGGACATGATCTATCTGCCGGTCGAGACTTCGGGAGAAGGCGAGATCAACGCGCACAGCCGCGTGCAGATGGCTCTTGGCGAAGCCAAGAACAAGGCGAAACTCGAGTTCCAGGCCACGCTTGAAAAGACCGGCCTGACGCTGGAGCAATGCCGCGCCTATGTCGACGCACACCCCGAAATGAAGCGGCCGATGTATCAGGTGCCTCACCAGAAGGGCACTATCGGCGGCGCCGCCAACTTCGTTCTGCACATCGCAGAGCGCATGAAGAGCGGCGTCAACTAAGCGCAGCAGGCCTTCGTTCAAGGGAGCATAAATGGCGAAAAAGTTCATGGTGGGGATGGACGTTGGGTCCACCACCGTCAAAGCGGTTGTGATTGATGCGGCTACCGACGAGATCCTCTGGCGCGACTACCAGCGGCACGACACCAAGCAGCCGGAAAAGGTCCTGGAGTTCCTCAAGCGGTTCGAAGTGGAAGTTGACGGCTTCAAGGCCGACAACACCCGGATGTTCATCACCGGGTCCGGCGGGTCGGGGATGTCGAAGTACCTTGGCTCCAAGTTCGTGCAGGAAGTCAACGCGGTTTCCCTGGCGGTGGAGAAGCTGTATCCGGAAGCCGGCAGCGTAATCGAACTCGGCGGCCAGGACGCCAAGATCATCATCTTCAAGGAAGATCCCGAAACGGGCCGGAAAAAGAAGATTCCGTCGATGAACGACAAGTGCGCGGGCGGCACCGGCGCGGTCATCGACAAGATCAACGCCAAGCTGCGGATTCCCTCCGAACAGCTCTGCCAGATGGGCTACAAGGGCTTGAAGTTGCACCCGGTGGCCGGCAAGTGCGGCGTGTTCGCCGAGACCGACATCAATGGTCTGCAGAAGAGCGGCGTGCCTTCCGACGAACTGATGGCGTCGCTGTTTGAAGCCATCGTCATGCAGAATCTCAGCGTCCTCACCCGCGGCAATACGCTGCGGCCTGTGGTACTGCTGCTGGGCGGACCCAACTGCTACATCGTCGGCATGCGCGATTGCTGGAAGCACAACATCCCGAAAATCTGGGAAGAACGCAACTATCCGTTGCCCGAGGGGGTGGATCCGGAAAGCCTCATCCGCACCCCGGATAACGCGCAGTACTTCGCCGCCATCGGCGCGGTCGAGTTCGGCAAGACCGAAGACGAGCCGGTAGGCAAGTACGTCGGCTACGACAAGCTCGGCTGGTACATCGACGTCGGTCGCGACGAAGAGAAGAAGAAGAAGGGCGGCAACGGCGGCTTAGCCAAGAACGCCGACGAACTCGACGCCTTCAAGGAGAAGTACCGCCACAAGAAGTTCATTCCGGCCAAAATGAGCGAAGATGAAGTCATCGAAGGCTTCATCGGCATCGACGGCGGCTCCACCTCCACCAAGGCTGTCCTGCTTTCGAAGGACAAAGAGCGCCGCATCCTGGCGAAGGCCTACCAGCTTTCGAAGGGCAACCCGATCGAAGACAGCATCGATATCTTCACTAAGCTCCAGCAGCAGATCACCGAGCAGGGCGCCAAGCTGAAGATTCTCGGGGTCGGCACCACCGGCTACGCCAAGGATATCCTGCGGGACGTCGTCGGCGCCGATGCCGCCGTCGTCGAGACCGTGGCACATACCCAGGCCGGTCTGCACTTCTACAAAGATGTCGACGTCATCTGCGACGTCGGCGGCCAGGACATCAAGATCATCATCCTCAAGAACGGTCGCGTGAAGGACTTTAAGCTCAACACGCAGTGTTCGGCGGGTAATGGTTACTTCCTGCAATCCACCGCGCAGGGCTTCGGCCATCCGGTGGAGGCCTTCGCCGACATCGCCTTCGGCGCCCAGGGCTACCCGCAGTTCGGCTACGGCTGCGCGGTGTTCATGCAGTCCGATATCGTCGACTTCCAACGCCAGGGCTGGAAGCCGGAAGAGATCATGGCCGGCCTGTGCAACGTGCTGCCAAAGAATATCTGGCTGTACGTCTCGCAGATCCCCAACATCGCCGCCCTCGGTTCCACCTTCCTGCTGCAGGGCGGTACGCAGTACAATCTCGCCGCTGTGAAGAGCCAGGTAGACTTTATCGAATCGCGCTTCAAGGGCAAGGAACAACAGGCGCGGGTAATCGTCCATGAGCATTGCGGCGAAGCGGGCGCGATCGGCGCCGCGCTGGAAGCCGGACGCCTCTGGGACAACGGCCGCCAGTCCACCTTCATCGGCGTGGAAGCCGTGAAGGAGATCTCCTTCAAAACGACGCGTGAAGAAGCTACGCGCTGCTACTTCTGCAAGAACAAGTGCCTGCGCACGTTCATCGACGTGAAGACCAGCGTCCTCAGCGAGAACGCCTATATCCCCAAGAAGACGAAGGTGCCGCTCGAAGTCGGCTCGCAACGTCTGATCATCGCCACCTGCGAAAAAGGCACGGTGGAAGATATCAACGACATGCGCGACATCAAGGGCAAGTTGGACGCGCTCAAGAAGGCGAACCCCAACTTCGTCGAGATGGCCGCCAAACAGGCCTTCCGCGTGCAGGATGTGCCGCTGGTGGCCGACCCCGCTCCCAAGTTCCAGTTCACCGCCGCCCAAAAGAAGCGCGCCGAACTGGTGAAGAAGCGCGGCGAGATCCGTATCGGCATGCCCCGCGTGCTGAACATGTACTCGCAGGCGCCCCTGTTCACTGGCTACTTCGCCTCCCTGGGCATCAAGCCCGAGCACATGATCTGGTCCGACTACACGTCGGAAACGCTCTACAAGGAAGGCGGCAAGCGCGGCTCCATCGACCCCTGCTTCCCCTCCAAGCTGGGTATCCCGCACGTCCACAACCTGCTGTTCACGCATCACGGTAAGAAGCCGCTCGACTACATTTTCTTCCCGATGCTGGACTGCCTGACGTCGGACCTGTCGAACATTCAGGCGTCGCGGTCCTGCCCGACGGTGGCGTCGACGCCGGATGCGGCGAAGGCGGCGTTCACCAAGGAAGGCAACCTGTTCAAGGAGAAGGGCGTCGAGTACCTCAACACGTTCCTCAACCTGAGCAAGCCGGAACTGTTCGAACGCCAGATGTGGGAGGAGTTCGGACCGAAGTTCGGCCTCACGCCGGAAGAGAACGCCCGCGCCGTCAAGGAAGCCTACAAATGCCTTGACTACTTCAACAACGTGCAAATGCGCGGCGCCGCCCGCGAAGTGCTCGATCAGTTGGAGCGCGAGGACCGTATCGGCGTGGTGCTGCTGGGCCGTCCCTATCACAACGATCCGGGCGTCAACCACGAAATCCTGGAGGAGTTCCAGAAGCTCGGCTACCCGGTCTTCACGCAGGACTGCCTGCCTATCGACGACGACATGATCTGGCGGCTGTTCGGCGACGAAGTCCTCAACGGCGAAGTCCCGCACCCGCTGGCCATCGGCGACGTGTGGAAGAACAGCTACTCGGAGAACACCAGCCGTAAGGTGTGGGCCGCGAAGTACATCGCCCGGCACCCGAATCTGGTGGCGCTGGAGCTATCGAGCTTCAAGTGCGGCCACGACGCCCCCATCTATTCGGTGGTGGAAGAGATCGTGGAACACTCCGGCACCCCCTACTTCTGCTTCAAGGATATTGATGAGAACAAGCCGACCGGCTCCATCAAGATCCGTACGGAAACCATCGGCTACTTCCTGAAACGCTACCGGGAAGACATGGTGGTGAACAAGAAGAAGAAGAACGGGATTGAGGCGCAATTGGCGGAATTCGAAGCCCGCCTGCGCCGGCAACTCCTCAAGGAGAAGCTGGAAAAGATGCATACCGACGAGCAGGTGAAGAACTCGCTCGATCAGGGCGCGATGCCGCAGATCCACGTTAGCATTGGCCAGTTGGCGGCATCGAGGCCGCCGCAACAGCCGCGCGTCAGCGGGGATTAATCCCAAAGGCCTCACGCGTGACACCGCGTGAGGCCTATTCCGTTGTGGGGCAGGCCGCCAGGCCTGCGCGCGACGTCCACGTCGCGCCACACCCACCGTTTTCACACCCGCGCCGCCGCCGCCCACCACTCCACGCGCGGCAACAACCCCGCCAATCCGTGCAAGCTTCCGTCCAGCCGGTGCGTTGCCGCCTTCGCCACCCACGGCGCCTTCGGCTCAAACGCCACCGACGTGCCCACCGCCCGCAGCATGCATTCGTCTTCCGGCCCATCCCCCACCGCCACCGTTGCAAACGGCGATACGCCCAGTTTCTGCCACAGGTGCAACAGCAAGTTCGACTTGCACACCTCGTGACGCCGGCATCCCTCCCCATCCACCAACCACGGGGAGATCGTGAGTTCTCCGGTCGCACGCCCGCCGGTAAAGCGCAGCAGATGCGCCACGCTGAAGTCCGCAAAGACTCTCCGGCGAACGACCTCCGTCGCGATCCGGAAACTATCGCTCACGATCCCCACCCGGTAGCCCAATCGCTTCAGATCGACCACCGCCTGCGCCGCTCCCCCGGTCAAGGGCATTCGCCGGGCGACATCCCGAAACACCTCTTTCGGCACGCCGGCGAATACTTCCGCGATGCGCCGGCTGCGCTCGACATCGCTCACGGCCGGATTATCCAGCCAGCGGAACAGTTGCGCCTCGCGCTCCACGCGTTCGGCCAGATGCCGGACATACCGTCCCTGCACCAGCGTGCCGTCCATGTCGATCAACGCGATCGCTTCGCTCCCGCCCAGCGTCTCAAAGAATCGCGCCAATTCCGGCTCCGTATGCCGCTCCCGCTCCTCGACCTCACTTATGTACTCCCCCGACAACCGCCCGTACTTGCCGGCGCGTTGCAGAACGGTGCGCACCACCTGCCGTGCCATATCGCCGAGTTCCTCCAGCGGGTGGCTGTCGTGGTCCAGGTAGCCGATGTCCGCCTCCACCACCTTTGCGCCCTGCATGTGCGCGTCGATCAGCAGCCCAATGTCTACCCCGTAGTCCGTCTCGAAACTCAGCCGGTCCAGCACCGCCCGCTTCACCGCGTAAACACCCCCTAAGGGCTGGTTCAGCCCCGCCAGTTCCGGGAAGAACGTCTGCAGCAGCGGCTTGGCCGTCAGCGTCGTAACCCGTCCCGCCGCCCGGTGGAACCGCGCCTTCACAAAGTCCGCGTCCCCTTTCAATAGGGGCGCGCACAAACGCTCCTCCAAGCCGTCGCACAGCGCGCCAAGGTCGCCGTCCAAAAACAGCAGCACTTCCCCGCCCGCCTCGCGCACCCCATCCTCCAGCGACGCGCCTTTCCCCCTCATCGTACTGGTGATTACCTTCGCGCCCGCCGCCTGGGCGACCTCGAACGTCGCGTCCACCGACCCGTCGTCCACCACGATCACTTCACTCACCAGCACCGACGCCTGCGCATGCCGGATTACCTCCGCAATCCGTTCTTCTTCGTTCAACGCCGGAATAATCACGCTGACCATGCTGCCCTCCGCTACGATCCTAACGGCCCGGCCGCGAACCCCGCCACGCCGGAAATCCTGTGTCCGGCCACCCGAAAACACAGGGGGCCATCCGCCCTACCGTCCTTTCGGCATGGTCTATGGCGGAATTACAGGGTGCCACCCGCCCCTGGCGCCGCGATAGCCTGGAACTAGTGTGTGGACCGTCCCTTCGCAACCCGCCTTCTTTCAGGAACGCCGCGTCCAGCTTCTGCTCGGCGCGGGATTCCTGCTCATGCTACTGCTGCTCGGTACCGACGCCTACATCGGCTACCGCAGTATCGTGCGCATTCGCCATAATGTCTCCCGCCTCACCGAACATCAGTTCCGGAGCGTAGCCCTCATCGACGAAGTCCAACGCGTCCAGCTCTCGCTAAGCGCCGTCCTCGGCCGGCTGCTCCTAGGCGAGGCGCGCCGCGACCGCGATCAGTTGGAAGAAGGCGTCGCCAGCATCGAGCAGTCCTTCAAGGACCTCTTCGCCGGCATCCCTGCCACCGACCCCGACATCGCCCTCTGGCGCGCCGTCGAACGCGCGGCTATCGACGCCGTCCTCGAAGCCGACCGCGTCCTGGACGACCCCTACCGCGCGCGCCTTACCCGCCTCATCGCCGCCCGCGATCACCTCACCACCTCCACCACCGCTCTCATCCTCGCCAGCCACAAGCGCGCCCAGAACACCCGTCTTCGCATCGAGGAGATCGCCTCCACCCAACTGGCTGAGAGCGCCACCCTGCTGGCCGCTTCGCTCGCGCTGGCCATCATCTGCGCGTCGCTCGTCGTCGTCCTCACCGCCCGCTTCCAACAACAAATGACCGAGCAGGCCGCCGAACTCGGCAAAGTCTCCTGGCAACTCCTCGAACGCCAGGAAAACCTCGCACGCCGCCTCTCCCACGAGTTGCACGACGAACTCGGCCAATCCCTTACCGCCCTCAAAACCAACTTCTCCCGCGTCGGCGGCCGCGACCTGGACCCAAAATGGATCGAGGATTGCTCCAGTCTCCTGCGCGATTCGATCCGCAGCGCCCACGAAATCTCACAACTCCTGCGGCCCACCATCCTCGACGACTTCGGACTCGATTCCGCCCTCGCCTGGCTTTGCGAGCGTTTCGAGGAGCGCAACCATATCCATGTTCACTACTCGTCCAATCCGGTCGGCCGCCTCGATCCGCAGACCGAAACCCACGTCTTCCGCATCGCCCAGGAGGCCCTCACCAACATCGCGAAACACGCTCGCGCGACTCATGTCGACGTCAGGCTTCGCCGCGACGGCGATACGGTCCGCTTGCGGGTGGCCGATAACGGAGCCGGCGTCGTGGATGCGGCGGCCTCGCCCGCCCGGCCGCGGTTCGGCATCACCGGCATGAAAGCGCGTGCCCGCAGCCTCGAAGGCTCCGTCCACATCTCCGCCAACCGCCCCACCGGAGCCGTCATCGAACTCGTGTTTCCCTGGAAAGCAGTCCCGCATGAAGAAGAAGATCCGCATCCTGTTGGTTGACGACCATCGCATGGTTCGGCAAGGCTTCCGTATGATCCTGGAGGCGCAGGAGGACATGGAGGTCATCGGCGAGGCCGGTAACGGCCACGACGCCGTCGAGATGGCGCGCAACCTAAAGCCCGATGTGGTCGTAATGGATGTCACCATGCCCGGCCTCAATGGCATCGAAGCCGCCCGCCGAATCCGCGAAGCCGAGCCCCTTGTCCGCGTCCTGGCCCTTAGCGTGCACCGCGATGGCGTCTACGTGCGTGAGATCGTGCGCGCCGGAGCCGAAGGCTACATCCTCAAGGAGTCCGCCGATTCCGAACTCATCGCCGCCGTCCGCGCCGTCGCCGCCGGCAATAGCTACCTCAGCCCCGAAGTGGCCGGAGCCGTCCTCAAGGACTACCGCAAGCACGCCACCAACCCGCTCGACCTGCTCAGTTCGCGCGAACGCGAAGTGCTACAATCCATCGCCGAGGGAAAGACCAACAAGGAGATTGCCACCAACCTCAGTCTCAGCGTCTACACGGTGGACGGCCATCGCACCCGCATCATGGAGAAGTTAGGCCTGCACAGCATCGGCGAACTAGTGCGCTTTGCCGTTCGCAACGGGTTGGTCGACTGAGTCCGCGCCCGTCGTGGTATCGACCGGCGATACGGCGGCCGCAAGGCCTCAGGCGTGACGCGCCTTTCCGTCGTGGGGCAGGCATCCAAGGCCTGCGCGCGACGTCCATGTCGCGCTCCGTCCGTTCGCCGGCAATTCCGGCACACGATCCTATCCCGGCACTCAGAAACGTCCCACGATTCTACCGGGCGCGCTTCCAACGAGCCCGCCGCTCCGTCACTTGGCGATGCCGCCACAGCTCGCGTTTCCAGATGCTGGGCTAACTGTAAACAACCACACCTCCCCGCCCCACCCCACTCCTGCAAGATAATTCCTTTATCACCGATGAATCCGGCCCCGCCCGGCAGTCAGAGTCTTTGGAGGTTCATTCTTGGCAGACAAACAAAACATCGTCCGCGTCCTGGTAGGCACGCGCAAAGGCGCCTTCCTCCTCACTTCCGATCACAAGCGCGAGAAGTGGGACGTCGCCGGCCCCCACTTCGCCGGTTGGGAGATCTATCACATCAAGGGCTCGCCGGCCGACCCCAACCGCCTTTACCTTTCTCAACACACCGGCTGGCACGGGCAAGTCATCCAGCGCTCCGACGACGGCGGCGCCACCTGGAATGCCGTCGATAACAAGTTCGTCTACGAAGGCGTCCCCGGCACGCACCAGCACTACGACGGCACCCTGCGCCCCTGGGAGTTCAAGCGCGTCTGGCATCTCGAACCCTCGCGCACCGACCCCGATACGGTGCTCGCCGGCGTCGAAGATGCCGCCATCTTTAAAACCACCGACGGCGGCAAGAGTTGGACCGAACTCGCCGGCCTGCGCCAGCATGGCACCGGTCCGCAATGGCAGCCTGGCGCCGGTGGCATGTGCCTGCACACCATCATCGTCGACCCCACCAACCCCAACCGTATCGTTATCGCCATCTCCGCCGCGGGCGCGTTCCGTTCCGGCGACGGCGGCGTCTCCTGGAAGGCCATCAACCGCGGTCTGCGCTCGCAGTACATCCCCGATCCCGATGCCGAGGTCGGCCACTGCGTCCATCACATCGCCGCCCACCCCTCCCGCCCCCATGTCCTGTTCATGCAGAAGCACTGGGACGTCATGCGCAGCGACGATGCCGGCGACAACTGGCACGAAGTCAGCGGCAATCTCCCCACCGACTTTGGCTTCGTCATCGACGTCCACGCCCATGAGCCGGAAACCATCTACGTCGTCCCCATCAAGAGCGACACCGAGCACTTTCCCCCCGACGGTAAACTGCAGGTCTTCCGCAGCCGCACCGGGGGCAACGAGTGGGAAGCCCTCACCAACGGACTGCCGCAACGCGATTGCTACGTGAACGTCCTCCGCGACGCCATGGCCGTCGACAACTGCGAAAGCTGCGGCATCTACTTCGGCACTACCGGCGGACAGGTCTACGCCTCGTCCAATAGCGGCGGCTCCTGGAACGCCATCGTGCGCGACCTGCCGCCGGTACTCTCGGTCGAGGTGCAGACCTTGTGACCATCCGCGTCGAACTGCCGGCACACCTGCGGAGCCTGGCGCGTGTGGCCGAACGCGAACTGCCCGTCACCGTAGAAGGACCGCCCACCCTCGGCGCGGTCCTCGATGCCCTGGAACGCGAATACCCCATGCTCCAGGGCACCCTCCGCGACCACGTCAGCAAACGGCGCCGGCCCTTCGTGCGCTTCTTTGCCTGCCAGCAGGACTACTCCCACGATCCGCCCGATACCCCGCTGCCCGATGCCGTCGCCAGCGGCCGCGAACCCCTGCTCATCATCGGTGCCATTGCCGGCGGGCAATAATGCGCCACCGCCCCGTTGCGCGCCGCCGAAGTCTAATCCGCCCCGGCGCGGCGATCGGCCGGGCCGTAGACTTTGTACCACTCGTACCCCTTACTGACCTCGAACAGGAGCACCCGCTCCCGCTGGAGCAGACGCTGGATGTGGTTGTTCTGATCCGGCTGGGAAGAGAACGCATCGAACCATTCCTGGTAGCGCTTGTCGACCACAATAAGGGCCGGAGCCTTGCCGCTTAAAAATCCGAGACGGTAGTCGTCGGTGAGTTGGCCGTTAAAGCCCAACGGAAAGGCAAACTCCGAACTGGCCATCACGAGATCGCCGGGCTGCAAAACCTTCCGGAGATAGTTGGCCGTGGGCTGAAAGGCGTCGCGGTAGGGATTCAACCTCATCCGGTAAACCACGGACCCAACGTTGAAGATCAGAAAGCCGGCCACGGCCGCGGCGATGAGCGAGCGCGGCAGAAGCGGCCGCCCGGTCCCCGGCTTACCCTCCCAACAAGCGCCAGCCAGTGCGCCGAACAGGCAAGTATAGACCGGAAGAATATGGATCAGGTAGACATACCATTTCAGGTTTTCGAGGTAGGTCAACATCAGGAAATACAGCGCCGTTAAGAACAGCAGCACGCCATAACCCCGCTTGCGGCGCATCCAGGGCGTCAGCAGGAGAATCGCGGCCGAACCCCAGTAGCAAAGCAAAATCAGAATGCGAAGGCGCATCGCCGGAGGCACGCCCGCGCGCCAACCGCCGAAGAGAATCAGATAGCGTTGCTGAATCTCCCGGCCAAGCGTCTGGAACGGCGCTACCAGGCCGCCCAGCCGCCCGGCCGCCACGTTACCGAAAAGCTGCGCGCGGGCGATCTCCGGGTTCTGCATCGCATAGGCTCCCCAGGCCAGAATCGCGATAAGGTAAGGCAGCGCGCCAATCGCAAGGTGGGAGAGCCGCAGTTCCCGCCTATCGAAATAGAGCATGAAGAACAGGACACCCACCATGCCAAATCCGGCGAACGGATGGGTAAGCAGCGAGCACGCCAGCAAGGTATGCGACACCGCCATCGCCAATAGGAGATTCTTTTCCCGCAGGACCAGGTAACCGGCCATCCCCGCGGCATAGAACGCGATGCACGGAACGTCGGTGCGGCCGTTGCTGGCGACGTTCAGCAGATCGTAGTTCAAGGCCAACAGCGCGAAACACAGAAGAGCGATCCAGCGGCTGGCGGTAAGCTTGCGGACGATCCAGAACCAGGAGATCGCCGCTAGCAGGCCGCAGCCGAGCGACAAGCCCCGCTGCACAAAAAGCCCGGCGCCGAAAATCTTGTAACACGCGGCGGTGAGGACCATGTGCATCGGCATCACCCAATACACATAACGGTCAAGTCCCCGGAGCCAGGCCGACCCGGCCTGCTCCAGCGTGGGCATTCCCAGATAGCCTTTCGTGGCCAACAGGTAGGCGGCATTGCCGAGCGTGCCTTCATCCACCTGCGGCGCGCGGGTTAGCAGAAAGCCCGTCCCGAGGAGCAGGTAGACGGCGATAACACAGCGGAACAGAAGAGTAAACCGAAGCTGTCTATTCACGTTTCGCTCTTAGTTTACCCGCTTGTGCACCACAATCGATGCGTCCCGGCGCCGCCCAAGAAACCCCGCCCCTTTTGCGCCGCGGCGGGCCCCGGCGTGTCATCATGAGAATCGCCTGCCACGAATCTTTCTACTTCTGTTGTGCCCAACGCTATTACACGCGCAGAGCCTGCCGAAGCTGTATCCCATCGACGAAACCTCGCGCGACGGCTCCTTCCAGGGCTTTGTCTCCCGCTTGCGCTCGGCTGTCGCGGCGCGAAACACCAAAGCCCTCCGCAAACTGCTTGACGAAGACATCGTCGTCGGCGCGGCGAAGGAAGACCAGGGCTGGCGCAAGTTCGTCGAACGCTGGAAGCCCGAGGATCCCCATACGCCGCTGTGGCCCGCGCTGGCCGACATGCTGCAGTTGGGGTTTATCCGCGAACAGCCCGATCTCTATCTGTCCCCGTATGTCGTGTGGCGATTCCCACAGCACCTCGACCGGCGCCGTTACATGGTCGTCGCCCGCGATAACGCTCCGCTGCGGGAGGCCCCTTCGTTGAAAGCTCCCGTGCGCGCCCGGCTGGTCTTCGATATCGTGCGTCCCACCGGAGAGGCTGTGCGCTCGGAAGGCCTGGCCCGCTTCGTTCCCATCGAAACCGGCGATGGGCAAACCGGCTTCGTCAACCAGGCCGACCTGCTCAGCCCCCTACTGCCGCGCGCCCAATTCGCCTTGCGCCAGAAGCGCTGGATTATGATCGCGCTTGAGAGCGACTAGCAGCGCGGCGAGTCACTAGTGTAGTGTCTATCATTTAGCTTGTAATAATTGATTGGAGAGCTTGCTTGG
>CAYLPH010000040.1:0-74108 GCA_964385495.1 uncultured Candidatus Solibacter sp.
GCCGCGCTCAACGCAAGGCGCCCACCGGCACTGCCATAGGCATAGACGCTAAGGATGATGGTGCCGCTAGCGGATTTGACGGGCTTCCAGGTTCCGGTCCAGCGGCCGTTGCCGGTGTGGATTAGGTTGACGTCGGGGTCGCCATTGGTGAAGCTGGCCACCATCCTGGCGTTCTGGGCGTTCTGCGGCGTAAGGAAGTTGCCGCACTCGTCGATGGCGCGGGCCTCGATGGTGGCCGGTTGGCCGATGGGGAAGACGAAGTTGTTGCGGAGGTTGGTGATCTCGACGCGCAGGACGTTTGTCGGGCAGGAGCCGAGGGCGCGGGTGCCGGTCTTTTGGGCCGTCGCGAGGGACGGGTCGGCCACCACGTGAAGGATATTGACGGAGCGGCTGGAGCCATCCTCGAACAGCAGCGTCAACAGGCCGCGGCGCACGCCGGGCGTCAGGTTACGGCTGTCGGGTTGGACAACGATCTGGGCGGGGTTGCCCGTGCTGACGGCGGCGTTCACGGGGGTATGGCTGAACCAGGTGGCGCCGTCGAGGGTCAGGCGGGAAGAGGCATACTGCACGGCGCGGGTCTGGAGATTGTTCACCGTGACGGTTTGCGCGCCGGGGTTGCCGGAGGCGCGTGAGGCGAAGATGAGGCCGGACGGTTGGACGTCGGGAGGCAGCGGCGTGCCGGGCGGCAGCACCTGGACGACGATCGTGGCAAACTGCGGGGAGTTGGCGGCCTCCGGCGAAGTCACTTCGAGGCGTGCGTAGTGTATACCCGGCGCCAGGCTGCTGGGATCCACGCGAAGTTCGACCAGGCTGACATCTTCGAGCGGCTGCGCGAGCAGGCCTTGCGACTGATCGATGCCGATCCAATCCCCACCGCTAAGGGACTGGACCGAGGCGCGCCAGGCGAGTGTGCCTCCGCCTTCATTAAGGATGCCGATGGTTTGTGGCGCGGGCGCCCCGCCAGCGGCGACGGCAAGGAAGCTGAGGCCGGTTTGCGACAGCAGAATGCGCGGCGCGCGCCCTTCGCGAACCGAGAAGGTGATGGGGATGGTGCGGCTGCCGTGTTCGGAGCGAATGCGGATCTCGCCGCTGTAGGTGCCCGCCGCGAGTGTCGCCCCGAATGTCGCCGTGGAGGCGCTGATGCGCAGATTCTCCGGAGTGTCCGGCGTGGCGATGCCTTGCGTGGCCGAGGCGCTGAGCCACGCCCCGCCGGCGGTTTCCACCGTGAAGGGAAGTTCGCCGCCGCCGCTGTTGCCGATGACGAGGGTGGCTTCGGCGGTTTGTCCGGGATCGGCGGTAAGGGCGAGCGATTCAGTGGGAACGCTGAGCAGCGGCGCAGGGGCCGGCTGCACGGTGACCGTAATGGGGATCGTGCGGGTGGGCGCGACGCCGCTGGCGATCTCAAGCGTGGCGTTGTAAGAGCCCGGAGCGAGGCGGCGGGCGTCCACCGAGACTTCGAGCGGGTAGGGCGTGAGCGGAGCCGGTGGCGAGACCAGCAGCCAGGGCTGCGTGCCGCGTACCGCCACTTGCACCCCCGCGGGCGCGCTGCTGAGGGCGACCAGCGTCGAGGGCGACACCTGCCCGGCCCTTACCGTGAACGAAAGCGAGCTGCGATCGGTACTGAGCTGCACGGCTCCGGCACGAATCACGCGGATGCGGCGGTTGCCGGTATCGCTGAAGAAGACGTTGCCGGCTGCATCGACGGCGATGCCGAGGAGCGGCTCGTTGAGGCTGGCGTTGAGGCTGGAGCCCCCATCGCCCTGGAAGCCCGCGTTGCCATTTCCGGCGATCGTGGTAATGATGCCGCTCGCATCGATGCGGCGGAGGCGATTGCCGTCCTGTTCGAGGACGTAGACGGAACCTCGGGCATCCACCGCCAAGCCGGAAGGCCCGTGGAGGGAGGCATTCGTGGCGGGCCCGCCATCGCCACTGGATTCGCGGCGGCCAGTGCCGGCGAACGTGCGGATGACGCCTTGCGTATCCACGGAGCGAATGCGATGGCCTTCGATGTCGGCGATAAGCAGCGTCCCGTTGGGAAGGAAGGCGACCGCGGTGGGCGACAGCAGGGCGGCCTGGGTGGCGGGGCCGCCATCGCCGGTGAAGCCGGGCGCGCCGTTGCCGGCGACTGTGCTGACGATGCCGTTGGCGTCGATGCGGCGGATGCGGCGATTACTCCGGTCGGCGATGTGGAGGCGGCCCTGGGTATCGAAGGCCAAGCCGGTCGGGTCGCGGAAGATGGCCTGGCGGCGTGGGCCGTTGTCGCCGCCAAAACCGCGTGTAAAGGGGCGTCCGGCGAAGACGGAGATCACGCCGTTGGTGTCGATGATACGGATGAGGTCGCTGCCGGTCTCCGAAACATAGACGTTACCCGCGCGATCGACGGCGATGGCGGCGGGGTAGTCCAAAGGGGACCGGACGGCGGGGATGCCTTCCTCGCAGCAGCCCACCGAGCCCCCCGCGAGACGGCGGTGCGTGCCGTCGGGAGCGAAGGAAGACAGCATGGAAAGGTCGGAGTTGGCGAGGAGCAGGTTGCCGCGCGAATCGAAGGCCATCCCGCGCGGCAGATGGACGAAGGTGCGCAGGCCCGGCGTCCCATCGGGTACGATGCCGAACTGGCCGTTCCCGGCGATGCGGCGGACGATGTTCTGGGTGTCGATGATGCGCACGCAGGCGCAGCGCTCATCGGAGACGAACAGGTTCCCCTGGCCGTCGCGGGCAAGCCCGTAGGGCGAGTGGAAGGAGGCCAGCGTGGCGCCCAGGCCGTCGCCCGCGACCGCGTAATCGCCATTCCCCGCGAGGGGCGTAATGCGATTGTTGGCGATGCGCCAGATGCGGGCCTGATCGGCGAACAGTAGATTGCCGGAGCCGTCCAAGGCGAGGCCGCTGGCCGACTCGAGCGAGGTTTCGGTGGCGATGGCGCCGCTGGTGATGCCGTTGCCTTTACCATCGCCGGCGATAGTGGTGATGGTGCCGTTGTCGATGGCGCGCAGGCGCTGCGGTTCGGAGAAGATGACGCGGCCGCGGGAATCGACAATCAGGCCTGCGCCCGCATCAATGCTGGCTTGCGCCGCCGGGCCGCCATCGCCGCTGAAGCCGCGCGTGCCGTTGCCGGCGATGGTGCGGATGCGGCCGTCGGCGCCGATCATGCGAATCCGATTGTTCCCCCAATCGGAGAAGTAAACGTTGCCGGCCGTGTCGGTGGCGATCGACGTGGGGCTCTGCAACTGCGCTTCAATGCCGGCGTAGGTGGAGATGATTCCATCGGGGGTGACGCGGCGGATGCGATGGTTGCCGTAATCGCTGATGTAGAGGTTATCGTTCGCGTCGAGCGCGACCGCGAAGGGACTGTTGAGCGACGCGCGGCGCGCTGGGCCTCCATCGCCGGAGTGGCCGGCAATGCCGTTGCCGGCGACGACCTGCAGCACGCCCGCGGGAGTGCGGCGAAACACCATATGGTTGGAACTGTCGGCGATGTACAGGTTGCCGCGCGCATCGGCCGCGACGCTATAGATCAGGCCGAGCGGCGCGTCGATGGCAGGCTTGCCGTCGCCTTGAAACAGCCAGTCGGTGCCGGCGAAGGTGGTGAGGAGCCCTTGCCCTCGTACAGACAACACACACAGCAGGAAAACCCAGATGGATCGCACAACTCCCCCGGCTTGTAGCTTATCCGAACTCGAAGCCCGCGAGGTTGTAGATGGCTGGACCGCGGGCGAGCGGGATGCCGGCGGGGTCGCCGAGGTACATGCGGACCAGGCGGCGAATAGGCTGGAAGCCGGCCTCAGTGGCGATGGCCGCGGCGGCGGTATGCTCGTCGCAGAGATCGAGCAGGGCGGGTTCGTGGCCGTGGCGGGCGAGGAAGGCTTGGAGCAGGCGATGGGCGGTGGCGTCGCCGTGCGCGACGCAGGGGCCGAAGTAGCGGGCGAGACGGCCTTCGCGGGACATCGCATAGCCGTTGGGAGCGGTGTAGAGTTCCTCTTCCGCCAGGGCGGTGAGCAGCGCGCCGCGGTCCGCGCCGAAGGCCTGGCGATCCAAATCGAAGGCGATGCCGCCGCCCAGGGTAACGTCGGCTGGAGCAGGCGGCTGGGGGCCGTCCGGCTTCCGCAGCCAGCGCGAAACGGGCCGTTCGTCCAGGAAGCCGAGTTTGGCGTAGACGGGGCGGCCGAGGTCCGTGGCGTCCAGTTTGATGCACTCGACGCCGGCGGTATGCAGGTCCGCGAGCGCCTGCTGCATGAGCGTACGCGCATGGCCCTTACCGCGTTCCGAGGCGGTGGTCAGCACCATGCCGATCCAGGCGAGCGACCGGCCATAGGTGATGACGGACGTCGTAGTCACGACGCGGCCGTCCGCGCGAACCGCGTAGCAGCCGTCGCCGCAGAGGCGGAACAGCCGTTGCCAGTCGGCGGAAGTCTGGTTCCACCCGGCTTCCGTAGAGAGGGCAAGAGCCTCGGATAAGGGAATCGGCGCTATCATCGGCGAATATGCGCGATGGTAGCATTCCGCGGCGGGCACTCTTTCCCATCCTGGCCGCACCGTTGTTGGGCCAGCAGCAGATCACGTACCGGGACTATTCGAAACTGCTTCCGGAGCATCTCAGCCATTTGGCGGCGGAGGCGGTGCGCACGCGCAACGCGGCGCTAAGCGAGTTGACGACGCCGGAGAAGATCCGCGAGCGGCAGCGCTGGGTGCGCGATACCTTTTGGAAGATCGCGGGCGGGCGCCCGGTGCCGGCGAAGCCCAATGTGCGAGTGGTGGGTGGGTTCGAGACAGCCACATACAAAGTTGAGAAGCTGATCTACGACAGCCCGCAGGGGTTGCCGATTCCGGCGAATCTCTATATCCCCAAGGCGGGCAAGCCGCCTTATCCGGGCGTGCTGTTTCAGTTGGGGCATAGCCTGCAAGGCAAGGCCGCGGCGCCCTACCAGAAGTGTTGCCAGGGATTGGTGCAATGCGGGTTTTTGGTGCTCTCTTTCGACCCGATGGGGCAGGGCGAACGCATCTACTACCCGAAGCCCGGCGATGTGACGCAGACCCGGCTATCTTCAGCCGATGATGAGCACACGGTCCCGGGGCAGCAGTTGCTGCTGGCCGGATCGACGTCCACCTTGATGCAGACCGTAGATGCCATGACAAGCCTGGATGTATTGGCGTCGCACCCAATGGTGGATCCGACACGGCTGGCCTCGACGGGAAACTCGGGCGGCGGCACGATCACGATGTTCCTGGCGGCGGTGGATGACCGTTTGGCGTGCGCGGCGCCGTCCTGCCCGAACACGGAGAATTTCGCCTGCGAGGATTTCAACCCGCCGGGCTCCACCGACGATGCGGAGCAGAACTTTCCAGGCGCCGGGCCGCTGGGTTTCGACCGCTGGGACACGCTGTATCCGCTCGCGCCGAAGCCGCTGCTGGTGCTGATCAGCGCCAAGGATTTCTTTGGGACGTATTCGCCCAGCTACGTGAAGAACGGGCGCTTGGAGTGCGCCAAGCTGGCGCAGGTGTACCGCACCATGGGCAAGGCGGATCACTTGGGTTGGTGGGAGTCGCCGCTGCCGCATGGCTTCAACTATGCGTCGCGGCTGGAGGTCTACAACTGGTTCCGGCGCTGGCTTCAGAATGAGCCGAAGCCGCTGGCGGCGGAACCTCCCGTGGCCCCGCACGAAGAGAAGCAACTACGGGTGACGGCTTCGGGCACGGTAATGGAGGGATCGAAGCGGCCCGTGATGCTGGCACGAAAGCTGGCGGCGGCGCCACGGGTGGAGCGCGATCTGCGCGAGGTGCTGGAGTTGGAAGAGATCGCCGTGCGGCCGCGGCGCGTGAAACTGGCTACCGTGGCTTCCGAGCATTGCGAGATCGAGGCCGGGGAGATCTCGACGGCGACGCACATCTGGTGTCCGTACTGGTTCTACAAGCCGTCGAAGCCGCGGGGTGTGGATGAGGTGCTGATCGTATTGGATCCGGCGGGCCGCAACGGGCGATGGGCCGAAGATGGCGTCTACCATGAACTGGCGCGCCGCGGCGTGGCGGTATGCGCAACGGACGTGCGCGGCATCGGCGATCTAACGCCGGAGGCCGGAAGGGGCGCGCCGCGATACACGGCACCGCACCTGGCGGAGGACCACTGGGCGTGGGCCTGCGTGATGTTGGGGCAGAGCCTGCTGGCGCAGCGCGTGACGGATATCATTCATGTGGCGCGGGCGTTCGGGCCATCGAAGATCAAGCTGGCGGCATGGCGGAAGCTGACGGTGCCGGCGTTGTTGGCGGCCGCCTTGGAGCCGCGAATCGCCGAAGTGACACTGATCGAAGGGCTGGCTTCGTTTCGTCACGTGCTGGAAGCCGAGCAGTACACGGTGCCATTCGCGAACTTCGCGCCGGGCCTGCTGCGGCATACGGACTTGCCGGAGATCGCTGCGCGGTTGGGACAGCGGCTGGCCATTTCCAAGCCGGTGGATGCGATGGGCAAGGCACTACCGCCGGCGGAGGTGAGCAAGCTGTATCCGCGGGCTCGCATCATCACGGCGGGTTGGGACGCGGCTTCATTGTCAGGGGTCTAGTTCTGGATGTTTACGTTTCGAGATCCGGGGCGGCTGGTGGACGGGGAACTGGAACTGCGTCTAGTGGCCTGCGTGGAGCGGGACGAAGCCCGGCAGCGAGCGGCCGCGTACGTTTTCGAGATGCGCGTGGGGGATCAGGCGGCGGGTGGCATTCGATTTCGGGCTGAGAACAGCTTTGATGTGGTGAATTGGGCTGGCCATTTCGGGTATAACGTGGAGCCGGCCTTTCGCGGCCAGCGCTTCGCCCGGCGAGCCTGCCGGCTCCTGCTGCCCCTGGCCCGCGCCCATGGGCTGACCGAGGTATGGATTACGTGCAACCCGGAGAACCAAGCGTCCCGCCGGACTTGTGAACGGCTGGGCGCGACCCTGGTTGAGATCGTGGATTTACCGGAGAGCAGCGATATGTACCGGGACGGGGAGCGGCGCAAGTGCCGCTACCGGCTGGATCTAACTTCGGTTACCCTTTGAGCCAGCGATCCAGATTCTCCTTCACGTAGGCGTCGTCGGTGAGGTACGGGTAGGCGCGGCAGACGCGGTCGATCTCTTCGATCTGGCCGGGCGAGAGGCCTTCGTTCGGGTCGAGACACCAGATGCCTTCGAGCAGACCCTGGCGCCGCAGGATCTCGTGGATACCGGCGATGCAGCCGTGGAAGTGATTGGCGACGTCGAACAGGGCGCCATTGGCGTCGGTGAGATGGATATTGAGTTGCAGAATCTCGTCGGTATCGCCAAGCCGCGTCTGTTCCAGCAGTTCGACGGCGCGCTTCGTCCACACGGCCCACTGGCCGAGCAAGCCGCCGACGATGTGAACGGTCGTACCCCCGAACGAAAAGGGCGTAATGAGGTCGAGCAGGATATTATCGTCGTTGCCTGTATACAGAGCGATCTCGCCGGCGCGGCCGGACTCGGCAACGGCGCGAACCACGTCGATGGTCTGGTAACGATTAAACGGAGCCATTTTGACGGCAACAACGTTGTCGATTTCCACGAAGCGGCGCCAGAACGTATAGGGCAGGACACGGCCGCCGACGGCGGGCTGCAGGTAGAAGCCGAAGACGGGACGAACGGCGGCGACGGCTTTGCAGTGGTCGATCATTTCGTCGAGCGAGGCATCCTTGAGGGCGGCCAGGCTGAGCAGGACGGCCTGGTAGCCGTGGCGGGCGGCGAGTTCGGCTTCCTTGACCGCCTGGGAGGTTCGGCCAACCACGCCGGCGATACGCAGCAGATTGGGGGCGGCATCGGCGGCCAAGGCTAGAACAGGTTCCAGCAACCCCTGTTCGCGGATGGCGAACTGGGTGGTATGCACGGCGACGGCCACGCCTCCGGCGCCGGAGTCGCGATAGTAGGAAGTCAGGGCGCGCTGGCGGCGTTCATCGAGGTTCCGGGCAGCGTCGAGAGCCAGCGGGTGCGCGGGGATGACCAGGCCTTCCAACAAAGCCGAACGCAGTTCTGGGGTAGTCATACCAAAAGCCCAGTGTAGCGGACCGGGCAGGTAGGATAGGATAAAGAAACTAAAGCATGGACGCCGAACAGCAGCCTAAACAGATTACGCGCCTGCTGGTGGAATGGAAGACGGGCAGCAAAGACGCGCTGGAGTCGCTGATGCCGCTGGTCTACCAGGAACTGCGCAAGCTGGCGGACAGTTACCTGCGGCGGGAGCGGCAGGACCACACACTGCAGCCGACGGCACTGATCCACGAAGCCTACATGCGGCTGGCGGATCAGCGTTTGCCGGAGTGGCGCAACCGGTCGCACTTTTTCGGCGTTGCCGCGCAGATCATGCGGCAAGTATTGGTGGATGCCGCCCGGAAACATAAGGCGGCCAAGCGCGGCAGCGGATCGAAGACGAGTTTGGAAGAATCGGTGCTGGTGTCGGCCACGCGTGCGCCGGACCTGGTGGCATTGGATGACGCGCTGCTCGAGCTGGCCAAGTTCGATGAGCGCAAGGTACGCGTGATCGAGTTGAAGTATTTCGGCGGGCTGACGATTGAGGAGACGGCGGAGGCCTTGGGAATTTCCGACGCCACGGTGTCGCGCGATCTGCGGTCGGCCGAAGCCTGGCTGCGGCGGTATCTGTCGGAACAGCCCGCTTAAGGGGCGTCACACACTCGACAATTTCATTTGATAAGATTTGGACGGGCCACGTGTGCCCGTGCCATGTCGCGCAGAATTTTAAGCCTAGTCGCTTTGTGCCTGGCCTCCGTATGTGCCCAGGCGGAAACCCTTGCCGTCTATCTGGACCAGCCATTGCCGGGCGTGGACCTCACGTTCCGGGACGAATTGCGCACGATCCTGCGCTCGGCCGGTTACACCCTGGAAATCCGCAACCATAACGAGAGGAAGGCCGCGGAGGCCTTTGACCGGCTGATGGTGGTGAGCCTGAAGGGGCGCTGCTCGGCCGACAGCATGCCTTCGAGCCATGTGCCGGGACCGCTGGCCTCGACGCAGGTGCAGGGCAACCGTGTGCTGCCGTTCGCGGAACTCTACTGCGACCGGACGCTGGCGACGGTGAGCGGCTGGCTGCGGAACGAGCCGCCGGCGCGCCGGAACATGCTGTTCGGGAAGGCATTGGCGCGGGTTCTGGCGCATGAGGCGTATCATTTCCTGGCACAGGAGGTAGGGCATGCGGCGAACGGCGTGGCGAAGCCTTGCTTCCATACGCGAGACTTGCTGGCGGATAACTTTGCCTTTGATAACAACACTATCGTGCGGATGCTGCCGGGCGGGAGTGAAGTGGTAGCTACGGAAACAGAAGAGGCCAGCGGACGCTAGGTCCACTGGCCTCCATTTGCAGTTGGTGGTTCCTTCTAGAACTCGTAACGCAGGGCGAACTGCATCACACGGGCCGGAGCGGCTCGCTGATACTCGCCGAACGTTGCCGGACGGTCCAGCCGAAGCTGGGCATCGAAGTAGTTGACGTTGTTGAAGGCGTTGAAGGCCTCGGCGCGGAACTGCAGGCGGTGACCTTCGATGGGTAAAGCGAAGAACTTGGCCACCGCTACGTCGAAGTTCATAAAGTCATCGACGCGCATGATGGCGCGGGTTCCGGTGCGGCCGGGGTACTGGCCAACATAGTCGTTGATGGCATTGGTATTGCCGAACGCCGACGGGTTGTTGTTCTGGTTGTAGGTGGTGCCGGCCGGGGTGACGCTGGAGAGGCCCGGCTTCACGATGGCGATGGCGGCGTTCAGGTAGTTGGTGGGGTAGAGCCCGGCGTTGCTGATGGTGGTGGGCAAGCCGCTGCGGTAGCGCATGACGGTAGAAGCCTGCCAGCCGCCAATCACGTAATCCACCGCCGTTGGCACCTTCGTGAAGAACCGGCCTTTCTTGCCGAAGGGAAGTTCGTAAAGGGCGTTGGCGGATATGTTGTGGCGGATGTCGAAATCCGACGAGCCGCGGAAGGCGCCGTATTCGAAGGCATCCTGCAACACGGCACCACCGGTACCGGCGCCCGATTCCGGAGCGCTGGAGTTGTCGATGGAGTGCGACATCGTGTAGTTGAAGTCGAAGGCGAAGCCGTTCGACAGGCCGCGGCGAATGCTGAGCGTACCGCCGTGGTAGTTGGAGAAGCCGTAGTTGCCCCAGGTGCGGTTGCCGGCGTTCTGCATGGCGAAGGTGGTGTTGCAACCGGTTACCAGGATACAGTTGGGGAACTGCGCCGAGCGCAGGCGGTCGAGGTCGTTGAGAGCGTCCAGGTCGCTGCCGCCGTATTCGTCATAGACAAGGTTGAAGTAGTTGGCGGTGGCGCTGCCGGGGAAGAGGTAGCCGGCCAAACCGGGAGCAAGGTTCTCGATCCAGGGCTGGGCGGGAACGCGGCTGGGGTTGGCCCGAACCTGCGCGGGAGTGAGACCGCCGAGGTTCAGGTTATAAAGTGCGCCGGCCATCTGGTCCCAGGTCTGCCCGGAACGCGCGTCCTTGAAGCGGGTGAGAGGCTGGAAGGTATCCACCTGGAGCAGATTCTTGCGGCCCAGGCGGCCAACATAACCCACTTCCATGGTGATCTTACCGGGCAGTTCCCGGGCATAGCTGGCGTTCAGCAGGAACGAGTACGGAGCAACCATGTTGGGGTTGATGGCGAGATAGGAGCCGAAGCCGCCGACGATGGCCGGGGGCGTGAAGGGGAAGGCGCCCTGCGGAGCGGCGGGCAGACCCGGCAGGCCCTGGGCATAGCGGGGCGAGGTGGTGAAGTCCGTGTTGCGCGGCTGCGTCACGCTGGTGGCGAGGCCGGGCGAACCGGAGCGGTCGAACTCCGTGATGAGGTCGCTGCCGAAACGGTCGTAGACCATGGCAGCGCCGGCGCGGAAGACGCTGCCCTTGCCCATGACTTTCGACAGGAAGCTATCGCCCTGGGGAGCGAAGGCCATCGAGAGCCCAATTGTTGTTGTCGCGCGAGTACCAACCGGCGCGCCCGTTGGCGGGTCCGGTCAGGTCATACGTGAGCAGCGCGGTGCGCAACTGGGAGTTGGGGATGCCGGCGTTCATGGCGCCGACGCGGTCGGCGAAGTACTGGTCAATGCCGACGGTGGAGTTCACCTGGGTGCCGTTGCGTTCGTAGGGAACGCTGAAGTTGCTATAGCGAACGCCGTAGGTCAGCGTGAGTTCCTTGGTGGCGCGCCAGGAGTCCTGGAGGTAGAACTCGTATTCGTTGGTGGCGAAGTTGCGGGTGACGGGTAGGCCGAGGTTGATGGCCTGCCCGGTCTTCTCGAAGTTATAGGTGGCGGTGTACTGGTTCAGGATGCCAAGCAGCGCGCCCATGCCACGCGTGACGTTGGCGGCGTCGGAGAAGCGCAGGGCTGGGTTGTTGTCGCGTGTCTGGATATAGGAGAGGACGCGATTGTTGATGTCGGAGCCCAAGCCCAGCAGCGTGTTGCGGCTCATGGTGAAGCTGGGGAACGAGTTCAAGTAGGAGGTACGGTCAAAGCGCAGGAAGCGGATGTTGGTGCCGAAGGTGATCGTGTGCGAACCCTTGATATAGGTCGTGTCGTTGGTCAGATTCCAGGTGGGCTGGATGCGGCCAAAGCCACGGGCACCGTTGGCGAAGTTCTGCTGCTGCGAGATGCCGTCGAAGCCGAGCGTCGGTCCGAGGGTACCGGACTGTTCCAGGCCAATGCGGGTGAGGCCGAGGCCGGTGACGCTGACGATCTTGGGAGTGACGACGGCCGTGTAGCGGGCCGCGAAGCCCTTGCTGTTGTTGAGCAGTTTGGAGGCAGGCGCCTGGCCGGGGAACTGGGCGACGTTGACGTCCTGGGTGTTATCCGCCAGGGTGCCGCGCCAGCTAACCGTGTGTTTGCCGGCGGTATCGATGTTGAAGTCCATCTTTGCCACGTAGGCTTTGTCGTCCTGGCGGAAGGGAGCGTTGAAGGTGAAGCCATCGAAGTTGAGGCCGCGGTCGCCGCCGCGGGCCGGGTCGTTGCCGGCTGGGTAGAAGCTGAGGTACTGGCGCATGGCGTCGCCAAAGCCGAGCCCGAGCGGGTCGATCTGGCGGACTTCAGCGGGCGAGAGAGTCTTGACGGCGCCGTCGGTGGTGCGGAAGGTCAGGGTGCCGGCCTTCAACGCTGCCGTGGGCACGGTGCGGACCTGGGAGCGGGCGCTGGCGTCGATGCGCTGTTCGTAGTTGCCGAAGAAGAAGACGCGGTTCTTGATGATGCGGCCGCCTACCGAGGCGCCGAACTGGTTGCGGATGAGTGCTTCACGCTTCAGGCCGGCGCGGTTCGAGAACCAGTTGTTGGCGCTGGTAACGGTATTGCGGTGGAACTCATAGGCGCTGCCATGGAACTCGTTGGAGCCGCCTTTGGTGACAAGTGAAACCTGACCGCCGGAGGAGCGGCCCATGCTGGCGCCCTGACCACCGACGGTGACGCGGAACTCCTGAACCGAGTCCAGCGGCACGGGCAGGGCGGCGTTGAAGCCAGGCTCGGTGGGCACGCCGTTCGCATTGGAGCCGTTGGCGAGCGAGGCGCCTTCCGAAGGCGCGGTGCTGATGCCGGAGTTCTGGTTATTGTTGGCGTCAATGCCGTCGAGAGTGACGTTGTTCTGGTCGCGGCGCGCGCCGAGGACCTCGCCGGTGGGCGTCACGCCCGGCTGGATGCTGAGCAGTTCGACGACGTTCCGGGTTTGCAGGGGCAATTGCCGCACCTGCACCTGCGTGAACGCATTACCGATGGTGGCGTCGACGGTATTGACGGCGGTGACGCCGCCTTCGACGTTGATCACCTCGCCGACCTGGCCGATCTCGAGCGCGGCATCCAAGGTGGCGGGCGTGTTCACCTGCAGCACAACTTTGTTACGGATGAGGGTCTGGAAGCCCTTCATCTCGACATTGACCTGATAAGTGCCGGGAGGTGTGGATAGAAACTGGTAGACGCCGGCTTCGTCGGTCAGAGTCGACCGTTTGTTGAGAGTTTCTTCGTTGGTGAGAGTAACGGAGGCGCCGGGGATCACCGCACCGGCTTTATCGAACACAGTTCCACGGAGAGAAGTAGTGGCTTGAGACCAACCCATACTCGTTATCGACAAGGTAGACACGAGTAACGACAACAATACACGCATAGAGAACATCCCTTTCCATTGCTCCTGACCAACACCCCTGAAGTTGGCTGCTACGACCAGGAGACTGCTTGAGTTTTGCGGCACGGCACGCTGCCGACCGGGCAGTGAGAATTTGTAACGGGCGAAAGAGCGTCGTTGCGGAGACGCGTGCTCAGGTCTGGGAGCAAGGCGGGATCTTTGGCTGACTGCGGTTTGGCGCAGCGGTACAGGGCCTTTTCCTGGACGCCACCTGAATGTGAGCATAGCGGCCTTCCAGGGATCTGGACAATAGCGCAGCCGATCAAAAATTTTTATGTTCTTGATTCGACCGTCACGCTCATGTTAACCAAGTAGATAGCCGCCCCCGGCCAAACGGCTCCGTCTGCTTATCCTTCCCTGCCCTCGTCTGGCACCCCGCCGGGGCCCCTGTTAAGGCTCACTAAACCTTTGTGCGTCTGCTTGTTGCCCCACGTGAATGGGCGTCCATCCTCCGTTTTACAACAGGGATTTATGTCAGGTTTCAACACGTTGCTGTCTCTTTCGGCGGGCCTTTTTCTTTTCCTGGTTCCGCCGGCTTCCGCTCAATCCTCCAACGCAGCTTCCCCCGATTTCTTCGAATCCAAGGTCAGGCCGGTACTTGCTAACAATTGTTACGGCTGCCATACCGAATCCGCTTTAGGCGGGTTACGGCTGGATTCGGCGGCGGCCTTGCAGAAGGGCGGCAAACGCGGGGCGGCCATCGTCGCGGGCGACCCGGACAAGAGCCTTCTGATTACGGCGATCCGGCACAGTGACCCGGCTCTGAAGATGCCGATGGGGAATAAGCTCAAGCCGAACGAGGTTGCCGATCTGGAGGCGTGGGTTAAGGCTGGCGCCGTGTGGCCGCGGGCCGCGGAGCCGGTGGTCGGTTCCAAGGGCGCGAAGGACGGCATTTCGCCGGAGCGGCGGAACTTCTGGTCGTTCCAGCCTCTGCAGGAAGTGAAGCCGCCGCAGGTGAAGGACGCGCGCTGGCCGAAGACGGACATTGACCGATTTGTTCTGGCGAAGTTGGAGGCGGAAGGTTTGAAGCCGGTACGTCCGGCGACGAAGCGGGATCTGATCCGGCGCGCGACGTTGGGATTGACTGGCCTGCCGCCGACCCCTGAGGAGATTGCCGCGTTTGAGAAGGACACGTCGCCCGAGGCGTTCGCGAAGGTAGTCGACCGGTTGTTGGAATCCCCGCACTATGGCGAGCGCTGGGGCCGTATCTGGCTGGACGTCGCGCGTTATGGAGAGGACGACTATCGCAGTCTGGACCCCATGCGCCGCGGCTACAATCCCTATCCGAACGCTTACAGCTACCGCGACTGGGTGATTCAGGCCTTCAACGACGACCTGCCGTTTCCGAAGTTCGTGAAGGCGCAGTTGGCCGGCGATCTGCTGGACGAGAAAGAACGCGTGAAGATGTTGCCGGCGACCGGGTTCCTGGGATTGGGCCCCTGGTACTACGACAATGGCGCGGTGGAAGTGACGCGCGCCGATGAGCGGCATGACCGCGTGGACGTTGTCACGCGCGGGTTCCTGGGATTGACGGTGGGCTGCGCCCGCTGCCACGACCACAAGTACGATCCGATTCCGACCAAGGATTACTACTCGCTGGCGGGTGTGTTTCTGAACACCAGCTATCACGAGTACCCACAGGTACCGGGCTCGGTGCTGGCCAAGTACAAGAAGGTGGAAGACGAGATCGAGAAGAAGCAGAAGATTCTGATGGAGATGCAGAACAACTTCGCCACGCAGCTCTCGCAGTCGCTGGCGCTGCACACTTCGAACTATCTGCAGGGCGTCTGGGAGGTGAGTGGGCCGCAGAAGAAAGAGATGGCCCAGGTGGTGGAGGCGCGCAAGCTGGACTACGAACTGTTGGACCGCTGGGTGCGCTATATGGCCAAGGCCACGGACAAGTACGACAAGAAGAAGGCGTGGCAGGACTTCATGAAGAAGCCCAACACCACGGCGCCGGAAGCCAAGAAACTGGCCGAGGCATTCCAGGAGGAAGTGGTGAAGGTGATGCTGGCGAAGAATGAGTTGGCGGAAGAGAACGAGATCATTACCGCCAAGTCTCTGGAAGGGACAAAAAAGAAAAAGCGCGCCAACAAGCCAAACGAGTTCATCACGAACGACGATTTCTGCCCTGGCTGCGGTCTGCAATTGAAGAACATGCCCGAGAGCGACATGAGTTTCTGGACGGAGATCTTCCAGCGGGAACTGACCGACTCCGACGATCCGAACGCCATGATGGCGATGGGCGGGCGCGGCGGCAAGCCGGGCGTGCTGCTGTTCCGCGGTTGGGGGTTGGAGTCGCGGATCGGTTCGGAATCGCAGAACATGATGGCGGCGGTGCGCAAGGATATCGAGGAAGCGCGCAAGAAGCTGGAGCCGGGGTACCCGTACCTGCATGGCGTCAAGGATGCCGAAGAGTGCCAGGATCTGCGGATCAGCGTGCGGGGCAATTGGGAGAATCCCGGAGATTTGGCGCCGCGGCAATTTTTGACAGTGCTATCGCCGCCGGATAAGCCGCTACGATTCACGAAGGGTAGCGGGCGATTGGAACTGGCCGAGGTGATCAGTGGACATCCGCTGGCGATGCGGGTGTTTGTGAACCGCGTTTGGAAGGGCCATTTCGATACGGGCCTGGTGGACACGCCAAGCAACTTCGGCCTTACGGGTGAGAAGCCGGTGAATCCGGAGTTGCTGGAGTATCTGGCGAACAGCTTCCAGAAGAGCGGCGGATCGGTGAAGAAGCTGCATCGGGAGATTCTGCTGAGTTCGGTCTATCAGTTGAGCACCGAGATGGATAAGGTGGCGTATGAGAAGGATTCGGCGAATCGCTTCTACTGGCGGGCGAACAAGCGCCGCATGGACGCCGAACAGCTTCGCGACTCGATACTGCTGGCCTCCGGTAACTTGGACAAAGCGGTGGGTGGGCCGTCGACGACGCTGCATCCTTCGTTCAACCGGCGTACCGTGTACGGCAAGATCAGCCGCTACAAGCTGGATGAGTATCTGGCGTTGTTCGACTTCCCAAGCCCGATGATCACCGCCGAGAAACGCTTCACGACGACGGTGCCGCTGCAGCGGCTGTTCCTGATGAACAGCGATTTCGTTCATATGCAGGCCGAGTCGCTCGCGAAGCGCGTGGCCGGCGAGCCGGACAATCGCTCCCGCATCCGCAAGACGTACCAGATCCTCTTCGGCCGTGATGCGACTGAGCCGGAGATCCAGGCCGGTATCGCGTATCTGAGTGCGGAGCCGATGTTGGAGTACGAAGAGGGTAAGAAAAAGAAGCCGGAAGAGGGCGGGAAAGAAGAGGGCCGTCCGCGGCGCGGCATGAACATGATCAGCAAGGCGGAGGGCGGCGCGAATGGAGCGCCGGGCGAAGGGCAAACGCCAGATGTTAAGCCGGAGGGCGGCGAAGGTGGCGCCGCGCCGGAAGCCGCTGCCGCGCCGATGATGGGCGGGATGGGCGGCTTCTTTGGGGGCGCGACGCGCGACCGCGTGCAGCCGCCTCCAGCGCCGATCCGCTATGACGCAACCGCCTGGGGACGCTATACGAAGGTTCTGCTGAGCTCGAGCGAGTTCCTGTTCATCAACTAAGAGGTCATTACGATGTCACTTCACAAATCCAGGAATCCATTGACACGGCGGGAAGCCCTGCGGCGAGTAGGCAACGGCTTCGGCATGATGGCCTTTGCGAGCATCGCCAACTCCATTACGCAGAGCATCGCGATGGCCGATAGCATTGCCGGTCCGAACAGTGGCATGGGCGTGGCGAAGCTCGATCATCCGCAGCGGGTGAAACGGGTGATCTTCCTGTTCATGAACGGCGGCCTCTCGCAGGTGGACAGCTTCGACCCCAAGCCCGCGTTGGAGAAGTACGACGGGCAGCCGCTTCCGGGCGGCGAGGTCAAGACCGAACGCAAGACCGGCGCGCTGATGAAGTCGCCGTTCACGTTCAAGAAGTACGGCCAGTGCGGCATGGACATCAGCGAGTTGTGGCCGTACCTGGGCGAGGTGGCCGACGATATCTGCTGGATCCGTTCGGTGCGTACCGACATTCCGAACCACGAGCCGGCATGTTTGATGATGAACACCGGGGCGAACCAGGCTGGACGCCCGTCGATGGGCGCGTGGATGACATATGGTCTGGGTACGGAGAACGCGAACCTGCCTGGGTACGTGGTGCTTTGCCCGGAGGTGCCGACCACGGTGGGCCCGCCGCTGTGGTCGAATGGCTTCCTCCCCGCGATTAACCAAGGTACGTACATCTCCGACAAGATCCAGACGAAGGGCGACGAACCGCCTCCGCCGATGGAGACGAGGAAGGATAAGGATGGCAAGCCCATCCCGGCAAAGGTGGTCATTGAGAAGACCTTTGATCCGAAGAAGCTGATCAGCAATGTCGCGAACTCGCGATTCTCCCTGACCGAACAGAAGCGCGAGATGGAGCTGCTGGCGAAGCTGGAGAAGTTGCGGGGCGAGGAGTTGGGCGGAGATCCGCAGGTGGAGGCGGCCATCAAGTCGATGGAGGTCGCCTACCGGATGCAGACCGACGCGCCGGAGGTCTTTGATATCCGTAAGGAGACCGAAGCGACGCAGAAGCTGTACGGCCCGGGAAGCACGGCGCGCGGCTGCCTGACGGCGGTGCGGTTGGTGGAGAAGGGCGTCCGCATGGTGCAGGTTTACTATGCCAAAGGCGATCCGTGGGACGCGCACGCGGACATCCTGGCGCACAAGGTGAATGCGAAGAATTCGGATCAGCCGTTCGCGGCGGTGGTGAAGGATCTGAAGTCGCGCGGGCTTTGGAAGGACACGCTAGTGGTGTGCGGGTCGGAATTTGGCCGTACGCCGGTACGGGAAGTGGGCGGCGGCGGGGAGCGCATCCGGCGCGGCCGCGATCACAATCCATTCGGGTTCACGATGTGGCTGGCCGGCGGCGCCGTGAAAGGCGGCTCCATCTACGGCGGTACCGATGACTTCGGATTCAAGGCTGTGCATAAGCCGGTGCACGTGCATGATATCCACGCCACCATCCTGTACCTGATGGGGATCGATCATACGAAGCTGACGTATCGCTATAGCGGCCGCGACTTCCGCCTTACCGACGTTGAGGGGGAAGTGATGCACGACATTGTGGCTTGAGTGATGCCGTTTGCATGGTGATACGAGTTCCGATTTTGTAGAGGAGTAATCCACATGTACAGGCGCCTTGTAAGCCTTGTCGTAATGGGAGCTATGCTGCTCTCCGCCGCCGATCGTAAGAAGGCCGCCGCGACTCTCCCCAAGTTGGGAGTGAAGACGCCGGGGGTACAGATTCCATTTGCCAAGCTAAAGCCGGAGGCGGAGATCGCTGTCCCTGGTGCCACGCTGAGCGTTTTTGTTACCGATGCCGTGTGGGTGGGGACGACAGATGGGCTGGCGCGAATAGACGCGAAAGCTAACAAACTGATGGACCCGGTTGGGGAGGCCACGAACGTATGCGCCGGAATGGCCCAGGGCTTCGATACGTTATGGGCGACCTCCTGCGCCACCGGCCAGACGGTTCGCCTGGATGCGAAGGCCGGCAAAAGCAAGGCCAGCTTCGTTACCGGCTTTAGCGGGGCGTTGCCCGGTATTGCGGCGAGCGCGGACAGTATTTGGATGCTGACGGACAAGCGCGGCACCTTGACTCGCATCGATCCGGCGGACAATAAGCCGGTGGCGGAGTTCCGCGTACCCGCGAGTTGTAACTCGCTGACGTTTGCCGAGAATTCGCTATGGCTGACGTGTCCCGCGGAGGATCAGGTGTTGCGCGTGAATCCGCAGACGAACGTTGTGGATAAGTACATCAGCGTGGTGGGCGCACCGCGGTCGCTGACGGTGGCGGAGGGCTCGGTCTGGGTGTTGACGGCCAAGGACGGCAAGGTGGCGAAGGTTGATCCGAAGACGAATAAGGTGACTGCCACGGTTGATCTGGCCGTGCCGGCCGGGGAGGGTTCCATCGCGTCGGGTGGCGGTTATCTCTGGGTGACGTCGAAGGGGATTCCGCTGACGCGCATTGACCCGCGTAGCGACACGGTTGCCCAGCAGTTCGTAGGCGAAGGTGGCGGGGGCATGGTGGCGTTTGGGTTGAACTCGGTATGGCTGGTGGATGCCAGGGCCGGCAAGGTGACGCGGTTCGACCCGAAACGCGTATTAGCGACGCTGGCGGAGTAGATTGGACTGCGGGGGGCTATAGCGCCAGGTCTTGGAGCGATGCGGCCGTCAACGCGGCGTGCGTGAGGCGTCGCAGTTCGTCGGCGGAGTCGAGCGTTTGTACCCGCTCCGCTAGGGACGCATCGAGCGGGCCGAAGCGGGTAGTGAGAACGTCGATAAGGACGTCGCGGAGGGTCTCCAGACGGCCCGTCTCGATCCCCCTCTCGATCCCCTCTTCCATACCCTTAAGGAAGCCCTGCCGCATCCCGCGCTCTTCCCAACTGGTAACGTATTCCATAACAGCCTCCCGCTCTTCCGGATCCAACCTCGCCAGCGCCCGTGACTCCCGGAACTGCCGCTCCTCGGCTTCATTCAGCCTTAGGTAGGCGTCCACGAACGCCCCGATCAGGCGCATGCGGACCGGATCGAGGTTGAGGGTGACCAGCAGCCGCAGGCACTCTAGTTTCACCCTTGCCCGATCCCGTGTCGCTATCTTCATTTTACTCATGAGCGCACTGGCCACCGGATTAGGGGTGTTCACGAACCGCCGCCACGACAGCCGATTCAACTGTATGCGCTGGTAGTGAAACCGCAGCAACTTGCGGCCGTCGGGCGTATCCATTGCATAGACGCTAGGTTGCTTCTTAAGGGGCGAATCGTGAGAGTAGAGCACAATCGGATACACCAGCACGCCGTGCCTCTCCACAATCGCCGAGAAGTAACGGAAGAAACGGCGCGGAAAGTTGGTTCGAGCCGTGCTTTGGTGCTCCACGTGGACCAGGAAGTACGCATCCGGCGCTGTATTGCGCCTACGCACTTTCACCAGCAGATCGGCGCGGTACTCCTCGCCGTCGATTTGGTCCACGTATAGCTCCTGGCTCAGGAACTCGAGTGCCGACCGGTCCAGCAGCCCGGCGAGTTCGGCGAAAAAAAGCTCCAGGAACTCAAAGAAGAATGTTCGCAGCAGTTCCTTGAAGAGGCGGTCATGATCGATCGGCTGCGGTGAATCGAGAGGAGGATCGCTCACGTAGAAGTAGTGCGTGGCGAAGCGCGGGAATCTCCGCCTTTTATCGGGAGGCCGCGCGCTCTTCGCCAACCAGCACCAGTGGGGCGCGGGCGAAAGCGAACTTCCCGCTCTACGGCAGAAGATCTTGGAGCGATGCGGCCGTCAACGCGGCGTGCGTGAGGCGCCGCAGTTCGTCGGCGGAGTCGAGCTTTTGTACCCGCTCCGCTAGGGATGCATCGAGCGAGCCGAAGCGGGTAGTGAGAACGTCCAGAAGTACTTCCCGGAGGGTCCGCAGGCGACCCGTCTCGATCCCCTCTTCCATGCCCTTAAGGAAGCCCTGCCGCATCCCGCGCTCTTCCCAACTGGTGACATACTCCATAACAGCCTCCCGCTCTTCCGGATCCAACCTCGCCAGCGCCCGTGACTCCCGGAACTGCCGCTCCTCGGCTTCATTCAGCCTTAGGTAGGCGTCCACGAACGCCCCGATCAGGCGCATGCGGACCGGATCGAGGTTGAGGGTGACCAGCAGCCGCAGGCACTCTAGTTTCACCCTTGCCCGATCCCGTGTCGCTATCTTCATTTTACTCATGAGCGCACTGGCCACCGGATTAGGGGTGTTCACGAACCGCCGCCACGACAGCCGATTCAACTGTATGCGCTGGTAGTGAAACCGCAGCAACTTGCGGCCGTCGGGCGTATCCATTGCATAGACGCTAGGTTGCTTCTTAAGGGGCGAATCGTGAGAGTAGAGCACAATCGGATACACCAGCACGCCGTGCCTCTCCACAATCGCCGAGAAGTAACGGAAGAAACGGCGCGGAAAGTTGGTTCGAGCCGTGCTTTGGTGCTCCACGTGGACCAGGAAGTACGCATCCGGCGCTGTATTGCGCCTACGCACTTTCACCAGCAGATCGGCGCGGTACTCCTCGCCGTCGATTTGGTCCACGTATAGCTCCTGGCTCAGGAACTCGAGTGCCGACCGGTCCAGCAGCCCGGCGAGTTCGGCGAAAAAAAGCTCCAGGAACTCAAAGAAGAATGTTCGCAGCAGTTCCTTGAAGAGGCGGTCATGATCGATCGGCTGCGGTGAATCGAGAGGAGGATCGCTCACGTAGAAGTAGTGCGTGGCGAAGCGCGGGAATCTCCGCCTTTTATCGGGAGGCCGCGCGCTCTTCGCCAACCAGCACCAGCGGGGCGCGGGCGAAAGCGAACTTCCCGCCCGCCTCATCAATGACGTTCAACTGACAGGTATAGCGGCCGGGCTGCAACTTGGCCAGGGGCACCGCCAGTTGCACGGCGATGGTGCTGGGCCGCTTCGATTCCGGCTCCGTGACCCGCACGACCTCGGTATCGAAGGCCTTGCGATTGCCGCGGAAGAACGTGAGGCTGGCGGCGACGCTCGCCCCCGGCTGACGGCCGGAGTCATAAGCCTCCAGGTAGACGTAGAGGTTCTGATCCTTGCGGTAGACGCGCGTAATGCTCGGCACCAGCTTCTGGTTATTGCGAATCAGCGGGTGCGTGGCAAGCAACTTCTTGTTCTTCTCGGCGCCTCCCACCGCGGCCGCCATGTTTTCCCGCTGGTTGGACCAAACCACGGAACTGGTACGAAGCCACTTGGATTCGCCGGCAATGTCGGGCACGGCGAACTTGGTCTCGAAGGTGCCCATCTTGCCCGTGACGTTCTCGCGGGCGAGGAAGCGCAGCGTGTAGTCGCCGGGCTCCAGCGTGAAGCCGGAGTCGTAGCTGAGGTTGCGCTGGCTGAGCTTGCCGGCATTGTCCGCCGCCAGTTTCACCTTGATCTCGTCGCGAACCACGCCGGCAATGCGGCCCTGCTTATCCTTCACCTGGCCAATGAAATCGAGTTCGGCCTGTTGCTTGCTGCCGCTGCGCGCCAGCTCCAGCGCGGAGCCTGGAATCTTCACGGCCACGGGTACGAAGTACTGGCTGCGGGACATGCGGAACCAGTTCACCTCCAGCGCCAGCGGCAGGTCTGTCAAGGGATCGCCCAAAGAGAGAGCCTCCTCCAACTGGCGTTCCTTATCGTCGCTGGTGAAGTTCTTGAACTCCTTGGGGGCGAAATAGCCGGAGCGGTAATCCAGCTTCGCCTGCGGGCCGCTCTGCAGGCTGACCTTAACGCGGCGGTAACGGCCGTCGCGCGCGGCGTTGCCGGTATAGAAGCCGAGGATGTAATAGCTGGCGATATCGCGCTGCGCCTGCCGGATGCCCAGGCTGAGATCATTGGAATCCAGCAGCGCTTTGCCGCCCGTATCGGACGCCAGCGAATACAGCGTCTCCTGCTGGTTCTGGACCTTGTCGCGCTGGCCGCGCTGCGTATCGCCGCTGAAGATGCCGCTACCGCGGGGAGAGCCTTGCGACGCATCGCCCGCCGGGGCCGAAGCGATCAGTCCGCGCGCGTCCACCGGATAGAAGGCGACGTTCGCACGCACCGCCGCGTTGATGGTGGCTCGCAACTGGCTTTGGTTCTCGGTGCCGGTCTTGCCAGCGCCGCTCGAGAAGTACACCAGCGCTTTCTTCTCCGGCAGCGAGGCCAGCATCTTGGCGGCGGATTCCAAAGCACCCAGCTTACGGTCGGTGTTGAAGATGTTGAACTCGGTCTCGTCGGCCTGGAAGGCGTCGCCTGTGTCAACGGCGTTCTCATCATCGGCGGCCACGCCCTCCACCGCCAGGTCGCTTCCTTCGCCGATGCCAAAGCCCTTCACGATCTCGCGCAGCCGCTCCCGATCGGCGGTGAAATCCTCCAGCACCTGTAGCTTGGTCGAGAAGCTCATGATAGAGACCATGTCGGCGGGCGTCAGTTGAGTATCGATGAACTTGAGTGCCGATTCCTGCGCGCGCACTTGCTCCGGGATCGCCATCGAGGAGAAATCGAAGAACAGCACCATCAGGCGCTTGTCGCGGTAGCGCACCTGGCCGGGGGAGGAGGGCTGGATCTCACGGCGTAGTGGGGTGGGGGAAGGCGCGGGTATGGCGGCGGTGGCCGTGGGAACCGGATCGCCCTCCAATTGCTGGTACTCGAACACCGCGATCTTCCGCGGCTTGCCGTCTTCGGTCAATACGAAGTCCGATGCTTTGAGGCCCGTCATGGGCTTGCCGGATTTATCCCGCACGTCCACATTGACGATGATGAGATTCGTGTCTACCTTGATCACGAACTCCTGGCCCTGTCCCAAAGGCAGTAGCGAGGCAATCAACAGACAGGAAAGTGCGCGCATGATCTAGAACCTCACCCGGATGGTTGCTTCCAGACGCCGCATGTTGCCGACGTTCACCGGAAGTCCGTAGTTGATGGCATTCACCACTGTGCCGAAGCGCGTCACGTTCACGCCGTTGAGCAGGTTGTTGGCTTCCAGGCGGATGTCCATGCCGCGGCGGGTGTCGCCAAACGGAATGTTCCGGCCGAGGGCGAGATTCATGATCAAAGCGCCAGGGCCGGGGATCGTGTTGCGTCCGGCGTTGCCAAACCGCCCGGCTGCGGGAATCGTGAACGCCAGCGGGTTGAAGAAGCCGGTGCCCGTTCCGACAGGGAGTCCGGTTGCATCGGCGCGTCCATTGCCTACCGCGCCCGTGCCGCCCTGGTCGGAGCGATTGCCCAGCACCTGCGCGGTGAATGGGGAGCCGGACCGAATGGCCGTGGATCCGTTCAGTGTCCAATTGCGTAGCAGCGGGTTGGAGATCCAGCCGCCGCGGCCGCGCCGGTCCGATGTCGTGAACATGTAGTTGAGCGAGAAGTTGTGGCGGCGGTCGAATGCCGACAGGCCGCGCTCGGCGCTAAGGTCCTGATCGTTCTGCGCAACCACGGCGCCGCCACCGCCCAAGGTGGACGCATTGTCGATGGACTTGGACCACGTATAGAATGCGCCGATGGAAACGCCGCGTTGAAAGCGCCGCGTGAGACGCAACTGCGCGGCATGGAAGATCGAGTTGCCCTCCGAGCTGTCATAGGTAAACGCGACGGCGTTGTTGATGAGGCGGCGCTGCTCGGCCGTCAAGGTAGAGCCAGTGGCCGCGCGGTTGGGGATGCGCTGGATATCGAGCCGCGTGCCCTTGGTTCCCAGGTACCCCACCTCAGCCACCAGTCCGCGAGGCAGTTCCTGCTGCACGCTGAGGCTCCACGTCTGCGCATAGCCGAGGCGATAATAGCGATCCACCGCGAAGGTATTGGCGATGATGCCGCTGGGTACGGTAGCAAAGCCCGTTTCGATCGTGAGCGGGTTGGCCAACGAAGTGGTCAGCGTTCCGGTGCGCGCGAACGGAGGCTGCTGCGCCAGGCGCGTGGCGGCGCGATTGGACAGCGGGCCGTTGTAATACCAGCCGTAGCCCGCGCGGACGAGGGCGCGCTTCGCGGGAATCGGCCGCCACGCTATCCCAAGGCGCGGGGCGAAGTTGTTCTTATCCGTCTCTACCAGGCTGCGCGGGAACTGGCCGGTGTAGGGGCCGGGCGTGGTTGGCGTCACCGCCGCGGCGCCAGTGAAGAACGGTGCCAGGTCCAGGTTGGCCATGCGGTCGTACTTCTCGTGCAGCGGTTGCAGCAGTTCGTAACGCAGGCCGGCGTTCACGGTGAGGTTGGCCGAGATGCGCCAGTCATCGGAGAAGTAGGCCGAGCCCACCGCCCCGCGGAAGTATGTATCGGGGTTGCCGAAGCGAATCGATGTGGTCTGCGGACGGCCAAGCAGGAAATCGGCAAGGTCATTGCCGGTATTCAGCGCGGGGCTGCCCTGCGCGTCGATGAAGCTGGTAGCGATGCCGCTAAACGTCATGCTGCCGCGGGCATTCTGCTGGCTGATGCTATTCACCTGGGAGCGGCGATACTCCCCGCCCATGCTGAAGTTATGATTGCGCCAGATACGGATCAGGCCGGGGGCGATGGCGATGGATTGGTTACGTTGGCGGCTGGGATTGCCATCGGTAAGTCCGCCGAAGTTGGTGAAGTTGAGGTTCGGAGGGCCGTAGTTGAGCGGATCATTGGACGTTCCGGCGATCCCGAACTCCGCCGCGTAGTTGCGCCCGAAGGCGAAGAACGGCACCGTATCGTTGGCATTGCGGCTGAAGGTGACGCGGACGTTGCCGATGAGCTTGGCGGAGAAGGTATGGTTCCACATGACATTGGCGTTGAGGCCGCTGCCATCGGTGGTGTCGCGAAAGCCGAACAACTGCTGCTGCTCGCCGCTACGCCGCTGGAACGAGACGCCGCCCGAGAGGCGATCCACGCGGGTCAGGCTACGATTGACGCGTGTGTTGAAATCATCGCTGTTCTGCGGCAGGCTCGCGATCAACTGGTAGTTCTGGATGCTGCCGGGCTGATTGGGCAAAGGGAACAAGTCGAGCATGGCGCGCGCGGCGGCGCTCTGCCGGGAGACCGGGATGACGTTGCCGGCAAATGGGACGCGGCTGACCGGGTCATAGAGCACGCTGCTCAATGCGGAGAAATCGCCCGTGCGTTGGATAGGGTCGGGAAGAGTGGCGATGCTGTCGAAGGGGTTCCTGCCCCGGCGTCCGCGGTAGTCGATAAAGAAGAATGTACGTTCGTCCTCCACCAATTTGGGAATCCGCAGAGCGCCGCCCAGGCTGATGCCGAAGCGCGATTGCGAGTAGGAAGGCTTGCGGATTTCCTGGCCGCTGATGGAATAGGGCTTTGCATCCAGCGCGGAGTTTAGCCAGGTGAACGAGGCTTGTCCCCGCATGGCCTCGCGGCGGTTGGCGCGGTTGCCGAAGGTACGTGTGCCGCGGGCTTCGCGACGGTCGCCTTTCCGTTCGGCGCGCGCGGCTCCGCGTTCCCCGCGTCCGCCACCCATCATCGGGCCGCCGCCGAATCCGCCGCCCGGGCCGCGCATGCCACCCGGCCCGCCGCCTGGCCCTCCGAATCCACCAGGTCCGCCAGGACCGCGAGGTCCGCCCGGCCCACCTGGCCCGCCGGGTGCCCCTTCCTGGCCACCGGGACCGCCGAATCCTGGACCGAAGCCGGGGCCTCCCGGCGGTCCGAAGCCTGGCCCACCAGGGCCGCCCATCAGGAACGGATCCTGCCTGGCGGCGTCCTGCAAGCCTGCGCTCAGGCTCCCGTTGACCAGGAATGACTCGTTGGCATTCTGCGCCGCCGTATCCACCGCTTCGGCGCGCACCTCTTCCGCGACGGGGATCTCTGCCGGGTTGCCGTTGGCATTCACCGCCACCTGTTCGAAGCCGCGGCGAGCGGCGGGTCCCGATCGTTGTGGCGATGTCTGCGCTGAGACGGCGCGCGGAGCCAACCGTAACGTTATCGAATTGCCGCCAGCGGCTACCGGCTGTGTGGCCGGCGCGAAGCCGGTCATCTCCACACGCAGTTGCCACTCGCCTTCGGCCAAGCCGGTAAAAGCGAACGCCCCGCCCTCATCGGTGTACGTTGTCTGAGTGTTGCCGCCCCATTGCGCCGTCACGGTGGCGCCGGGAATGGGCAGGCCGTTCGCTTGCACCACGCCGCGATAGTCGGCGGCGTAGGCAGTGACGGTCCCCACGAGAACCATCCACAGTCGAAACATAATCTCCTTTTTCGCGGCCTTATGCCGCCGGCAACCTCACGTTCACTTCCAACCCCGACGGCTGCCGGTTGCGCAGGATCATCGACCCTTTCGATGCCTCCACGAAACTGCGCACAATCGCCAACCCCAAGCCCGTGCCGCCCTTGCGTCTATCCCGTGACGACTCCAACCGGTAGAACGGCGTCGTAATCTTCTCCAGTGCCTCCTCCGGTACGCCCGGCCCGCTGTCGGCCACCTGGATCTGCACTTCATTCCCCTCGCGCCGCGCCGACACCGTGATCGGTCCCGCATCGCCCGCATAACGCACCGCGTTGCGAATGAGATTCGCGATGGACCGCACCAGGTATTCGCGATTCGCCAGAATCTGCAATCCCGGCTCGATCTCGGTGCGAATCTCGGCGGCGCCGCGGGTTTCCTGGTACACCGCCTCTTCAATCGCGGGCGCAGCCTCCACGCGCTCTACTGGAATCGAGTCCGGCTTGAGTTCGGCTTTGGCGAAGGCCAGCAGTTCGTCGGTCAACTGCGACATCACCTGCACTTCTTCCTGCAAGTCCGTCAGGTAGGCGGCGTCCTTCTCCTGGGCGCGGCGCTCCAGGATGCCCAGCGCAAGCTGCATACGGCCCAGCGGCGACCGCAGCTCATGGGCGATGTCGCCGAGGAATCGCTTCTGCCCGCGGACGTAGGTTTCCAACTGCTGCGCCATCCGGTTAATCGAGATCCCCAAACTGCCTAGCTCGTCGCGGCGATGGGAGTCCACTTGAACGTCGAACTGGCCTTCGGCGATGCGCTGCGTCGCGGCGGTCATCTGCTGGACCGACCGTGTGAGGTTTCGGATCCAAGGCAGCCAGCAGAGCAGCGATAACGCTACCGAGATGCCCGCGATCAGGAGCCAGGGTTCCGGGTCGAAGAAGAAGCGGTTCATGAACAACGACTTCGAGCCCAACAACAGCAACAGCCCGCCGCGTTCGCCCTCCGGCGCTGGAATCCGCAAGCCCACCCAATAGCCGAGCGGCCCGCTGGTGCTAACCAGAAACGGCGGCGGCATGGGACGATCACGCCCGCCACCGGGGCCCGGACCAATACCCTTGCGGTCAAAGGGCCCGCGACCCGGCCCGCGGAAGCGCCGCAAGCGGTCCGCTACTTCCGGCGGCAGGCTCATCTCCGGGCCGGCGTAGACCTCGCCCTGGTTGTCGAGCAGGAGGAAGGTGACCTCGTATTGCTGGGAGTACTGTGATAGGAGTTGGTTGCGGCCGGCGGCCGGCGTCTGTTGCAGGTCGAGCGCCAACTGCCGCGATACACTCACAATCCGTTCACGCCCGGTGGCCAACAGGAAGGAACCGAACTCCTGTTTCAGCTGCCAGTTCAGGACCACCACCGCCACCACAGCCAATAAGGACAGGTTCAGCAACGTCAGCAGGACGATCTTTGTTGCAAGGGGTAGGCGGGCCGGCGGTGTGTTCATTTCAGTCCGCTCCCGGGCGCCGCATGCGATAACCGGCGCCCCGTACGGTTTCGATGAACCGCGGTTCCTTCGGATCGTCCCCCAACTTGCGGCGGAGCGACGAGATGTGGACATCAATCGAGCGGTCGAAGGCTTCAAAGTCGCGTTCGGCCACTTCTACCAGCAACTGCTCGCGGGTCTTCACGCGGCCCGCCGACCGCGCCAGCGCCAGCAAGATCTCATATTCGATTGGCGTCAGCACCAACGGCTTGTCGTCCAGAGTGGCGATGCGCGCGCCGGGATCCATCCATAGCGGCCCGACCGCCACCGGAGCGGGTTCGGCCGACTGCCGCAGTTTCTGGGTCACCACGGATCGCCGCAGCACCGCCCGCAGCCGGGCCAGGAGTTCGCGCGTCGAGAATGTCTTCGGCAGATAGTCATCCGCCCCTACCTCCAACCCGGCGATGCGGTCGGGCTCATCGCCCAATGCCGTCAGCATCAGCACCGGAACATCGGACCTCTTGCGCAACTCCCGCAGCACGTCGAAGCCCTGCAGGCCGGGCAGCATGACATCGAGGATGATGGCGGCGTACTCACCGTCCAATGCCCGTTCCAGACCATCCTTACCGTTGTGAACAATGTCGATGTCATAGCCCAACGGCTCCAGATAATCGCGGAGCAGCCGCGTCAGTTTCTCATCGTCATCGACCAGCAACAGGGGCGTTGCGCCGTCGGATTTCATAGCTTCTCACCTCATCATAGGGCCGGTTTTGAAGGAACCCTCCGAACTTTACCAAACCTTTACACACAGGCCCCGCCGCGCACACGGCGCCTTAACGCTGGGCTGCGATTCTCGGTACAGGAAAGAAGGCAATGCAAGCTACCACCGGGATCAAGAAGCATGAGGATCTGTTCGGGGCCTGGGAACCCGCCGCTCCGATTCAGGCCAATACCCCTCATAAGAAGAACTGGTTCTACGGTGGCGGTATTCTGGCCGCCGCTGTACTGGCCGTCGCCGGCGTATCGTACTTCACCAAGCCCGCGGCGCCCACGTTTTCCGCCGCCGCCGTGGAGCGCGGCGATATCCGCAGAACCATCAGTGCGACGGGCAAAGTGCAAGCGGTAACCACGGTCCAAGTAGGATCGCAGGTGTCCGGCATCGTGGCCGAGCTCCACGCCGACTTCAACCAGAGGGTGAAGGCCGGGCAGTTGGTGGCGAAACTGGATCCGTCGCAGTTGCAGGCGCAATTGACACAGGCTCAGGCCAGTGCCGCCAGCGCCCGCGCCCGTGTGCAAACCGCGCAGACGAATGTGCTGAGCGCGAAGGCTTCCGTCGAAGCGGCGCAGGCCAACCTCGCGCGAGCCGAGTCGGTGGCGCAGGACGCCGAACGTAACTATGAGCTTACGAAGAGCCTGCTGGCCGAAGGAGCCGCATCGAAACGGCAGGTGGAAACGGCGCAGGCCGCGCTGGCACAAGCCGCCGCGCAACGCGTGCAGGCCTTGGCGCAGGTGAATCAGGCAAAGGCGCAAGCCCAGGCTTCCGAATCACAGTTGGCGCAGGCCCAGGCCGAAGCCCAGCAGGCGAACGCCTCGGTGGAACTGGCGCAGGTGAACCTGTCGCGCACCTCTATCATCTCGCCGATCGACGGCGTGGTGGTGGCTCGCAATGTCGACGTCGGGCAGACCGTCGCCGCCAGCTTGCAGGCGCCAACGCTGTTTCTCATCGCCAATGACCTGACCAAGATGCAGGTTCTGGCCGAGATCGACGAAGCCGACGTCGGCCAACTGACGCCGGAGAGCCGTGTCAACTTCACGGTGGACGCTTATCCGGCGGAGACCTTCCAAGGGCGCATCGCGCAGATCCGCCTGGCGCCGCAAACGGTACAGAACGTGGTGACCTATACCGCGGTGGTGAACGTAGATAACCCTGACCTCAAGTTGAAGCCCGGTATGACGGCCAGCATCACGGCGGTAGTAGCGGAGGCTCGCAACGTCCTGAAGATCCCGAACGCCGCGCTGCGCTTCCAACCCGCCACAGTGGGGCAGGCTTCCAAGCCTGCGCGCGACCTCCAGGTCGCGCAACGCCGCCCGCGCCGCGAATCCACCGGGATCTATCGCGTCACGGCCGAAGGCCCGCAACCGGTGCGTGTCCGCCTCGGCCTGACCGACGGCATCCACACCGAGATCGTCACCAATGATCTGAAGGAAGGCGACCAGGTAGCCGTACCGGCCCTGCAAGCCCAAACCAACACGAAGCAGGGCGGCGCCCCCCGATCGCCGTTCACACCCAGCGGTCCGCGGGGAGGAGGGAAACGCTAATGACAACCAACAACGTAATCGAGTTAGAGAACATCCACAAACTGTACGACTCCGGCGCGGTGCGCGTGCATGCCCTGCGCGGCGTCAGCCTCACCGTGGAGCGTGGCGAGTTCCTCGCCATCATGGGCGCCTCCGGTTCCGGCAAGTCGACGATGATGAACATCATCGGGTGTCTCGATCGCCCCTCGCGCGGCCGGTACCTGTTGAATGGCGAGGATGTGTCGCAGTTGGACAAAGACCAGCGCGCCGACATTCGCAATCGCCATCTGGGCTTCGTGTTCCAGGGCTTCAACCTGTTACGCCGTACCAGCGCGCTGGAGAACGTCGAACTGCCGCTCATTTACGCCAATGTCCCGGCGGAGCAGCGCCAGATGCAAGCCCGGCGAGCCCTGGCCGCCGTGGGCCTGGCGCATAAGGAAGACAGCCATCCGAACCAGCTTTCCGGCGGCCAGCAACAGCGTGTGGCCATTGCCCGCGCGCTGGTGAATCGCCCGGCCCTGCTGCTGGCCGACGAGCCCACTGGTAATTTGGACAGCCGCACATCCATCGAGATCATGGCACAGTTCCAGAAGCTGAATAGGGAAGCGGGTATCACCATCGTGCTGGTGACGCATGAGCCCGATATCGCGCAATACGCCAAACGCATGGTGGCTATGAAGGATGGCCAGATCATTCTCGACCAGCACATTCGCAATCGCCGCGATGCCGCCGTCGAGTTGGAAGCAACCGTTGCCCAGGTAGACCAGGAAGTAGGTGCCTTATGATGATGCCCGTTGTCAAAATCGCCGTGCGGGCGCTGGCCCGCAACAAAGTCCGTTCCGCCCTTACCATGCTTGGCATCATCATCGGCGTTGGTTCGGTGATTGCGATGATCAGCCTCGGCCAGGGCGCGCAGAAGCAGGTGGAGCAGCAGATCTCCAACATGGGCACGAACCTGCTCATCATCATGTCGGGCAGCCAGCGCAGCGGCGGGATGCGCGGCGGATCCGGTACGGCGACCACGCTGACACCGGACGACGTCGCCGCCATTATCCGGGAAGTGCCCACCGTAGCCGCCGCCAGCCCGGGCCTTACGGCCGGTGTCCCGCTGGTTTATGGCAACCAGAACTGGACCACGCGCGCCGAAGGGTTCGATGCCAACTACCCTGAGATCCGGGCCCGCGGCGTGTCCAGCGGCGAGTTCTTCACAGCCGCCGATGTGCGCTCCGCCGCGCGTGTCGCGGTGATCGGGCAGACCGTGGCGAACAATCTCTTCGGTGGCGCAGATCCGGTGGGACAGACCATACGCGTTCGCAATCTGCCGTTTCGCGTGGTGGGCGTGCTGGAGCGGCGCGGGCAGAGCCAGTTCGGCCAGGATCAGGACGACACGCTGGTGGTGCCGTACACCACCGTCATGAAGAAGCTGCTGGCGACCAACTACATTTCCACGGCTTATGTTTCGGCCGTATCTCCGGAGGCCACGGAAGCCACCGGGCAGCAGGTAACGGCACTGCTGCGCTCGCGTCATAACTTACGGCCCGGGCAGGAGGACGACTTCAGCATCCGCAACCTGTCGGATGTCGCCGAGACGGCCGCCGAGACGTCGCGTGTCATGACGATGCTGTTAGGCGGGATCGCGGCGGTGTCGTTGCTGGTGGGCGGCATCGGCATCATGAACATCATGCTGGTGTCGGTGACCGAGCGGACGCGGGAGATCGGCATTCGCATGGCGATTGGCGCGCGCTCCAAGGCGGTACAGAATCAGTTCCTCATCGAGTCGCTGCTGTTGGGTTTGGCGGGAGGATTCCTGGGCGTATTGACGGGAATTGGCGCCTCGCTCGCAATCTCGCAGGTATTCGGCTGGCCGGCATCGATCTCGCCGGTGGCGGCGCTGGGCTCGGCCGTCTTTTCGATGGCCATCGGGGTGGGCTTCGGCTACTATCCCGCGCGGAAGGCCGCGCAGTTGGATCCCATCGAAGCACTTCGATTCGAGTAAGCCGGACTTTACGGAACTTTTACTTTGCCACCGTGTTTTGCAAACAGGTGGTTAACACAACGAGGAGAACATCAGATAGGAGGTTCAAAACAATGAACATACGTAAACAAATGATCGCCGCGGTCACCGCCACGGCCCTGTTTCTTTCCACGGCCGCATTCGCCCAGCGCCCCGGTCACGGCCGCAAAGGCGATCCCGCGAAGATGGTGGACCGGCAGGTGACCATGATGAAGGAGCACCTGAAGCTGGCCCCGGACCAGGAGACCAAGGTCCGCGCCATCCTGCAGGAGAACCAAACGAAGATGCAGGCGCTAATGGAAAAGTATCCCCGGCCGGAACGCGGCCAAGCGCCGTCGGAGGAAGCCCGCGCGGAGATGAAGCAACTTCGCGAACAGACCAAACAAAGCCTGGCTGGCGTGCTGACGGCCGATCAGCTCACCCAGTGGGAACAGATGCGGGAAAAGCGCGGCCAGCACATGCGCGAGCGTTTCCGCGGACAGAAACAGAATCCGGACAAAACACAGAATCAGTAACGAAGTAACCGGAAAACCGATGGTAATGGCCGGCCGCTCCGTGGAGGCGAGCCGGCCATTGCTTTTGGCGTGCCGCCCTTGTGAAACAATTCGCACGTTCTTCTGATCTAATCAGCAAGTGACCCGAGGAAAGAAGATACTGCTTACAGCCGCTGTGCTGCTGACGGCTGGCGCTACGGGCGTCTGGCTGGTGGTTCGCAAAGCCTCGGAGAACGTCGAACCCTATCTGCGCGAGCAGGTGGTTGCCTATCTCAGCAAGCGATTCAATGCCGATGTCCGTCTCGACGACCTGCGCATCACGTCAAAGATGGCCAGTCCGTGGCGTACCGCAATGGATGGAGGCCGTGGCGCTTTTCTGCAAGTGGAGGCGCGGGGCATCGAGCTGAAGCAGCGGAGCCGGGCGGATCAGCCGCCCCTGGTGAAGATGCAGCGGTTGCGCTTTGAGTTTGAACTGGCTAGCGTAAGGGCCAAGCCGCCCTTACAGGTGCGCCACGTACGGCTGGATGGCTTTGAATTGACAATCCCTCCCAAGGGTTCGCGCCCCGCCAAGCCAAAGCAGAATGAGACGGCCGAACCGGCAAAACCGGATGATAGCGACAAAGGGCCGGTGATCATCGACGCGGTTATCGCCGATGGGATGAGGCTGGTGATCCTTCCGAAGAATCCGCAAAAGGCGCCGCTCGAGTTCGACATGCTGAAGCTGCAGTTGCACGATGCCGGAAAAGGGGTGCCGGTGCGGTATGACGCGGTGCTGACGAATCCGAAGCCCGCCGGGCTGGTGGAAAGCAAAGGCAGCTTCGGGCCGTTCAACACGGATGAGCCGGGGGAATCGCCGCTGCAGGGCGATTATGTGTTTCGCAAGGCCGATTTGGGTGTCTTCAAGAGCATCGGGGGGATGCTGGATTCCACCGGCAAGTTCAGCGGGAAGTTGAATGAGATCGTCGTTGACGGCGAGGCGCGGGTGCCCGACTTCCGGCTGTCCGCGGTGAAGAACACCGTCCCGCTCAGCACGAAGTTCCACGCCATTGTGGACGGCACCAACGGCGACACCATGCTGCAGCCGGTTTACGCACGGCTGGGGCAGACGAATCTCACGATCCGTGGCGCGGTGGAGCGCTATCCCGGCGAGAACGGCAAGACGGTGGCTCTGACCGCGGTGGCGAAGGGCGGAAAGCTCGACGACTTCCTGCGTCTGGCCGTGAAGGGGAGCCAACCGCCTCTGCGGGGCGGCATCGGCCTGAATATCAAGCTGACGGTACCGCCCGGCAAGGGCATCCCCTATGAGCAGAAGCTGATCGTGGCGGGCACCTTCGAACTGGATGACACGGTATTTACAAGCGCGGAGACCCAGGCGAAACTCGACGATCTCAGCCGCCGCGCCCAAGGCAAGCCGAACCAGACCACCATTGAACGGGTGCCATCGGACTTCGCCGGCACCTTCGAGCTGCGCCGCGGCCTGCTGCAATTGCAGCGAATCCTGTTCACCATCCCTGGGGCGGAAGTCGACCTGGCCGGGCAGATGAATTTGAATGACGAAACCATGCAGTTCGCCGGTCCGGTGCGGACGCAGGGGCGGGTCTCGCAGATGGTGAAGTCGCGCTGGAAACGGATTCTGCTGAAGCCGGTGGACCCGATCTTTGCCAAGGATGGCGCGGGGGCTGTTTTTCATCTGACGATCGGCGGCTCGCGGTCGAAGCCGGACTTCAAGGTGGGACGCAAGGCGCCGGACGGTACGGACTGAATCGCGATAGACAAGGGGCCGGTAATCCGCTAGAATTAGGAATTGTGGCTCGTGATGGCACGCCAACAGTGGTGTGTCTCCCTCTTGTAGCCTCCAACCCAAAGCCTTTTTGAGGACCTTATGTACGCAGTGATCGAAACGGGCGGGAAGCAGTACCGCGTGGCTCCCGGCGACGTCATCCACGTGGAATCCCTTCCCGGGGACGCGGGCGCCACGGTCGAGTTTGACCGCGTGCTGGCCCTCTCCAATGACCAGAATCAGTTCATGACCGGCCAGCAGGCCGCCTCCGCGCGCGTCAAGGGCACCATCCAGTCCCAGACCCGCGGCGAAAAGATTATCGTTTTCAAGTTCAAGCGCAAGAAGCAGTACAAGCGAACCATTGGTCATCGCCAGAATCGCACGGCCATTGCGATCAGCGAGATTGTACTGTAAGCGAGGCAATGCACCATGGCAAGTAAAAAAGGTTTAGGCTCTACTAAAAACGGCCGCGACTCTAATGCCCAACGGCTTGGCGTCAAGGCCTTTGGCGGCCAACTGGTGACCGGTGGTTCCATCCTGGTCCGCCAGCGCGGTACGCGCTTCAAGCCCGGCGAAAACGTCGGCCGGGGCAAGGACGACACGCTCTTTGCGAAGATCCCGGGCCTGGTCGTCTTCCGCGACCGTGGCCGCATGGGCAAGTTCATCAGCATCCAGGCCGCTGCCGCCGCTGCTGCTCCGGCCCAATAACCAATTTCTCCTGTCTGCACTCCTTTAAGGGTCCAGAGCGAATCTGGACCCTTTTTCTTTGTTGTCATGTTTATTGATGAAGTTAGAATTCTGGTGAAAGCCGGCGACGGCGGCAACGGCATCCTTGCGTTCCGCCGCGAGAAGTTCGTCCCCCGGGGCGGGCCGTCGGGCGGCGATGGCGGCCGTGGCGGCGATATTATCCTGGTTTCCAACCCCCACTACAACACGCTGCTCCACTTCCGCTATAACCCCGAGCATAAGGCCGAGCGCGGCCGCCACGGGGAAGGCAGTAATAAAACCGGGCGCGACGGCGAGTCGACCGAACTGCCCGTGCCGGTGGGGACGGTGGTCTACAACGACGAAACCGGTGACAAGCTATTCGACTTTACCGAGCCGAATCAGCGCTTTATCGTCGCCAAGGGCGGCCGGGGCGGGTTAGGCAACCAGAATTTCGCTACGCCGACGCATCAGGCGCCCACCGAGCATACGCCGGGGCGTCCTGGGCAGGAGCGGCATCTGCGGCTGGAACTGAAGCTGCTGGCCGACGTAGGGCTCGTGGGTTTCCCGAATGCCGGGAAGTCGACCTTGATCTCGCGTATCTCAGCCGCCAAGCCGAAAATTGCCGACTACCCCTTCACGACGTTGGAGCCGAACTTGGGAGTCGTGAAGCGCGACATGGAACGCACGTTCGTGGTCGCGGACATCCCGGGGCTAATCGAAGGCGCGCATGAGGGCGCCGGACTGGGTATCCAGTTCCTGCGTCACATTGAGCGGACCAAGGTGCTGGTCCACCTGGTGGACGTGTCGGAATTCTCCGGCCGCGACCCCGTGGAGGACTTCAAAATCATCCTCAAGGAACTGGCGGCCTTCAGTGATGAATTGGCTTCCAAGCCGATGCTGGTGGTGGCTACCAAAATGGACGCCGCCCAGGATCCCGACCGTGTCGCGAAACTGAAGCGCGCCGCGCAGAGACGCAAAATGCCCTTCCATAGGATCTCCGCCGTTACCGGCGAAGGCCTGGAAGAGCTGCTATTTGCGATTGAAAAAGTGGTATTCGCCAGCGCCGCTACGGACGAAGGCTGATCATCGCCGACGAGGACAACGTCCGCGGCTGCGAGAAGTAATCGGCCTCGGCCAGGTTCTTGTAAACCGCACCGGCGACACCAGAAGCCACCGGGCCATTCACCGGACGGCCGCCCGTCAACAGCACCACTACCACCAGCTTATTGCGGCCAACATCATTGAAGCTGCCGAACCAGCCGAGGTGGGTGGGAGTGCGTTCGTCGGTGCAAGTGCCCGTCTTGCCGAAAATGAGATCGTTACTCTGGTAGCCGGCGCGGCGGGCCGTGCCGTACTCGACGGCGCCCATCATGCCGGGCTTCATCTGCTCGATGTGCTGGGTGACTTCCAGTTTGCGCTTCACGCGCGGGACGAAGTGATCGACATCGCCAGGCGTGCGGGGATGCTGCAGGTAATACAGGGTACCGCCATTGGCAACCATCGAGAGCAACGCCGTTAACTCCAGCGGCGTCAGGGAGATGCCGTGTCCAAAGCTGGTCATCAGACCGAGGCCGCCAGGGGGCGGGGTGGTTGGAAGGACGCCGGGCTGTTCGCCGTCGATGTTGAGGCCGGCACGTTCCCCAAGGCCGAACAGGCGGGCATAGTAGCTGATACGATCAAAACCGAGCTTCTCCCCCAAGTGGGCGAAGTAGGCGTTATTGGATACGGCCAAGGCCCAAGTCAGGTTCTGCTGCGCGCGGCGCGCCACCGGGACCATGGTTTCCCGATCGATAATTCCTTCGTTCAAAGCGGCCAACCCGGCTACCACCTTAATGGTGGAGCATGGCTGGAAACCGCTCTTTAGCGCCAGCTTCTGGTTTACCAGCGCCAGGATACGGCCGGTATAGGGGTCAGCGACGACCACCGAACCGTTATAGGGGCCCAGCGCTTCTTCCGCCGCCTTGCGCACCACCGGATCCTCGCCGGCGATCCAATCGCCCTGCGCCGAGTCCGCGAAGGTCGGTTCCAGCCAGGGGCCATCCTTAATTAAGCTGGTACCGCGAGAATAAGCCGTCGACCGGAGGTAGGCGTTACGCCCGCGTTTACGGCTTGCCGTGCTGGTGCCTTGGGCTTTCGATCTCGTCTTCGACGCAGGAGCCTTGGCCGTCTTCTTGGCCGTGCCGGAGGACGCTGCGCTGCGGCGCGTCACCCGAGATCTGGTCTTGGCAGCCAGCAGGCTATCGTTCACCAGAAACAACAGCAGAAGTACGGTAATCAAGGATCTCGGCGAAGTCGTGTGTGGCATGCCACCCCTATTCATTTACATCGGTCAAAATCACGCAACACGCTACAGGGACGTGTCAAATTTCCACAGCAATGAATTTATTGTCATGGAAGCTGCCACCTGCGTCAAGTGACTTTTGCGATTGTACTAGTACCGGCGGCAGTCCAGCCGGATCTCCACCTGTTTGACGGTAGCCACGCGTACCTTCGTTACGGGAAAGGGGTTATGCTGCGGAAGCCGCTGTAATGACAGGTACCGGAGTGGTGCGTATGGGCTCGCCACGGGATAAACGTGGTCCTGCCCGAGGGCATTGTAAGAAATGCCAACCGGCTATTGCTCGTCTTCCGGAATGGGGCGGCGCGGATCGCCCTTCTTGAGTGGCGGCCTGGGGCCTCCCCCATCCGGTCCGAAGCGAGGTGGCAAGGGGCGCCGCCGCTGCAACTCTTTCCACTGCTGCGGCGTTAACACCAGGCGCAGCCGGAAGCCCATCTGCGCCACGGCTCGCGTGAGTTCGGAGCGCGCCGTGAGAATGCGTTCGATGGCGCTGTTCACCTTCTGGTTGTCCGGGTGATCCTCGTTCACCAGATCGCTCAACAGGTTGTCCGATTTCTCGACATTGGCCCGAAGGTCTACCAGCCGGTCCCGATACTCGCGGACAATCGCCTGGATCTTCTGTGTCTGTTCGTCGGACAGGTTCAGGTCGCGGGCGATGGGTGTTTCCCACCAGGGAAAGAAATCGCGGATCTGAGCGAAGGCAACCAGCCCGGTCGCCAACACCAGGCACAGCAGTCGGCCCGTCATGGTTTGGCCTCAAACAGCGCCTTCACCGGCGTCACGGAGCCGGGCTCCCAGTCGGAAGCCGTCTGGTAGATTTCGGCGAACAATTGGGCGTCACTTTTGGAGTTGGCCGCCGTCTGCGCGATGGGTCCAGCCGGCGCCGCCACCTTCTCCCGCACCGGAACCTGCCAAATAAACAGCGCGACCGCCATGGCAGTGGCACCCAACGCCGGACTCCAACGGAACATCCACCCCTGCGCTGGCCGCTCGATGCGGGAATCGATCCGCCGCCGCTGCTCGACCAGGAAGTCCGCCGGAACTTCAGCGTTCGCCACGGTTTCGCGCCGCAGCCGCTGGTGGCGTTCGAATTCCGCGCGGCATGCGGGGCACGCCTCCAGGTGGCCGTCCTCGGGTCCCACCCCGTACACCGCCAGCAGGAAATCGTTTTCCGACCAATGCTTTGCCATATCCACTCGCCTCACTTCTTCAAATCCTACCCCGGCGCTCGCGGTCACGGTACAGGTCCTGCAGCTGGTCGCGCAGCTTGGCAACCGCCCGCGCCATGTGCGCTTTAACGGTACCCACATCCAAGCCCAGAATCCCGGCAATCTCGTCTAACGTCTTGTCTTCGTAATGTTTCAGGGTGAACACGGCGCGCTGCCGGTCGCTTAAGCCCTCGATGGCCGTCTTCAGCCGACGCCCGATCTCGAGCGCGTACATCTTGTCTTCGGCGGTCGGATCGCAGGCCGGGGCCATGCTGAGGATCAGCGCTTCGTCCTCGGCGGCCGGGCGTTTGCGCCAGAACTGCCAGCGCCGCGACCGCAGCCGGTCCAGACAGGTATTCACGGCGATGCGCGTCACCCACTTGGCGGGCTCCTCGACAAAATCGCCCTGTGCCTGCCATGCACGGTAGGCTTTCAGAAACACATCCTGGGTAGCCGAATCAGCTTCTTCGCGATCCTGCAGCATCCGCTGGCAGAGCAGAAAAACGCGTTTCTGCTCGCTGGTGACCCAGGCGCTGAAGTCGCGCAAGGGTGCCGCGGCGGCGGAAGAGGCAACCAGCGGCTCAGCCATAACGCCCATCATATCGACAGAAACGAGGAATACCCTTCGAGGGATTACAGCCACCATGGCAAAAAAAGCAAAAGCCGCCCTGACGCGGGTTTCGCGCCACGGCGGCATCTCAAAGGAAACTTGTTCAGGCCGAAGCCATCGATAACCCGCTCGGGGATCAGCCGAGCAGCTTCGACGTCTCCGGTTCGGCGAAGCTTTTGGTCGAGAAGATCGAGCAGGCTTTTGCAAGCTGGCCCAGATCTCCCCCCTCTTCCACTGTGAGCTCATGTTCTACCCAATTGGAAAGAGGGATGTTACGGAAGAAAAGACGCTCCTGCAGGACCATCGCCTTTTTGCTGGCGAATAGCGACTTGCTCTCCCGCGTGTAATGCCGTTCCTCCACCCGGAAATCCGCCAGGAACTCGTTCAACGACTCGCGCCGGACACACTCCTCAGTCGCCTTCACACGCTCAATCAGCACTTTCTCTTGGGAATCTATCGTGGCCCGAGCTGCCGCCAGCACTTCTCTCTCACGCGCTAGCGCCACCTCTAATCGTGCCTGCATGATATAGAACGACAAAAGAGCCGACCCGGCCGCAACGAAGACCGGCAGTAGGATCCAGATGACAGCTTCCATACTGGTACTTTCATCGGAAGGTACCGGGTGGATCTTTAGACCCTCACGGCCCGCTATCATAAAAATTCGCACTGAGATTCTCCCAGCATGAAAAAAACCTCAAAACCGGCGACGATCCGCTATCAGGACGCCGGCGTCAACATCGACGAAGCCGAACGCGGCGTTGGACACATCAAGCAACTTGTCAAGGAGACGCTCAGCCCCGCCGTGCTCACCGGCATCGGCAGCTTCGGCGGCGGCTTCCATCTAAAAGGATGGAAGAACCCCGTTCTGATCAGCTCCATCGATGGCGCCGGCACCAAAGTTAAGGTAGCGGCGATGGCCGGCAAGTACGACACCATCGGCCAGGACCTGGTGAACCACTGTGTCAACGACATCATGGTGCAGGGGGCAACCCCTCTCTTCTTCCTGGACTATTTCGCCACCGGAAAGCTCAAAGCCGAGGTGCTACGCGATGTCGTCGGCGGCATGGCGGCGGCCTGTAAGGAGAACGGCTGCGCCCTGATCGGCGGGGAAACCGCCGAGATGCCGGGCGTCTACGGCGATGGCGATTTCGACATTGCCGGCTGTATCATCGGAGCCGTCGAGAAAAAGAAACTGCTCACCGGAGCCAAGGTCAAGGAAGGCGACCTTCTATTAGGGTTGCCGTCCACCGGGCTCCATACCAACGGCTACTCGCTGGCGCGAAAGCTTTTTTTCGAAGTCGCCAAATACAAGATCGATCAGGAGGTGGGCGACCTGGGCTGCACGGTGGCGGAAGAGTTGCTCAAGGTGCATCGGAGCTATCGCAAGCCGCTGGCCGCCCTCCATGAGGCCGGTCTGCTGAAGGCCGCGGCGCATATCACCGGTGGCGGCATCACCGATAATCTGCCGCGCGTCCTTCCCGAAGGCCTGAACGCCGAGATCGATCTGGGCACCTGGCCCGTGCTGCCGGTGTTTCCGCTGTTGAAGCACCTGGGGAACATGCCGGATAACGACTACCGGCGCACGTTTAACCTGGGCATCGGGATGATCTTCGTAGTCAGCGAGCGCAAGGCGAAGAAGGCGGAAAAGGTGCTCTCCGGCTTGCAGGAACCCGTTTATCACATCGGCCACATCACCGGGAAACAGAAGGAACGGGTGCGCTACAAATGAAGCGGCTGGGCATCCTGCTGTCCGGACGCGGGTCGAATTTTGAGGCGATCGCGGACAGCATCGCCGCCGGCCGTCTGGACGCGGAGATCGCGGTGGTTATCTCCAACCGCCCGGATGCCCCCGGACTGGAACGGGCGCGCCAACGCGGCCTGGTGGCGGTGTCCATCCCCAGCAAGGGACTGGAGCGCGAAGCGTATGACAGGCTACTGGTGGCGGAGTTGGTCCGGCATAATGTCGACCTGGTATGCCTGGCCGGCTACATGCGCCTGCTCAGCGGCGTCTTCATAGAAGCTTTTCCGATGCGCATCGTCAATATTCACCCGTCGCTGCTACCGGCCTTTCCCGGACTTGACGCGCAGCACCAAGCGCTCGCGCATGGCGTGAAGTTCAGCGGATGCACGGTGCATTTCGTCGATGAGCACCTGGATGCCGGCCCAATCATCCAGCAGGCGGTTGTCCCGGTGGAAGATGACGACACCGACGCCACGCTGTCGGCCCGTATCCTTACCCAGGAACACCGCATCTACACCGAAGCGCTACGGCTGGTGCTGAGTGGCCAGTGGCGGTTGTCCGGGCGGCGGGTAATTGCCGCCCAGACGCTCTAGACCGTTACCTTCGCGCGCTTCCGCACCATGCGGGTGCGCTTGGGCGGCTGCGGCGTTGCCGAGAAGGAAGCCTCGATGATCTCCGCCTGTTCGGCGGCGTGGCGCTTACTCGAGCCGGTGGCCGGGCTGGCGCTTTCCACTCGCCCCACGTAACGCAGGCGTCGCCGCGACGGCTCCAGCATCGGATCCAGATTCTCCTGCATGAAGCGCCAGGCACCCATGTTCCTCGGCTCTTCCTGCACCCAGAACGTCTCCGCATGGGGCGTGTAACGCATCAGTTGTTCGGCAAGAGCCGCCTTCGGGAACGGATACATCTGCTCCACGCGCACAATGCCGACATGATGGGCCTGGCGTTCTTCCTTCGCTGCCAACAACTCCCAATAGAGCTTGCCACTACAGAACAGCAGGCGGCTGACGGGCTCGGGCGCGCCGCCATCCGGCATCACTTCCAGGAACGTTCCGCTGGTCAGATCCGGGATCCGCGATATGGCGCGCGGATGGCGCAGCATGCTCTTCGGCGTAAAGATGATCAGCGGCTTGCGCACGCCGCGGCGGTCCACGCCACCGCACATCTGGCGGCGCAGCAGATGGAAATACTGCGCGGGCGTGCTGCAGTTGCAGACCTGCATGTTGTTCTCCGCGCAAAGCTGCAGGAAGCGTTCGATACGGGCGCTGGAATGCTCCGGTCCCTGTCCTTCATAGCCATGCGGCAGCAGCAGCACCAGGCCGCTCGGCTGGCCCCACTTGGATTCGGCGGCCGAAATGAACTGGTCGATCATGACCTGGGCGCCGTTGACGAAATCGCCGAACTGGCCTTCCCACATCACCAGCGTCAGCGGGTCGCCCAGGCTGTAGCCGAATTCAAAGCCCATGACGGCGAACTCGCTCAACGCGCTGTCGATCACATCGAAGCGGGCCTGGTCCGGCGCCAGGTTCTTCATCGGCAGATAGGGCTTGCCGGATTCGTAGTCGTAGAGTTCCAGGTGGCGTTGGGTGAAGGTGCCGCGCGCGCTATCCTGGCCGCTCAGGCGAACCGGCGTGCCTTCCAGCAGCAGGCTGCCGAAGGCAATGGCCTCCGCTGTGGCCCAGTCCATGGGGGCGCCGTTCAGCACTTCCTTGCGCTTATCCAGGAAGTTTCGCAGCTTCGGATGGATGTTGAAGTCCGCCGGAACGGTGGTCATGCCCTGGATGACGCGTTCAATGGCACTCTGGTCGATGGCGGTCTTCGGGCAGACCATCACGCCGGCGTCGAGCGGGCCGATCTCCTGTACTTCGAACTCTTCGCTCTTCACCTGCGCCGCATCGAAGGCAGCCGAAAGCTTGGCCACGTACTGCTTCTGCATGGCCGTCACTTCGTCCGCCGTCAGTACCTTCTCGCGAACCAGCCGGTCCGAGTACAGCTTGACCACGGATGGCTGATTCTTGATCTTGCGGTACATCACCGGCTGCGTATAGCTGGGGTCGTCGCCTTCGTTATGACCGTGGCGGCGGTAGCAGAACATGTCGATGACGACATCCTTCTTAAACGCCTGGCGGTATTGGAAGGCCAGCTCCGCCACGCGCACGCAGGCTTCCGGATCGTCCCCATTCACGTGGAAGATAGGGGCCTGCACGGTCCGCGCCACGTCGGTACAGTACTGCGTGGAGCGCGATTCGTAAGGATTCGTCGTAAAACCAATCTGGTTGTTGATGATCAGGTGGATGGTGCCGCCGGTGGTGTAGCCTTCCAACTGGGAGATGTTCAGAGTCTCCGCCACTACGCCCTGTCCGGCGAAGGCGGCATCGCCGTGCACCAGCACCGGGATCACTTTGCAGCGCCAGGTGTCGCCAATGCGATCCTGCTTCGGCCGGGCAATGCCCTCCACCACTGGATTCACTGCTTCCAGGTGGCTGGGATTCGGAGAAAGGGAAACGCGGATCTCCCGGCCGGACGGCGACCGATGTAGGCCGTTCGCGCCGAGGTGATACTTCACGTCGCCGGAACCTTGCGTGGCATCCGGATCCAGTTCGCCTTCAAAAGCCGAGAAAATTTGGGTTAGCGGCTTGCCGATCAGGTTCGCCAGCACCGTCAGGCGGCCGCGGTGGGCCATGCCCATCACCACTTCCTGAACATCGCGGTCGGCACCCATCGAGAGCAGGGAATCCAGAATGGCCATCGCCGATTCCGACCCCTCCAACGCAAACCGCTTCTGGCCGCGAAAGCGCGAATGCAGGAAATGTTCGAACTCTTCGGCTTCGACGATATTCAGCAGAATGCGTTTCTTCTGTTCGGCATCCAGAGGCCAAGCGTTGGCCTGCGGCTCCATGTGGTGCTGCAGCCAGCGCTTCTGCTCCGGATGCTGGATGTTCATGTACTCGCAGCCGATTTTGCCGCAGTAGGTGGTGCGCAGCGTCTCCAGGATGTCGCGGAGCTTGGCGTATTGGGGCTCCTGGCCGTCCTCGCCCATGGCGCGGCCGAGGGTGCCGGTGCTGAATTCGCGATCCAGATCCCAGATCGTCAGCCCATAGGTGGCTGGGTCGAGTTCGGCGTGATACTGGGGCTCAGAGCCCAGCGGATCGAAGTCGGCGATGAGGTGCCCGCGCACGCGATAGGCGTTGATCAGCTGCAAGACCGCCGCCTGTTTGGCAACCTCTTCCGAATGCAGCCCCCCGGCGGCAACGCCCGAGACGCTGGGCATGCGATCCGGTTCCCAGCGTACCGGATGATACGGCAGGCGGAGGTCGGCGAACATGCGCGAATAGAAGCCGTGCTCGCCCTGAAGGAGTTGCTCCAGCGTCGCCAGGAAGACGCCCGATTCGGCGCCCTGGATGACGCGATGGTCGTAGGTGCAGGTGACGGCCATCACCTTACTGATCCCGATCTGGGCGCGGACCGCCTCGCTGACGCCCTGGTAACCGGCCGGATAATCGATGACGCCGGTCGCGATGATGGCGCCTTGTCCGGCCATCAGCCGCGGCGCCGAGCCGAAGGTGCCGACCGTGCCGGGATTCGTCAGGGAGATGGTTGTGCCTTCGAAATCCGGTGGCACCAATTTCCCCTGCCGTGCGCGCTTCACCAGGTCGTCGAAGACTCGCATGTACTCTTCGAAGTTCAGTGCCCCGGCGTTCTTGATGTTCGGCACCACCAGCGAACGGTTGCCGTCCTTTCCGGCGACGTCCACCGCAATGCCGAGGTTGATTTCCTTGCGCAGGAAGCGATGCGGTTGGCCGTCTTTTGTGGTGAAAGCGTTGTTGAGGTTCTCGTGCTGTCCCAGCGCCTTCACGATCGCCCAGGCGACCAGATGGGTGAACGAAATTTTACTCTGCCCGTGGAGCGCCCGGTGCTGATTCAGGATCCGGCGATTTTCTTCGATCACCTTCACCGGAATCACGCGCTGGCTGGAGGCCGTAGGTACCGTTAACGACACCTCCATGTTTTCGGCGATCTTCTTCGCCGCGCCCTTCAGCGGCACCAGTTCGGCGCCCGCCGGAGCGGGAGGAGGCGCGGGGGCCGCCGCGGCCGGCTTGGGCGCAGGGGGTTCCACCGGCGCCTTCGCCGCGTAGGAAGTATTTCCGTTTGTGTAGGTTGCCGAACCGTTGCCGTTCGGCTGGCGATTCTGAAAGACGCTGTTCCAGTCTTCATCGACTGCCCGGCGGTCGTTCAGGTACTGCGAGTACAGCTCGTCTTCGAGCCAACTATTTACGTTGATAGATGCGGGATCTTGTGCCATGCCAGCCCATATCCCATGATAACGCCTTGGCTGCCATAGCTGGCATGTCAGTATTCTAGGGGCGGCGCGGCGGCAGACAACACAAGTCCGTACACAAGCCGGGCACGACCCCGCCGCCGTCCATGCGCTCGACGATGAGGTCGCGAATCATGCGCACGAAGAGCGGATGCGTTCCGGCGGTTGCCGCGCGGCTCATCGCAAAACCTAATTCCTCGCAGAGCTGCTTTGCTTCGGTATCGAGGTCATACAGCACCTCCAGGTGATCGGAAACGAAACCGATGGGAACGATCACCACGGCCTTGGTGCCTTTCGACTTGAGGTCGCGCAGCGCATCCAGAACGTCCGGCTCCAGCCATGGCACCTGGGGCGGCCCGCTACGGCTTTGGTAGACCAGGCTGAAGCTATCGCGTCCCAGGGCCTTCGCCACGCTGGCGCTGGCCTCCTGCAACTGCTCGACGTACTTGCAGCCTTGCGCCATCGACAGAGGAATGCTGTGGGCGGTGAACAGAATGTGCGCTTCGGCGCGAAGAGCTTCGGGCAATTCGCCGATTGCATCTTCGGTCTCCAGGCGGATGACTTCCTGGAACTCGGGGTAATCGTAGAAGACGCGGATCTTGTCGATCTGCGGCGCACCCTCGCCCACGGCTGCCTGCGCGGCCGCGATGTTTTCGCGATACTGGCGGCAGCCGGAGTAAGAACTGAAAGCGGAAGTGACGAACGCAATCGCCTTTTTGACGCCGTCTTCCTTCATCTGGCGAAGGGTGTCGGGCAGCAGCGGATGCCAGTTGCGATTGCCCCAGTACAAGGGCAGGTTCGGCCCGTGCGCGGCCAATTCCGCCTCCAGAGCTTTGAGCAGCGCGCGATTCTGGTCATTGATGGGGCTGCGCCCGTCGAAGTGGTGGTAGTGGTCGGCCACCTCCAGCAGGCGCTCGCGGGGAACGTTGCGGCCGCGGACCACGTTCTCCAGAAACGGCATCACATCCTCGGGCTGTTCCGGCCCGCCAAAGCTTACCAACAGCACGGCATCGTACTGAGTCATAGACTGTCTCGCAGCGCCTCCAAGGGTTTTTGCTCCAAAATGCGATGGCTTGCCAGCCACCCGGCCAGGTTCGCCAGCAGCGCCGTTGCCACAATCGCGATGAGGTGAGGCAGCGGGTCAAACCGGTAATCCACCTGGAACAGCCGCTTCAACACCAGCAGCGAAAAGGCCGTTGCCAGCATACTGCCTAGGATTCCCGCCACCGCTCCGAGAATCAGAAACTCGACCGAAAAGATAGCAGCCACGCGAGCCCGCGTCGCTCCAAGCGTTTTCAGAATCACCACTTCGCGCACGCGCCGGAAGCGGGTGCCGGCCACGCTGGACGACAGGATGATCGCCCCGGCCAGGATGGCGAACAGCGAGATGAAGCGAATGATGAGCGCGATCTGGTCGACCACCTCCTGGATGATGGCCAGCACGTCGGCGCCGTTAATTACGGTGATAGTGGGGAACTGTTTGAAGACCTCGCGCTGTAGGGGGGCGATGGCATCTGGCTTCAGGCGTACGGCGGCAAAGTGCAGGGCAGGGAAGGCGTCCAACGCGCCGGGCAGGAACAGGAACTCAATGTTCGACCCTATACGCACCGCCTCACTGCGGAACGTACACACTACCTGCGATTCGAACGGCGTGCCACTGGCAATCCAAGACAGGCGCGCCCCGGGTTTGATGGCAAGCGTCTTGGCGGCATCTTCCGCGACGCAGACCTGGACGCCCGCCGTTTGCGCGGTGTCGGTCATTTTCCACCAGCGGCCTTCGAGAATCACGGTTTGCGGCGGAGCGATGGCGCTGAAGGAGACCGAGCGCGTCTGGGTGAAGCGGCGGTTAAAGCCCTTGAAGCCGAAATCTTCCGTTGCGCGGCCGTTAACCTTCGTCATGCGGGCCGAGACCAGCGGCACAACTTCCGGGGGCGCATCCATACCGGGCTGTTTCGCCAGCAGATCGCGAATGCCGTCGCGCTCCTTCGGAGTGATGTTGATGAGGAAGACGTTCGGCATTCCCGGCGGGGCGCTGCTGGCGATCTGCACCAGCATGGACCGCTGTACCAGGTAGACGGTCAAGGTGAACATGACGCCCATCGACAGGGCCACCAGCAGGGCGGAGGCTTGGTTGCCCGGCCGGTAAACGTTGGCGATCCCGTGACGGATAGTCGGGGGGAGTGCCGTCTGCATCCAGCGCGAAGAGCGGCGCAGAGCGAACAGAATCAGCCACGAAACGGCGCCCAGAATAAGCAGGCTGGCTGTGAAGCCGCCGACGAAGTAGGCCGCCGTGCGCAGCGATTCGCTTAGCCAGTAAACGATAGCCAGGATCCCCGTAAAGATGACGCCCGTGAGTGCCATTGCCGCGCGCCCCTCGCGTAGTCTCTGCCGCCAGCCCGTCCGCGCCTCTTCCATTTCGCGGCGCAGAATCAGCGATGGGCGTACGCGGCGGATGCTTACCAGCGGGGGCAGGGTGAACAGCAGCGTGGTGAGAACGCCTACTACCAGACCCTGCAGCGCCGAGGCCGGGCTCCACGAGACGCCAGGCTGCAACTGGAAGTAGCGGGCCAGTAGCTGCGGAAAGATCAGTTGTACCGCCAGACCGACCGCGATGCCCGCGGTGCCGCCCAGCAGGCCGAGGATCAGTGTCTGTAGCGTGTAGATGCGGATGATCTGTGAGGACCGCGCGCCCAGTGACTTCATGACCGCGATGGAATCGAGCTTCTGCTGCAAGTGCGAATGCATTGCCATCGCCACGCCTAGTGCGCCCACCAACAGGGCGATCAGGCTCACCAGGCTCAGGAACTTGGTGGAGCGGTCCAGGCCGCGGGTGATCAGCGGATGCGTCTCGCGGTAGTCCACGATGAGAGCTTCCGGAAAGACTTCCTTGAGCCGGGTGCGGGCTGTTTCCACTGGCGGGGCGCCGGCGTTGAACCGGAACAGATAGCGCTGCGCCGAGCGGCTGCCCTGCTTGATGAGCTCGGTCCGCTCCAGCGCGGCGCGGCTCATCATGATGCGCGGGCCGACGTTCAGGCTGCCGGTCATACGGTCGGGCTCGGTGACCACGATGGCGGCGATACGGAAGTCGCCTTCGCCCAGCCGCACGGTTGCGCCCTTCTTAATATCCAGGCGAACCAGCAGATCGTCGGAAGCCGCGATGGTATCGGGTTGGAGCGCGTCTTTCAGCGAGATGGCCGGGTCCAGCACGAAGTCGCCGTAGAAGGGGTAAACGGCCGGATCGACGGCTTTGATGGACACCAACACCGGCGTTGCGCCACCCGGCACGGAGAGCATGGACACCGTCTCGGTGATGTGTGTGCGCGCCACGCCGGACTGCCGCAGGCTCTCCATCACCGCCATCTGCCCCGGATCCGCCATGGCGAACGTGCGCACGCTCAAATCGGCCGCCATCAGTTTGCGTGCATCGCGGGTAAGCATGCCGCGGAAAGCTTCACTGAAGCCCTGCACGCCCGTCAGGGCGCCGACGCCCAGCGCCACGGCCAGAATAACGAAGAAGAAGCGAGTAGAGGAGGCGCGCGCTTCCCGCCAGGCGATCTTGGCCGCGGTGCGCCACGGAAAGCGGTCAAACACGCAGTTCGTCCCCGACTACGACCCCGTCCCGCAACCGCAACACGCGGTCGGCATGGGCGGCGAGTGCGGCATCGTGGGTCACCATCACCAACGTGGTGCCTGCGCTTTTATTCAGGCTCAGCAGCAGGTCCAACACATGCTGTCCGTTGGCGGAATCCAGGTTGCCCGTCGGCTCGTCGGCCATGAGCACCGGCGGCCGCGCCATGAAAGCCCGTGCCAGAGCCACACGCTGCTGCTCGCCGCCGGAGAGCTGAACCGGATAGTGCTGCTGCCGGTCCTTCAAGCCCACCTGGTCGATCAACTCCTGCGCTCGCGGCAGTCCATTGGTATCGCCGGCGAGTTCCGCCGGGAGCAGAATGTTCTCCAGCGCGGTCAGTGTCGGGATGAGCTGGTACGACTGGAACACGAAGCCGATCTTCTTCCCGCGCACCAACGCCAGCGAGTCTTCCTTGAGGCCGGAGATCTCCTGGCCGTCCAGGACGATGCTGCCGGAGGTAGGGGAATCCAGGCCGGCCAGCAGGCCTAGTAGGGTGCTCTTGCCGCTGCCCGACGGCCCCATGATGGCGATAAACTGCCCGCGCGGCACGGTGAAGTCGATGCCGCGGAGGATGTCGACGGTGTGCGCGCCGTTGGTGATGCTTTTCTTCAGCGCCGACACTTGAAGCATTGCTGGAGTAACGTTTGCCATCGCTGGGATCGGAACCTTTATTATGGCATTGGGTGCCATTTGCTCTTGCTGTTTTGATGTTCCTGCTGCTCAGCGGGTGTACGAAGGAGTCGCAGCCGGTTTCCGAAGCCGGACCGGCGCCGCCTCCCCCTGTAGTAAAGAAGAGATCGGATCGCCCGGTAATCGTGGCTTTCGGCGACAGCCTGTCGGCGGGCTTCGGCCTGGAGCCCGGCCAGAGTTATCCCGACTATCTGCAACAGATATTGGACAAGCAGAACTACCGCTACCGGGTGATACCAGAGGCGCTCAGCGGCGATACCAGCAGCGGCGGCCTGGCGCGACTCGACCTTGTGCTGGCGCATCAGCCGCGCATCGTGATTCTGGAGTTAGGCGCCAACGACGGTTTGCGCGGCATCCCCGTCAGCAGAACACGGGAAAACCTCAGCGCCATGATCGAAAAGTTGAAGTCGGCCGGAGCCCAGGTGCTGCTTGCCAGCATCATGCTGCCGCGCAATTACGGCTCGGCTTACACGCGGGAGTTCGACGGCATGTATCCCGAACTCGCCAGGAAGCATGGCATTCCCCTGATTCCATTCCCCGCCGACGTGGCGCTGAATCCGAAGCTGATGCTGCCCGATGCCCTGCATCCCAATGCCGAAGGCAACGTGAAGGTGGCCGGGAACGTATTCAAGACGTTACAACCACTGCTGTCGCGGTGATGGTAGCTTGTTATTCATGCGCCTGTTCCCGCTGCTTGCCGCTTTCCCCTTGTTGATGGCTGCCGAAGATGCCGGCATGCACAAACCGAAGTTCACTGCCGACGGAAAGCTGATGCGACCGGAGGGCTACCGGGAATGGATGTTCGCCGGTTCCAGCCTGGGCATGGGCTACAGCGAAGGCCAAGCACCCGCCAAGCCCACTTACCACAACATCTTTATCCAGCGGGAGGCTTTCCAGGAATACAAGCGGACGGGGAAGTTTCCGGAGAACACGATGCTGGTGATGGATGTGTTGAATCCGGGCAAGGATGTGTCCATTAACAAGCAGGGCTCCTTTTCGCATGAGTTTGTCGGCTTTGAGGTGGCGCTGAAGAGCAAGAAGTTCGAGGGTGGCTGGGCCTATTACAACTTCATCAGTCCCACGCCGGGTAAACCGCTGGCCGAATCGAAGGCCTTCGAGAAGGACCGCTGCTGGAATTGCCATAACCAGCATGGCGCCTATGACAACGTCTTTCTGCAGTTCTACCCGGCCCTGCGCGAGGCGCGCCCGGTTGCCGCGAAGAATACTCATTAGAGAATCCCTGCGCCGGCCGCCCACTTAGTTTCCGTGAGCGGTACACCGCCGATTGATCATGACCGGTTCTTCAAGGAACTGCTGACGACGTTTTTCTTCGAGTTTCTGGAGTTGTTCTTTCCGAAGATCGCCGGGGAGTTGGATCCCGCATCGGCCGAGTTCCTGAGAGAGGAAGTCTACCTCGATCAGTTGCGAGGTGGAAAGTATCGGGCAGACATCGTCGTGAAGGCGCGCTACAAAGCGGATCGGGGCGCGGCATTTCTGATGATCCATGTCGAGCACCAAAGCACCGCGCCATCCGACTTCGGCGAGCGTTTCTACCGGTATTTTGTGGCGATCTCAGCCCGGCACGGCTTGCCGGTGTACCCCATTGTCATCTACTCCCACGACGAGCCCCTCAAGAAGCAGCACGATACCTTTAAGCTCTCCTTCCCGGACGGACCGGTTCTTCGATTCCATTACCGCGTCGTGCAACTCAACCTCCTTCCGTGGCGCAGGTTTGTGAACCAGCACAACCCTATCGCCAGCGCGCTGATGAGTAAAATGAAGATAGCTCCCCGCGACCGGCCTTGGGTCAAGGTGCAGTGCCTGCGGATACTCGTTACACTGAAGTTGGATCCGGCGCGCAAATCGCTGATCAGCACTTTTATTGACGCTTATCTGAGGCTGAACGAAGAAGAGTCCAGGCGGTTCCAAGAGGCTATCGAGCAAACGGAGCTAATGCCTAGCGAGAAGGAGGAGATCGTGGAATACGTAACCAGTTGGGAACAGAAGGGGCGGGATATCGGCCTGCAAGAAGGTCTGCAACAGGGCCGGCAGCAGGCGGTGCGCGATCTCCTTCTCGACGTTCTCACGACCCGTTTCGGCACCATCGATACCTGCGTGGTGGACCGCATCCACGCCACCGACTCCACCGACGAACTCCGCCGCCTCCACCACCAGGCGCTGACTGCCAACTCCATCGGGGAACTGGGCCTCTAAGCAGCCCAGTCCCCCATTCTCATCTCAGAACGCGTACCGCAAACCCACCTGGATCCGCCGGTTTCCCGCATCCGTCGTCCCTTCGTTCAAGAAACTCGGAGACGTCACCACCGAATCCGGAATGCCCCAATCGCGCGTGTTCGTCGCGTTGAAGAAATTGGCGTGGATCTGGAACCGGTGTCCTTCCCTCACGCGCACGTTCTTGATGATTCCGAAATCCAGCCGGTTGATGCCGTTGGCACGCAGGATATTACGGCCCACGTTGCCGACGCCGGTGGGATGCGTCACCGTCAGTGGCGTGAATAGACGACCGCCGCCGGCGGCCTGGATCTCGCGGACGCCCATATTCGCCAAGTCCAGGTTAGTGTTCAGATCCGGACGCGTGGAGGTGCCGACAATGTTACCGGCCAGCAGCCCCGCCGGATCGCTGCCATTCAGCGGGCTAAACGGCGCGCCCGACTGCAGCGTGAGGAATCCATTCATCTGCCAGCCACCGGCAACTTTGCCCAACAGCCCTTTCTGCTCGCGCAGGAAAGGCAGTTCGAAGACGCCGTTGATGGTAAACCGCTGCGGACGGTCATAGGTGGAGCGGCCGCGGTCGATGTGGCGGTTGTAGGGATCCTGGGGGGTGGCCACTTCGCCTCGCGCCGACGGGTTGAACACCTCCGAAGCGCCGTCAATAAAGGAGCTCCACGTATAGTGCGCGCCCATGCTGAAGTTCCGCGACAGCCGCTTCTCCAGACTGGTCTGCAGCGAATGATAGGTGGACGACGTGCAATTGCAGCGTTCGCGGATGGAACCGCGCGTGGGATCCGTACGTACCCGGCCACCCGAACCGCGTACCGGCGCATTGCCGTCGATCGACTGGAACAGCGCCGTGCCCTTCGTGCCCACATAGCCCACGGTCATGGCATAGCCGCCCGGCAACTCGCGCTGCAACTGGAACGATACCTGCTCCGCCAAAGGCGCCCGGAAATCCTTCGATGTGATGGTGCGCACCAGCAGGTTCGGATTGGAAATATTCGGGATGGAGCCGCCGCGAATGCGCGCGATCTCGGTAAAGGCGTTGCTGCGCACCGCGCCAGGCACCGATGGATCCACCGGCACGTCATAGGCGAACACGAACGGGAAGGAACTGTTCACATTCAAGGCGATGTTCACGAACACCGGGTCGTACGTGCGCGAATAACCGCCACGGAGCACCAGCTTGCCGTCGCCGGTCAGCCAGCCGAATGGACCAGCCCCCTTGCCGAAACGGTAGTTGAAGCCGAATCGCGGCGCCCAGTTGTTGGTGTCGCGCGGCGGCACGGGCGTGTACGCATACGCCGGATTGTTGTTGTTCAACTCCAGCACGCGCTTGTTCTGATCGGCCAGATTCTGGAACGGATTGCCCGCCGATTCATAGCGCACGCCGTAAGTGATGGTAAGCCGCGGCATCACGCGCCATTCATCTTGCAGGAAGAAGAAGTAGTCGTAGTAGCGATAGCGCAAAGTGGAGAGCGCGCCGGGCAGCAACGCATTGATCTGAGCCGCGGTGGCCTGATCGTCCACTAGCCGCTGCAGCGTGGCGTACTCCAACCGTCCTCGCAATTGCGGCAGGAACATGCCGAACTGCTCCTGGCGCCGGAAGTCGATGCCGAACTTCATCGCATGGGAGCCCTGCACCACCGACAGCGAGTTCTGGATCTGGTAGCCGTTGAGAATGGACGCCTGGGGCAGATTCGCCCCTAAGCCGATACCGGTGCGCGTGGTGCCCGCGTTGAACTGCCGCAACCCAAGCGCCGGGACTTCGATGGAGGGGATGCGCTCCGCCACCGTCGGATTCTCGGCGTTATTGCTCGATTCATAGCGGTTGAACGAGACGCGGAACTCATTCAGAATCGTCGGCCGCAGCGAACTGTTCACCCCCACGCTGAGAGACCGCGAAGCCAGGGGCGTCACGCTGGTCAGGCCAGCGGGCGTCGCTTGGCCGGAGCCGGTCTGCGTCGAATCGTCCACCAGGTAACGGCCCATCAAGGAGTGCTTGTCGTTAAAGCGGTGGTCGATGCGCCCCGAATACTGCCAGTCGTTGAAGGCGCCCGCCGCAAAGCCCGTAATATCGCCTAGCGGAATGACCAGGGTTCGGCCATCGGCCACCACGCTGGTGGTAACGCCATTCGGCGTGCCTGCGGGAAGGTTCTCCAGAAACGCCCGCACCGTCGGACGGTTCGCGGCGATCGACTGCAGCAACTGCCTTCCAGCTTCCGTGGGTGCGCCGTTGATGGAACTGCCCGACCCCAACAGCCGTGTCGTCCAACGCTGTGCCGACCCGAAAAAGAACGTCTTGTCTTTGAAAATCCTGCCGCCCACCGTACCACCCGCGAGGTTCTCCACGCGAAATGGCGCTTTGCGGAAACCGGCGGCCTTGTCCGTATTGCTGCGGGCGTTCAGCGCGTTCCCGTTGTAGAACCAGAACGCCGACCCATGGAAATCGTTCGTCCCGCCTTTGGTTACGATGTTCATCACCGAACCCGCCGCCCGGCCATACTCCGGCAGGAACTGGTTGGTGATGATGCGGACTTCGGCAATGATGTCGGGGTTATTCAGGCCCTGAAGAAGCCCGCCCGTGCTGCCGTAATAAGAGTCCTGCCCATCAATGAAGAAGGCATTCGACCGTAGGCGCATGCCGTTGGCGGAGAAGGACAGCGACTGGCCCTCAGTCCCCTGGTTGCCATTCGCTCCGAACGCGGCGTTGCCCGACGAGATCTGCGCCACGCCGGGAACCGACGCCGCCAGATTCATGATGTTGCGGTTCGTCGAAAGGGGCAGCTCCGCAATGCGTTTTCCATCGAAGTTGGTGCTGACTTCCGCATTCGTGGTGTTGATCAACGGCGCGTCGGCATTGACGCTCACTACCTCGGAGGCAGAGGCCACCTGCAACCGCACGGCGATCTCCGCGCGCTGGTTCAGCGCAAGCTGAATCGGAGTCTGCACATACTTGGCAAAGCCGGATTTCTCTACCGACAACTCGAATGAGCCTACCGGTAACTGCAGAATGCGATAGCTGCCGTTATCCTGCGAAATCGTTTCGCGCGACTGATTCGTCTCAATATGGCGAACCGTTACTTTCGCGCCAGTGATCACGCCGCCGCTGGCGTCGGTGACGGCGCCCAGGATCTCGCCAGTAGTGGTCTGCCCGCCGCCATGCGTGGCACACAACAAAACAATAGCCACGGCAAGGCCGCGGCAGGTAGCTCGGGTCATGTTTTTCATTCCTCTCGACCCCATTAGTGGGGACTTTGAAGCAACGTGGTTGACCCGAGTGTACGCCGCAGTTTCAGGAAAATAACGCCTAGTAACGCCGAGTTAACAAAAATGTTAGAAAAGCTACAGAACGTAACCTTTGTTGCTTCGTTCCGCAGAATGTTCGCCATCAACCGCGCAACGCTTCAGGAAGTTGCGGGCGCGTCCGTCCACGGGGCTGGCCGGCGGCGGGCCTGGGCGGTTGACCAAGCGCTTACGCTTCAATATGATGTCCCAATCCCGGAGCCGTTTCGGGAATCACCTTTACTGGGGTCAGGAGCGTGATGTCATCATGCGCACTGCGATAGTTGCTTTGCTGTTGCTCGCTAATCTTGCCTTCGGGCAAACGACCGGGACTGCAACCCTCGTCGGAATCGTCACCGATAACACCGGGGCCGTGGTGCCCGGCGCCGCGGTGACCGTCGTCAATACCGAGACTCAGTTCGTCTACAAAGGAACCACTAACCCGGAAGGGGCTTACTATGTTCCCAATCTCAATCCCGGTACCTACCGGCTCACTATCGAGACACAGGGTTTTAAGCGGTATGTCCGTGAGGGCATCATCCTCCGTACCAGCGAACAGCCCCGTATCGACGTCGCTCTCGAAATCGGCGCCGTAACCGAGTCCGTTCAGGTAACCGGCGCCGCGCCGCTGCTGGAAACCGAAACCACCTCTACCGGGCAGGTGCTGGAAGGCGAGACTATCGTAAAGATCCCGGTGCTGCAGAAGTATGCCTTCCGCATCCTGCTGTACCTGCCGTCTACTTCGAACATCAACGGCCAGCACGTCGTGGGTCAGCGCGAACGCGCCATGGGATACACCATGGATGGCGTCAGCGGCAAGGAGCCGGTGCGCGGCATGGTTGCCGCAACCAATCAGGTGACCTCCTCCACCATCGACGCTCTTCAGGAAGTGAAGCTGTTCACGACGGGCATGCCCGCCGAGTTCGGCCACTCCGCCGGCGGCCTGCTGTCTACGGTTTTCAAGAGCGGCACCAATAGCTGGCATGGATCGGCCGAAGACCGCTACATTTCCAAGCCGCTCATCCACCGCACCTATCTGGAACAACTGCCGCGCGTAAATCCCTTCACTTATCACGAGCTATCGGGCACCATGGGCGGCCCGGTCTACATCCCGAAAATCTATAACGGCAAGGATAAGACCTTCTGGTTCTTCGGCTACCAGCGCCATCACGAAAAGGGTGGAGAGACGGCAACGCTCGCGGTGCCTTCGCCGGAGATGCTCGGCGGCAACTTCAACTTCGGCGGCTTGAATCCCATCTACGATCCGTCCACGACGGCGTTCGGCCCCAGCCCTGAGTGCGCGGCTACCCAACCCGAATGCTGGACGCGGATGCCATTCCCCAATAATCAGGTCCCGGCCTCCCGCTTCGATCCCGCCGTCCGCAACTTCCTCAACCGCAATCCCTACACGCCGGAGAACAACAGCCAACGGGCGTTCGACCGCGCCTTTGGGCCTACCAACAACCTCATCTCACCCACCAACTACCGTTCGTATCGCACGCGCTTCGATATCAAGATCGACCAGCAGTTCTCCTCGAACCACAAGCTGTTCGGGCGCTACTCGCATGTGCGGCATCGCTCCTGGCGCGACCGCCACTCTCCCGAGATCGCCTGGAAGGATTACGATACACGGGCGGTACCGCTGCCCATCGACTCGCGCAACGCCGTTATCTCCGACACCTACACCATCGGCCCGTCGATGATCAACGAAGTCCGTATCGGCTTCAACCGCCGCAAGGGCTCCACCGTACCGAACACCATCAACGGAGACTGGGCCAGCCAACTGGGGATCCCCAACGTCAGCGGCGCCACCTTCCCCAACTTCCAGGCCTGCAATAACCAGTCCAATTGCACCGGCGGCACCACGTTCTTCCGCCAGGACAGCAATGGTCTGTCGCAGTCGCAGGAAGTTGGCGAAGACCTCACTTTCCAGAACAACTTCACGAAGGTATTCGCGCGGCATACGGTGAAGGTCGGCTATGAACTCATCAAGACCCGCTACAACTCGCTAGCCGCCGCTCTTCCCTCTGGCAGCTATCGCTTCGGCGGCACCGACTTTCCCTTCCGTCCGAACACCGGCAATTCCTTCGCGGCTTTCCTGCTGGGGTCGGTCAGCAACGCCGAGTTCACCCAGGCGGTAGCTACTTGGCTGCCCCGCTGGACTTCGCATGCCTTCTACGTACAGGACGACTGGAAGCTGAACCGCAGTATCACGCTCAACCTCGGCCTGCGCTGGAGCTACGAGTCGCCCTTCAATACCAAGTACGGCCAGCAGTCTCAGTTCGACCCGAACGCCATCGATCCCATCAGCGGCCGCCGCGGCGCCATCACGCATCCGAACGGTGCGCTCGCCAAGCGGGACCTTAATAACTTCCAGCCTCGCCTGGGCCTGGCCTGGCAGATCAAGCCGAATCTCGTGTTCCGCTCGGCCTTCGGCCTGATCACGCAGGACCTGATGACCAACGGTCTCAACCAGCAGTTCGAGGAGTACTTCGCCACCGCCTCCATCCAGGCTCCGGTTGGCGACCCGCGGCCCGTCTTCCGCCTCAGCCAGGGTCCGCCCACTGTGCGGTTCAACCTCAACCCGGATGGCTCGGTGCCATTCATCGGCGGCAACTTCGCCAATCGCAATGCGTCCTGGTTCGACCCCAACTTCGTGCTGCCTTACATCATGAACTGGTCGGGCGGCTTCCAATACAACTTCGCCCAGAACTGGCTGGCTGAAGTGACCTATCAGGGTTCACGCGGCGTGAAACTCCAGAATGCCTGGAACATCAATCAGGTTCCGCTCAATATCTCCACCAACCCGGCGACGCTAGACAACATCTTCCGAAACGTCCAGAACTTCCGTCCCTATCCGCAGTTTGGCACCATCCGCCACTACTCCAACTACGGCGATAACTCCTACCATGGCGTCACGATGCGTACGGAAAAACGCTATTCCCAAGGGCTTGTCCTCAACGCCTTCTACACCTTCTCCAAGTCTCTGAACAACGGCGACAACGATGGCGACGTCGGCGGCATCGACTTCTACAACCGCGCTCTCGAAAAGGGTCGTGCCAACTACGACATCCGCCATCGCTTCGTCAGCGTGATGACCTACGAACTGCCGTTCGGCCGTGGGCGGAAGCTGCTGAACCGCGGCGGCGTGGTCAACGCCATCTTCGGCGGGTGGGACTTCGCCTGGACCCAGACCTTCCAGTCAGGTCCTCCGATCACGGTTACCTTCGCCGGCAGCCCGTTCCAATACCTGCCAGGCCAGGCGCGTCCGAACCTGGTGGCGGGTGCCGATCCGGTCGTCGACAACTGGAACATCGGTGCGCACCGCTTCCCGGTGCAGGCGCAGAACGCTTACCTGAACCCGAACGCCTTTGCCTACCCGGCGGCCTTCACTGCCGGCAACATGGGCCGCAACGTCCTGGAAGCTCCGGGCCTGACCTGGCCGCAGTTCTCGCTCTCGAAGGAATGGCGGATCTATGAGCGCGCCCGCTTTATCCTGCGCTGGGATTCCAACAACCCCTTCAAGAGCCCCAATTACGGCAACCCGAACACGGTTTACAACCTGCAGAACATCCAGAACTTCGGGCGTATCGGCACGGCCACCCGCGGCGGCTTCTCCGACGTGGGCACGGCGCAGCCGAACCACCTCATCGTTCTGCGTCTGGAGTGGTAAGCCCGGCTAATCGTTAAACACCCTGCCCCGCGATCTTCCTTTCCACATAGGGGGTCGCGGGGTATTTCTTTGTCCAGCCCTTCCAGATCTCCAGCGCCTTCCCTGCCATCTCACTGCTTTCCTGCGCCCTACCCAACGCCCGCTGGATCCCGGCTGCCTGCTCATACGCCAACGCGAGGTCGCGCTCGGTGTAAGCGCACGGCATCATTTCGCGGTTCTCCCTCGCGTGGGCGATGGCCTTCCGGCTCGCCTCCACGGCCACGGCCGGCTTTCCCGCCGCCAGCAGCGCCTGGATCTGCGTTCGATAGGCATACGAGAGATCCTGCCGCGAGAGGCGCTCCTTCGGCTGGTCCCGATGCAGCGCCTCCATCACCGCCACCGCCTCATTGCCGCGCCGTTCCGCGTCCACCAGGTTGCCCAGCTTGCGATGGGCATTGGCCAACCCCGCCAGCATGCGGCCGTGATTGCTGCGCGCGAACGCCAGTTGGAACTTCGATTTCAGCAGTTCCTCGCTCACACCCAAAGCCCGCTCCAGCACCGTCACGGCTTCGGCTGGCTTGCTCTCCGCCAGCGTGATCCCCAAATTCATCGCCCGGAACGAGATGTCATACCGCGACTGCGCGTCGTTGCGATCCGCATTGAGATTCGTCTCCACCAGTTCCACCGCCTTGCGGCAATAGGACTCGGCCTGTGCCGCATCCCCGGCGGTAAAGCCCCACTCCGGTTGCTGCAGCATGCACATGTCCCCGTACACGCCCGCCAGTTCCCGCCGGTACTGCGGCGCCTTCGGATTCTTCTTGTATAGACCCTCGCGAATGTGCACGGCCCGGTCCAGCGTTTTGCGGGCCCCTTCCGGATCGCCCATTAGGATCTGCTCCCAGTCGATGCGCCCTAGCACCGAGGCGATGGCATACTGCGCCCGGTCGCTGGGATAACGCGCCAGGCGCGCCTCTCCATAGCGCAGCGCTTCGGTGGAATGCTTTAACGCGCTCCGGCTGTCTCCGCGATAGGAGTAGGTGTCGCTCAACAGCACATGGCAGTTCATATGAGTCGACAGGCCCAACTCTTCCTTCGGTTCCTTGCCATAGGCCCGCTCGGTTGTCGCCAGCCCCTTGTGAAACAGTGCCAGCGCCTCATCATTGCGCGCCCGCAGCAGCGTCAGATAGCCCGCCCGGTTGTAAGTGGTCGCCAGAAAGCCCAATCGCTTGGGTGGCTGTCCCCCGCCCGCCACCAGCCGCTCTCCAATCTGAACGGCTTTTCCATAGCTCTTCAACGCATCTTCGGTTCGGCCCAGATTGGGCAGCGACGGATAGCCCTCAATGTTGCCGATCCGCACGTAAGCCTCCGCCAACTCCCATTGCAACTCCGCGTCCCCGGAAGCCTCCGCTGTCAGATTATCCAGATACTCCAGCGCCGTGGCCACCAGCATCTCCCTTGCCTTCGTCGCTCCCGCGATCACCTGCAGTTCCTTGTCGAAGTCGGAAAGGAAGGTATTGGCCAGTTTGCGAACCTGCTGGAAACGGCGCTCAGCGCGCCGCGCCTGGTATACGGTCGCCCACACCCCCGCCACCAGCGACACCACCAGCATCGCCGCCACTGCCGAGGTGAGCTTGTTCCTCCGCAGCAACTTGCCCATGCGATAGCCGAGCGAATCCGGACGCGCCTGTACCGGGAAGCCGTTCAAGTAACGGCCGACATCGTCCGACAGCGCCTCGGCCGACGTGTAGCGCCGGTCCGGCTCCTTGCGCATTGCCTTAGCGACGATGTTCTCCAGATCCCCAGCCACGCGCTTGCGAATCTTCGCATCGCCGATCACGCTGGCCAGCGGCGCGGGGTCCACCAGGCAGACGGCCCTTTCAATCTCGTGCATGGTGCGGCCGGTCAGTTTATACGGCTTCTCGCCGGCCAGCAGTTCGTATAGCAGCACGCCGAGGGAATAGATGTCGCTTGCGGTGGTTAGCGGCTCGCCTCGCACCTGCTCCGGACTGGCGTACTCCGGCGTCATCATGCGCAGTTCCGTACGCGTCTGTTCGGCCTCTTGGGTATGCGGATCCGTCTCCAGCAGCTTCGCGATACCGAAATCCAGCAGCTTCGGCACGCCATCGGCGGTAACCAGAACATTGGCGGGCTTCAGGTCGCGATGGATCACCAGCTTGCGATGCGCATATTGCACCGCCGCGCAAACGGCTTGAAACAGCGGCAATCGGCCGGCGATATCCAGATTCTTCTCGCGGCAGTACTGCAGCAGCGGAAGCCCTTCGATGTACTCCAGTACGAAGTACGGACGCCCATCCGTGGTGGTGCCGCCGTCCAGCAACGAGCAGATATTCGGATGCTGCAGCGTGGCCAGAATCTGCCGCTCGGCGCGAAAGCGGCTGACCAGAAAATCGCTGATGCGGTCGCGCCGGATCAGCTTCACGGCCACCGATTGCTGGAACTCATCATCGGCCCGGCGCGCTTCGTACACCGACCCCATGCCGCCGTGCCCTAACTCCCTTACCAGCACATACGGGCCGACGCGCATGCCCGCTTCAAAGTCGATGAGCGCCGCCGCCTCCTCCACCATTCCCGCCAACTGCTGGGTGCCGCCGGTGTCGTGCGAGAGCAGCAGATTCACTTCCTGGCGGAGTTCCGCGTCGCCGCCGCAGGCTTGGTCCAGGAATGCCGCGCGTTCGGCGGGGCCAAGGTCGAGCGCCGCCTGGAACAGATCGTCTACCTGGCGGAAGCGTTCCGGAGTCACGCCCGGATTGTAACATCCGGGGCCTTACTTCTAAGGCTGCGGCCAGCCCCCTGCCAGCGCCTTGTAAAGCCTCACCGATTCCACTACCGCCGCCGTGTGCGCCTCCACCTGCTGCAACTGCGCCTGGAACACCTCACGCTGTGCATCGAGCACCGTTAGGAAGTCATCCAGTCCCGCCTGGTTGCGGTCTTCGCTGAGAGCCAGCGCCCGCCGCGCCGCCTCCAGGGCCTCTTGCAGCTTCCCCGCCCGCGCCTGCTGCTCTCGATAGCCGGCAATCGCATTCTCGGCTTCTTCAAACGCGGTCAGGATCTCCTGCTGGTAGTTCGTCCGGGCCTCTTCCACCAAGGCGTCGTTGCGATTGATATTGGCGCGGATGCGGCCGCCGGAAAACAGCGGCAACTGCAGTTGCGGCCCGATGCTGAAGAAGTTGCCGCCGCCTAACGACAAGCCGGAGAACGTCGTCCCCTGACGGCCCGAGAGTCCGTTCAATACGATCTTCGGATACAGGTCCGTACGGGCGACGCGTAATCGCGACAGAGCCGCGGCTATGCGAGCCTCCGCCGCCCGCACATCGGGCCGCCGCTTCAGCACCGCCGCGTCCACGCCACTGCCCAATTTCGGAGTCTGTAATGGCTGCGTGGCGCGCTCCACGGCAATCCTCGTCTCACCCGTCAGCACCGCCAGCCTGTTCAAACGCACGGCCCGTTCGTTGGCCAAACCCGGCAGCACCGCCTCCGTATTCGCCAACAGCGTGGACTGCCGCTCGACATCCAGGTACAACGCCAACCCCGCCTCCGCCCGCGACTTCGTCAGACTCAGTAAGTCCCGCTGCGCTTCCCGGTTGCGTTCCGTAATGGCGATCCGGTCCTCGATTCCACGCAACTCCGCGTAGGCGCGGGCCACCTCCGCGCTCACCGTAATCGCCAGGTCCTGCCGTAGTTGTTCGCTGGCTTCGACATCCGCCCGCGAGGCCGCCAGCGCCGCGCGGTTGCCGCCAAACAGATCCAACTCCCAGCGCATGTCCAGCCCGGCCTGCAGAATGTTGGTCTCAAACGGAGCCACAAAGGAGCCGCTCTGCGCCTCGCCCGGGGCTTCCGGAATTCGGGCGATGCCTTGCTGGAAGCCGCCCCGCAGCCGCTGCCCGCTGGTGGTCAGGTTCACCGCGGGCAGCAGTGCGCTACGGGAATTGGCGGCTACCGCGCGTGCCGCGGCAATCCGCTGCGCGGCCGCTCGCAGGTCCAGGTTCTGGGCCAACGCCTTATCGACCAATGCGTTCAACTGCGGGTCGCCATACGACTGCCACCACGACGCATCGGCCGCGTCCAGCACCATCGCCGCCGCCAACCACAACAAAGGGAGCCTCACCGCTGTGCTCCTTCAATCGACAGTTCCATCTGCTGGCCGGGGTACACCGGCGCGCCCTCGGGCAGCGCGTAGATCGCCTGCAGCACGCGCGTATCCACGCGTTCCGTGGAATCCCCAGTCAGGCTCTTCTTCGGAATGACGTAAGGCTCCAGGCGTACAAACTCCAACGGGTAGCGAATCGCCGCGTTACCCCGCACCGACGCCACGCCCTTCGCTCCAGCTTTCACCCGCCACGCATCCTTCTCATCGATATCGGCGCGGATGTGCATGCGCCCCGCCGCGCCCAATAGCATCAGCGGCTGGCTCAGCGTGCCGACCTGCGCGTACTCGCCGGCCCGTACCTTCACCTGCAGCAGCCGCCCATTGATCGGCGCGGTCACCGTCAGCCTTTCGATATCCGCCTTCACCCGCGTGACCTGCGCTTCGGCCTGCTTCAGCTCCGCTCGCGTGACTTCGATATCCGACTTCCACGATCCGGCCAGAATCAGCCGCAGCGATGCCTCGCTCTGCTCCACCCGCGCTTTGGCGGTATCCACGGCGCGACGCCGCCGCTGCAGCTCCTCTTCCTTGATCGCCCGCCTATCCTTCACCGACTCGATCAGCCGCAATTGCGTCTCGGCGTCGGCCAACTGCGCCTTCGCTTCGGCCACCCGGGCCTCGGCGGGCGGAATCTCTTCCGGCCGCGGAGCCGATTCCATGCGCGCCAACTTGGCCAAAGCCAGGTCGCGATTGCTCTCGCGCAGGGCCAACTCCGCCCGTAGGTCGCGGTCGTCAAGCTGGAACAGCGGCTGGCCGCGCCGCACCGTATCCCCCACCTTCACCGCGACGCGCGTCACTAACCCCGGGACGGGAACGCTGATGGCCACGTTCTCACTGGAGGCTTCCACCAGCCCTACCGCACCCACCTGGTTCGAAAACTGCGCCGACGGCGGCTCCACGGGGGGCGCTACTTCGGCATGCACCGGCGTCATCCGCTTCACGCTCACCACCGAAAACACCGCCGCGATGACGGCCACCACAGGCAATCCATATTTAAGCAACATGCTCCAACTCCCCTCCGTTGTTCCGCGCAACATGCGTGATCAGGCCATCGTTCATATGGGCGATCCGGTCGGCAAATGGAAAGATGCGGTTGTCGTGCGTCACCACCAGTACGGCGCGATCCGGCCGTACGGCGATGCGCCGCAGCAGGTCCATCACATGATGGCCAGTCTCGGCATCCAGTGCCGACGTCGGCTCATCGCACACCAGCAACCGCGGCTCATGGATCAGCGCGCGGGCGAACGCCACCCGTTGCTGTTGTCCACCCGAGAGTTGGTTCGGCTTGGCGGAGACCCGGTGCCCTAACCCCAGATCCTCCAGGATCGCCACGGCCTTCTCTACCGCTTTCCTCCGGTTCCAGCCCGCCGCCAGCAATGGAATCGACGCGTTCTCCGCCGCCGTCAACGCCGGCAGCAGGTTGAACTGCTGGAACACAAAGCCCAGATTCTTACGCCGGAACTCGACTGCCTTGCCGTTACGCAGATGCGCCAGGTCCGCCCCCAACACCCGCAGGTCGCCCGCGGTGGCATTCAACAGCCCGGCAATCACAGATAACAGCGTTGTCTTCCCACAACCCGAAGGCCCCACCAGAAAGGTCATCTCGCCGTAGTGGACCTCGAAATCCACGCCGCGCAAGACCTTCACTTCGTTCTCACCGCTGCCGAAGTTCTTCACGACAGACCGGCAAACCACCGCCTGTTCCATGTGCATCCTCGCTTAGCCGCGAAACACCACGGCCGGTTCCAGAACCACCACCCGGCGTACGCTCACAAAGCTCGCCAGAATCACGATCAGAAACACCGCCGCCGCCGTGCCCAGCATCACCTCCGGCAGCAGGCGGAAGCCGCGCAGATCCAGGTTCCCCTGCGTCACTTCAAAGAAGGCGGCGGTCATGGAGATGCCCAGCCCGTACCCCACCGCGCCGACAATCATGGCCTGCATCAGGATCATCGAGACAATCACCAGGTTGGTGACGCCGATCGCCTTCAACGCCCCGAACTGCTTCAGATTCTCCACGGTGAACAGATAGAAAGTCTGCCCCGCCACCACCGTGCCCACCACCAGCGCGATGGCGATCGTGATGCCGAAGTTGATCGGGATACCTGTGTTTTCGATGTAGTACCAGATGGTTTCCCAGGCGAAGGCATTGGCTGCTACGGCCTTCAAGCCGGTCGACTCGGTGATCCGCCGGCAGGCTTCAGCGTCGCTGAGTCCCGGGGCGGCCTTCGCCAGGACGAATGACATCAAGTTGCGTTCCCTCCCAACGAATTGCACCGCCTGCGAATAGCGCGTATAGAAGACCGGGAGGTTGACGAACGGGGCGGAAGAGTTGACGATGGCGACGATCTTCACCGTGCGGTCGTTCAGATCGAGCGTGCGCCCCAGCGTGTACGGCTCGCCTGGAAAGAAGAATTCGTAGCCGGTCTGATCCACGGCGATCGTTTCGGGGCCGGCCAGCGCGCGCCAGTCGCCCTTCACTACCTTGCGCGGGGCTCCCACCAGGGTGCTGTCGTCCAAACCCATCAGGATGACGCCGCGAAACTTGCCGTCCGGCCCCTTGGCCCGCGACGTGCCTTTGAAAAGAGGCACCGCCCACTGCACGCCATCGACTCCGCGGATCCGGTAGAGATCCTGATCCGTCAGCGCTTTGGTTTCGTCCAGGTACTGCGTTTTTGGATCCATGATCCACAGAGAGGCATCCTGAACGTCGTCGATCTGGGAGCTGGTGCGATTCATCAAACCGCAAAAAATCGATACCTGGTGAGACATGAGGAAGGTGGAGAAGGCGATGGCGAAGATCAGGCCAAGGTACTTCGCGCGATCGCCAGTGAGCATCTGCCAGGCGACGAAGGTCACGGGCGCGGTCCTCTCTCAATCATGGTTCAATGGATTGAACACGGTTCAATTAAGTTGCAAAAAAAATCAGCTTTCCCGCTGAATCCCCGCGAGCAGGATCTCCGCCTGCCGCTCAATCAGCCGCGAAATCTCAATAAACGGAAATCCCTCGCAGATGTTAACCGCCGACGTGAGCCCGTGGATCGACGTCCATAGCACCTGCGCCACCTCTTCGGCGTCGGTGAGATCGGCGCGGAGTTCGCCCGCCTCCAGGCACTCCCGAACCAGTTGGCGCAGACACCCGAATGCCTTCATGCCGTCTTCCATGAACGCTCGCAGGATCACGTCAGGCTTGGGTCCCAAGGCGTGGCTTGGGCTGAACAGAACATTGTAATGATGGGGATGGTCTAGTCCGAACCGGACGTAAGTCACCAGCGAGCGGCGGAGGCGGTCCGCTGGCGGGGCCGTGTCGTTACAGATAGCCAGCAGTCGTTCGGTGAGGCGGACGAAAGCCTCGCGTACCAGTTGCGCCATGATGGCCGGCTTGTCTTCGAAGTAGTGATAAAGGATGCCCGGCGAGCAACCCACCTTTTCCGCGATACGGCGCACCGACGTGGCCTCATAGCCTTGGCGGACGAAGAGTTCGCGGGCGGCGTCCAGTATCTCTTGGCGCAGCGAGTCCCGGTACTGTTCGCGATGGGAACGGATTGTCATTGAACAGTGTTCAATATAGAACTCCGCCGCCTTCGTGTCAACACTACCATTAAGACACCGACTCTAAATGTAACATGAATTACAGCAGGCACTCTTCCCCGCGATGCTATACTATTAAGCACTTTCGCTGCAATCGCCCGATCCCGAGTCGAATCGCTGGTCAGCGTTTCCGCTTGCGTCCGGTTGTTGAAGCGGGGTGGGAGACGCGATGGATCTGGACCAACTCCACACCTTCCTCGAGATCGTCAGGCTGAAGAGCTTCTCGAAAGCGGCGCAGACTTGTTTTCGCACGCAGCCCGCCATCAGCGCCCAGGTCCGGCAGTTGGAACAGGAAGTAAACTCACCCCTTTTCGAGCGGCTTGGCACCCGCATCGGCCTCACGCCGGCGGGCCGCATCTTCGCCCACTACGCCGAACAGATCCTCGACCTGCGCCGCCGCGCCCAGGACGAAATCAACGAATTGGAGCGCGTCCCCAAGGGCGAGTTGCTCATCGCAGCCAACGAATCCACCTGCATCTACGTGCTGCCGGAGGTCTTCTCCGAGTACAAGAAGGAGTTCCCGAACGTCCAGCTTCACGTCGACCGCAGCTACGGCTCGCGCGTCGTGGAAGCTGTCCTCGACAGCCAGGCCGACTTCGGCATCACCCAACTCCCCATCGAAGAAAAGCGGCTGCAAACCGTCAAGATTCACTCCGACGAGATTCGCCTGCTGGTTCCGCCCGGCCATCCGCTGATCGCCAAGCGCGTTGCCACCTGCCGTGACCTGGTGGGCTTCCCGGTCATCCTGCCAAAGACCGGAACGACGCGTAACCGCTTGAACCTGTGGATGGAATCGGTGGAAGATATGCTGCAGATTTCGATGGAGTTGGATTCCACCGAGATGATCAAGCGGTTCGTGATGACCGGCTTGGGGATTTCCTTCCTCGCCGCCTCGAACTGCGAAGAAGAAGTACAGGCGGGTAAGTTGGCCACCTTGCCCCTGGGTCCAGAACCCATGACGCGCCGTCTTGCCCTTATTTATCGCAAGGATAAGGCTCTTTCCAAGGCCGCATTAGGCTTCATTCAGGTTATCCTGAAACATGCGGGGCCGCAGGCTCGGACCACCCCCGCCGTGAGTGCCTAAGTGTCTGACTCCTCGAAGGAACGCGTTGTCCACAAACTCTCCGTCGTGTACCTTGCCACGGGCGAGGATCTGGAAGTCTACCGCTCGCTGGACGAGATCTCGACCGAAACCCGTGAGCGTATGGTCAAGCTTGCCAAAACCATGCAGGTGGAAACCCGGATCATCGCCAACGAGAGTGGCCGCGCCCTGCTGCTGTCCGATGCCCGTAACACAAAGCCCGCTCCGGTGCGCACCCCCTTACCGAACTGGGCCCGCTGGTCGATTGTGTTCGCGCTCGGCTCCGGCGTCGGCCTTCTGCTGACCTGGGTCATGCAACTGCGTTAGTTCGTCCTCTCCCTCCCATGGAAAAGAAAGCTCTTATTGTCGGCAGCCACGGGCAGCTTGGCATGGAACTCGTTACCGATCTGGAACGCCGCGGCTACCAGGTACAGGCCTACAGCCGGTCGGCGCTCGATATCTGCGATCCAGCCCAGGTGGAACATGCGGTGGCTTCGTTTTGTCCGGCGGTGGTGCTGAATGCCGCCGCCTACAATCAGGTGGATCTGGCCGAGCGTGAGCCGCAGGCCGCCTTCGCCATTAATTCGCTGGCGGTCCGCAATTTGGCGCTGGCCTGCCGCCAGTCCGACGCCCGCCTCATCCACTTCTCCACGGACTACGTTTTCGACGGGCTCAAACAAAGCCCCTACGTCGAAACGGACGCCACCCGCCCGTTGGGCGCTTATGCAGTCTCGAAACTGGCCGGCGAGCTGTATGCGCAAGCCTATCTGGAGGCGCCGCTCGTCATCCGCGCTTCCGGCGTCTTCGGACCCGCGGGCCGCCACACCGCGCGGGGCAACTTCGTGGAACTGATGCTGCGCCTGGCCCACGGCGGCCAGCCGATTCGCGTTGTCGAGGACCATATCGCTTCGCCAACCTACGCTCCCTTGCTTGCCGCTCGCTCCATCGACCTCTATGAGCAGGGCGCCAGCGGTGTCTTCCACGTCGGCGGCGGCACGCCCATTTCCTGGTATCAGTACGCCGGCCTTATCTTCCGCGCCGCCGGCCTGACCCCGGAACTGCGTCCGACCAATGAACGCGAGTATCGCACCGCCGCCCGCCGGCCGAAGTATTCGGCCCTTTCCAACTCACGAATGGAACGCACCGGCATAGATCCGTTTCCACCTTTAGAAGATGTCCTTGCCCGCTATTTCGCCCATCGTGACGCGTCTACGCCTCAATCGCATTAGCTGTCTGGTTCTTGCCGTCCTGCTTTCAGGCTGCAATCGCGCGCCGAAAGAAAGTCCGGTGCCCGCGCTTGCTTCCGATTTCGTCAGCGAAGTCCTGGCTCTCTCGCCGGTGAGCGCCACCTCGGCCGGTTATCACGAACACAAAGGCCGGACGCTCGACACGGAACTCGATGACCTGAGTCCCGCCGGGATCGCGGCGCAGCGTGCCATGCTCCAACGCTTCCGCCAGCGTGCGCAGGCGCTTGGTTCCGCCTCGCTCTTGCCGGACGACCGTGCCGATCTGAGCCTCGTCGAAGACCAAATCTCCCTCTCTTTGCTCGAGTTGGATGAAATCCAGAACTGGCGGCACAATCCCACCACCTACGTCGAACTGCTCGGCAACGCGCTGTTTACGCCGTACCTGCTCAACTACGCGCCGCCGGCCGATCGCTACCGGCACATCATCGCTCGCCTCCAGCGCGTTCCCGCCTTCCTCCAGGCCGCCCGCGCCAACCTTCAGGACGCGCCGGAAATCTGGAATCGCGTGGCGAGGGAAGAGAACGAGGGGAACATTGCGCTGATCGAGGGCACGCTGCGCCGCAGTGTCCCGGCCGGTCTGCTGCCCGAGTACGAGAAGGCCGCCGCCGCTGCCTTGCCGGCGCTACGGGCGTTCAACCAATGGCTGGCCACGGAGCTATCCGCCAAAACTTCGGACTGGCGCCTCGGAAAGGCCAAGTATGAATCCAAGTTCCGCTACGCCCTCTCCCTGCCGGGCGATTCGTCGCAACTGCTGAAGGATGCCGAAGCGTCGCTCCAAACGGTGCGGCGCGAGATGCTCGACATCGTCAAGCCGGGCCACGGCCTGGACCCCGGCTCGCCCGCCCAGCGCGATGCCGCTAATCAGATTCTGCGCGCCGCCCTGGACCGCATCGCCGGCGACCATGCCACCCGCGACTCCTACATGGGCACCGCGCGCGCCGATCTGGACGAAGCGCGGATCTTCGTGAGGGAGAGCGCGCTGCTGCCACTACCGTTACGCGATAATCTTCAATTGATCGAAACCCCCGAGTTCATGCGCGGCATCTACGGTGTCGGCGGCTTCAACGCCGCGCCGCCGCTCCAGCCGGAGTTGGGCGCTTTCTACTGGTTGACGCCCATCCCCGCCGATTGGCCCGCCGAGCGTGTCGAATCCAAGCTGCGCGAGTACAACCGGTACGGCTTGAAGATCCTCACCATTCACGAAGCCATGCCCGGGCACTACGTGCAACTGGAGCATGCCAACAACGTCACTCCGTTACCGCGCCGCGTGCTGCGCAGCCTGTTCGGCAACGGGCCATACGTGGAAGGCTGGGCCGTCTACATCACCGAAGTGATGCTCAACGCCGGCTATCTCAACGGGAACAAAGACCTGCGTCTGACGTTCCTGAAGCAGCAGCTTCGCATGATCGCCAACACCATCCTGGACATCCGCATGCAAACCGCCGGGATGACGGATGAAGAAGCCATGTCGATCATGATCAACAGCACCTTCCAGGAAAAGGAAGAAGCGGTCGCCAAGCTGCAGCGGGCCAAACTCAGTTCGGCCCAACTGCCCACCTACTTTGCCGGATACCGGGAGTGGCGCCGCATCCGGGCCGGCTATGAGACGAGGAAGGGCTCCGCCTTCCGCCTGTACGACTTCCACGAAGCCGCTTTGCGCCCCGGCGCCGTCTCGCTGAAATCGCTGCCTTCCCTGTTACAGTAGTTGTTCCAGGATCTCCGCCAGGAACTCCGGCGAGACTGTACCCAGGCGGCGCGTCTTGGCGTCCATGAACCGCCAGCGGCCCTCGCTACGATCCCAACAGTAGAAGATGGGCTGCTCAGCGATCTCCTGGCGGTCCAGAAACTCCTGGTTGAACCAGCGGATGGCGCCGCGCAGAATGTAGGGGATCCGGAAGTGCTCCGTGCAGGCCACCTGCTCCCGCGCCAATAGCGTGACTTGCACAATACGCCCCGCCGCGTTGATCTGGAACAGGCAGCCCGTCTGGTCCAGGTAGCGGCCTTCGAAGGTCTCCGGCGATAGCTCCAGCCGTAGGTTGGCGATGCGCCCGTTGAGCGTGTCCACCAACTCCTGGCAGTGGGCGAATAGCTGTTCTCCGCCCCGGTCCTGCCGCGCCAGCAACTCCTGGGCTTGCCGTACGCGCAGTTCGTCCTTAGCCGGAAGTTCATCCAGCTTCTGGGCCAACCGCTGTAACAGCGGTTCGGATACCGCGCTTTTTGCGGGCTTTACCGCGGGGCGCGCGGAGGACTCAGCGTCCGCTGACCGTTTCCGCAACCTCCCCCAGCCCATACTTTCGCTCCACATAGCTATTCAAAATATCGGTAAATTCCTGTACAATCCCATCGCCGCGCAAGGTCCGGTACAAGCGGCCGTCCACATATACAGGCGCCACCGGCTCCTCAAAAGTTCCCGGCAGCGAGATCCCAATGTTGGCATGTTTTGACTCGCCAGGTCCATTGACGACACATCCCATCACCGCAACCTTCAGTTCCTCGACGCCCGTATAGCGGCCCTTCCAGACCGGCATCTGCGCGCGAAGGTAGCTCTGGATACTTTCAGCGAGTTCCTGGAAGAAGACGCTGGTGGTGCGCCCGCAGCCCGGACAGGCCGTCACCTGCGGGGTAAAGCTGCGCAGTTCCAGCGATTGTAATACCTGTTGGCACACCAGCACTTCTTCGGTGCGGTCGCCGTTCGGGGCGGGCGTGAGCGAGGCGCGAATCGTGTCGCCGATGCCTTCCTGCAGCAGGACCGAAAGCGCGGCCGCTGTGGCCACAATACCTTTCGCCCCCATGCCAGCCTCGGTTAAACCCAGGTGCAAGGCGTAGTCACATTGCGCCGCCAGCTTGCGGTACACGTCGATCAAATCCGGCACGCCGCTGACCTTGGCGCTGATGATGATCTTGTCCCGGCTAAGGCCATAGCTTTCCGCCGCCTGGGCCGAAAGCACGCCGCTGGCGACGATGGCGTTCAACGTGACTTCGCGGGCGTCCAGCGGATTCGCCGATGCCGCATTCTCATCCATCATGCGAGTGAGAAGCTGCTGGTCGAGCGACCCCCAATTCACGCCGATCCGCACCGGCTTGCCGAACTCGATGGCCGCCTCGATCATGGTGCGGAAGTTGTCGTCCGTCTTGCGGCCGATGTTCACGTTTCCCGGGTTGATACGATACTTCGCCAGCGCACGGGCGCACTCGGGATACTTCCGGAGCAGGATATGGCCGTTGTAGTGGAAATCGCCAATGATGGGCACGCGGACGCCGAACGTATCCAGAGTTTCGACGATGCGCGGCACCGCTTTGGCGGCATCTTCGGTGTTCACCGTGACCCGCACCAGTTCCGACCCGGCTCGCGCCAGTTGCATCACCTGGTTGACGGTGGAAGCCGTGTCCGCCGTATCGGTATTGGTCATGGACTGCACCACGATCGGGTGCGTCCCGCCCACCATCACACCACCCACATTAACGGCTACCGAGTGCCTGCGCCGGATTGCTGCCATCTGGTTTCTTTACTTATCCCCCGATCCCATTATTCTATCAGGCGCCTTTGGACTCGCTCCCCGCGCTGATAAGATATCCCGATAGCTTATGAAGCGAATCTACTGCGTTGTCCTGTTTGCCGGGCTGCTCTCGCTCGGCATCTTCGTTACGCAATCGGAAGCCAAGCCGGACACGGTGAAGCAGATCCTGCCCGGTATCTGGTTTCGCGAAGGCGACCTCACCGGCAAGGGCCATTGCAACAACATCGTGATTGAGATGAAGGATTACCTTGTAGTCATCGACGCCAACTTCCCGAGCGGCGCGCAGATGGCCCTGGCCGATATCAAGAAGCTGTCCAGCAAGCCCGTGCGTTACGTGTTTGATACCCATCATCACGGCGACCACGCCTACGGCAATCCCGTATGGACGAAGGCCGGAGCCACCACCCTGGCCCATCAGGGCGTTGTCGAGGAGATGAAACGCTATGAGCCCAAGCGCTGGCAGGAAGCCTCCAAGGGACGGAAGGACGTCGGCGATCTGAAACTGGCGACCGCCGAGCCCCCCAAGCAGACTTTCGGTGACAAGCCCTTTGTGCTGGACGACGGCAACCGCCGCATCGAGTTCCACCACTTCGGCTGGGCGCACACCCGCGGCGATGGCTTCGCCTGGCTGCCCAAGGAAGGCGTACTCTGCACCGGCGATGCCGCTACCAACGGCGCCTACAACTTCACTGGCGACGGCAACGTCGCGAACTGGCCGAAGGTAATGGAGAAGGCTGCGGCCCTTAAGCCGAAGCATGTTCTGCCGGGGCATGGCGAAGCCGGCGGCGTGGAAATCGTCAACGGCGAGCGCGCCTTTATGCTGGCGCTGCACTCCGCCGTCAGCGCTGAAGTGAAGAAAGGCAAGAAGCTGGCCGACCTGGTGACGTTACAGAATGGAGCGCCTAAGGCGACGGCGTTGAAACTTCCGGATGCCGTCAAGAATTGGGTGGGGAACCCGCTTCCCACACAAGTGAAAGACGCATTTGAAGAAATCACGGCGGGCAAGCCGCACGGCGATTTACCGCACTAACTCGTACTGTTTCCGGGAGCAGCAGGCGCGGAAGCCGGGAGAGAATATTTCCTCCCTGCCGCGACATTAGAGTAGTAAGGAGTTCGTCCTCTGATGTCTGCTGCAACCGCAACTGTCTCCGCCCGCCTGCTTTTGCTAGGCCTCGACCCGCACGTCGCATCTAAGGGCCTGTCACAAAACAAGTAGAACAATTATGGGCTGAAATGTTTTATAC
>CAYLPH010000041.1:0-74054 GCA_964385495.1 uncultured Candidatus Solibacter sp.
TGTATTATCAACGGCTTACGAGGTGGTCAAATTGCGATAGCCGGACACTAGTGAGTTCGATCATTGTGGTCCTACCTCGCCTCGATCAGTGTCAGTTTTAGGATGCCACGTTTGAAGCCTACGGCTTGGTTGTTTGAGTAACTTCGGGGGCTGGTGAGGCCCTGTTACGCCTTCAACATCCCAACAATCACTTTCATCGAATCATGTGACGCCTGGATCTGCCCGTCCCCAAAGATGTGCGTTTCCAGCCCAACCTGGCCCTTATACCCATCCCGCACCAACCCGTCGAAGATCGCCTTCCAATCCAGCTTCTCCGGGTAATCCAGCACCGTCTTGCCCTTGATCTGCACGTTACCAATCCGGTGCTTGGGCAGCATTTGATACCCAAGCGGATAAGGCTGCTCGTCGAGAGCCATGCCGTTCATCGGATCCCAGTTCAACCCCACATACTTCGACGGCACCATCTTCAGCAGTGCCACCAACTCCGCGCAGGAACCCACGTTGCACGCGCCTTCATTCTCAATCAGCAGGTGCACCTTCTCCTTCTCCGCCACCACCGCCATCTCATTGATGATCTCCGCGATCCGCGGCATCACCGCATTCACGTCCGCGCCGCGCCATCCAGTGAACACCCGCAGCTTATCCGTACCCAGGATCTTCGCCGCCTGGATGCCCTTCCGCAGATCCTCCATGCGCCGCTCCCATTTCAGGGCTTCGCTCTTGCGCCGTGCTTCCCGCTTCTCCACCGTTGTCTTGCCCTCGGCCAGAGCCTTCGCCCAACCCGCCGGCTCGATTCCCGGCACCATCACCTTCAACAAGCTGCTGTTCAAGAACGACACCCGCAGCTTCGCGTCCTCCAGCAGCTTCGCCTCAGCCCGCAGTTCGGCTTCGTCCAGGTAGATGTATTCCTTGCGCTGCCCCGGCACGTTCCGCAGTTCCACCCACTTCAGGCCGTACTGCTGGACGAACTTCACGGCATCCGCGCTGGAGCGTGCAATCTCATCCGTAACGGCACTGACCCGGCTCAGGTCGATCCGGCCTTTCGCCAACAAGGGAAGAACGGCGCCGCCCAGCGCCGGCGCGAATAGCATCCTGCGAGTAACCATGGATCCCTTCAGCGTATCACCGCCGCAGCCACACTTCCTTGCCTCCCACCACGGTCCGTAGCGCCTCGATATCCTTGATCCGCTCCACCGGGCAAGTCAGCAGATCGTCGCTGATCACCGCGAAGTCGGCCAGCTTCCCAGCAGCAATCGTCCCCTTGCGCTTCTCTTCGAAGGTCAGGTAAGCGCCATTCTTCGTCCACAGCGCCAGCGCCTGCTCCCGCGTCAACGCCTCCTCCGGGTTTATGGTCGTACCGTCAATCGTCTTCCGCGTGATGGTCATCCACATGCCCCAGAAGGGGTTGTACGGATTGATGGAATCGCGCGAATCGAAGCGGATCATGTGGTCCGACCCGCCCGCCACCACCACACCTTTCTCCCACATCGTTTTCAAGGGCTGGAATTGCTTCATCCGCGCCGGACCAAACGCCGGAGCCAGCGCCGGCGTATCGAAGTAGTACCACTGCGGCTGGCAATCGAACGCCACTCCCAGCCGCGCTGCCCGCTCAATCGACTCCTGGCTTGGAAAATTGCCATGCGTGACCGTGAAGCGCTTCCCTTTGATCGGCGTCTCCTTATCCACCGCATCATAGGCCTCCAGCAGCGTATCGATGGCCCCGCCGCCCGTGGTGTGCGCCGTCATCTGCCAGCCCAGCCGTAGCGCCGTGCGCGCCATCTCCCCCAGGTTCTCCTTCGATACTCCCAGCACCCCGCGATAGTCCGGGTCCTTGTAGCCATAGATCTCGGTATGCTCGCCATAGGGTTCCCGCAGGTACGCCGTGCCGATCAGAATCCCGCCATCGGCGATCGTCTTCACTGACCCCACCCGGAGCATATCGTCGCCATAGCCGGTTACAAACGGGATGCGCTCGATCTCCGCCCGCACCGACTCCGGCGTTCCCTGCGCGCTGATCAGAAACGTCACGTTGGACCGCACCGTCAGTTCGCCCGCCATCCGTAGCGCCTGGTACGTGCGAAAGCCTTCCGGCGTCTGCCCGCGGTCAATAATCGAGGTAATGCCCACTTCGTGATACTTCCTCTGCATCTCGCGCAGCGCCCACTTCAGGTCCTCCACCGTTGGCGGCTTCGACCGCCGGTAGCCGCCCAGCAACTGCGCCGCGCCCAGAATCAGGCCCGTCGGCTCGCCCTTCGCATCCTTAATGATCTTGCCGTTCGCCGGCTGCGGCGTCTCCTTCGTGATGCCCAACTTCGCCAGCGCCTGGCTGTTCAGCACCGACGCGTAGCCGTTGTCCGTCAAGGCAACGTGGTTCGGCGCGGCTTCATCCAGTTCATAGCGGGTGGGGTAGCGGCGATCCGTGAGCCGCGTTGAGTACACCTTCGGCAGGAAAAGCACCTCGCTCACCGGCCGGCTCGCCGCCAGCTTCTGCAACTGCGCCTTTACTTCGGCAATCGACCGCATCACCGGCACCGGCCCGTCCTTCTCCGCCAGCGCCGCCATGATGGGATGTACGTGGCTCTCCACAATCCCTGGGATCGCCGTACGCCCCTGCAAATCCACCTTGCGCGTCGCCGGCCCCGCGAGTCTCAGCATCTCGTCATTGCCGCCAATCGCCTGGAACTCGCCACCCCGGATGGCAAAAGCCTGCGCTCTTGGCCGCTGGGCTTCCATCGTGATGACGTTGGCGTTGAAGTAGACGGCATCGGGCGCCTGCGCCCAGACAGCGCGGGAACCAACGGCGAGTAACAGCGTAAGGACAAGCATGGTTTATCGCTTCGATGATACGCTGATTCGGAAGGAGCTCTCCATGTCTTTGAGGATTAATGATATTGCGCCGAACTTCACGGCGAACACGACCGCGGGGGAAATCAACTTCCACGAATGGATTGGCAACGGCTGGGCCATCCTGTTCTCACACCCAAAGGACTTCACGCCTGTCTGCACCACCGAACTCGGCTACGTGGCGCGCCTGATGCCGGAGTTTGCCAAGCGCAACTGCAAGGTCATCGGCCTCAGTATCGACCCGGTGGAGAACCACGGCAAGTGGGCCAAGGACATCGAAGAGACGCAAGGCTATGCGGTTGAATACCCCATGATCGGGGATCCCACGCTGAGCGTTGCCAAGCTCTACGACATGCTTCCCGCCGAAGCCGGCGACACCTCCGAAGGCCGCACCGCCGCCAACAACGCCACCGTACGTACGGTGTTCATCATCGGTCCCGACAAGAAAGTCCGCTGCATGTTCGTCTACCCGATGAGCACCGGCCGCAACTTCGACGAGATCCTGCGCACGCTGGACTCCATCCAACTGACCGAGAAGTTCCAGGTGGCCACGCCGGTGAACTGGAAGGACGGCGACGATGTGATCATCCCGCCGGCCGTATCGGACGAAGCCGCGAAGGCCAAGTATCCGGCGGGGTGGAAGACGCTGAAGCCCTATCTGCGCATCGTGCCCCAGCCGAAGTAGCTGCGTTTAGGCCGTCGTCTCGACGGCGCCGTCCACGGCCTGGCAAACGTAGATCTCCGGTGTGATGCCGGTACCCTCGCGGTAGCCTTCGGTTATCGCGAGGGTGAATTCCTTCACAGCCTCTTCCTTCACCAGGTTGATAGTGCAGCCGCCGAATCCCCCACCCGTCATGCGAGCCCCATAAATCCCGGCCTGCCGTCTGGCGATCTCCACCATCAGGTCCAGTTCCTTGCAGCTCACTTCGTACAGGTCCCGCAGGCTGGCATGCGATTCGTACATCAGCTTTCCGAACGCGTCGAGATCATGACCCGCCAGCGCCTCCGCGCCGCTCTGCGTGCGCAGATTCTCGAAGATCACGTGCTCGGCGCGCATGCGGATGCGCGGTTCCAGCTTCGTCCGCGCCAGTAGATCGGGTGTCGCATCGCGCAGCCACTCCACGCCCATCGCCCGGGCGGCGGCTTCGCAATCGGCGCGGCGCTTGTTGTACTCGCTGGCATTCAGCTCATGCTTCACCATCGTGTTGCAGATCACCAGCCGTATTTGCGGCGGCAAGGGCAGCAGGCGGTGCGTCAGCGCGCGGCAGTCGATCAGCATGGCGTGATCCTTGCGCCCATGCGTCGAAGCGTACTGATCCATGATGCCGGAGCGGATTCCCACAAACAGGTTCTCCGCCTTCTGGCAGATCAGCGCCAACTCGAGCGGCGGCACTTCCTGTCCGGACAACTTCGCCAACGCCAGCCCGGCGGATACCTCCAGCGCGGCCGACGAGCTCAACCCGGACCCAATCGGCAGGTCGCTCGACACCTGCAGGCCGGCGCCGTTCACCCGGTACCCGGCTGCCGCCAGGTAAATCGCCACCCCTTGCACATAGTCGGACCACTTTCGCCGCGGCGCCGCATGCTTGTCGTCCAATTCAAACTCGATGGTCTCCGGAAAGGCATCCGAACGCAGCACCACCTGGCGGTCGTCGCGCGGGGTGGCCTTTACGGTCGTGCTGAAGTGGATCGCCGCGGGCATAACGAAGCCATCGTTGTAATCCGTATGCTCCCCGATGAGATTCACGCGGCCGGGGGCCCGGAATACGCGCGGCTTCAAGAACGGCTCCCCGCGGCGCGTTTCGCTGCCACCACCATGCCGATGCCGAACAGCAGCAGCACCGATCCCCAGATGAGATTGATGTTGATGCCTAGCGACCGCTGGTATAGAGACGGGTCGCTCACCAACCCGAACACCACCAGCAGGAAGCCGATCGTGCCGAGCAGGAATCCAATCGGAATGCGCAGATCCAGGCCCATTTACGCCTTCATGCTAGCAGAGCACCGCTTTGCGGTCACCAGAAGAGTATGTTCAAAATCACAACCAGCAGCAGGATGACCGCACCTAAAGGGCCGGGACGCTCCCACCACGGCAAGTCCTCGTCGCGAGGGGCGGGCGTCAGCGAGTAAACCAGGCCGGCCAGTTCGCTTTCCCGGCGCGGCACGGTAACCAGACTGACGGCCACGGTCAGCACAAAACAGACGCCGAAGGCCCAGATGGCGGTCCAGAAGTTCTGCGCCATCTCGCTGGGATACGCGACGGCCAAGCCCAGCCAGCCGCCCTTGATTCCCGCCACGGCCCCCTTCGGCAACGACATCCCATGATGCAAAGCCGCCGCCAAGGTACCGCCCAGCAGGCCGGCGAATGCGCCGTGCCCCGTGCTGCGCTTCCAGAACATGCCCAGCAGGAAGGTGGCGAATAGGGGCGCATTCACGAAGGCGAACACCAACTGCAGGAAGTCCATGATGTTGTTGAAGCGCGTTGCCAGGTAGGCCGCCGCCACCGACGCCCCGATGCCGAACACCGTCGCCATCCGCCCCATCCAGAGATAATGGCTATCGCTCGCGTCGCGGCGGATGTAGCTCTGGTAGATGTCGTAGGTCCACACGGTATTGAACGCCGTCACGTTGCCCGCCATGCCGGACATGAACGAAGCCATCAGCGCCGTCAAGCCCAAACCAAGGATGCCGGGTGGGAAGTAATGGCCCAGCATCATCGGGATAGTCATGTCGTAGTTAAAGCTGCCATCCGGCTTGCGCGGCAGCTCCAATGGCCCGCCGGTGGTGGTCATCGCAATGGCCAGCATGCCCGGCAAAATCACCAGGGCGGGAAACAGCATCTTCGGGATGGCGGCGATCAGCGGCGTACGGCGGGCGGCGGCCATGGAACGGGCGGCCATCGCCCGCTGCACCACCAGGAAGTCCGTACACCAGTAGCCGAAGGAGAGCACGAAACCGAGGCCGGCCACCATCGCGAACCAGTCAACGCCCATCGGGTTCAGGCTGGCATCGCTGAAGTAGCGCCACGACGAGGTATAGGCGCCGGCGGCGTAGCCCTGCGACGTGGCCGTGGTCTGCAGACGGGCTACCAGTTGATTCCAGCCCCCGATGTCGCGCAGACCCAGATAGACCAGCGGCAGAAAGCCCGCCACGATCAGGAAGAACTGCAGCACCTCATTATAGATGGCCGACGTCAATCCGCCCAGGAAGATGTAGCAGAGCACGATGATGGCCGATAGCAGGATGCTGGCATTGAAGCTCCAGCCCAGCAGCGTTTCCAGCAGCAGTCCCATGGCGTAAAGCGAGATGCCGGAAGAGAACACCGTCATAGCGGCGAACGTCACCGCGTTGAAGCCGCGCGTCTTCTCATCGAAGCGCAGCTTCAGGTACTCGGGCACGCTGCGCGCCCGCGACCCGTAGTAGAACGGCATCATGAACACACCCACGAACACCATCGCCGGAATCGCGCCTACCCAATAGAAATGGCTGGTAGCGATGCCATACTTCGCGCCCGACGCCGCCATGCCCATCACTTCCTGCGCGCCGAGGTTCGCCGACAGAAACGCCAGCCCGGTAATCCACGACGGAATGTCGCGCCCGGAGAGGAAGAAATCCGAGGACGTTTTCATGTGGCGCTTGAGGGCGAAGCCGATGCCCACCACGAAGGACAGGTAGACGATCAGGATGAGATAGTCGATGGGGGCGAGTGCGATGCGTGGCATGCCGATGACTATTGTGCAACAGGATATAGTGGACGGATACGTTATGAAGAGACGGGAGTTTCTCGGAGCAATGGGAGCGGCCGGCGCAGGCGCTCTCGAGGCGCAATCACGCAAGCCCAACTTCATCATCATCTACACCGACGACCAGGGTTACGGCGATGTGGGCTGTTACGGCTCGCCGGAGATGAAGACGCCGCACATCGACAAGCTGGCGGCCGAAGGCGTGCGCTTCACCGACTGGCACACGAATTCCCCGGTATGTTCGCCGTCGCGGGCCAGCGTGCTTACCGGCAAGTATCCGCAGAACGCCGGTATCCCGCACATTCTGACTTCGAAGCCGGACTTCGCGGTGCAGGGCCTGCGCAAGGGCGAGACAACGCTACCCGGTGAGTTGAAGAAGCTGGGTTATCGCACCGCCGCCGTCGGCAAGTGGCATCTGGGCAGTGTGCCGGAGAGCAAGCCGATGGCGCAGGGCTTCGACGAGTGGTTCGGTTTCTACAGCGGCTGGACGGACTACTACTCGCACCGCTACTACACCCTCGGCGGCACGCCCGTCTTTCATGACTTGTGGCGCGGGAATGAAGAGCACTTCGAAGACACCACCTACCAGACGGAGATGCTGGCCCGCGAAGCCAAGGCTTTTCTGAATAAGCAATCCGCCCAGCAGCCGTTCTTCCTGTACCTGGCCTTCGGCGCGCCGCACTACCCGATGATGGCGCCGAAGAAGTACGTGGATCGCTTCCCTGTGGAGATGGATCGCGACCGCAGGATGCATGCGGCGATGATCGCCGCGATTGACGATGCGGTGGGCGAACTGATGGCGTTGTTGAAGTCGAGAGGCATGGACAACAACACCGTCATCTTCTACCAGGCCGACAACGGCGCCACGCTGGAATCCCGCGCCGATCACGCCGGCCGCACCTACCGCGGCGGTAGCAACGGCAAACTGCGCGGCTATAAGGGCAGCCTTTGGGAAGGCGGCATGCGTGTTCCCGGAATCATGCGCTGGCCCGGCAGGATCAAGCCGCAGGTGAACGCCGGCGTCGGCATGGCCATGGACATCCTGCCCACTTTCTTGAAATGGGCCGGCGGCCAGGTCCCCGCCGGAACCGATGGCGTCGACCTCAGCCCCATGATTCTCGACGGCAAGCGCGAAGTGCACGACGTGGTCTTCTGGGATTACGATACGCAGCGAGCCGCCCGTATGGGCGAATGGAAGCTGATCCAGAACTACCGCGACGGGCTCGGCATGCCCATGACCAAGAGCGAATGGCTCTCCAACCTCAAGGACGATCTCAGCGAGACGAAGGATTGGTCCAAGGAGAAGCCGGACGTCGCCCGCCAACTGCGCGAGCGGCTGGCGGCCTGGAAGGTATAGATGGCGGGCCAAGGGCCGGAAGGCATCACGCGGCTACTGCACGAGTGGCGCTCGGGCGACCCGGCCGCGCTTGAGCAACTGTCGCCGCTGGTCTACAGCGAGTTGCGCCGGTTGGCGGGCGCCTATCTGCGCCGCGAGCGCGCCGGCCATACCCTGCAACCGACCGCGCTGGTGAGCGAACTCTATCTGCAACTGCCTAATGTGGCGAAGCTGGAGTGGAAGGATCGCGCCCACTTTTTGGGCATCGCAGCCTACCTCATGCGGCAGATCCTGGTGCAGCATGCGCGTACCACCCGTGCCGCCAAGCGAGGTGGCGGCGCCGCCAAGCTTTCCCTCGACGAAGCGCTTACCGTGTCGGCGGAAAGCTCCGACGAGCTGGTGCGGCTGGACGATGCGCTATCGGAACTGGCCAAGGTGGACGAGCGCAAGAGCAAGCTGATCGAGATGCACTACTTCGGTGGGTTGAAGGGCGAAGAGATGGCCGAAGTCCTCGGCATCTCCCTTTCCACGGTGGGGCGCGAAATGCGGGTAGCGCATGCCTGGCTGATGCGCGAGATCAGCCGCACGGCCCCTGGGGAAGCCGGGCCCGGCTAATGGGGGCCTTTAAGGCGCTGCCACCCGAACCGTAGCGAGCGTTTTGGCCTCACCGGCGGATGTTCCGTCGCTCGCGTCCTGCAGATAGAACACCGTCCCCGCCGTCACCCAGTTCCCGGTTTGCAGCGAGCCGTTCGGTTGCACGATGCCCGACACGCGCACGCCCGTGGGCGATTCCAGGCGAATCTGCACGGCGCTCACGCCCTTCGCTTCCCAGGCCAGCGTCGTCTGCCCATACACCCGTGATCGCGAATAGGTGATGGGCGTTGCCGTGAAACTGGCGGCCGCCGCGGGCTGCGTGTCCGGCGTCGTGGTGCTGCCGCCCGTCAGATACGTGCGCACATACGGGAACGCCACGGAAAATCGTCCATAACTGGCGATCGTATTCTGCGCCCGGCAAGCGATCGTGGAATTCGTATCGTCGATATCCGGCCCGGCGGTCAGCGTGCCGGCGGCGTACAGCTTGCCATCGCGAGTCACCAGCAACGGAGACCCGGACGAGCCTCCCTGCGTCAGCCCTTCCGTCCAGGCCACCTGATAGCCCGCCGTCGAAGGCATCCGCTCTCCATCGGAGAATCGGATGCCGACGTCGCGCGTCCGCTGTCCGAAAGCGATGCGCTTGAAATCGCCGTGCGGATGGCTGATGCCGATGACGGACTCCCCGGTGTCCAAGGTATCGGAGATCCAGCCCAGCAGCTTCACATCGGTCTCCGGAAAGCCCGCTAGTTGCAGGAGCGTGAAGTCGCCGTTCGCCATGGGTTGCCCGGCTATCAGCGTTGCGCCGGTAACGCGCGGCAGTCTGCTCAGCGCGGGCGCTTCGCCGTTGCACCCCGGCGTCTGGTACCGGTATATCGTCACCAGCGACTTCGCCTCATCCGCCGTGCTGACGCAATGGTTCGCCGTTAGGAAGTACGGCAGCACCGGGTCCGTCGCCGAGTTGATCAGCGCTCCGCTGCATTGGTAGCTCTTCCCCCCGCTCTCAAACAGCATCAACGCCACGGCGGCCGCTGGCTCGCTGTAGTTCGGATGGCAACTGACGTCCACCGCGCAGGTGGCGGCCGCTGCCGCACGTAAGGCTACGGGCTCGTCATCGGCGGCGCGCCTGGCCCCTGCGGCGTAACGATGCGAAAGCTCTTCGATTCGGAAAGGAACCGTCGTAGAAGTGTCGGCGGGTTCCGGCTCATACGCCAGAGTCACCGTATCCCCCGCGATAAGGTCGCTCCAGAAGCTGCCGTCTTTGAATAGCCCATCCCCTGTGTAGGGGCCCACGGCTTCACTCCCGGCACCGAACAGCCAAACCTTCCCCGCACCCAAGTGGAAGTCCGCGAACCTCACCCGCAGCGATGCGGCGTCGGCCGATTGCAGTTGCAGCCGCCAGACACGCGTGCCTTCTGGACTCACCGACCATTCGCCCTGCGCGAACGCATCGGCAGGCACCGTACGAGCCACGCCCACCGGCGTCAATCCAGGCTTGCGAATGGCAGGCTGGCGTTCGGCCTTCGTCAGTTCGCCCAGCCGCACCGCGCGGCGCGGATTCGCCATCCGCCGCAGAGACCGCGCCGCGTCCCCATCCGCGTTCCGTTGCGGCGCCCGGCGTACGGCTTCGTCCATGCGATCGGGGTGGCGATCAGGCCGTTCCCGGTTCTGGGAGAAGACAGAGGCAGGCAGGAAAGCAAGCAAGAGGACAAACAGATACATCCAGGAACTCCGGTTACTCACTGCAGGCTTGGACGTGTGGACAAGCCCCAATTCGTACACGCGGAAATCCGGCTTTACATCTCTTTACAGAGTCAATCGGAGGCCCCCAGGCATCGCCATCGCTCAAACAAAGTCGATCTGGAAAATATACCCAGCCGTCGGGCTATCGTTGTTCGGCCAACCCGGATGGATCCCCGCATCACAGCCATAGAACTTGCCGTTCCAGATCGCCAGCCCATGGGGGTCCGAGGAGCCCGGCACGAACTCCACCACCTCCAGCGTGCGGCCCGTCGACAACTCCTGCCGCACCAGGCCGGGCTTGAACTCGCCATAGCGCGTGCTGTCGTTGCCAACGACCTGCCAGAGGCTGTCGCCCTCAATCGCGATGCCGTGATAACGAATCCAGTTCGGATGCTGCTGGAAGAACGGGATCATGTACTCGGGCTGCCACGTCTTGGGGTCCACCCGCAGATTCCCACGCAGCCGCAGCGACGAGATCCAGAGCTTGTTGTCGTGCCACAGGCCGCCGTGGCTACCGCCGCCATCCTTGCCCGGAACGCCCAACGGAATCTGCCGGTGGCTGACCAGCTTGGAGTTCATATCCACCTGGAACACGCCCTGCGGCGGCGCATTGGCGATCATCCACACATAGCCGCCACCCACCGCCATCCCGCTGGTGTTGCGCGACGGCGTCTTCACCGTCTTCAACAGCTTGCCGTTCCAATCCACAAGCCAGGCGTTCTCTTCGAGCGACTTCGGTTCCGGCAGCTTATAGGACTTGGCCTGCTCCCCGGAAAGCTTCTGCTCGCCGATCCACAGGCCTTCCGGTGTGGCGGAGATGGCGTTCGGAAAACCTTGCGGGCTCTTGAAGAGCTTGGTGGTTTTCGCTTTGCGCACCGGAGGCTTCTTGCCTTGCGCGAAGGCAGCCGGGGCTGCGATGGCCAGGCCCGCGCCCAGGCCCGCGGCAAGGAACTCACGTTTGGTCATTCGGTATCTCCAGGATCGAGGTCGGGCGAAACAGCGCCATTGCCCGTCCGGCGAATTATATCGGAAATAGGGATGGCCGGCGGCGCCAGGTTACTTGCGTTTCTTCTTCTTTGGTAGAGGCTCGTAAACCGAGAACTGCAGTTTCTTCTCTACTGCGTCCACCCGATCCAGCACCACCGTCACCTTATCCCCGATGCTGAACTCCCGCTTGCTCTTCTGCCCAACGATTTTGCGCGTGTTGTCGCTGTAGTTAAATCGATCACCCGGCAGGCTGTCGATGGGCACCAACCCCTCAATGAACAGCTCCTCCAACTCCACGAAAAAGCCATACTTCGCCGTTTGGATGATCAGCGCCTCGAAATCCTCGCCTACGCGATCCGCCATAAACTTTAGCTTCTTCCACTCCACTAGTTCGCGTTCGGCCTCCGCCGCCCGCCGTTCCGTGAATGACGTATCGTCGGCAATCGTATGCAGCATCTCGGGGGAGAAGGGCGCCGGCTGCTCATCGAGCCACGCGCCCAACACGCGGTGGACGATCAAATCCGGATAGCGGCGAATAGGCGACGTGAAGTGCGTGTATGTCGGCGCCGCAAGCGCGAAATGGCCGGTGTTCTTCTCGCTGTACCGCGCCTGCCGCAGCGACCGCAGCATCAGGTAGCTCAAGATCCGCTCCTCGGGCTTCCCTTCAATCTTGGCTACCAGCTTCTGGTACATCTTGGAACTGACCTGCAACTTGCCTTCGTCCACCATCTCGATGTCCTGCCGCGATTTCCTCCCGTCCCGATGCCGCGTCGTCACCGGAAACCGCCGCATCGGAATCGCGGCCACTCCCAGCGAATAGCCAAAGTGCGCGGCAATCTGCTCGAAATCGGCCACCCGCTTCAGATCGGGCGGTTCGTGAATGCGGTAGATAAACGGCCATGCCAGCGTATCGACGTGGGCGGCCACGGCTTCATTCGCCGACAGCATGAACTCCTCGATGATCCTATGAGCGATGTTGCGCGGCGCCCGCGCCACCCCTTCCATCTCCCCGAATTCGTTGAACTCGATCAGCGGCTCCGGCAAATCAAAGTCAATCGACCCGCGCTTCTGCCGCTTCCGGTTCAGGATCAGCGCCAGTTCCCGCATGAGTTCGAATCGCGGCACCAGCGGCGCATAGCGCTCGCGCTGCGCGCCATCGCCTTCCAGTAGTTGATGCACCGCAGTATAGGTCATCCGCTCCACCGAGCGAATCACCCCGCGGGTCAGCACCTGGCCGACGATATCCCCCTTCGGGTCGATCTCTAATAGGGCGGACAACACCAGGCGGTCCACTCCCGGCCGTAGCGAGCAGATATCGGTCGACAACTCAATCGGCAGCATCGGCACCGCGCGGTCCGGGAAGTAGACGCTGGTGCCCCGCAGCGCCGCCTCCTGGTCAATCGCCGAACCCGGGCGCACGTAATGGCTGACATCGGCAATGTGCACGTGAAGCGAGAAGTTCCCGTTCCCCAATCGCTCCACCCACACCGCATCGTCGAAGTCACGGGCCGTTTCCCCATCAATCGTCACCACCCCCATCCCGCGGAAGTCCTGCCGCCCGAGCAGTTCGGCTTCAGATATGGTGTTGGGCGTGCGCCGCGCCTGCGCCAGCACCTCCTCCGGAAACCGGTGCGGGATATGGTGCTTGCGGATCATCACCTCGACGTCCACGCCGAAGTCATCCGGATGACCTAGAATCTCGATCACACGGCCGACGCCCCATTCCTCGCCTTCCGGGTGTTCCAGAATCTGCACGTTGACAATCATCCCGTCCAGATCCTCGGGCGAGCCGATCGTTATCGCCTTGCCACCGACGCGGTCCACGGACGCCGTACCGGCCGGTGGCGTCTCCATCCCTTCCGGAATCAGAATCCATTGCCGGATCCGGTCGTCGTGCGGGATGACGAAGTTGCCTTTGCGCTTCACCTTGAACTCGCCAACCACATCATGATGGGCGCGCTTGACGATCCTGACGATCTCCCCTTCGGCCCGCCCCATCTGGTCATGCCGCGTCACCCGCGCCAGAACCCGATCCCCATGCATCCCACGGTCCGTCTCGCCAGGAGGCAAAAACAGGTCCCCGCGCATCCATTCCACTGGCGGATCCGGCACCACGAAGCCATAGCCGTCGCGATGCGCCACTAACCGGCCCAGGATGAACTCGCGGCTGGCGCGCGTCATTACGAAGATGCCGTTGCGGATCTCGATCAGTTCCCCTTTATCGGTGAGGCGATCGAGGATGCTGTCCAGCGCATGGCGTAAATCGCCCTTGACGCTCAGTTCCTTCACAAGCTGCTTGAACGTGGCACGCGCGTGCGGCAGTTTGGCGATATGTTTGAGTACGGCCGCTTCCGTCATGGGGTGGGCTCCTTGCTACTCTTAGTATCCATGGAACTGAAAGCGATCCGGCTCGACTTTCCCGCCGATACCAATATCATCCTCGGCCAGTCCCACTTCATTAAGACGGTTGAAGACGTCTACGAAGCGATTGTCAATACAGTGCCGGGCATGAAGTTTGGTGTCGGATTCAACGAAGCCTCGGGCCCCTGCCTCACTCGCTTCGATGGAAACGACCAGGAACTGATGGACTGCGCCGTGAAGAACCTCATCGCCATCGGCGCCGGCCACGTGTTTCTTATCGTGATGCGCGGCGGCTTCCCCATCAATATCCTCGGCCGCATCAGGGATGTCTTCGAAGTGGTGAACCTCTACTGCGCCACCGCCAATCCGGTGGAGGTGATCGTGGCTGAAAGCGAGCAGGGGCGCGGCGTGCTCGGAGTGATTGACGGGTCGTCTCCGAAAGGCGTGGAAGACGCGGCGGCTAAGGAGGCACGTCACAGCTTCCTCCGCAAGATTGGGTACAAACGATGATCATCGCCAGCGAGTTGGAACTGGATGAATTGCTAAGCCGCCCCTCGGCGGCCGACATTGACTGGGCGAAGAGCTTCGAAGGCCCTCTCATGCTGTTAGGCGCGGGCGGCAAGATGGGACCAACCCTCGCCCGACGAGCGAAACGCGCCGCCGAGGAAGCCGGACGCGATCTGCGGGTCATCGCGGTGTCCCGCTATTCCTCGGCAAAGGCACGCGAAAGCCTGGAACACTGGGGCATCGAAACCATCAGCGCCGATCTGCGTGATCGCGAACAACTGGCGACCCTCCCCGAGGTGCCCCACATCGTCTACATGGCGGCGCGAAAGTTCGGCTCCACCGGCAGCGAATATCTCACCTGGGCCATGAACAGCTACCTGCCCTCCATCGTGGCCGAGCGCTACCGCTATGCCCGCATCATTGCCATGTCCAGCGGCAACGTCTACCCGTTCGTGCCCGTCAGTTCGGGCGGCGCCGTCGAACAAACGCCATTGGCGCCTGTCGGGGAGTACGGGCAGTCGGCCATGGCCCGGGAAAGGCTGTGGGAGTACTTCTCGCGCCGGTATGGCATCCCGGTCGTACAGGTGCGCCTCAACTACGCCGTGGAGATGCGTTATGGCGTCCTGGTGGACATCGGGCAGGCGGTCTTCGAACGCAAACCGGTCAACTTGACCATGGGCAACGCCAACGTGATTTGGCAGGGTGACGCGAACTCGGTGATCCTTCGCAGCTTTGCACTGTGCTCCTCGCCGCCGGCGGTTATCAACCTCACCGGCCCGGAGACAATCTCGGTACGCGAAACCGCGCTCCAGTTCGGCCGGATCTTCGGCGTGGAGCCTGCGTTTGCCGGCGAGGAGGCGCCTACGGCTTTGCTCAACAACGCCGCCAAGTGCCACCGCCTGTTCGGCTATCCGCAGGTAACGCCGGACCAGATGATCGAGTGGATCGCCGCCTGGATCGGGATGGGCGGCACCCTCCACGGCAAGCCCACCGGATTTATGGTGCGCGACGGAAAGTTTTAGGGCTTGGCGCTGAGGTCCACTTCTTCCAGCGACGAGGCCCGCAGCGCCTGGCGCATTACCATGCGTAGGTGCTCCAACGAGTGAATCCCCCGGATCGCGGCAGTTACGGAAGCATCGGGAGGACCGAAGCGAAGGGTCAAGGTGTCCAAAACCGCTTCCCGAAGCCCCTCTTCGCGCCCTTCTTCACGACCTTGCTGCAGCCCTTGCTGCAGGCCCTTTTCAATCCCCCGCCGCTCCCAACTGGTGACGTATTCCACGATGGTCTCCTGTTGTTTCGGCCGCATCCCCAGGCGCGTCAGGCTCTGTTCGAAGCGGCGCTCTTCTTCCTGATTCAGATTAAGATACGCATCGACGAAGCTGGCAATCAGAGTCATCTTCGCCGGATTCAGCTTCAGCGTTACGAGCAGCCGCAGGCATTCGGCTTTCACCCGCGGGCGATCTCTTGGCGCTATCTTCATTTTACTCATAAGCGCGCTCGCCACTGGATTGTGGGCCTTCAGGAAGCGGCGCCACGACAGCCGGTTGAGTTGCACTACCCGATACTCGAACCGCAGTACCCGCCCATCGGGGAAGTCCATCTGAAAGAAATCCGGCTGCTTGCGCGGCGGCGTATCGTGCGAGTAGATCACGATCGGATACAGCGGGATGCCGTGCTTCTCATAGATCGCCGAAAAGTACCGGAAGAAACGCCGCGGGAAGTCGGATGGCGCCTTGCTTTGGTGCTCGACATGAACCAGGAAGTAAGCGCCCTTGGCCTTCAGCGAGCGCGCTTTGACGACAATGTCCGCCCGGTACTTCTCCCCGTCGAACAGATTCACGTACAGTTCCTCCGACAGAAACTCAAGTGAACCAGGATCCAGCGACGCGGCAAGCTTCGGAAAGAACAACTCCAGAAACTCCAGGAAGAACTCGCGAAGCAGTTCCTTGAAGAAACGGTCGTGGTCAATCTGTTCGGCGGGCGCGCCGTTCATACTTAACAAGTGCCGACTCCACCCGCCAATTCTCAGGTCAGTTCGAGTACCGTCACCTCCGGCCGGCACTGGAACCGCACACTCCCCAAACTACCCACCCCTCGCGACGTATAAATCCAGCGCCCATCATATGGGTTCAACCCTGAGACATACCGCCTGTCCTCGACCGGGGCGTAGCGCGGCCCTTCGAACGGGATCATCACCTGTCCTCCATGCGTATGGCCGCACAACATCAAATCCCAATCATAGGCGTCGAGGGCCGCCTTGCTATCCGGGTTATGCGACAGCAGCACCCGCGCCCCCACGGTTGGCGCCGACCGAAACGCCCGAACCGCATCGAGTTCTGCCGACCATAAATCTCCCACGCCAACCAGCGTCAACATCGAACCTCGTATGGGCACCGCAACCGACCGATTGTGCAGCACGCTGACTGCCGCCTCCTCCAGGACCCGATCCACGACGCGGTGATCGGCGTACCCCCGCCTTGCCGCCGCCCATGTGCCCCCATCGTGATTTCCCAGCACCGCGAACGTAGGCGCCGCCGTGGAAAGGCGCCGCAGGATCGCGACGTAGCGCGCCGTATCCAGTTCCGCCTGGTGCGTCACGAAGTCCCCCGTCAGGCAAATCACGTCCGGCCGCGCCGCCAGCCCGAGCGTAACCGCGCTCTCAATCAACCCCCACGGCACTGCCCAGGAAGCATGCAGATCGGTCAATTGCAGCAGCGTAACCGGCTGCTGTCCCGCGCCCGGCACCGGCACTTTCGTACGGACCACCTCCAGCCAGCGCGGCTCCACCAGCGTCGGGTAGGCGAGCGAGCCGGCGGCGCAGGCGGCGGTTGTAGCGAGCCATTTACGACGGGTCATGGTTTCTACCACATGGTAAATTAGTCAGAAGTGTCGTCATCCCATCTAAATGTTCGGCTCCAGCAATATGAGGGGCCGCTCGACCTGCTGCTGGATCTCATCCGGAAACAGCAGATCAACATTTACGACATTCCGATTGCCCAGATCACCAACCAGTACCTCAGCTATCTCAATGAAGCGACAGCGTTAGACATCGAAGTCGGCGCCGAATTCGTCTTCATGGCGGCGACGCTCATCCACATCAAGAGCAAGCTTCTGCTCCCGCGCGATCCGGAACTGGAAAAGATCGCCCCCGAAGAGGACCCCCGCACCGACCTGGTCCAGAAACTCCTGGAACATGAACGGTTTAAGAACGCCGCCGAGATGCTCCAGCAGAAGCGGATGCTGGAAGAGGCGGTCTGGTCCAACCCCCAGATCGCGCAGTTCCAGAACGAGGATGAGGACCCCGGCTTGGCCGTATCCCTCTTTGACCTCGTCAAGGTCTTCAAGGATGTGTTGGAGCGCGTCAAGAACCGCCCCATCTATCAGATAGAAAAGGAAGACGTTACAGTTCCCGACATGATCCAGTTCCTGAAGGTCATGCTCGCCGAAAAGCCCAAGGGCCACCGCGTCTCGGCGCGGCAGTTGTTCGAGAGCCAGCGCAGCCGGCGAGCCATGATCTGCCTCTTCCTCGCCTTGCTGGAACTGGTGAAGTACCAGGCCATCAGCCTGCAACAGAGCGAGTTGTTTGGCGATATCGACATCGCCAAGGAACGCACGGTCGAAGATGTTTTCCAGAGCGGGCAGGCGCTGGAGCAACTCGAGCAGGACTACACGTAAAGCGATATTGCAATGGAAGTTAACGACGAGCAAAAGATGGCCGCAACCGTGCCGCAGCCGGACGGAGAGCCCGAACCTTCGCAACCGCCGGTGATCGAGCCCGACCCGCAGGTCCCGGCCGAAGAACCGCCTGGACCGCGGGAGACGCCGGAGTCGCCGGTGGAGGAGCCACCGCAGCAGCCTGGCGAGGAAGACGCCCCTATGGAGGAGCCTCCTGACCGCCACGAGCAGGAGGCGCCTATCCAGGAGCCGCCCGTCGGCCCCGGACCTATGGAGGTCGCCGCGGATGAGTCCGAAGACCCCGAAATCCATGCGGTAATGTCCGCCGAAGAGGTCATGGGCGGCCAATCCACCGAACAGGCATCCGAAGCGGCGGTGGACGAGGCAAATCTCCGCGCCATCGTGGAGGCCATCGTCTATGTCACCGAAGAACCGCTGACCTTGGACCAGATCGCCGCCGCCCTGGAGCAGCCCAGGGAGCGGGTCGCCGAGGCCCTGCGCCAGATCGTTGAGGCAGCCACCGATGCCTGCCGCGGCGTCACCGTTCGCGAAGTTGCCGGCGGTTTCAAAATGGGTACCAAGCCGGAACACCACGATGCCATCCGCGGTTTCGTAAAGAAACTGAAGCCGCCGTTGAAGCTTTCGCTGGCCGCCCTGGAGACCCTCGCCGTCATCGCCTACAAGCAGCCCATCACCGCCCCCGAGATCATGGAAGTGCGCGGCGTGCAGGGCGCGGGCGTTATCAAAACCCTGCTTGATCGCAAACTGATCCAGCCCGCGGGCCGTAAAGCCGTGGTCGGAAAACCGATCCTGTATAAGACAACAAAGGAGTTCCTGCTGCAGTTCGGTTTGAAGGACCTGAGCGAGTTGCCCACCTTGAAGGAGTTCGAGGAGTTGCGGCGTCTGGCCTTTAGCGACGACGAACCGGTCGCCGAACCGGCGCAACCCGAAACTCCACCGGCGCAAGCGGCGGCAGCCGAATAAATGGAAGAACGATTGCAAAAGATTCTTTCGCGAGCCGGCGTCGCCAGCCGGCGCAAAGCGGAGGAACTCATCCTGGAAGGCGCCGTCACCGTGAATGGCAAAGCCGTTACGGAACTCGGCTCCAAGGCAGACCTCGACCAGGATCACATCAAGGTGCGCGGAAAGCTGATCCGCCCACCCCGTCAGATGGTGTATCTGATTCTTAATAAGCCGAAGGGGACCGTTACGACCACGTCGGACCCGGAGGGCCGCCCCACGGTGATGGAACTCATCAAGGGCGTGAAGGAGCGTGTCTACCCCGTTGGCCGCCTGGACTATGACGCCGAAGGCTTGCTGTTGTTCACCAACGACGGCGAGTTCGCCAATCGCATTACCCATGCGAAAAATGAGATCCAGAAGACCTATGTCGTCAAGGTCACTGCTCAGCTCACCAAAGAGCAGGAGGAGCAGTTTCGGAGTGGCATTCCACTCTATGGCAAGAAGACCGCCCCGGCTGGGCTGAAACTTATCGAGCGCTCGCAGAATCCATGGTACGAAGTCCGGCTGATCGAAGGCCGCCAGAACCAGATCAAGCTCATGTTCAAGCACTTTGGCGTGCTTGTCGAAAAACTGAAACGAGCCAAGATCGGCTTCCTGGAACTTGGACCCGTCAAGACGGGCAAGACTCGTCATCTGACCGAAGAGGAACTGAAGCGGATGAAGCGCCTGCTAAAGATGGATAAGAAGCCGAAACCAACTCCGGAAGGCGCCGGTGAACCATGACGATCCCGGAATTGTTGCAAGAAGCGAAAACCATCGCCGTCGTCGGGTTATCCAGCAAACCGGACCGGTCCAGCTATGGCGTATCGGCCTATATGCAGCAGCGGGGCTACAAGATAATCCCCGTAACGCCAGCCGAAACCGAGGTGCTGGGCGAAAAGGCGTACGCGCGCCTCGAAGACGTGCCCGATAAGATCGATATCGTGAACGTGTTCCGCCGCTCGGAGTACGTGCCGGATATCGTCGATTCCGCCATCGCCATAGGGGCGAAAGCCATCTGGACCCAATTGGGTGTGGTCCACGAAGAGGCTGCGGAAAAGGCTGAAAAGGCTGGGCTTACCGTGATCATGGACCGCTGCATCGCCGTCGAGCACCGGCTGCGGGTTAGATAGCCGCCCGCAGGATCACCCAGTACGCCTCGAAAAGCACCGTCTTCGGTTCCCCACGCCACACCGGCGCCAGCGTAGCTTGGCACCAATCGCGAATGGACGGCAGAGCCGCCCCGTTCGCTATCGCCTGGGCAACGTTGGTGCCCGTGAGCAGGTAATCCAGATAGAAGCCCGGATCCATCTCTACGGCTATCCGAGGGGTTTCGCTCGCACACGGGGTGAAGCCTGAAGCCAGAAGCGCCACCGTCTCCGGGTCCAGCGGCTGCACCCGCGCGGACACCACCGGCGGATAGCGCCGCAGAAACTCGTCGAACCACTGATCCAGCGGGTCGACGGACGCATCTTCCCCCGCAAAGCGCCGCGCCGTCTTGAAGTCGTACACCAGCAAGTGCCCGCCAGGCGCCAAGACCCGCAGGGCCTCCCGGAAAAAGCCCGTCAGGTCCACATAGTTCAGCGAACCGGCCGCCGTCAGAAGATCGAAACTGTGATCGCGGAAGGGCAGCCGCTCCGCCGATCCCGCCACAAAGCAAGCTCCCGGAGCAACGGCCGGAGCAAAAGGAAGCATCCCCTGCACGGGCTCCACCCCAAACCTCCGGCCTGCCAAACCCGCCATCGCCCGCGTGGACACTCCCGCCCCGCACCCTACATCCAGCGCGCGGTCCACCGGAGCACCCAAATACCCCATCGCCCGTTCGACAATCCGAGGGTGCACCGCCGGGCGTGATCGCGCATAGCCCAGCGCCATGTCCGCGCTTTCAAAGGGATTCTCCGGAACCGGCACCCGGCGAGAGCTAGCCGGCGGCAAGGATCGCCCCCTTCGCTACCACCAAGTCCTGCTCCGGAAGTACCTCCACCTGGCAATGCGCCCGGAGCAGCGGATGGCCGCGACGCTCATAAGCGGCCAGCGCGCCCTCGACATACCCCGGCCACTGCAACGTACCCCCATACAAACCAATCACTTCCGGATGCAACACATGCAGCACCGTCGCCAGCGCGGCCCCAAATGCCTCGGCGGCTTGCGCCACCTGCTCGGGATTCGCCGCCACCGTCGCCCCGCTCGCCGCCTCATCGAAGGTCATTGCCGGACCATACGGCGCAAACCCTAACTCCCCCGCGTACGGCCGGTACTGCCGCAGCCTCCGCCCGGCCACCTGAAACGCCGCCGCGATTCCCGTCCCCACCCCAATAGCCGCCACCGTGGCGTCCGGCCCTCGCCCCTGGGTAACCGTAACCAGCGCGGCCTCTCCATCGTTGATCACAGCCTTCACATTCGGCAGCCAGCGCGCCGGCTCCCACCCCACCAACTTCGGCAATACGTCGCAATCCCTCACGCGGCCCGCCGCATCTACCATCCCCGGAATCGCAACCCCAATCACCGGATCAACGCATTCTTCCAGCAGCGGCCGCACGTGCGCCAGCAGGGTCTCGGGTCCCGCGCCCGGCCCCGTGGGGAATCGCCAAACCTGTCGCGACCCCGCGCCGGTCTCCGCGACTACCAGCAGCTTCGTACCGCCAATATCGATGCCAACTCGCGTCCCCATCCGCTCAATTGCCCAACAGATGCACCAGCAGCGCCGCGCGTTTGGCCTGCCGCGGAATGCTGCTCAGGTCCACCGTCTCCCCAATCGCGTGGGCGCCCGTCCCAATCGCCCCCAACCCCGACAGCGAATCCACATACGGCGCGATCACGGAAATATCACCCGCGCCCCGCTCCATAGGGTCCAACTCCCCCAGTTCCGGCAACCCGGCAAGCTTGCTGGCTTTGTTTAGTACAGCCAGCAATTTCTTGTTCCCCGCCGTCGGCGACATGGGCGGGAACCCATCGTCGAACTTGATCTCCGCCGAGGTTCCCGGCAGATTCCGCGCCGCGACGATCCCGTGCATCTTGTCCTTGATCCGCGCCACCTGCTCCAACGACAGCGCCCGTATCTCACCGCGAGCCAGAGCCTCGGCTGGAACGATATTGATCTTGCCCGTCACCGAACCCGACCCCGCCTCCCTCGGCTGCACGGAGTTGCCACCCAGAATCATCCCCACATTGAATGTCATGTTCGGCTCGCGGACTTTATCGTGCATCTCGTTCAGGATTCGGCTCAGTTCAAAGATCGCCCCATGTCCCAACTTCTCGCTGAAGATCCCGCCCGAATGCCCCGCCACCCCCTTCACCCGCAGCTCCCAATCCACATAGCCGCGGCGCGCCGTGGTCGCATAGTCGAGGTCGCCCCGGCGCACGCCCGTCTCGAAACACAGCGCCGCTTTCGCCGCCTTCCCGGCCAGGATAAAGTCGCGGCGGGTCACCGCCAGCGGATCGCCGGAATCCTCCTCGTCCCCCGTCAAGAACACCGTGATCCATAGATTGTCCAGCAGCCCGGCCGCCTGCAACCCCTTCAAAGCGCTCAGCATCACCACAATGCCGCCCTTCATGTCGGACACTCCGGGCCCGCTCGCCTGCATTCCCTTCCGCTCGAACTTCTGGAACGGGCTGGTCTTCTCAAAGACTGTATCCAGGTGCCCGATCAGCAGCACCGGCTTGGCCATCTTCGTGCGCGGCCCTTTGCGCTCGCCCACCAGATGGACGGCGCGCTTCACCTCGTCCAGCGGTATCGTCCGGGTGGTAAATCCAAGCGCCTTCAACTCGGGGTCAACCACCGCCGCAACGGCTTTCACTCCCTCGATGTTGTAGCTGCCGGAGTTGATATTCACCAACTTCTCGAGCAGCGCGATAGAGTTGCCGGCATCGCGGTCGATCGCCGTTAGAACCGCGGCCGTGTTGGGAGCAGACGGCTGTGCCCAGAGTGCGACAGCCAGAATGGATACAGGCAGGGACATGAGGATAGGATAGCGAGCCGGGCAACGGAAGGGGCGCGTTCCATGTCGTGGATGGCGCAAACCTCGGTGGCGCCATCATCGCCCGTCACGCCGCCCAGAGCCTTGGCTTGGGGACCCGGCAACGTAGCGAGGTCCGCACACCCCCCTACCCGCCTCTCAACTTTGTTCTTGGGTATCATGCCACTAAGTACGCTCCCATATAAGAAGGGGCGGCGGCGCCCTAACCATGCACCTGAGCCCACTGGAGCGCGTGAGAACCATCCTGGCGGCGGCGTTAGCCCTTCCCGAAGAGGAACGCCTGGCGTTTGTCCGGCGCGAATCCGGAGACGACGCCGAGGTATGCGCCGAGTTGGAGGGTCTGCTCGCCGTCCATGACTCGGCCGCCGGCTTCCTCGATACGCCCCTCCCCGAGTTGCTGGGAGCGGCCCTTCCGGCCACCGGCCATCTGCCCGCGGGCATGCTCCTCGCCAACCGCTACCGCCTGAAATCCCTGCTCTCCGTCAGCAGTTTCGCCACCGTCTACCTCGCCGAAGACGAGCACATCGTCCAGCGCCCTGTCGTGATTAAGGTCCTCGACCAGATCACCAGCCATCAACTCCTCCGGGACGTCTTCCAGGCCGAGATGCAATCCCTCGGCCGCATCCAGCACCCGAACATCGTCACCCTCTCCGATCGCGGCGAATTGCCCAATGGAACCCCGTTTCTGGTGTTGTCCTACGTTCCCGGACAGACGCTGCGCCAGGTATTGAAGGCCAGGGGCGGGTTGCCTCGCTACCGCGTCGAAGCCATCGTCCGCGGCGTCGCCCAGGCTCTCGCCGCCGCGCATGCCCTCTCCGTCTGGCACCTCGACATTAAGCCCGAGAACATCATCCTCACCGACGAGGAAACCTCCAACGAGCGCGTCACTCTCATCGACTTCGGCATCGCCCGCATGCGCGAACTCCCCGGTTCCGGCGTCCGCGCCGGCTCGCCGCAATACATGGCTCCCGAACAGGGTCTGATGCCCAGCGCCCAAAGCGACATCTATTCCCTGGCCGTTGTCACCTTCGAGTTGCTTACGGGGCGCCTCCCGGATCGCAAGAAGCCGCTGCGAGCCCAATTGCCGCCCGGCGCCGCCGGATGGGCTCCCGTGCTGGAGCGCGCCCTCGCTACCGATCCGCGGCAAAGACCCGAAAGCGCCCTCGCCTTCAGCAAAGCCCTCCGCCAGCCTCGGCCGTCCAAGACAAGCCGTTGGTGGTGGGTGGCGGCCGCCGGCGCCGTTATGGCGGTGGCGGGCGGAACCGGCGCCTATTGGTCCGGACACACCCAGCCCGATCCGCCGTTCGAGCCCGTGCCGCTGGTCACCAGCCCGGGCTTCAAGCAACGCCCCTCGTTTTCCCCCGACGGCCGCGATTTGTATTACATCAGTGGATTCCCGGACCGCTGGCAGATCTTCCGCAAACCCCTCGATGGCGCTGCCGCGACGGTCGTCACCTCCAGCGGCCACAAGGAGGCCCATCTCCAGGTCTCGCCCAGAGGCGACCGCATGGCCATCATCCGCGAAACCCCGTCCGGCCGCGTCATCGTGCTGCGCGACACCGGGCCCGCCGGCTCCGAAACCGAAGTGCTATCCGGACGGGAGTTCGCCAGCGTCGCCTGGACCGGCGATGGCCGCCACCTGCTCGTCTCCGAGCGTTCCCTCGCCCGCGGGACCATCCGCATCGGCCACTACACTCTTGCCACCCGCGAATGGCAAACGCTGTTGGATCCGGTGGAGGGAAGCTCCGGCAATGAACACCCCACCGTATCGCCCGACGGGCGCTGGCTGGCCTTCGCCCGCGACTGGCACGAACGGCCAACCACCTTGATGCGCGTCGAGATCCACGAAAACGGCACCCTGGCCGGCCAGCCCCAAACCGTCGTCACCGGCCGCGGCCGCATCTTCTCGCTGCAATGGACGCCCGACAGCAAGGACTTGGTCTACGTCGATGGCCCGTTAGGAGCGGGGTCGCTGTGGCGGGTGACAGCGCGCGGCGGTACCCCACGGCCCATCCTCCCCGGCGCCAGCGAGGTGGAGTCCGTCAGTGTTCCCCAGCGCGCCTGGCGCCTCGCTTACTCGGTGCAGAACTCGGACGTCAATGTCTGGCAGCTCGACCTTAGAACCAGGCAGTCCCGGCCACTGGTCGTTGGCGCCTACGTCGACAATGAAGCTTGCCTTTCTCCCGACGGAAAGAGGCTCGCCTTCCTCTCCTCGCGCACCGGTACTGAGCAACTCTACCTCGCCGAACCAGACGGGAGCAATCCTCGCCAAGTCACCCACTTCGAGAAGCCGGATGCTCTCCAATTCCTCTGGTCTCCCGACGCGCAACACTTCATCGTCTCCGCCCGCTCGGCGGCGCTCGGCAACGTCGTCTACCGTGTTCCGGCCTCCCATCCCGAACGCCAACTTGTGTTTCTCAAAGATGCGTCGGCCACCGGCCTGTCCAGTGACGGCCGCTGGCTCTACTTCCGAAGCGGCTCCAGCGGCCAGTGGGAAATCTGGCGCGTTCCCTATCCCGGTGGCGGCCGCCCGGAGCAGATCACCCGCGTTGGGGCCTATGCCGCCAAGGAGTCCGTGGATGGCCGTAAACTCTACTTCACCAAGCGCCATGAACGGGAGGGTCTTTGGGAACAGGACCTGGCCTCCGGCGCCGTCCGCAAAGTGGCCGGCCGGCTCTACCGCCGTAGCCTGTTCACCCCAGCCACCCATGGCCTGTATTGGGTGGCCCCCGGCGAGGAGCCCAGCGCCAAACAAGCGCTCTATTATTGGGATTTCCGCCGCGGCACCCGCACCCACATCCATACCTTCGACCACCGGGTCTTCTGGGGTTTTGAACTGACGCCCGGCGAAGGCAGCCTGCTTTACAGCCAGTATGACGTCGGCAATTCGCACATCATGCTGGTCGCGGGCTTCCGATGAGGCTCGCCGTCAGACAGGCTGGGGATCGGCCAGCAGCCGCCGCGCCAGCAGCGGCGAATGCCCGCCGCCCGATGCCGTCAACTCCTTGAATAGCCACAGGCGCGCATGCTGCCAGACATTCTCGACCGTCGCGTCGGACACACCCAGAATCGCCGCCGTCTCCACCGTCGTGAAGCCCGCGAAAAACTTCAGTTCCACTACCGCCAGCGCCCGCCCGTCGCGCAGACCCAGCCGCTCCAGAGCCTCGTTTAAATCGAGTAGCGCGTCCTCATTCGGGGCAAAGCCCAAATCGATTTCGAATAACGGCACCCGCTCGCAATCCCCTCCGCGCTTCCGCGAGCGGTGCTTCCTGCCGTGATCCACCAGAATCTGCCGCATCTCATGAGCGGCCAAGGCCAAAAAGCGCCGGTTCCCGATCTCGTGCGCCTGCACCCGGTGCGATACCCGCAGGAACAGCTCATGCACCAGCGCCGTGCCCTGCAGCGTGTGGTCCGGCCGTTCCCGCCGCAACAGGTTGCCCGCCAACCGGCGCAGTTCCGGATAGAGCGCCCGAATCATGTCCGCCGGTGAAGCCGTCCCCGTCACAACATCGACAGAATACCGCAATTGTCAGACAGAAACTATGAACGAAACGTAACTGCCAGGATGGCGACCTAACGGTCCACGTCCGCGACGAGGTTGAGGAAGACCGCCGGCCGGCCAGCTAGGCCGCGCCACTACGATAGAATGCGCGAGTGCGCTTTGTTCTACCGCTGCTGATCGCCTGCCATCTCCAGGCCCAAGACGCCGTCCGCCCCGGCCGCTTCCACATCGAACACCCCACGCTGCTAAACCTGGGCTTCGAGTGGCTCATCGAAGGGGATGCCAACCGCAACTCGAGCGTGGAGGTGCGCTTCCGGAAGGCGGCGGGCGGCGACTGGCTCCCTGCCCTGCCCTTGCTGCGCATCGGCGGCGAGCGCGTTTACCGCGACCGCGAAAGCATGAGTTACACCGTCCCGCACGGCTTCGCCGGCAGCATCCTCAACCTGGAGCCCGGCACCGCCTACGAGTGCGAACTGACCATGAAAGACCCCGACGGCGTCACCGGCGAGGCCCAACGGAAAGTCACCGTCACCACGCGGAGCGAGCCGCAACCCTACCAGGGGGGCCGTGTTCTCCACGTCTATCCCAACGATTGGGAGGGCCCCAAGCAGGAGCCGAGTTTCATCGGCATCAAAGCCGCCTACTACGGCGAAGGCCGCGGCGACTGGACCGCCGTCCGCATGAAGAAGGCCCAGCCAGGCGACACCATCCTGGTCCACGCCGGCCTCTACCGTCCCGAGCGGCTCAACTACGTCGACCCCCTCAGCGCGCCTTTCACGGGCTCCTGGTCCCTCTCTTTAAAGGGCACCGCCGAAAGGCCGATCACCATCAAGGGCGCGGGCGACGGCGAGGCGATTTTCGACGGCGGGGGCAACGCCAAGCTGTTCGATGTAATGGCCAGCAGCCACCACATCTTCGAAGGCCTCACCTTCCGCAATACCGAGATCGCCATCTTCGCGGGGGAGAAGGAAGTAATGGGCGCGGTCGCGCTCACCGTCCGCAACTGCCGCTTTGAGGACGTCGGGGTGGGCGTATGGACCGAAAACGCCGGCTCCCAGGACTTCTTCCTCTCCGACAACCTCTTCCTCGGCCGAGAGGATCAGATGCGCCTGATCGGCTGGAACCAGGCCGGCCAGCGCAGCGCGGGCATCTACCCCTCGCACCAACTGCGCAGTTTCTTCGCCATCAAGGTTTACGGCCCCGGCCACATCATCCGCCACAACGCCATCGCCTACTTTCACGACGGCATCTGCATCTCCACCTATGGCCCGCCCGAGAGCGACCCCGAACGCCGCGCCTCCGCCATCGATATCTACAACAACGACATCCATCTGATGAACGACGACTTCGTCGAGTCCGACGGGGGCGCCCATAACATCCGCGTCTTCGGAAATCGCGGCGTCAACGCCGCGCACAACGGCTACAGCGCCCAGCCAATGTTCGGCGGCCCGGTCTATTTCTACCGTAATCTTCTCTATCATGTGGGCAACGGCGGCGCCCTCAAGTTCAGCGCCGCGCCCGCCGGGCTGGTGGTGTATCACAACACGTTCGTGGTCGAACAGGCCGCGAGAGAAGGCTACTCCAACGCCCACTTCCGCAACAACCTGTTCCTCGGACGCGGGACCGTCAACCGCGGCGTCATGACCTGGGCCAATGCGACGCCGCACTACAGTTCGGACTACAACGGCTTCCGCCCGAACAAGGGCGTTACGGCCCAGTACAACTTTCTGGCGCCCGGCGCGCCCATGAAGTCTTTCGCCACGCTCGCCGAACTCCGGGCCGGCACCGGCCAGGAGGCCCACGGGGTGGAACTGGACTTCGATATCTTCGAGAACCTAACCCCGCCGGACCCGGATCCCAACAAGCGCTACCGGGTGTATCACGCGATGGATCTCAACTTTAGACTTAAGCCCGGCGGCAAGGCCGCCGACGCGGGCACGCCCCTTGCCACCGTCAACGATGGCTTCGCGGGCAAAGCCCCCGACCTTGGCGCCGTCGAAGTTGGGCGGCCGGAACCCCATTACGGCCCCCGCTGGATCACTTGGAAGCCCTTCTATCGTTAACTGGTGGAGGCGTGGAGCGCTCCGGAAGCAGGGTCCCGCGCCAAGCTTAATTTCCAGGCCGCACACCGGACAGAAACCCCGTTGTAAAGCGATATCTACATGAGTGTGGGAAGCTGGATTCTTGACGAGCGGGTTTAATGTGGTTACGATTGGTGCGCAGCAACTCCAGATGCGCGACGAAGCCGCCATGCCGCACGCCACCTCCCCTGTTTCGTTCAAAAGCCCTCTCCACCGGATGACGCAGACGACGCCGACGTGTCTGTGGAACGATTCGGCGTCGCTGGAAGAACTGGCCTACTCAATCGAACACGGCGCCGTCGGTGCCACCTGCAATCCGGTCATCGCGCTGGCGGTACTGAAAGCCGAGCTGAAGCGCTGGCGCCCGCGCATCGCCGCACTTGCGAACGAGATGCCGCACGCCACCGAGGATGAGATCGGCTGGCGCGTCATCGAAGAGATGTCCGTAGAGGCCGCCGCTCTGCTGCTGCCTATCTTTGAAGCGCATAAGGGGCGCAACGGTCGCCTGTCCATCCAGACGGATCCGCGTTTCTATCGCAACACCCAGGCCATCGTGCAGCAGGCGCTGCGCTTCCATCAACTCGCGCCTAACATCATTGTGAAGATCCCGGCCACCCGCGCCGGCATTCCCGCCATCGAGGAAGTTACGTATCAGGGCGTGAGCATCAACGCCACCGTTTCGTTTACGGTGCCACAGTGCATCGCGGTCGCCGAAGCGGTGGAACGAGGTCTGCGGCGGCGCGAGCGCGAGGGCAAAGATATCTCCACCATGGGCCCGGTTTGCACCCTGATGGTGGGCCGCCTGGACGACTGGCTGAAAGTCGTACTGGACAAGGAAAACATCAGCACCGATCCCGGCTATCTGGAATGGGCGGGCGTGGCGGCTTTTAAGAAGGCCTACGCCCTCTACCAGAAGCGCGGCTACCGCCTGCGGCTTCTGTCGGCGGCTTTTCGCAATCCCATGCACTGGAGCGAGTTCATCGGCGGCGACGTCGTCATTTCGCCGCCCTGTGCCTGGCAGAAGCGGTACAACGCCAGCGACATCGAGATTGCGCCGCGCATGGACAAACCGGTGGACGAGCGCATTGTCCGGGACCTTCTCAAACGTTTCACCGATTTCCGCCGCGCCTACGACGAAGACGGGCTCACGATTGACGAGTTCGACCGTTTCGGCTGTACCGCGCGTACTTTGCGGCAGTTTTTGGGCGCATGCACGGACCTGTCCGCAGTGGTCCGCGACAGCATGCTGCCGAATCCCGATTTATCATAAACGCGACCTTCCGAGGGTTTATCAATTTATGTCTCGCTTCTTGCTTCTGGGGCTTCTCGCAGTGGTTTGCGCGTTCGGGCAATATGATTCCGGCGCGATTTTGGGGACTGTAACCGACCCGAGCGGCGGCGTCATTGCCGGCGTAAAAGTCACGCTGGAGAACACACGTACCGGCGTAAAACAGATCACGAATACCGATGCCGACGGGAACTACTCGTTCCTGAGCCAGCGCATCGGCGAATACAAGGTCAACGCGGAGTTGCAGGGCTTCAAGCAGGTGTCCTCGGATGCCTTCGTACTGACGGTGAACGCCCGCCAGCGCGTGAACCTGTCGCTGGAAGTTGGCGAGATCACGCAAAGCATCGCGGTTACCGGAGCGGCGGAAGCGCTGGAGACGGAATCGAGCGACCGCGGCCAGGTGATCCAGCGGGCGGCCATCGTCAACCTCCCGCTGAACGGGCGCGCCTACGCGGACCTCGCCCTGCTGTCTCCCGGAGTTCGCAAGTCGAACATCTCGAACCGCGACGCCTCGTTCAACGTGAACGGCCTGCGCAGTTCGCTCAACAACTTCATGGTGGACGGCGTGGACAATAACGCTTACGGCACCTCCAACCAGGGTTTCTCGAACCAGATCGTGCAGTTGAATCCCGACGCGGTGGAAGAGTTCCGCGTGGTGACCAACAATTTCTCGGCGGAGTACGGCCGCGCGGGCGGCGCGGTGATCAACGCCAGCGTCCGCAGCGGCACCAACCAGTTCCACGGAACGGTGTGGGAGTTTCTGCGCAACACCAAACTGAACGCGGTGGGCTTCTTCCGCCCCTCGACGGGTGTGAAGCCGGTGCTGGTACAGAACCAGTTCGGGGCCTCGTTTGGCGGCCCCATCCGCAAGGACAAGACGTTCTTCTTCGCGAATTACGAAGGCCTGCGGCGCGTGGAGCGGAATCTGCAGTTCGCCACCCTGCCGACATTGGACCAGCGCGCCGGGCGCTTTGGGGTTCCGGTGCGCAACCCGCTGACGGGCGAGGTTTACCCGGACGGCGTGGTGCCGGCCAGCCTGATCACGCCGTTTGCCAGAAGGGTGCTCGCCGATCTGCCGGCTCCGGTGCGGCCCACGAATCCCGGCCAGTTGCCGTCGAACAACTGGGACTTTCTGACACCCACGCCGTCGGTGGACAACAAGGGCGACGGGCGCGTGGACCACTACTTCAACTCGAAGCTGAATGCCTTCGGCCGCTACAGCCACCGGCTTTTGAACCGCACCGAGAACCATGTGATTCCCGGGCCGTCGGGGGGCGATGCGAACGGTAACGTACGCGTCTTGAACAAGCAGATCGCGGGCGGTTTCAACTACAGCCTCTCGCCGCTGTCGCTGATCGACTTCCGCTTCGCCTATTCGGTGTTTGAAGGCGGCAAGTTCGCACTCGGCTCCGACCGGCCGAACATGGCGCAGGAGTACGGTGTGCCCGGACTGCCGGACAATCCGACGATCGGCGGCGGTCTGAGCACGCAATCGGTGAGCGGGTACACGACGATGGGCCGGCAGTCGTCGAATCCGCAGTTCCAGGATCCGACGACGATCAACCCGAAGGTAAACTACTCGCGGATCGTCAACCGCCACTCCTTGAAGGCCGGTTACGAGTACCAGGCCATTAATACCGATATCTTCGACTTCAACCCGCAGTATGGCCAGAGCAACTACGCCGGGCAGTTCTCGCGCCCGGCCACCGTCACAGGGGCGAACAATCTGTACAACATGGCGGACTTCCTGTTCGGCGCGCGTTCCGCTTACAGCCTGAACAACCAGATTGTGTTGAACTACCGCCAGCGGATGCACTTCCTTTATCTGCAGGACGACTGGAAGGTGAACGACAAGCTGACGTTGAACATTGGCGCGCGCTACGAGTATGCGACGCCGCAATGGGAAGATCAGAACCGCATCTCGAACTACGACCCGGTGGCCAACCGGCTGATCCAGGCGAGTTCCGGGAGCATCTACAATCGCTCCCTGGTGCAGCCCGACCGTAACAACTGGGCGCCGCGTTTTGGCCTGGCGTACAAGCTGGCGTCGCGAACGGTGCTCCGCTCGGGGTATGGCATCAGCTACATCCACTTCAACCGGCTGGGCGGCGAGAACCTGCTTGGCTATAACGGTCCGTCGATTGTTAATCTGACGATCAACCAACTCGCGTCGCAGCCGGTGTGCACCGGCCAGAACTACCGCAACTGTTTCCGCCTGATGGAGCAGGGTTTCCCCACCGGCCTGGTGGATCCCGCCAACTTCTCGACGGCGACGACACGCACCAACTACACGCCGGCGGACTACCGCACGTCGTACGTGCAGAGCTGGCACATGACGGTACAGCGAGAGATCGCGAAGGACCTGGTGCTGGATGTGGCGTACGTCGGCAACCGCTCGAATGGCCTGATGTCCCTGGGGGACTACAACCAGGCGCGACCCAATGCCATCGGCGAGAACTCGACGATTCTGGCGCGGCGGCCGATTCCGAACTTCGACTACATCCAGATTTCGTGGGGCGGCGGTTTCGCGGTCTACCATGGGCTGCAAGCGAAGATCGAGAAGCGCTATTCGGCGGGCGTGTACTTGTTGAACAGCTTCACGTGGTCGAAGTCGCTGGACAACGCATCGGGCCACCTGGAGGCGTTTAATGGCGACAACTCGCGGATGAACTTCCGCAACACGGCGTCCGAGAAGGGCATTGGCGCGTACGATCAGCCGTTCAACAACACGACGACGGTGGTGTGGGAACTGCCGTATGGGAAGGGGCGGCGCTGGGGCTCGACGGTTCACCCGGTGGTCGACGGCGTGCTGGGCGGCTGGCGGTTGACGGGCATCAATACGATGACCAGCGGGCAGCCCATCAACATCACTTATGCGCCGGCGTCGGCCGCCCAGGTATCGGGGGCTCCGAGTTATCGGCCGAACTACGTAGGCGGGGATATCTATTCGACGGACCGCGCCCCGGGCAACTACTTCAACCGGGCGGCATTCGCGATTCCGGGTATTGACCAGCCGTTCGGCAGTCTGGGCCGCAACATCGCGCGTACGGAGTCCATCTTCAACTTCGACATGGGCCTGCATAAAGAGTTCCCGCTGTGGTCCGAAGCGACGAAGCTGCAGTTCCGCTCGGAGTTTTTCAATTTGTTCAATACGACGAATCTCGGCTCGCCGGGACAGACGTTTGGCAATGCGAATTTCGGCGTGATCACGGGGCTGTCGAGCCAGGCGCGGCAGATCCAGTTCGCTTTGAAGCTGGTGTTTTAGCTCTCCCTCGACCAGGACGTCCAGAGGCGCGTCTTCGAATTGCGGCTTGCGGTGGATCCAGAGGGGCCTGGAGGTGTCTGGAGACCCCAGGCTTGGCAGTGAGGGACAAAACGGAGCACGAATCGACAAGCTGGCGCTATCTCCGCCAGGGGCATCCCTCAATTGAGGAACTCATGCGCGAGCAAGGCGTGAAGCCGGTGAGCGATGCGCGTGAACTGCTCGGTGATTTCTGGCCGGAAGGTGAATCCGTCGATAACTTCATAGCCGCAGTCCGCGACTGGCGGGGTTATAAGAGAAACGATCAGGCCGCATGAGTCCGGTTGTCCTCGACACTGATGCCGTCTCCTTCCCTTCAAGAGCGGGCCTACCAGGTAGACCTACTTCGTGGACCTAAATCTCAATACGATACCGCCTCCGGCCACGACGTTGTGTTGCCCGCCGGACAGACCGGTGGCATTGAACGCGGGGTTGCCGCTGTAGAAGTCGCGCACCTCAAAGCGAAGGCCGATCCATCGCCACAAGGGAGCGTCCACACCGGCGCCGAACATGAGCGCGCCTCGATGGGTGAAACGGGAAGCGGGGTTCGGGGCGCCGCCCAAGGTCAATAGACTCTGTTCGTAGAGAGCGTAACCGCCGCCCGCGACCGCCCAGGGCGTTACTCTTGCGGAGGGGGCGAACTTCACGCGCAATCCGGGCGTAACGTATAGCGTAGCTACGTCTCGTGTTACGGCGGAATCGCGAGCGCCGATTTCACGCTGCCCATTGGCCAGGAAGTGCACCTCGGGTGAAAGTGAGAAGTGACGCCGCAAGAGTACGCGGTAAGCGTAGTTTGCCTGAAGCGCCGTTCCGCCGCTGAGGGCGATGGGGCCGGACGCACTCGAGCGCGTTGGTCCGCTTAGCCGGCCGAAAGTGAAAGCGATCTCGTGGTTTTGCGCGGCCGCCACCGCGGCGGCGCTAAGTAATAACGCAAGAACTCTGACGGTGTTCATGACTTGCTACTCGTGCAATCCAGGCCAATTGCGTTCACGTCACTTACATCGCCCGCCGCTGTGAATTCATTCCCGCCAAGTTCAGGAACATGACAAAGCGCTCCGGGGGTTCGGCCTAAACGGGCTTAGCGGAACACAAGCACTGGATTACCAACTACTTTGTTCCCAAACTGCGGGCGCATCCGCATTGCTGGATCGATCTGATCGATCATTCGAGCCCCTCGGGCAGCGCGGCTACGAATCAGCAACTCCGTAAGTCGCCGATGGATGCCGTGGAAGCCTTCGGGGAGTTCATCGTCGACGCCAGCATCCATGAGTTCGCCCACTTTTGTAGGCCTTTGGGAGCGGACGAGGCCGGCCACGCCATGGCCGGGGGACGGCCGGCCTATGGCTCGCTCGCTCTGGGATTAGCGAAAAGCGCGGCGATGAAGAATGCTTCGAGTTATGCGTGGCTTGCTTACCTGGCTCGAATGGAAAAGACGAAGTGGCTGACGGCGGCGTAGACGATCAGGAAAAGAACGGCTTGCGCACGTGGCGGTTGCGGCGTAGAGTGAGGCGAACGGGGCGCGCTAGCCCAACGGACCGCCGTCCGGGCCTGCTGCCTCCGTTGGGAGGCTAGGCCACGATGTCGCCGTTTGAATTTCTGGAAAGGTATCACAATCTGCGAGTGGTGGACACCGCTCTTGGACTAAACTTCACCGCGAACATCCACATGTACGTGTCCGGCAAGGTCGCGTCCGTGCTTAAGACCGAATATGCCGGGGTCATTAGCGCTCTCAAAAAGAAGCAGGGCCTTGTGGGAGACCTTCCCGACATTTTCTATGTCAAGGGTGCCCCCGAGTTCAGCCACAACGAGCCATTCTACAAACGCGGAATCGCTCGGGCTTACTTCGGACGAGCCTCGCCGGACGAGATGCGCGACGCCATTCGCATCGCCTGGTATGCCACGCGATGTGAACCCTGGAAGGATCCCAAGCGCTACACCGAAGGCTTCTTTGGCCAGGACTGCAATTCCTTCGTCGGCAATTATCTGGGCATCTCCCCGAATACAGGGATTCGCGCGTACGGCAGGGACTTCAAACTGTCGGAAGAAGAACTCGAGAACTTCACCGGATTGAAAGACACGCCGAAGGACGTCTACTTGGGCATGCCGCACTTGCCCCTGGAACCGGTGACCAAGCTTCACCAGATCCAGCAGGGGACCGTAATCGTTACCTACAGGACCAACGGCAGCAGGCCCTTTAAGCACATTGCCCTGGTGCAGAGCTTCACTCCCATGGACGGCACCACCAGCCCCAAGGCTATTGTTCAGATTGCCGAATGGGGAGTTGGCAGCAGCGATATCGGAGCGCATCAGGACAACGTCCCGGTCACTCTAAAGCTGGACGCAACCTGCGAAGGGATGGGAAGCCGCAAACTGATTGGCTGGAAGCCGAACAAGGACGAACTCCGATTCTTTCTCGACGCGTCGCCGCTGATTAGTACCTTTTCCATCCGTGGCTGGGACATCTGCAATCGAGAAGGGTTCTGACCGCCTCCGCTCCTCCGTGTTACATTCAAGTGCTGAGTTGGTAGGGCGCATTCCCGTCCGGCGCGCCTTCTAACTCCGTCACGCCGTCTCTTCCATCTATGCACACCCCAATTCAGGGCATCCTGCCCGCCCTCATCACGCCGCTCGATAACGCCGGCGTCTTCCAGGAAGCCGCTTTTGAGAAGCTGTTGGCCCGTGTTTACGCCACCGGCATTGATGGCGTCTACGTCTGCGGCTCCACCGGTGAGGGGCTGCTGCAATCCGTGGAGCAACGCAAGCGCGTCACGGAAGCGGCCGTCCGCTATTCTCCCAAGGGCAAGCAGGTCATCATCCACACCGGCGCCCCGCGTACCGCGGATGCGGTCGAGTTATCACGCCACGCGGCGAAGGCCGGCGCGACTGCCATCAGCAGCCTGCCGCCACTCGGCTCCTATTCGTTCGAGGAACTCCGCGGCTACTATCGCGCGCTTTCCACCGCTTCCGATCTGCCGTTCCTGGTCTACTACTTCCCAGCCTTCTCGCCTGCCGTGTCGACGATGGGCCACATTCTGGAGCTGTGCGCCCTGCCAAATGTCATTGGCCTCAAGTTCACCGATCATGATTTCTATCGCCTGTCGCTGCTCCGCGATACAGGGGCCACGGTGTTTAATGGCTATGACGAGATGCTGGTGGCGGGCTTGCTGATGGGCGCCAGCGGGGGCATCGGCACTTTCTATAACCTGATTCCCGAACTATTCGTCGAAGTCTACCAATTGGGCTGTGCGGGCAAGTGGACCGAGGCCCGGGCGGTGCAGGCGCGCATCAATGAACTCATTGAACTTACGTTGCGCTTCCCGTGCATTCCCGCGGTGAAGTCCATTCTTGGTTGGAACGGTATTCCCTGCGGCCCGGCGATGGAACCTCGCCGCGCTATTACCGCGGAGGAAGAAGCCGGGCTCCGGAAAGCGCTGCTTGCCTCGTCGTTCGCCTATCTGGCCGGCTGAGACTCGCCGCCGGCCCCGCTAGCCGCCCAGCCGGGAATGCGCTAGAAGAGTAGGGCATGAGAGCCCTCGTTGTCGGAAGCCCAGGATTTCTACGATAACGACCGCAAACTAACCATGACCTGCTACGAACCGAAAGGGCTGGGGTCGGTCATGAGCATGGATCTTGCAAGCGGGCAGGTCGCCAACATGTCCAAAGCGCCGGGCAGCTACAACGAAGTCGAGGGCATTTTTCCCGACGGCAACTACACCCTGGTGGAGGCGGACCGCCAGTACGAGAAACTCGGCGGGCAGCGTGGCAGCGGTAACATCGACATCTGGAAGCTTCGTTTGGATGGCGGCGGCAAGGACTTCGTGCGGTTGACGCACTTCAATGAGTTCGAGGGCGGGAAGGCGTCCAATCCGGTAGTATCGACCGATGGGCGGTTTATGGCCTTCCAATCGGCCCGTACGACGGATCCGGCCGGCGTAGGCTACGGCCTTCTGCTTTATTGGTTCCGCAGCTGATGAAAGGCGGCGGTGAACTCGGCTACGTTGCGGCCCTGCTTGCTCGTCCGCAGTTTACTCACGATCCGCGTGCGATCCGTCGCGCTGCGCTCCTGCCCTAATTTGAACTTGCCTTCCATCGACTCGATCCGCAGCCGGAAGCCGAGGATGTTCTTCATCATGTTGCCCGTGTACTCGCGCGGCAGTTGCTCCAATGTATAGCCCGACCCTTCGTACTTGCCCTCCGAGCGGGAAACCAGTGTCGAGAGCAACTGGAACAATGCCTCCGGCTCCGCGACCGGCTCGAGTTTGCCGGAAACATGCACGGCGGCGAAGTTCCACGTCGGCACCGCGCGCGGATTCTCGTACCACGTTGGCGAGATATAGGCATGCGGGCCTTTGTAGACGACGGTAGCCGCGGCCTTCGCTTCAATCGCCGCCACTTGCGGGTTGTTGCGGGCGATGTGGCCGAAGACCGTGCCGTACGGGCCGGCTTTGCGGTCCAGCCAACTGGGGATATGGGTGATCCGCAGCGTAGGCGCCGTGGTGACGAAATCGACGAAGGGAAACTCGTCCATCGTCTCGTGGAGCAAGGCAAGGTCCTCGACACGATGCGCCGGCGGTATGTAGAGTGTTCCCGGCTCTTGTGCCTGGATGTGCTGAGGGGAGGCGGCGCCGGCGGCTAGACCGGCTATCAGATCGCGGCGTTTCATTGGATACCATCGAACCATGCTCACGCTCGCCGAGTCCAGCGTATCCTTAAGAACCGCGGTGGAAGCCGCGATGGCCCCGTTATCCGCGTTGTCCGAGGAGCAAGCGAGCCAACACTGGCGCGGACCAGGGACGTGGAGCCGCAAGCAGGTGCTGGGGCACCTCATCGATTCCGCGGCTAACAACCACCAGCGTTTTGTTCGTGCCTCCATTGATGGCACATTCACCGGCATGCCCTATGCACAGGAAGCCTGGGTGGCGACGGGCGCCTACCAGGAACTGTCCTGGACCTTCCTGCTCTCTCTATGGCAACACTACAACCTGCTGCTGGCCCATGTGCTGGAGCGCATCGATCCGCGGCGCGCGGAGGCCCCGGTGCGGATTGGCGAAGAGCAACTCACACTCGGCGCGGTCGCCGAAGACTACCCGCGCCATCTGCGCCATCATTTGGAGCAGATCCTCGGCTGATCAGCAGCGGTAGCGGGTAACCGCGGCCTCATCCAGTTCGATGCCCAAACCCGGCCCGTCGGGCGCCTTCACGCCGCCGTCGCGAAAGTCCAAGGGTTCGGCAAGCAGCGTGTGGGCATAAGCCAGTGGACCTAAGATGTCGCAGGGAAACTCCTCGGCTCCGATGCCGGGGCATGCGGTGGCGAGGTGCGCCATGGCGGCGCTCGCCACGCCCAGCTCGAGGTTGCTACCCACCACGCAGGTAAGCCCAGCGGCCTCGGCCAATCCAGCCACTTTGCGAGCCGGCCCGATTCCCCCACCCTTGCCCACGTAGATCGACAGGATATCGGCCGCGCCGGCCCGCGCCAGCGCCATGGCGTCCTGAAGCGTATAGCAGCTTTCATCGGCCATAACCGGTACCGGCACGTTGCGTCGCACATCCACCAGCCACTGCATATCCAGGGGCGCTACCGGCTGCTCGGCAAAGTAGATATTGCATTCGGCCGCCAGCGTACGGATCGTTTGAATGGCCACGCGGGGACTCCAACCGCCGTTGGCGTCCACACCCATGCGGAACCCCGGCCCAACGGCTTCGCGTACTGCCTTCACACGGGCGATATCGCCCTGAGGTTCAATCCCGACCTTTACCTTCAGCGCCGTTAGACCCTTGGCGATGGCGAAGCGCCCCAAGGCTGCGGCACGCTCCGGCGCCGCCCCGGATACCGACATCTTCACCGGCACCCGATCCCGTACCGCGCCCCCCAGCAGCCTGTACACCGGCAGCCCAACCGACTTGCCCAGAATGTCCCACAGCGCAATCTCAATTCCCGACTTGGTGAACGGGTGGCCCGCCACGGCGCGGCGCATTTTGATGGTGAGCCGTTCGATGTCGCGTGGGTCCTGACCCACCAGCGCGGGTTCCAGAAAGCTGTGGATGATGTGGGTCGCGGTGACCGCATCTTCTCCGCTCCAGACCGGCGTGCAGGAGACTTCCCCGATCCCGGTGATCCCCTCATCGGTCTGAACCTTGAGGATCACGAAGGGCGATTCGGCGTGCTGCCCCAGCGCACCCTGGATGACGAACTCCGGAACGATGGGGACCTTGACGGGAATCGTCTCGATGCGGGTAATCTTCACGCGGTTAGAGAACTCCGTACTTGCGGAAGACGTCGCGCAGGTAGCCGCCGGCCATCAGGTCCGCCCGCGAGCCGTCCTCCCGCTTTACCTTGTCCGCCGCCATCTCCACCACCTTTGTCACCACATTGCCGGGGATGGCGATTACGCCGTCGTAGTCGGCGAAGATCAGGTCGCCGGGATTGACGATGACCTCGCCGCACTCCACCGGTACGTTATACGCCGTCACCACGCCGCGGCCCATGGAGTCCACCGGCTTGATGCCGGCCGCGAATACCGGGAAACCAAGCTCCTCAATCTTCATCACGTCGCGGATCAATCCGTCGACCACGGCACCGCGCGCGCCGCGAGCCTTTGCCGCCGTGGACAGCAGTTCGCCCCACGGCGCGTTGCGTTGCGACTTCTGGGTACCGATCACCGCCACCTCGCCGGGCAGCAGACTGTCGATGGCTTCGATCTCCATCGCGTAAGGTTCCTCGATCACGTGGTACACGTCGGAGCAGGCGATGGTCCGCGCCCAACCGGCGAATTTGCAGTTTCTGTGCGCCGGACGCAAATGTTCGCGCATCGCCTGGTGCCGGATGCCTAGCTGATCAAGGGAATCCGACACGACAGCGGTGTAAAGATTCTGCTCCACGAACTCGCAGATCGCGATGTCCCACTTCGGCTGCCCGTTCGGCTTATGCAATTCTGTGGCGCTCAATGACTGCATCGTTAACCTCAACTCCAAGGCCCGGCCCTGCCGGCACGGGCAGATATCCGTCAACCATGCGCAAGGGCTCCTTCACCAGGTCGCGGCTGAGTGGCCCATGCGATGTACTGAACTCAATGAACTCGGCGCGCCTTTGAAAGGCGGTCAAATGCAGCGATGCCGCGGTCAGCAGGTCGCTCGACCACGAGTGCGGAATGACGAGGCGATTCGCCCGCTCGGCCATGTGCACAATCTTGCGTGCCACGGTGAATCCGCCGCAACGGGTGAGGTCCGGTTGGACCACGTCAATCCCGCCACGTTCAATCAACTGCTGAAAGCCCCACTCGGTGGCTTCCTGCTCTCCGCAAGCGATGCGTATATCCACCGCATCGGCGACACGCCGGTAGCCATCGTAGTCCTCCGGGTGTAGTAACTCCTCCACCAGGAAAGGCTCAAACTGCTCCATTGAGCGTACCACCTGGATCGCTTCTTTTGCCGTCCGCTCGCGGAACCAGCCCGTGTCCACCAGCAGGTCGTTGTCAGAGCCCAGCGCCTGCCGGGCGGCCTCCACCAGACGCACATCCATGCGCCGGTCTTTCCCGAATACACCCCACCCGAACTTCACCGCCGTGAAGCCTTCGTCCAGGTAAACCTTTACCGCTTCGCGCATCGCCTCCGGCGTGGGCCGGAACAGCGTGCTGGCATAGGCACGTACCTTATCGCGCCACTTGCCGCCGAGCAGGATATGCACCGGCTGGCCATAGACCTTGCCGCAGATATCCCAGAGGGCAATGTCGATCGCCGAGATGGCCTGGATGGCAACCCCGCGGCGGCCGTAGTAGATGCTGCCCCGATACATGCGGTACCAGAGCCGCTCGACCTCGAGCGGATTCTCGCCCACCAGCAGCGTCGCCAGGCCGTCGAAGCATTCCATGCCTTCTTCCTGGCTCCAGCGCGGGGCATCGACGCAAGCCTTCGCGACACTGGCGCAGGTTTCCATGTCCGAATAGCCGGTAATGCCGGCGTCCGTGCGCACCCGCACGATGCCCATATAGGCCGGGCCCAGCGGCTCCTCCGATCCCTCGGGATTGTTGTAAAGCCCCTCCGACTTCAGTACCAGCAGCTCGACCGCCGTGATCTTCACGCGCCCACCTCCCGCCACGGTACCTCATCGGCAACCACGAAGAGTGTCTGGCCCTTCTTCGGCCGCGCGCTCAGATGCATCATGGCAAGATAGCCGCGGTGGGGCGCCCGGATGTCCAACGGGGCCGAACTGTGGTCGGCGAAATCGTGCAGACGCCCGATCAGATCGCCCGCGGCGACTGGGCTACCTGGCTCCAGCAATGGCTCCCACACCCCGTCGCGCGGACACGGGTGATACTGCTCCAGGCGGTCCGCCTTGATGAGCCGACTCTCCGGCGATGCAGACTGCCGGACCGGCTCGACCGCGCCTTCGAGCAAGCTGTAATGGCGCAGCACGTTCTTCACGCCTTCATAGGCATGGACAACACCTTGGCGGCTGGTGCTTTCCCCGCCGCCAAACTCCCCCCCGATGGACACCTTGCCCTCGGCCTCTGCCTCATCGGTGAGCAGCCCCGACGCCATCGTGCTTGCGTAGATGAAGACGTAAGGGGTGTCGAAAAGCCGTGCCACCCGCGCCGTCTCCGCGCATTGCGCCGCGTCCGGTATGGGATGGAACGATGTGCAGATGGGGAACGCGCCTTCGTTTCCACCGGCGTGAATGTCGACGACAACGCGGCCCAGCGGAAATACGTGGGTTTTCACGAAATGCGCGATGCGGGACGAAATTGTGCCGCGCGCATTGCCCGGAAAAGCCCTGTTCATATTCACGCCATCGAGTGGGGAAACGCGCTGGCTGGCGACGCAGGCGCTTTCGCTTAATTGGGGCATTAGCACCACGCGCCCGGTCATACGTTGCGGATCCAGGCTGGCGCACAGCCGCTTTACCGCGATCTGGCCCTCATACTCATTGCCATGCGTGCCGCCAAAGACCAAGACGCCATTGGCATTGCATCCCTGCGCGCCCACTACCACCGTGAGCGGGACCAGCGAGTAGCCCCACGTTCCATCCATATGGAAGGCGACTTGGTAATGCCGTTTGCCGGGAGAGTGGAAGTCTACTTCCGCGGCGCTGTGAGCAACGGTAAGCGGCATGCTTAGGGGACCAGCCACAAGCGTAAGGAGTGCGCCGAATCCGGGTCAAGCCAGCGTTTTCGATTCCTGTTCAGGATAATGGACGTTTCACGACTTCTGTTGCGGGGCACCCCATCGGTGGTCCAGAATGCTGGAAGAGGCTTATGCCAACCGTTCAGAATGCATCTTCGGTGGAGCGCGCCTTGTCCATCCTCGAATGTCTGGATAGCTCGCGCCGCGGCCTGAATATCTCCGAGATTAGCCGCAAACTCAGTATCCCTAAAAGCTCCGCGCACGTGATTATGGTCACCCTGGAGCGCCTCGGCTATGTGCAAAAGCGCAATGATTCGCTGTATTACACGTTAGGTTTGAAGGCCTATGGTCTGGGCCAGGGCATGATGAAGAGCCTGTCTATCTCCGAGGCCGCCCTGCCTCATATGCGGGTGCTCAGCAACAGCCTGCACCTGCCGTCGCACCTGGCGGTGCCCGATGGCGACCAGGGCGTCTATATCCAGAAGGTCGATACTCCCGGTCTGATCAAGATCGACACTTATGTCGGCCGCCGCATGGACCTGCATTGCACGGGTGTGGGCAAGATCCTGCTGGCGTTCGGTCCGCCGGAGTTGGCGGAGCGGTTCCTGCAGAAGCCCGTTTATATCCGCTATACCCGCAACACCATTACCTCGCCGCGGCAGATGCAGCGGGAGATCGTGAAGATCCGCAAGGCGGGCTATGCGTTGGATGACGAGGAGGAGGAACTGGCCGTGCGTTGTGTCGCCGTGCCTGTTTTTCAGAGCGGGCGCTTCGCGGCGGCGCTGTCGGTGACCGGAACGACGACGCAGGTTCCGCTGCCTTCGGTGGAGGAGATTGCGCGGGAATTGCGGACGGCGGCGAGCGCGATCAGCGCTCCGCAGCCGGTTGAAGCGCGGTAGCCGCTCTATTCGATACCAAGCAGTTCCAGGGAATTGCGCTCGAACATCGCTTCCATCTTGTCCATGTTCAGACGCGGCAGGTTCGTGCCCTCGACCATGTTGTTCAGCGCGCGCATACCCGCGATGCTCGCATCGACTGTCGTGAACGGGTAGTCGCTGCCGAACAGCAGCTTGTTCCACACGCCGTATTCCTGCAGCAGCATCAGCGAATGATAAAGCTGGAACGGCCGGTAGTGCAGCGCCGAGCAATCGGCGTACACATGCCGGTGCTTGCGAATCGTGACCACGCATTCGCCCTCATAGGGGTGGCCGATGTGGGCGAGAATCATGCGCACTTCCGGATACCGCGTCGCCACTTCATCCAGATGCCGCGGCAGCGTACACTCCAGTGGCGCCTGGGAAATGAACGTGGTTCCCGTGTGCAACAGCACCGGCAGATGATGCTTCGTGGCGTACTCCCAGAGGTAGTCGAAGCGCCGGTCCTGCGGCAGAAAGCCGGCGTACATCGGCATTAGCTTGATGCCCTTCAGCTTCAGATTCTGGTGCCCTTCGATCAGTTCGTCCTGCCAGCCCGGCTGGGTCGGATCGAGCGACAGAAAGCCGATCAGCTTATCGGCGTGCTGCCGGACGTAACCCGCCACTACTTTGTCCGGCACCCAGAGGCCCGCGAGCTTCGCCTTACCGCCGAACACTACGGACTTCGAGGCGGCCGTGGCGGTGGCCGCATATTCGGCGTAACGCACCGTCAGATCCACCTCGACATCACCCCGCGCGCGGCGGGCCTGCTCCTTGAAGTCTTCCGAGAAGTGCTCCGGGTATTCCCAGTAGTGGCTGTGGACGTCGATGATCACGAATCACAGCATAGCGGAGTGTCGCCCGTATGCCTGTCGCGTCCGGGATTCTGGACATTCCGTCAATCGCCCCATCCCCGCGCCCATTTCGCGGGATTATAGAGTTCCTGGCAACCACATGACCCCACAATGGGCGTTGATCGCCTACCTTTGGTTCTGCTACGTACTCAACCATGCCGACCGGCAGGTGATGTACACCCTCTTCCCGGCACTGCAAGCCGAGTTCGCCCTCAGCGACACGGTGCTTGGCCTGACGGGGGCGCTCTTCCTGTGGATCTACGGGCTGTGTTCGCCCTTTTCCGGCATTCTTGGCGACCGCTTGCCGCGCACGCGCGTGGTCACCGGCAGCCTCATTCTCTGGAGTTTCTTCACGCTGCTCACCGGCTTCGCCTTCAACGGTACTTCGCTGCTGACGCTGCGCGCGCTGCTGGGTGTGTCCGAATCGCTGTTCATGCCCGCGGGCTATGCGCTGATCGCGGCGGCGCATGGCCCACAAACCAGGTCGAAGGCCATCAGCATCTTTGGCACCAGCCAGATGGTCGGCGTTGCTATCGGCGGTTCGGTCAGCGGCTGGCTGGCCGAGCACCTGCATTGGCGCGTGGCCTTCTGGGCACTGGGCACCGTTGGCATTCTCTTTGCCCTCCCGCTCTGGCGATTCTTTCGTGGCGTGCCGCCTTCGTTTCTGCGCGGTGCCTCCGAGGCGGCGGCCACCTTCTCCAGCTTTCTATCGCTGTTCCGCATCCCTTCGCTCTGGGTGGTGACCACGTTCGTCAGCATCGGCACCTTCGGTTTGTACCTGGTGTACACGTGGCTGCCGACGTATTATCACGACCGCTTCTCGCTGGGACTGGCGCGGGCCGGTTTCGAAGCGAGCGTCTATCCGCAGATCGGCACCATCTTCGGGCTGCTGGTTGGCGGCACGCTGGCGGACAAGGGCTACGGCCGTACTCCCGCGGCGCGCTTCTGGATTGTCATGGCGGGCTTTTGTTTTGGCGGGCCCAGCATCTTCCTGCTGGGGCAGGCCCAAGCCCTCGAAATCGCGCGTCTCGCCTCGATGGCCTTCGGCTTTTTCTCCGGTTTTATCGCTGGGAACCAAGCCGCGTCCTGCTTTGACGTTGTGCCCGCCTCGCAGCGGGCATCGGCGGTCGGTGTGTTGAACCTGCTAGGCTCCAGCGTCTCCGGCTTCGCCCCGTTCCTGGGTGGACTGGCGCGCCGGACCATTGGTGTCGACCGGGTGATGATGGTCACCAGCAGCCTCTACCTGATCACGGCGGCCATTATTTTGTTCGGCATTCTCCGCCTGTTCCGGCGCGATCACGAACGGTCGCTACGGACGCAGATGGCGGCTCCGGCGAACCCTTAGTCGTAGTATTCCAGGCCCAAGTGCGTGATGAGATCCTCGCCCTTCATCCAGCGCAGCGTGTTCTTCAGCTTCATCAACTGAATGAAGATGTCGTGCTCCGGATACAGCCCCGGAGCCGTCATCGGGGCCTTGAAGTAGAAACTCAGCCACTCCTGGATTCCCTTCATGCCGGCGCGTTGCGCCAGATCCAGGAACAACACCAGGTCCAACACCAGCGGCGCGGCCAGAATCGAATCCCGGCACAGGAAGTCGATCTTGATCTGCATCGGATAGCCCAGCCATCCGAAGATGTCGATGTTGTCCCAGCCTTCCTTCTCATCACCGCGCGGCGGGTAGTAGTTGATGCGCACCGCGTGGTACAGGTCCTTATAGAGACTGGGGTACAGGTTCGGCTGGAAGATCTGATCCAGAACGCTCAGTTTCGTCTCTTCCTTCGTCTTGAAGGAGCCGGGGTCTTCCAGCACTTCGCCATCGCGGTTGCCTAGAATGTTCGTCGAAAACCAGCCGGAACAGCCCAGCATGCGCGCTTTCAAGCCCGGCGCTACCAGCGTCTTCATGAAGGTCTGGCCGGTCTTGAAGTCCTTGCCGCATACCGGAACTTCGCGGTCCTTCGCGAGGGTCAGCAGCGCCGGAATATCATGCGTCAGGTTCGGCGCCCCATTGGCGAACGGTACGCCGCTCTTCAACGCCGCGTAGGCGTACACCTGGCTCGGCGCGATATCCGGGTCGTTCTTGGCCAGCCCCTTCTCGAAGGACTCCATGGTCTGGTGGACCTTCCCCGCCTTGTGGAAGACCTCCGTCGACCCGCACCAGATCATCACCGTGCGGTCGACCTTATTCGCCTTCTGGAAGCCGCGGATGTCATCCATCAGCGACTCCGCCTTCTCGGCCAGCGTCTTGTGCGATTTGACGTTTGGCCCATCGATGCGCTTGACGTAGTTCTTATCGAACACCGCCTTCATCGGCTTCACTTTCTTCAACGCCGGCTTCACCTGGTCCAGCAGGTCGCTCTTCAGCACCTTGGCGTTCTTCGCCGCTTCGTAGGCGTTATCTTCGAAGATGTCCCAGCCGCCGAATACCAGTTGGTTGGGAGAAGCCAGCGGGACAAAGTCCTGGATGCGCGGTGAACGGTTGTCGGTGCGCTTGCCGAGACGGATGGTGCCCATCTGGGTGAGCGATCCAATGGGCTCGGCGATGCCCTTCTTCACAGCCTCCACGCCGGCCATGAAGGTCGTCGATACGGCGCCAATTCCGGGGATTAAGACCCCTAGTTTGCCCTTGGCGGGGGCGAGTTTGCGGCTCATAAGCAATCCCAGCGTAAAGGGGCGGTTTCCGGCGGTCAAGGAAAGGCGCGGTTTGGGGGTGCTGATTGCTCTTTGTAAAATGAAATTGCATGATACTGGCCCGCCACATCGCGATTCCGTTACAGAGGGCCGCGCAGGACGGATCGCCGGTGTTACTGCAGGGTCCCAGGGGTGCCGGCAAGTCCACACTGCTCCGTCAGGAGTTCCCCGAGCGGCTCTATATCGACCTGGACGACACCGCCGATCGTGCCGCCGCCCGCCGGGATCCCGATGCCTTCCTCCCGCGGCTGCGGCGGCCAACGGTCATCGACAATCTCCAGCGCGCCCCGGAGCTGATCGGCCACCTGCAATCCCATCGCATTGAGCAACCCATCGTGTTCGCCAGTTCCATCCGGCTGCGGCTGCCCGTCGAGACTCTGGAGTTGCACGCTCCTACTCGGGCGGAACGGCAGCGCCGCCCGGCCATGCCGCTCCACATGCTGGGCCGCTTCGTTCCTTCCTCTCCGTTCACTGTTGACCTCTTCCCGGCCTGGCCTTCGGATCGCTCCCGCTTGCACCAGGACGTTCGCCAATTGCTGACTTTGGATGACCCGGACCGCTTCGACCGCCTTATCGAGCTGATAGAAGCGAGCACCGGGCAGTTGCTCCACCAGCAGGAGCTGGCGCGCCAGATCGGCGTGGCGCATCGAACGGTGGTGCGCTGGCTGCAGGTGTTGGACGCCTGCTTCCTCACGCTACGCCTGGACCCGTGGGATGCCGCCTTCCACCGCCGCCTGGTACGACGGCCGAAGTTGCACTGGCTGGGAGCAAGCGCAAGTTTCGAAACGGAAGTGGTGACGGAGATCTACCGCAACGCCTGTCATGCGGGGCTGACACCCGGGTTGCACTACTGGCGCGATTCCAATGGCCTGGAAGTCCCGCTGCTGCTCAGCAGCGATCCCGCCGCCGAACCCGTTCCCATTGGCATTGCGGAATCGCCGAACCCGGCCACAGAGTCCCGCCTGCAGCGCTGGATGGATCTGGCGGGCGTAAGCCAGGGCGCGCTGATCGGGCGCAGAACCCCGCTGCTGGAGCGGCGTTCGACCCGCCTGCTCCGTTACGGCTGGGAGCATCTCTAACACCGCGCGCAATACAATAGGGCGAATGCAAGGCAGCGTGATTTTAGTTACCGGCGCCACGGGCGGCATCGGCGGGGAGATCAGTGCGCGGTTAGCGGCGCAAGGCGCCAGGGTGGTACTCGCGGACCTTGACCAAGCCTTAGCGCATGACAAGGCCGCCCACCTCATCGCTACCGGCGGCCAAGCCATGGGCGTAGCCTGCGACATCACGAATCCCGGCGCCTGCGAGCGTGCCGTTGCAGAAGCCGTCGAACGCTTTGGCCGCCTGGACGGCATGGTCAACTGTGCCGGTGTCAGCCGTCCGCATGACTCCCTTACCCTCCCCCCGGCCGACTGGGCGCGCATGATCGACGTGCAGTTAAACGGAGCCTTCTACATCGCGCAAGCCTGCGGCAAGCGAATGCAGGAATCGGGCGGAGCCATCGTCTTTATCACCAGTACCAATGCCGAAGCGGCCTTCCCCCGCCGCGCCCCTTACTGTGCCGGTAAGGCAGGGGTCGCGATGCTCACCAAAGTGCTGGCGATCGAATGGGCGAATCTCGGCATCCGGGTGAATGCCGTGGGCCCGGCCTACGTTGCTACGGAAATGACGCAGCGCAACATCGCGGCGGGCAACGTCAGCGAGACCCAAATCAAGGCGCGCATCCCGCTTGGCCGTCTGGCACAGCCTGTCGATGTGGCCGGCGCCGTGGCGTTCCTGCTCAGCGACCAGGCTAGCTTTATCACCGGCCAGTCCCTTTACGTCGATGGCGGCTGGCTCGCCTACGGGTACTTTTAACGACAGCATGACGCGAACCTCGTTGCTCGTGTTCATTGCTCTGCTGCTGGGCTCCACCACCATCAATTACATTGACCGGCAGGTGCTGTCCGTGCTCGCGCCGATGTTGCGCGACGAGTTCCATCTCTCTAACCAGCAGTACGCCCTTATCTTGAATGCCTTCATGGCCACCTATGCCATCGGCATGCCGGTGTCGGGTTGGGTGCTCGACCGCGTTGGGGTTGGCCGCGGGCTGATGCTGGCGGTCACCTGGTGGTCCGTGGCCGGGATGGTCACGTCCTTGGCACGGGGCCCGCTCAGCCTGGCCTTCTGCCGCTCTCTTCTCGCCGTGGGAGAAAGCGGCGCATGGCCAGCCTTTGCGAAAGCCATTTCCATCTGGGTTCCGGCGCACTGGCGCACGCTGGCCATGGGCGTTTGTAACAGCGGCAGCAGCCTGGGCGCCATGATCGCTCCACCGCTGGTCGTATGGATCACGGCCCGCCACGGCTGGCAAGGCGCGTTCATCGTCACCGGCACGCTTGGCCTGCTATGGGTTGGGGCGTTTGCGCTGTTCTGGCGCGCTCATCCTGCCATGCACCACACCGACCGCGGGCAGCGCTCGCCATCGGACCGGCCCGAATCCTGGAGAACGCTGCTCCGTTACCGGCAGGCCTGGATTGTCTTTGTCTGCCGCTTCCTGGCCGACCCCATCTGGTACTTCTACGTCTTCTGGATCCCCGAATTCCTTACCCGCGAACGCGGCCTCAGCCTGGCGGCAATGGGCGCCGTCGCCTGGATTCCGTTCCTTGTTTCGGACATCGCGAACTTCGCCACTGGCCTGCTGGCACAGCGTCTGGAGCATGCCGGCTGGAGCGTCAACCGCACGCGGAAGAGCATCATGATCCTTGGCGCCGCCGGTGCGCCCGTCGGTGTCGCCGCCGTTTACACGCAATCGCTCGCCTGGACCATGACGTTTATCTGCATCGCTATCTTCTTTTGGATGATGTGGTCCGTGACCGTGCAAACCCTGCCCGGCGATTACTTCCCGCCGCATGCCGTGGGCTCCGTTTATGGCTTCGGGGGCATGGGATCCACGTTAGGATCGGTGGTCAGCATCTGGATGGTTGGCCGTACGCTCGACCTTACGCATAGTTACACCCCGGTCTTCACGGGCCTGGGCCTGCTGATGCCTGTGGCCTGCACGGCCGGCCTGCTGCTGATGGGCCGCGTGCAGCAGGTCGACCTCAAATCGGTGGCCATGAGATCGTAGAGAAAGGTTTCCGGCGGAATAGCCTGCGCATGTCAATTAAAGTCGATTTCTTCGAGAGGCTGGAGGGCTACGCCCAAGCCCGTCCCATGGACATGGCCATACAGGGCCTGAGCGACCAGCATCGCGTCATCATCAGTTGGCAGAAACTCGCGGAGGAGATCCGCGGCTTAGGCGCCCGGCTTAGCGAGCGGCTGCGGAAACGCAGCGGCGTACACGTCGCCATCCTCATGGAAGACTCGCCCCATTGGGCCATCACCTTCCTTTCGGCCTGGAGCGCCGGCTGCATCATCGTGCCGCTCGATCCCTCGCGCGATGCCGCCTCGCTGGCCGGCATCACCACCCATGCCGATTGCGAACTGCTACTCACCTCGCCCAAGTATGCGGAAGCCGCCGCGGCCATTGCCGCTCTTCATCCCGGCCTGTCCCTGATGGACTCGATGGAGCCTCGTCCCTCCGCCAGCGGCCCTCTCCCGCTGCTTCGCCGCGATCCCTTCTCCGACATCGCCATCCTTTATACCGGAGGGACTACCGGCGCTCCTAAAGGTGTCCGGCTGACCGAAGCCAACCTCTTCTACACCATCTGGGACACACTCGAGGTTATCCACCTCTCCCAGAGCGATCACGTTCTCTCCATCCTTCCCCTGTTCCATGTGATGGCACTGCTGGCCAACATGCTCGGACCGCTCTATGTCGGCGGCAAGGTCACCTATCTGGAAGCCAAGGACCCGGCACGCATCCTGGCTACCTTCGCCCAGGAGAAGGTGACGGCCTTCCTTTGCGTGCCGCAGTTTTTCTACCTGATGGTCCGCCGCATCTTCGAACAGGTGGAAACGCTGCCCCCCGCAAAGAAATTTGTCTTCTATCGCCTGCTGAAGCTTTCCCGTTTCCTGCGCATGCGGTTCGGCATCAAGATTGGCAGGAAAGTCTTCGGGCAGATCCACGAGCGGTTCGGTCCGCAATTCCGCATGTTCGCGGTTGGTGCCGCCAGTTTCGCGTCTGCGACGGGCGACACCCTGCACGATCTTGGCTTCGACATGTTCCAAGCCTACGGCATGACCGAAACCACAGGCCCTGCTACCATCGATCCGCTCGGCCCGGAAGGCGGTACGACCTGCGGTAAGCCCCTCAGCCATTCGCGCATCCGCATTCATGAGCCGAACGAAGAGGGAATCGGCGAGGTGCTGATGGCGGGCGAGCATCTTACGCCAGGTTACTGGAAGGACGAGAAAGCCACCGCCGCCCTCATCCACGACGGCTGGCTGTGGAGCGGCGACCTCGGCTACATCGATCCGCGGGGCCGCCTCCGCGTGACAGGACGTAAGAAAGAAGTCATCGTCCTCAGCTCCGGCAAGAACATCTTCCCCGAACAGGTGGAGTATCAACTACAGAAGGCCAGCGAGTACATTAAGGAACTCTGCGTCCTCGGGCATGTCGGTGAGGACACCGAAGAGAGGCTGCATGCGGTGGTCGTTCCCGACTTCGATCGTCTGAGGGAACGCGGCGTCACCAATGCCGAAGACCAGATCCGCTTTGATATCGACAGCGCTTCCCGGGTCATGCCCGAATGGCAACGCGTCAAGAGCCTGGAGATCCGTGAGGAGCCGCTGCCCCGCACCTCCACCCGCAAACTGAAGCGCTTCGAAGTGAAGCCGCGCTTTCAGAACTCGACCAAGGCCGCGCCCACCGTGGTCGAAGCCCCCACCGGCCCGGAACCCGAAGTCTACGCGCTGATCCGCCGCATCAAACGCAACGCCGGGCACATCACTCCCGGCACCAGCCTGGAACTCGACCTCGGCCTCGGCTCGCTGGAGCGCGTCGAACTGCTCTCCAACATCCAGGCCGCCTACGGCATCCAAATCACCACCGAACAGGCCGGGCGCCTCCAGACTGCGGGCGACCTGGCCGCGCTGGTGGAAAGCATCGGCCGCTCGCAAGGGCAGGCGTGGATGAGTTGGGACGCCATCCTCCAGGCGCCGTTAACCGCCAGGGAGCAGGAGATCGCCCAGCAATACCTCACGCGCCGCCCGCTGATGGACGCGCTGATCTTTCTTATCTGCCGCCTGTTCCGCCTCATCGCCGGCCTGCTATTTTCCTTCCGTGTCACGGGATCGAAACATGTTCCGCTGGACGGCCCGTTCCTCCTTTGCGCGAATCACGCCAGCTATCTCGACGCTCTGTTCCTGGCGGCGTCGCTCCCCTATCCCGCCTTCCGCAAAATCTTCTTCCTGGGAGCTACGAAGTACACCCGCAAATCCTTCCAGCGCTGGTTCGCCCGTATGATCCATGGCGTCGCCGTGGATGCCGGAGCCAACGCCGGCAGCGGCCTCCGCATGGCCGCCGAAGGCCTGGACCGCGGCCTGGTCCTCTGCGTTTTCCCCGAAGGCCATCGCTCGGTGGACGGCAATCTGCTCCCGTTCCACCACGGCCCTTCGATCGTCGCCACGCAGAAAAATCTCCCGATTTTGCCGGTCGGAATCACCGGTACCCACGAGGTTTGGGGGCGCGGTTCCAGCCGTATCCGCTTGCATCCGGTAGAGGTTCGCATCGGTCCGAAGATCGATCCGCCGGACGGCGAGGGCCACGAACAGATGACCGCCGAGGTGGAGCGCGCCATCCGCGCCCTGCTGGAAGACGCTCCAGTGCGCTATACTTAACACCGCTAAAGATTTATGAATCAGTCCGCCGCCACGGCAATTCGGGCTGAGGCGCCGTGTCGCGACTCGACTGCCTTTCGAGGAACCGCACTGCGATCCCTTCTGTTCCGAATCCGCGAAACCCTGGAAGTCATTAAGGCCACCACCGATGGAGCCATTGGGCTTCGCTTGCATGGGGATACGAGCGATCCGCAACACCGCGTCGCGGGCGTCTTGCCCCCCCTCTACCCGGAGTGGCTGGGCGACCGTTCCTTTCAGGAAGTCCACGGTACCCGCTTCCCGTACGTCGTCGGCGAGATGGCCGACGGCATCGCCACCACCACGATTGTCATCGCCGCAGCCAAGGCGGGATTCCTTGGTTTCTTCGGCGCCGCCGGCTTGGGGCATGAATACGTCGAGCAGGCGATTACCGAGATCAGCCGCGAACTCGACGGTACCGGCCTGCCGTGGGGCTCGAACCTCATCCACTCGCCCGCCGAACCACTGCTGGAGGAGTCCGTCGCGGACCTTTACATCGCGCGCGGTGTGCGCCGGGTATCGGCGTCCGCCTTCATGGCGTTGACGCCCTCGGTGGTTCGCATCGCTGCCTCAGGCCTCCACCTCGATGGCGCGGGACGTATCCAGCGCAAGCACTACATCTTCGCTAAAATCTCTCGTCCGGAAACCGCCGCGCAGTTCATGGCGCCGCCCCCCGCCGAGATGCTGGACGCGCTGGTAGCCAAGGGAGCCATCACCAGAGAAGAGGCCCGGCTTGCGGCGCGCATCCCGGTGGCGGAAGATATTTCCGTGGAAGCCGATTCCGGCGGCCACACCGACAACCGTCCGCTGGTCTGCCTGTTGCCCGTGATTCTGGAGTTGCGCGATCAGATCGCCGCCAAGTTCGAATACGACCGTCCGATTCGCGTCGGCGCGGCCGGCGGTATCGGTACGCCTGGCGCCACCGCCGCCGCCTTCTCCATGGGCGCCGCTTTCGTCATGACCGGCTCCATCAACCAATCGGCCATCGAAGCCGGCACGTCGCCCGCCGTCAAAGCCATGCTCGCGGAGGCCACGGTCTCCGACGTCATGATGGCCCCCGCCGCCGACATGTTCGAGATCGGCGTCAAGGTGCAGGTACTCAAGCGCGGCACCATGTTCGCCGTCCGTGCCGCCCAACTCTACCGGGTGTATTCGGAATACGCTTCACTCGATGTCATCCCCGCTGCTTTGCGCAAGCAGTTGGAATCGGAAATCTTCCTTGCTCCCTTTCAGGAGATCTGGGACGAATGCGTGCGCTTCTGGCAGCAACGCGACCCCGGTCAGATCCTGAAGGCGGAAAAAGACGCCCGTCACAAAATGGCCCTGGTGTTTCGCTGGTATCTGGGGAAAGCCAGCCGCTGGGCCCGGAGTGGCGACCCCAGGCGGCGGCTCGATTACCAGATCTGGTGCGGCCCGGCCATGGGTGCCTTCAACGCCTGGGTGAAGGATTCATTCCTCGCGGCGCCGGCCAATCGCAATGTCGCCCAAATCGGCCTCAACCTGCTCGAAGGCGCCGCGGTCATCACCCGCGCCCAGCAGGCCCGAAGCTACGGGGTTGCTCTGCCCGAGTCCGCATTCAGTTTTCCCCCGCGATTGCTTTCCCCGGCCTAGCCGGTTTTTTGTAGCAGCATGATGAAACGCGAACCCATTGCGATCACCGGAATCTCCGCTCTATTTCCAGGCTCCACGGATATGGCGGGGTTCTGGAACGACATCCTGGCCGGACGCGACCTGTTGACGGATGTGCCGCCGCACTATTGGCTGGTGGAGGATTTCTACGATCCCAATCCCAGCGCCGTCGACAAGACCTACGGCCGCCGTGGCGGCTTTCTCACGCCCGTGCCGTTCGACACTCTCGAATTCGGCATGCCCCCCGCCGCGCTGCCCGCCACCGACAGTTCCCAATTGCTGGCCCTACTGGGCGCCAAACGGGTGCTGGCCGATTACAACCGCGGCCGCAAGAATCCGCTGCCCAAGGACCGCATAGGCATCTTCCTCGGGGTAGCCGCCGCCACCTCGCAAGCCATGCACATGGCGTCCCGCCTGCAGCGTCCGGCCTGGATCAAGGGCATGCGCGAGGCTGGCATCGCCGAATCGGCCGTGCAAAAAGCGGCGGATTACATCGCCACCAACTTCGCTCCCTGGCAGGAGAATACCTTCCCCGGCATTCTCGGCAATGTCGTCAGCGGCCGCATCGCCAATCGCTTTGACCTGGGCGGTCCGAACTTTACCACCGACGCCGCCTGTGCCAGTTCCCTGGCCGCCATCTCGGTGGCCATGAACGACCTCTACCTTGGCAACTCCGACATGGTCATCACCGGCGGTGTTGACGCCTTGAACGATATCCAGATGTTCATGTGCTTCAGCAAGACGCCGGCCTTGTCCGCGACTGGCGATTGCCGCCCGTTCTCCAAACAGGCCGATGGCACCATGCTGGGCGAAGGCTTGGCGATGTTCGCCCTCCGCCGCCTGAGCGATGCCGAACGCGACGGCGATCACATCTACGCCGTCATCCGCGGCCTTGGCTCCTCGTCCGATGGCCTTGCCAAGAGCGTCTATGCGCCCCGCGCCGCCGGTCAGGCCGCCGCCCTCCGCCGCGCCTATGCCTCCGCCGGCTACGGACCCGAAAGCGTGGAGATGGTGGAAGCCCACGGCACCGCTACCAAGGCTGGTGACCAGGCCGAGTTCGATGCCCTTCGCGAAGTCTTCAACGAGGCCGCTCCCGAGCGCCGCCAGTGGTGCGCCATCGGATCGGTGAAGTCGCAGATCGGCCATACCAAGGGCGCCGCCGGAGCCGCCGGCCTGTTCAAAGTCGCCATGGCGCTGCATCATAAGGTGCTGCCGCCCACCATCAAAGTAGGCGAGCCCAATCCCGCCCTTCAGATCGAGCAGACGCCGTTCTACCTCAATACCGAAAGCCGCCCCTGGGTACGGCAGGACGAAGCGCCGCGCCGTGCCTCGCTCAGCAGTTTTGGCTTTGGCGGGACCAACTTCCACATGGCGCTCGAAGAGTACACCGGGCCCGCCGCCAAGCCGCCCCGGCTGTCCGAAAGCGCCGCCGAACTGGTGCTGGTCTCGGGAGCCAATGCTTCCAGCGCCGCCCAGGCCTGCCGCAAGCTCGCCGATGCGGGGGTGTCCTGGCGTTTCCAGGCGCACCAATCGCAGAAGGCGTTTGCTGCATCGGCCAAGGTGCGGCTCGCCGCGGTAGTCACCTCCGCGGATGACATGCAGCGCAAGCTTACCCGCGCTGCGGCCGCGCTCGAAACCGCGCCGGACAAAGCCATCCGGGATAGCGAAGGCCTCTACTACGATCCGAACCCCGTCAGCGGGCCCGTGGCCTTCCTGTTCTCCGGGCAGGGCAGCCAGTACACCGGCATGGGTGCCGGGCTGGCCATGGCGTTCGATGGCGCCCGCGAATCGTGGGATGCCGCCGAGCGCGCCGTCGCCGGTACCGGCTTCTCGTTGCGGCAGGCTGTATTCCCGCCGCCCGCCTTCGATGACTCCGGCCGCCAACAGCAGGACGAATACCTGCGCCGCACCGAGAATGCGCAACCGGCTTTAGCGGCGGCCAGCCTCGCCCAGTTGGCTGTTCTTCGCTCGCTGGGCATCCAGCCCGACTTCCTCGCCGGGCATAGCTTTGGAGAACTTGTGGCGCTGCATGCAGCCGGCTGCTTCTCCGCCGCCGACCTGCTGCGCATGGCCCGCCGCCGCGGCGACCTCATGGCCGAAGCCAATCACGGCACCATGACCGCCGTGTCGCACTCGATCGACGAGCTGCGCAGTCTGTTGCGCAATCATCCCGGCCCCAACGGCATCGTCATTGCGAACCACAATTCCCCGGCGCAGGCTGTCTTGTCAGGCGAAGTGGCGGGTATCGAAGCTGTCGAGCGTACTCTGGCCGAGCGGTCCATCGCCTATCGCCGCCTTCCGGTGAGCGGCGCCTTCCACTCGCCGCTGATGGCCGAATTTGTCGAGCCGTTCTCGAAGTTTCTCGCCGGCGTGCCGCTGAAGGCTCCGTCGGTGCCGGTTTTTTCCAATGCCAGCGCCAGTGCTTATCCTTCCGAGCCCGCGGCTATCCGCGAACGGATGGCGTCCAACCTCACCAATCCCGTGCTCTTCTCCGAAGAGGTGCGCGGCTTATGGGACGCCGGTGCGCGCGTGTTTGTCGAAGTGGGCGCCGGAAGCGTGCTGCGCCAATTGACCGCGCAGTGCCTCAAGGACCGGCCTCATACCGCCGTCGCCCTTAGTTTAAAGGGCCAGAACGATATCGTGTCTCTCTGGCATGCGCTGGGGCAGCTCTCTGTCGCCGGCGTTGCCATCCGTTTCGAAGAGCTGTGGCCTGCTTTCCGCCCGGCTGAAAATCAACCCGCGGTCAAGCCTTCGCCTTCGGTTGTCTATATCGACGGCGCCGGCTACAACCGGCCGTATCCTCCCAAAGGCGGCGTTGCGGCGCTGCCGAAACCGAATCCTGAACCCGTGTCAAAACCTGCACCTACACCTGACCCTGTTTCTACATCCGCGCCCGTGCCCGCGCCGGCTCCTGCCCCAGCGCCCGCACCTGTCGCGGCTGCCCCAATAGCGGTGCCTGTGTATGCCTCCGCCTTCGATCAGATCCAATACCAGATCGCCGAAGCGCAGCGAGCCTCCCAGGCGGCCATCCTCGAAGCCCTGTCGATTACGTTGCGGACCATGGAGTCCATCGCCCGCGAATTGGGCGGCGGCGGCTCCTCGGTTCCGCTTTCGGCTGCGCCGGCTTCCTACACCTACGCGACCCCCGCCCCGGCTCCGGTGCTGCACTATGCGCCTGCTCCGGTGGTGGCCATGCCGCAACCGGTGTATGCCCCGCCTCCGCCACCACCCGCGCCGGCTCCTGCTCCCGTAGCTGCGCCTCAGCCCGTCGCCGCCGCCCCATTGCCACCGCCGCCGGTGGCCTTGCCCATCGCGGCGAAGACCTCGTCGAGCCCGGACGTTGGCGCCACCCTACTGCAGATCGTCGCCGACAAAACCGGGTATCCTCCGGAAGTGCTCACCCTGGATGCGGAACTCGAAGCCGGCCTTGGCATCGACTCCATCAAACGCGTCGAAATCTTCTCCGCCCTCCAGCAGCAGTGCCCGGGCCTTCCTGAAGTCACACCAGCGACTATGGGCCAGTTGCGCACGTTGAACGACATCCTCGCCTTCCTCGGCGCCGGCAACGAAGCGGCACCGGCACCTGCTCCAGCCGCACCCGCCGCGGCTGGGGCATCGCCCGACGCCGAACAGGCCCTATTGGAAGTGGTTGCCGAGAAAACCGGCTATCCCACCGAAGTACTGAATCTCGACGCCAATCTCGAAGCCGGCCTCGGCATCGACTCCATTAAGCGCGTCGAGATCTTCTCCGCTCTCCAGCAAAGGCTACCCTCGCTACCGGCCTTCCAGTCCGAGGACGCCGGGCGACTTCGAACGCTTCGAGACATCCTCCAATTCATGACCGGGGGGGCCACCGCCCACCCTTCTGAGCAGCCCGCCATCCAAATTGCCGCTCGGCTGGCTGCTCCCACGTCCTCTCTCACGCGGCATGAGGTTCGCCTGGCTCCGGCAAAGGCTTGCGGCCTGCCGGCCCCGGCGTTGTTTACCGCCGGAACCATCGCCATCGTCGATGGCGGTTCCGGTGTTGCGGAACCGCTGGCCCGCCACTTGCGTGAGGCCGGCGTCTCCTGCGAGTGCGTCGATGCGGTTTCCGAAGGAACGCACGCTGCGATTTATCTTGGTGCGATGGCGCCTCACACCGGCCAGCCGGAAGCGCTGGGAACCGCCTTCGACGGCTTTACCACGGCTCGCGCCCTCGCGCGAGGCAAGCAACCCGCGCTGTTCGTGGTGGCTCGCAACACCGATGGCCCGCTGGCTCCGTGGGCCGCTGGTGTCGATGGCCTTGCCCGTACCTTCGCGCGCGAGTGGCCCGCCGCCTGCGTCAAAGCCATCTCCCTCGCCGGCTGGACCGCCGCGGTTGACCAGGCCGCGGCTATCGCCCAGGAACTGCTGGCCGGTGGCGGCACCCTCGATGTCACCCTGTGCGCCGACGGCTCGCGGCTTACCCCCACCCGCTATGCCGGGGAGCCTGCCGAAGGCGAAGGCCGCATCGGACCGGATTCCGTTGTTGTCGTTACAGGCGGCGGCCGCGGCGTCACCGCATCGTGCCTGATCGAACTGGCAAAGTCGGCCCGCCCGCGCATCGCCATCCTCGGCCGCACCGTGCTTGACGAAGAGCCTGTGGAATGCCGCGATTGCAAGGACGAAGCGGCTTTAAAGCGCACCCTCGCCAAGCGTGCAGGCGCGGCCGCCAACCTGGCCCAGATCGCCCGCCAGGTCTCGCAGATACTCGCGGTTCGCGAAATCAAGGCAACGCTGGAAGCCCTGCGCCAGGCTGGCTCGCCCGCCGAATACTACTCCGCCGACGTGCGCGACCGCGCCAGCGTCCGTGCCGCTCTCGAGAGCGCCCGCCAACGGTTTGGCCCCATCACCTGCATCGTGCATGGCTCCGGCGTCATCGCCGACAAACTCATCGCCGATAAGACTCCCGAACAGTTCTCGCTGGTCTTCGGCACCAAGACGGACGGCCTTCGCGCCGTGCTGACGGAAACCGCTGCCGACCCCATCAACACGATCTGCTTCTTCTCGTCGGTCGCCGCCCACTTTGGCAATCCCGGCCAGTGCGACTACGCCGCCGCCAACGAAGTTCTTAACCAGGTGGCGCAGGTGGAAGCCGCGCGCCGGGGCAACACCTGCATCGTCAAATCTATCGGCTGGGGGCCGTGGGATGGCGGCATGGTTACGGCGGCCCTGGCGGCTCATTTCCGTTCCCGTGGGGCAGGTCTCATTCCGCTGGCCGAGGGCGCTGCCGCCTTCGTCAAAGAACTGCGCAGTGGTGAGGGCTCGGCCGAAGTCCTCATCGGCGGCAAGGGAGAAGCCTTTGTCGATGAGACACCCGCCAATGAAATTACCGCCACGCTCCTGGTGAACTCGCGCACCTATCCCTTTGTCGACAGCCACCGCATCCGTGGGCAGGCCGTGCTCCCCGTCGTTCTGGTGAACGAGTGGTTCCATCGCGCCGCCGAATCTCTGCGTCCCGGTATGCGCGTCGGCAAATGCCGCGACCTCCGCGTCCTGCGCGGCGTCCCCCTGCCCGACTTCGAAGGCGAAGGGCACGCGCTGCGCATCGTCGCCAAGGTCAACGGCAACGAAGTGCAATGTGCCCTGCGGTCCCCCGAAGGCGCGCTTCACTACAACGCCACCCTTGAACTCGAACCGCGTAAGGCCGACGAGTCCCCCTCTGTCAACGCGCCCGAAGCTTCCGGCTACGACTACCAGAGCAGCGGCCTGTTCCATGGGCCTGCCTTCCACGCCATTGGCGCGCTCCATCATTTGAATGAAGCCGGCGTACAAGCCGAACTGCGCTCCACCTACGGCATGGGCTGGCCTGCCGGACCCTGGAAGACGGATGCCGCCGCCCTCGACGGCGCTCTCCAGATGGTCGTCCTCTGGGGCTTTTTCAAGCTCGGCGGCCTCACATTGCCAACCCGCCTGGGCACCTTCCGCCGCCATGGGAATGGTGCCGTGCCGGGCGGCCTCCGCTGCGAAGTCAAATGCCGCGCCACCGGGTCGCTGGGCATTGTTGCCGACGCCGTGCTGGTGGCCGGAGACGGCCGCGTGGCCTGCGAACTGCGCGACATCGAACTTCACCTAACACCCAGTTCCCAGCAGTAACTCATGTCCCAATTCGAAGCCATTGCCGTTGTTGGTACCTCTTGTGTGCTTCCCGGCGCCTTCTCGCCGCAGGCCCTTTGGTCGAATGTTATCGAAGGCCGCAACCTGCTGCAGCCGGCCACTCCGGAGATGTGGGGACTGGATCCGGAGACGCTGTTGCGCAACGCCGCCGATGCCGGCGAGGAGCGCGTCGTCTCCGCCACCGGCGGCTATGTCACGGGCTTCTCCGCCGTCTTCGATCCCGCTGAGTTCGACGTCGATACGAATGGCCTTGACCCGCTCTTCCTTTGGACCCTCTGGGGGGCGCGCGAGGCGCTGCACCATGCCGGCCACGATACCTCGCAGGCCGCCCCTCGCGTTGGCCTGGTGCTTGGCAACCTGGGCTATCCTTCCAAATCCATGGCCAAATGGGCCGAGGCTGTCATGCTCGGCAGCCGCCGCCCCGATCCCCGCAACCGCTTCCATTTCGCGCTGCCCGCCCAACTCACGGCGAAGGCGCTGAAACTGGGTCTGGGCGGCTACTCCATCGATGCTGCCTGCGCTTCGTCGCTCTACGCCATGAAGCTCGCCTGCGACCGGCTGCACGATCGCGAAGCCGATCTCATCGTCGCTGGCGGCATCAACCACTCCGACGATCTGTTCCTCCATGCCGGCTTCACCGCCCTCGGAGCCCTTAGTCCCAGCGGCCGCAGCCGTCCCTTTCATAAAGAGGCCGACGGCCTCATCCCCGCTCATGGCGCCGCCTTCGTGGCCCTCAAGCGGCTCTCCGATGCGGTCATCGCCGGCGATCGCATTCTCGGCGTCATTCGCGGCATCGGCTGCAGCAATGATGGCCGCGGCGCAGGCCTGCTCACGCCCAGCCGTGAAGGCCAGGTGCGCGCCATGCGGCAAGCCTACGAATTTGCCGGCATCGCGCCCGCGCAGGTTTCCTACGTCGAGTGCCACGCCACGGGAACCGCGGTCGGCGATTCCACCGAACTCCGCAGCATGTCCGACGTCTTCCCGGACGCGGGCATCGGTATCGGCTCGCTCAAATCGAATCTCGGCCATCTAATCACCGCCAGCGGCGCAGCCGGATTCGTGAAGCTGCTGGAAGCCATCCGCCACGGCGTGATGCCGCCCACCATTGGCTGCGAGGAGCCTTCGGAAACACTACGCAACTCCGGCTTCCGCCTGCTGCACAAGCCGGAACCCTGGAAGAGCGAAGGCCCGCGGCTCGGTGCGATTAGCGCCTTCGGCTTCGGCGGCAACAACGCGCACGTCATTGTCGAAGAGTATGTAGGGCAGACCTCCAGGTCTGCGCGCGATCTCCAGATCGCGCCCCTTGCCATCGCCATCACCGGCATAGGCGTCATTGCCGGCAAAGGCAGGAACACCCCCGATTTCCTCACCCGCCTCATCGCGGGCAGCAGCGCCTCGCCATCCCCCGACCACGCCGCCGAATCCGTAACTCTCTCCGCCACCCAGCTTCGCTTCCCGCCGCGCGATCTCGAACATACGCTGCCCCAGCAGGTGGCCATCCTCCAGGCCGCCCAGGAAGCAGTGAGCGAAGCCGGCGACCTGCCCATGGCCACCACCGGCGTCTTCACCGGCATCGAAGTAGAGCCGGGCATCGGCAGGCATGGCGTCCGCTGGCGCCTCGCAGAGCAACTCCGCGGCCGGGGCCTCGATCCGGAACCTTCCTGGCTCCTCAACGTCCGCGACCACATCGTCCCCCCGCTCGACGGCCCCGCCACCATCCTCGGCAACATGCCGAACATGCCCGCCAACCGCCTCAACAGCCAGTTCGATTTCCGTGGCAGCGGCTTTACCGTTGGCGACGGCGAACTTTCCGGCGAAGCCTCCCTGCATCTCGCGCTACGCGCCCTGCGCAACGGCGAACTCGATGCAGCCCTCGTCTGCGCCGTCGACCTCTCCTGCGATTCCCTCCACACCGCCGCCGCTGTCAACGGCAAGCCGCCCGGCGATGCCGCCGTCGCCCTCGTCCTCTGCCCGCTCGACGAAGCCGTGAAAACCGGGCGCACCATCTATGCGGTGATCGAGGACAGCGCTGGCAACGATCGCCCCTTGAAACAAACGGTGCAGACTTTGTTCGGGCACTCCTACGCCGCCTCCGGCCTTCTGGAGATCGCCGCCGCGGCCCTCGCTGTCAAGCATCGCCTCCGCTTTGGAGCCGAACCCGCCGCGCCGTGGCTTCCCTCCCAAGGCGAATGGAACCTCCAGGCCAGCAACTTCCGCCTCAGCGCGCCCGAGCCTGCCACCCCCGCCGGCTATCTCGAAAGCGCCATCAACACGCGCCCGGCGAAGTCCTCCCAGCGCATGGAAGGCGAACTGGCCTTCGTATTCACCGGCGCTGCCGCCGCCTATCGCCACGCCTGCAAAGACCTGCTCCTTGCGATGCCGTCTCTCACCGCATCGCTCTCCACGCGCTTCCCGGAGATGGAGGAGACCGCCGGCTTCGTCTACGCCAACTCCCCCGCGGACCTCACCGCCTATGAACAACTGCTCGGCTCCAGTTTCATCAACCAACTGCATGCCGAACTCACGTTGCGCGTTCTTAAACTGAAGCCACAGGCCATGATCGGCCTCTCCTCCGGCGAGACGAACTACATGTTCGCGTCCGGCGTGTGGAGCGGCATCGTCGACATGATGGCCAAGGTCGGCGCCTCCGGCATGTACGACCGGGAGATCGCCGGCGACTTCGGCATCGCCCGCCGGCATTGGAAGCAGGACCGTGTCGACTGGATCAACGTCCGCGTCCTGGCCACCGTGGAGCGGATCCACGAAGCCATCGCCGCTGAGCCCCACGTCCGTCTGCTCATCATCCATGCCCCCGGCGATTGCCTGATCGGTGGCGACGCTGCCGCCACCCGCCGCGTCGTCAAGAAACTCGGCGTACCCGCTTTTGAAACCGCCGGCCTCGCCTGCCATTGCCCCGAGATGGAGCAATACCGCGAAGGCTGGCGCGCGTTGCACCATCGCCCCGTCACCCCGCAACCGCAATACCGCTTCTATTCCAATCCTTTCGGCGGCCCCTATGAGCCCACCGCCGATCGCGTCGCCGACGCCCTGACCGAACAGGCCTGCCAGACGGTCGACTTTGCCCGCACTGTCCGCCGCGCCTGGGACGATGGCGTTCGCATCTTTGTCGAACACGGTCCCCGCAATCTCTGCGCGGGCTGGATTACAAAGACTCTCGGCGATCGTCCGCACCTGGCTGTCTCGCTCGATCAATTCGGCAAGCCTTCGGTCGAACAGATTACCCAAGCCATTCACAAGCTCGCGGCCGCCGGGGTCGAGATGGACGCCGATGCCTTCTTCGATCGACTGGACCACGCCCGCATGGGTTGGAAGCGGCCCGCGCCCGGCCGCGTACTCACGTTCCCCGCGCACCGCCCCGATTTCCGTTTGGAGGATGCCCCCCTGCCCGCACAGAAGATGCCGGCTCCGCCGGAACTTCCCCCCGTTCTGGAGAAGCCTGTTCCGGTAACGCCGGCTGAGGCCGCCGTACCCGCTCTTGCCGCCAGTAACGGCCATCATTACGGCAACGGCCACGGCCGCATGCCGGACACCACCTACGCCACGCTGGCACGCTCGGCGGGGGCAGCCCATCGCAATGCCGTGCAGGCGCAGGTGGACGTGCTGCGCCGTACCGCCGAAGCCCGCTTGGCGGTGTTCCGCGACGCGTTGCACAGAGGCTCGTTGCCCGCCGCCGCGCTGATCCAGGCGCCCCCACCGCCGCCGCTTCCCGTGGCACCACCGCCTGTGGCCATTCCCCCGGCTCCCGCGCCGGCGGCGCCCACGCCCGTGCTGCAACCCGAAGTCCTGCCGCCAGCCCCCACTGGCCCTACTTTCGATCGCAGGCAACTCGAGATCCACGCCGGCGGCCGCATCTCCGAAATCTTCGGCAAGCTTTTCGAACAGCAGGATGGCTTCAAGCGCCAGGTGCGCATGCCGGAGCCGCCGCTGCTGTTCCCCGACCGGGTTACCGGCATCACCGGCGAACCGGGCGTACTGCAAAAAGGCTCCATCTGGACCGAGACCGACATCCGCCCGGACTCGTGGTACCCGCACGAACGCCACATCACCCCGGGTGTCCTCATCGAAGCCGGCCAGGCCGACCTGATGCTGGTCTCCTGGCAAGGCATCGACTTCATCAATCGCGACCAGCGTGTCTATCGCATGCTCAGTTGCGAACTCACCTTCAAAGGCGCGCTGCCGCAGGTGGGCGACACGCTCGTCTACGACATCCATATCGACGACCACGCGCAGTTGGGCGACGTCCGCATCTTCTTTTTCCACTTCGATTGCCGCGTGAACGGGGAAGTGCGCCTGCAGATGCGCAACGGCCAGGCGGGCTTCTTCAGCTACGCCGAACTGGCCGACCCCGCCGGCGTGATCTGGGACGCCAACACCGCCCCCCCCGACGGCCCGCCCGTGCCCTTCACGCCGAAGACTCCCGTGAAGCGCACCTACACGCGCGAGCAGATGACGGCCTTCGCCAACGGCCGCGCCTATGAATGCTTCGGCGAAGGCTACGAGAACCTCGCCACCCACACCGCCACGCCGCGCATCCCCAGCGGCAACATGCAGCTTCTGCATGAGGTGGTGGAACTCGATCCGAACGGCGGTCCGTGGGGACGCGGCTACATGAAGGTCCGGAACAAAGTCACCCCGGACGACTGGTTTTTCCACGGCCACTTCCTCAACGATCCCTGCATGCCCGGCACGCTCATGGCCGAGGCAGGTATGCAGGCCATGTCTTTCTACCTTGCCGCCATGGGCCTCACCATCGGCCGCGATGGCTGGCGCTTTGAGCCCATCCCGGATGAGGTCTATAAACTGCGCTGCCGGGGCCAGGTGATCCCCACGTCTCACACGCTTACCTACGAAGTCTTTGTCCATCGTGTGGTCGACGGCCCGCAACCCGCCGTATATGCCGATATTCTCGGCATGGTCGACGGCCACATCAAGGCTGTCCACGGCTATCGCCTCGGCGTGCACTTGGTGCCCGATTGGCCGGTCGAAAAACTCGGCCTGCAACCCCGCCCCGAAACGCTCGTAACGCCTGGCATTACGGTCGACGGCTTTGAGTTCGGCGCCGCCGGCATGCTCGCCTCGGCCCTTGGCCGTCCGTCCGACGCCTTCGGCCAGATGTACCGCCGCTTCGACGGGCCCACGCGCACAGTCCGGCTGCCTAGCCCACCGTTCCTGCAGATGACCCGCGTCACCAGGGTTAGCCATCCTCCCGAAGGCATGCAGGCCGGCGTCGAGTGCGACGTGCAGTACGACCTGGAGAACGGCGCCTGGTTCTTCCGCGACAACGGCCAGCCTTTCGTGCCGTTAAGCATCCTCATGGAGATCTCGCTGCAGCCCTGTGGGTGGCTTGCCTCCTATGCCGGTTGCGTGAGCACGGAGCCGCAGGATGTCTATCTACGCAACCTGGATGGCAGCGGCACCATGTATGGGCCCGTCCCCGATGAACCCGGCATCTTCACTACGCGCACGAAACTGGTAACGCTGTCTAAATCCGGCGGCATCACGCTAGTGGTCTTCGAACTGGAAACCAGCTTCAACGGACGCAAAGTGGCCGCGCTCAAGACCAGCTTCGGCTTCTTCCCAAAACAGTCGCTCCAAGGGCAGGTCGGCCTTGCCCCCAATCGCGAGCCTCTGCCGCCGCCCTCCGGCTTCTCGGTCGACCTCACTACGAATCCGGCGCGCTACTTCAACGGCCCGCTGAAGATGATGTCCGGCCAGTTGCGGATGCTCGACCGCATCACCGATTACTGGCCCGATGGCGGGGTTACCAAACTCGGCCGCCTGCGCGCCGAAAAGGACGTCGACCCCAACGAGTGGTTCTTCAAAGCCCACTTCTTCCAGGACCCCGTCATGCCCGGCTCGCTCGGTGTCGAGTCGATCATGCAGCTTCTGCAGTTCTACATGCTGGAGGCGGGTTTGGGCGAAGGCCTTGCGAACGCGCACTTTGAGCCCATTGCCGGTGGCCAGGAAGTGATCTGGAAGTATCGCGGCCAGGTTGTCCCCACGGCCAGGCGGATCACCGTGGAAATGGAGATCCGCGATGTCATCCGCGGCGAGAATGACGTGGTGGTCCATGCCGAATCCTGGTTGATGGTGGACGGCCTGGCCATTTACCACATGCCGCGGGTGGCCTGCCGCATCGTTGGCAGCCAGCCCGCTCCGAAGTCCGGCCTCTCGCTGGCGGATATCTGGTCGCATTGGAAGAAAGGCGAGGTCAGCCGGTCCTCGCATCCGCGCGAGCACCTCATCGCCTCGCTTTACGGCAACTTCGTCGGCGCGATCCACGCCACCGATCCCGCCGCGCTGCAAGCCCTGCGCGGCAAGCCCGTGCTCTATCTGGCCAACCACCAGACGCTGATGGAGTCCACGCTGTTCCCCTTCGTCGCGCCGGCGGTGACCGGCTCCCCGCTGATCGTCATGGCGAAGATCGAACAGAAGAAGTCGCAGTTGGTGCAGTCCATGGCGCGCATCTTCGATAAGTTTTCCGAATCGCCTTCGGAGCCGCTGATCTATTTCGACCAGAGCAAGCCAGCGTCGCTGCTGAAGCTTACCGAACACCTGCGCGGCGCCATGACGAAGGACGGCCGCTCCGCGCTGATCCATGTCGAAGGTGTCCGCAGCCTTACCTGCCGTAAGCCTGTGGCAGTGGTGAGTTCCGCCCTGATCGAACTGGCCATGGAAGCCAACGTGCCGATCGTGCCGGTGCGGTTCACGGGCGGCCTGCCGGGCGTGCCAGCGCCCGCCAAGCAAGACCTGCCCTACGAACTTGGGCACCAGGATTACTGGTTCGGCAAACCCATCACTCCGGAAGAGCTGAAGGGCATGTCGCTGGTGGAGCGCAAAGCCCGCGTGCTGGCCGGCATCAATGGAATTGGGCCTTCGAACGAAGTGGAAGAGCCAGGTTCACCGAATCCCGATTTCGCCGCCGCTGTGAAGGCGCGGATGAAGGCCGGGAGGCTGAATCTTGTCGAGGCGGTGCTGCTGGAAGGCGCGCACATGCCCGCGGATGCCAAGTTGGACGACCTGCTGAATAGTTAACGCTCAACGAGGATGTTCAGCGCTTCTTCAAAGGAGGCGCCGTTACGTACGACGATTCCTTCGGCTGCGATTCGGCGAACTGATCCTCATCCCCCAGTTCCTTCCGCAGCCGCTGCAACTCGCGCTTCAACTCCGCCACCATCTTCTGCGCTCCGGGATCGCCGTAGATGTTGCGCATCTCCCCCGGATCCTTCCTCAGGTCGTAACACTCCCACTGGTCCTTCTTCCAGAAGTAGATCAGCTTGTGGGTGGTGGTGCGAACGCCGTAGTGCGCGCGCGTGTTATGGTCGCCCGGATCGTGATAGTAGCGGTAATACATCGACCGGCGCCAGTTCGCCGGCTTCTTCCCTTTCCACACCGGAGTCAGGCTCACCCCTTGCATGTCCCCCGGCACCGCCGCCCCTGCCAAGTCCAGGAAGGTGGGCGCGAAGTCGCAATTGATGCCGATCGCGTCGGAAGTGCTGCCCGCCTTAATGCCATTCGGCCAGCGAACCACGAACGGCATCCGCAGCGCCTCTTCATACATGAAGCGCTTATCGTAGAGCCCGTGCTCGCCCAGGAAGAATCCCTGATCGCTGGTGTAAATCACGACCGTGTTCTCGCGCAGGCCATTGGCATCCAGCCACTCCAGTACCCGCCCCACGTTATCGTCCACGCTCTGCACGCAGGCCAGGTAATCCTGCATGTAGCGCTGGTATTTCCAGTCCTCCAGTTCACGCCCGGTCAGCGTCTTCTTAACGCCGTCGATCACCGTCTCCACTTCCGCCGGCTTCCCCTGCAGCCACTTCCGCGCTTCCTCAGCAGGTAATCCGGGCGGAGGCGTTAGCTTCAGATCCCGGCGCGTCATATCGTGGAACACCGACTGCTTCTGCTCCCGCAATGCGTCCGTCCGCCCGGCATAATCGTCGCGGAGATTCGCCGGCTCCGGAATGCGTTTGTTCTCGAACATCTTGCGGTGCTTTTCATCGGGAGTCCATTCCCGATGCGGAGCCTTGTGATGCGACATCACGAAGAACGGCTTATCCTTCGGCCGGTTTTTCAGTGTCTCGATGGTGAGATCGGCGATGATGTCGGTGGCGTAGCCCTTGTACACCGTCGAGCCATCCTTCTCGTAAAGGGTTGGGTTCACGTACACCCCTTGCCCCGGCAGGATGTTCCAGTGATCGAAGCCGGATGGATCGCTGCCCAGGTGCCATTTGCCGATCACGGCCGTGAAGTAGCCCGCCTGCTGCAGCAGTTTGGCCACGTTCTGCTGCTTCTCGTCGAAGCGGTTGAAAACCGGCACGCCGTTGCGGTGACTATACTTGCCGGTAAGAATGGCGGCGCGGCTCGGCGTACAGATGGAGTTGGTCACAAAGACGCGGTCCATCCGCATCCCTTCCTTCGCGATCCTATCCAGGTTCGGCGTCTGGTTGATGCGGCTGCCATAGCAGCTCATCGCCTGCGTCGTATGGTCATCCGTCATGATGAACAGGATGTTCGGCCTCGCCGCCTGCATGGGCGGCGAGGCCGCCAGAAACGGGAGCGAGAGGAAGCTGCGGCGCGACGGTGTATGCATGGCGTTGACCTCCCCATCATAAGCCTAAGCCGTAGGGCGGGCGATGCGGGTCTCAAAGCGGTCGATCTGTTCGCCTTCCAGAACAATCGTCACGTCGGCTCGGCGCTGTGCCGCCAGGTAGACCATGAGCATACCCAGCGGATCGCCAAAGCGCTCCTCCGTCCTCGCAACCACATTCTTCAGCCGTGCGTTCAGACGGGCGCGGGCCTCCGCCAGCCGCGCATCCCCGGACATCACACCGCCGCCCTGCAGCAGAGCGATGGTCCCCTGCACAGCCTCCGCCGCCGCATGCATGGCCGCCGCCCAACTCACGATCGCCAGGTAATCCCCACCCGCCGCTCCCACCCGTGGATCGGTGGCGGATAGACGAGGCCCAAACAGCGGTGCAAACTGGCCGGCATTCCCAATGCGCTTCATCTCCGCCCAAAGCTGGCTGTCGGTGGCCACGCGATGCCGCAGCCTTGCATTGCTATCCCCGGCCACCAGTTCTCCCAGCGCGCGGCGGCCACACTCCTCGTACTCGGCCACCGTCCGCGGCGCCCCATTCGCGTCCAGAAAGGCGTTGCGAAGAGCGTCGCCGCGATAACTGGCTTCGATGTAGAAGGTGGTCCGCCTAAAGCCTCTGCGCCTTCCCAGCCGCTCCTTCACTTGATCGGCCGTCATCGCACCGAAGGCGCGAATGACGTCCAGGTTGTTCTTCATCTCGCCGCGCCCTGTCCGCCCATGCACCTCCAGATATGGGTGCCGCGATGTGAACACCGGGGGCAGCACACCCGCGCCCGACGCATGATACGCGGCCTCTATGAGAAAGTTCTCGCTCATGAGGCTGCGCAGACGCTGCGGCGTCAGGTTCAGATTCACCAGCACGGCGCTCATGCGCGATGCGCTGGAGGTGTCCACCAATAGCGTGATCTCGCCTTCCGCATTCCGCTCGATCCGCGACACCTGCGTCAGCTTCACCGCCGACATCGCATTCACGATGCCCAGCAGGTTGAGCTTCAAAGCCGTCTTCCGCGCGTCCGTGGTGGTCAGGATGTTCTGCTTCTGCACCACGCCTGCCGGCGCTGGATCCGCGGCCAGGAGTCCGAATTTTCCACGCAGCGCCGCTAACACCGCTTCGGGCGCCGCACCTCGCTGGATCTCATACAGCAGCGCGGCTTCTTCCGAATGCAATGCCGAAAAGGCGGCCGTCACCGACGCCCGGACGCGCGTATCCACCGCCGCCTTCAGCTCTCTTTCAAAGCCTTCCATCCGGCGCCGCTTGCTGTCATCGTCCTCACCGGGCAGGGCGGCGCGAAACTCTTCCCTATTCACCAGAGGGCGGTTGCTGAGCGCCGTGATAAGGCGTTCGGTAAGCTCAAAACTACCCACCCCCACGCCGATGGAAGCCTGTGCCGCCGCGGATACAGTCACCTCGCGGCTCTTTGCCCGATGCACGCCAATTTCGATGGCATCCGCGGAGGCACGGCGCACCCGAACCTGATAGCCGCCGCGCAACGTAATCCCCGCATTGACGCGCAAGGAGCCGCCTGCGCTCACGTCAATCGTGGCCGGACCGAGCCTGACCGGCGCCAACGCCTCGACGGCAAGCGGCATCGACAGCGCCGCCGATAGCTGTAGCGACCCGCTCCCGGTCAGCATCACCACCGTGTCCGCGTCCAGGCCATCCAGATCGGCCTGCGAGTGCGGCAGTACGAAGCTCCGTGCCACCGCCGCCAAGGCTAGCGGCAACGACGCAAACTCATCGCCTCCCCGGCGAAAACGCCGGTAACACGCAATGGTAAGGTCGCGCGAGGCATCAATCCCCAGATGATTGCGCGAAGCGCCCAGCTCTCCCGCGAACGTTACCCGCAGTCCCAGGTAGGCCTCATCCGCTCCCACCCGAATCGCATCGAACGGATCGTCCGCATCCACCGTCCGCTTCCCCGGAGAGATAACGCTGAGCGCGATTCGCGAGCCGCCCCCCAACTTCAGTTTCAGACCTCCGGCATCCACCGGAATGGGCCGCTCCAACTGCAATCCCAGCGAGCCTGACTCCACAGGTACGCCGTCCAACGGCATGCCCCCGCCCGACAGAATCGGCAGCGAACTCAGAACGGAAAGCGGCGCCAGCTTGCCGTCCACATCAATGCCAAGCGAATCGGACAAGGGAATTCTGGGCATCTCGTGTTTCTCCCCGGTTCAGGCGGTGACGGCCGCTCGCGCAGCCGGCTCCCGCACAATCAGCTCATAGCCCGGATCAATCTCCTGTTCCTTAATCAGGATCTGCTGGATGTTGTACGGGTGCGTCGGGCTGCCGGTGATGCTGTTGCGTAGAACCTGAAAGACGTGCTCCAGTCCGTTGGCGTCGTCGATGTCGATATCGGCCACCCACTCCTCCGCTCGCGCAAAGAACGTGATCTGCAGGTTGCCGTAGCGGTCTGGCGTCTTGAAGCTGCCGGCCGCCGTGAAGCCCTGTTCCGGCGGGCGGTGCAGCGTGCTGGGCGCCTCGGCGAAGGCCCCGGCCAGCATCGCATTCCGTACGTGCTCGCGCAACGCATGCGGCACCGAAACATAGAAGCGGTCGCCACGAATCTCGCGCAGCTCCTGCAGAAAGTCGATCACCCGTGCACCCGCGCCAAGCCCCACCCGCCGAGCCTTCGCCAGGATATTCAACAGCCCGGCACGCCGGATATCGTCCAGCGACTCATACAACTCCCGTCCGGACTTACCTTCAAACCCCAGCACCTTCTTACTCTCCTCCAGCAACTTTCGCCCGTCCGTCAAGTCCGCCCAATTGGGAAACCGCACCCGCAGCACCTTCTCCGAATCAACCGCGAACACGAAGACCCGGTCATTGTCGCCGGACTTGCTCATGTTGATCATCGTCGTCACGGGAAGATAGGAGGGCGGATCGATGAAGGCGCGGTACAACCCTCGCGGCGGGCCAAAGAGGTTTTTGATCGCGAATCTGCTGCGGGCGCTGATATTGCGGGCGCCCACCACATCGCTCAACTCGGTGTGGCGGAGAATCACATCCACCCGCTCGTCCAGGCGCTTGCCGTACACATCCACGAGTTCTAATCGCAGCCGCGCATCGCGCTCCATCTAATTACCTCCTCCGGCCGCCAGTAAGGACGCCACCGGATCGTATTCGCGTTGGACAAACTCGGCCGTAAAGGCCAGGAAGCGCATCTGCGCGCGTAGACGCACTGCCGGATCCGAGGTGCCCGTCACATCGAAGGAGCGCAGGAAACTCGCCAGGCTACCCAGCGCGGGCAGATCCTCGAACGTGCGGAAGCGCAGCGAGCCGGCACCCAGCGGATTGCCATTCTTCGTCACCGTGTAATAGAGCGTCGTGTAATCCGCCAGCACCTCAGCGGCCGTGGCGGGGCCGCTCCGATCCCCCTGCATGTACTTGCGTCCTTCAAAGACGAACTGGTCTCCACCGGGAGTGCCAAACTCCAGGTGATAACGCATCTCGGCCTCGGCCGTGTCTGCATTGACGCGCAGATAGTTGAACCGGCTGCGGCCGGGATGCACCACGAAGATGGCCGGAGAGAAGCCGGCAAAGGCAAGGAACTCGATCTCACCGGATGCCGCCGCTTCATGCGCAACGCCTTCCACGAACTCGTTCACGTCCTTCACGGTCATGCGCAGACGGAAGCGGCAGTCCACGGCTCCGTCCGGTGCCTGCGCGCTTGCCGTGCTGGCCAGCCCCTCCTGATACCAGCCCACCATCTCTTCATCGAACGTCATCCCGATACCATCGGGCAGCCGCGACTCAATCAATGTCCGCGCCAGTGTGTTTGGTTCGGTATCGCTACCGGCCCCTTCAGACCGCGTCAGCAGGTAGTACAGCCCGAAGCGCTGGCCGCCCGGCCCTTCTTCCCCATGCAGCAGACCCAGCGACGCCGGCGGGAAGGCCGCCGCGATGGGCTCCGGCACCTCCACCACGTACTTGCCAATCATCAGATCGGGCGACAGCCGGCGGATCTCATCGTGAAAGGGCGTGAAGTCGTCCATGCGGAAGTGGTCCGCCACGAAGGAAGGAATGGCCAGCCCCTCGATCAGCCCCAGCAGCCGGTAGCGGGCTTCCATGCGCCCATCGGGCTTCAGATCGAAGGTCAGCCGCGAGATGCCCGCCGCACGGTTGGCATTGGACACGGCATCCATGCGCCAGACCCCCGCTAGTTCCTCCTTCGCCGGAACCTCCGCCGCTTGCCACAACAGGCGATGGTCCTCCACCGTCATCTCATCGAAGCCGTACAGCGTGGTCATCGGGAACGTGAACAGCCGCAGCCCGTTCGGATACTCGCCCAGATACACACGGCCAATGAGAAGGTTCTCATTGACCACCTTGAAGATGTCGTAGTAGCCCTGCCATGGCGGATCGGCATAGCGCAGCAGAATGTAGCGCCCCGGCTCGAGCGGCCCGCGACGATCCGTGATGTCGATCTCCTCCAGCGTACTGCGGGCGTTGATGCGGCCATCGGCATCGCTCGTAATGCCCACCAGTCGCCCGTTCTGTTCCAAGAAGCGCTTCTGGAAGCCCGTGAATAGCGCCGCCGACATGGAATTCAGGATGTGACCCTTTGGGAAGAAGCCCTTCCATGCATCGCCATGGATGAGCCCCGCCGAAGCGTCCACCCGTCGCTTCTTGTTCGCCATCCACGACATGGGCTTCGACTCCACGCGCCGGAACAGCCGCTCCAATTCCGGCTCGCTATACCTCGCCACCTCCCGCGCGTCGATTGCGCTAGTGGACACCATGCGCGGCGGGCTCGGCAGTTCCACTCCCTTTAGCTGCTGCACAATGCCGCTGGCAATCCGCTCGGCCAGCGCGCAGATGGTGAGGAAGGGGTTCACGCCCAGCGCCGACGGGATCAGCGCGCCATCGGCTACATAGAGGCCGCTCTGGACATCCCCCGTGCCGCTGAAGACGCGCCCGAACTCGTCTACGGCGCCGTGATGGTAGTCCTCGCCTACCGGACAGCCGCCCAGCGGATGGGCCGTAATCAGGTGCCGCAGGTTGAACATCTCCCAGGTGGGGTTCTGGATGAACTTCGCGCCCTGCGTCCGCGCATGCCGCCGCAGTTCTTCATTAATGCGCGTGAACACCACCTGCGCGCCGGCATCGGCCCAGCGGATGCTCAAACGCCCATCGGGCTCAAACCATGGGGCGTCGAAGCTCATGCTGCCGCGGGAATCGTCGAAGCCCATGCACAGATAGAACATCGTGTGGTTGAGCGCGCCATCGGCGTGCCGCGTGGACCCGATCCCGATGTCGCGCCCCAGGCGCTGCAGTTCCACCCGCTCATCCCCGACGTCCGTATCCTCGCCACGCAACAGGGCAAAGGCGGCGCGCGCCGCATCGACATAGCCTTTCGGGAACGATAGATCCT